>JAQCAD010000035.1 GCA_027621915.1 Pseudomonadota bacterium
CATTGAAGGCGTGAAATTTGTGAACGGAGAAGAGATCGAACAACCCAACCAGGTCGCCGCTTGATTTCATCGGCATACACCAGATTTGACCATAGCTCTACATCTAGTGGCATTAAGTAAAGCGAAATGGGCTTGTTTTGACCGGGAATCAGGCGCAATTGCACCCACATTTGTGGCCTTGAATTTAATTTTTCAGACCCAATTTATTCGCTCAATCGAGCCTGTCACGCACTGCGCCTGGCAGGCGGTAAACTTGAGTAAATAAGGAGTTTGTGAAATGAATACAAGCAGGTTTGAACCCTGGAGCCTTGTCAATATCCTGCACCGCGACCTGGATCAGATCAGGGCACGACGATTTGACCAGACTAACAATGAGGATGGTAGTCACGGCGTTGCTGACTGGGCGCCTGCTGTTGACATTGTTGAGGAAAAGGATCGATTCGTATTGCGCGCCGACCTGCCAGGCGTAATTCCGGAGGACATTGATATCAATACGGACAAAGGGGTCCTTAGTTTGTCCGGGAGCCGGACTTCGAAAACATCAGAAGAATCGGAGGGCGTGCAACACCTGGAACGCTTCAGCGGCAGATTTTATCGACGATTCAAATTGCCTGAAACGGCGAACGCCGAGGATATTTCGGCCACCAGCGCAAACGGTATATTGGAAATTGTAATTGCGAAGCTGCCCAGGGCAAGTGCGCGACGCATTGCCGTCCAATCGGCGTGATTTCCTGCGCGACGCTCCCCTCCCCTACGGCATCTGTACAAAGGTGCCGGCCAGGAGAGGCAAGTCCAAAGGCGGAACTTTCGGCAACTGTCGCCTGTCCTTGCGTCAAACAGGTTATTATTTCGCGTGTAACTTGTGCGCTACTGAATTGCGTTGGTTACCAGTGAAATGACGCATCGATTGAGGGAAAACCGACGATGAAAAAGACGTACCATTTTCTTGTAACAGGTCTGCTACTAACGATCGGTACATTCGGGCAGGCAGCACTTCCGGACAGTGTCGATGGCCAACCCATGCCGAGCCTTGCTCCCCTGGTCAAGCGAGCTGCGCCAGCTGTCGTCAATATCCGGGTGAATCAGACAGTCACGGGATCGTCCGTTTACGGTGATGAAATGTTTCGTCGCTTTTTCGGCATTCCGGATCAGGGTAACGGCGACCCGTCCCGTGAGATCGCCAGCGCGGGTTCGGGCGTCATCGTTGATGCTGCGCGCGGCTATATTCTGACGAATCACCACGTCGTCAAGGACGCGGATGAGATTCAGGTGTCGTTGTTCAATGGGAATTCTCTGAAAGCGGAAGTCGTCGGATCCGACGCGGCGACAGATATTGCCGTAATTAAGGTGGAACCGGGCAATCTGACTGATCTGCCAATTGGCGATTCCGACCTCGTCGAGGTGGGTGACTTCGTTATCGCTATTGGCAATCCATTCGGTCTTGGACATACGGTTACGTCAGGAATCGTTAGCGCGCTGGGTCGAACCGGAATCAGCCGTGATGGCCTGGAGGACTTCATTCAAACTGACGCCTCGATCAACCCCGGCAACTCCGGCGGTGCGCTTGTCAATATGCGCGGCGAACTGGTCGGAATAAATTCCGCGATAATCAGCGGCACGGGCGGCAATGTCGGTATCGGTTTTGCTGTTCCTTCCCATATCGCCGGCTCGATCATGCGGCAGATTCTGGATTTTGGTGAAGTCAGGCGTGGACTTCTCGGAGTCACAATTCAAACAATGGATGCCGAAAGTGCCGAAGCACTTGGCACCGAACTTGACCGCGGCGCCCTCATCACAGGTATTGAGCCGGGATCGGCCGCCGAGGAAGCGGGATTACGTGTTGATGACATTATTACCGGCGTAGACAGCAAGCGTATCGACAGCAATCGCGAACTTGCCAACGCTATTGGTCTTCGCGGTTCCGGCGAGGATGTGAAAATTGAATATGTTCGGGGTGGCAAGTCGAATACCGTAATAGCGCAACTTGGGCAACAGTCCATACGGAATATCGGCGGCGCAAGCATCCACCCTCGTTTGCAAGGTGCAGAGTTTGCAACCTCCGAGACCTCTGCAGCTGGTGGCGTTGAAGTCATAGCCGTCGAGCCAGACAGTCTCGCCGCCCAGCGAGATTTAAGGGCAGGTGACATTATAATTCAGGCAAATCGCCGCAATGTTCGGAATCTGAGCCAACTACGGGAAGTCGCGGAGGGCAGTCGAATTCTGTTTCTTCTGGTCAGGCGTGGAGATCGACAGCTTATGCTGCAAATCCGGTAGCGGCGCGACGCCAAAAGAACTAATTGGGCCAGACAAAATGTCTGGCCTTTTTTTTGCCCACTGCTGCACCGCAACGATGGGTTATTGCTTGCAGCGCCTGTCATCGATATGGTTAGGCAATGCATAATAGGTCGAAAACTTTTCTAACTGCCCTCCTCTGTTTGTTCGTAATGCCAAAGGCCGTGGCCAGCGCCGATGAAATCCTGGATTCACAACGGGCCGCATTTCGTTCAGTTCACGCCGAAGTTGAGCAGGGCAACTGGCAGTCCGTTCATCAATACGAAGCGTTGCTGAAGGATTATGTGCTGTGGCCAGATCTTCGCGCGACTTATCTGAGAGCGCGTCTGGAGCTCACCGACGATGCGGAGATAATTGCTTTTCTGAATCAGTACGGCGTGCTGAAACCGGCTCGCGAATTACGTTACCGATACGCATTGCACCTGGCGCAGCAAAACAGAATGTCCGACTATCTGGACATTTACCGACAGTTTTATCAGGGCCTCGAAATCGCGAACCTTGATTGCCTGGCTCTGCAAGCGGAAATCATCCTCGGTCAGGAAAATCGAGTTACCAAACGTGCTCAGAACCTATGGTTGGTGGGCAATAGCCAGGCTGACGAATGCGATCCGGTGTTCGAACACCTTCGCAGCCAGGATTTGCTGGATCGGAATCTATATACCGACCGATTCAATTTGGCTATCGCTTCTCAGAACTTTACGTTGGCGCGCTACCTCGCCGGCTCGATAGATAAGAAATATCTCAATGAAGCCAACGAGTGGATTAAGGCGCAAGCGCAGCCGGCAGATTTTATTGCCGCTTATATAGACTACGCCGACACCGAATTGACGAGGAAACATTTCGTGTTTGCCGTCGAGCGGCTTGCATTTGACGACCCGCTAGCTGCAAACGACAGTTGGCATCAACTCGCACGTCGATTTTCTTTCAGTAAGAAACAATTGTCTGCCACCAACCGGCACATCGCGCTTTGGGCAGCTCGTGCACGATTGCCGCAGGCAGAGAAGTTGCTCTCGTCGTTGGCTGCTGACGACCAGGACATCGAAACCGGGAAATGGCAGGTCAGGGCCCGACTGATCCAGCGTGATTGGCGGGGCGTTGTGGACAGTGTCGACTCGTTGCCGGATGACGAGGCTCAAAAAGCTGAGTGGCAATACTGGAAAGCCATCGCACTTCAGGAGACCGGTCGTGTTGAGGCAGCTACTGCAATCCTTGACGCACTTGCCCATGAACGCAGCTATTACGGGTTTCTTGCTGCCGATGCGGTCAGCGCCCCCTATTCGTTGACGGAAAAGCCTGTACTACATGACCCTGAAATCAGTTTGGCGATTGAAAAAAGACCTGACTTGATACGGGCACGTGAGTTATTTTTCGTCGGGCTCGAGGGTCGTGGTCGCGGAGAATGGGACGACACTGTTCGATTGATGAATAGTGACGAGAAAACGCAGGCTGCCCTCCTCGCCGATAGTTGGGGTTGGCACTCGCGCGCCATATCGACGGTAGCTAAAGCGGGGCAATTCGATGATTTGCGCGTGCGTTATCCACTTCCATGGCGAAATGAGTTCGAGACTCACGCCGATAACGCCGGGATCAGTTACAGCTGGGTCTATGGCATCGCGCGGAGCGAGAGCCTGTTCATGCCTGATATCAGATCAAGTGCCGGAGCGATTGGCTTGATGCAGCTAATGCCGGAAACCGGTCGTCGCACGGCTCTCGAAATCCAGATGCCCTGGAAGGGTCAGGCTACTTTAACGGACTCGTCGAGCAACATCCGACTTGGCATACATTATCTGCACAAAATGTTCTACAGGTTCGCGGAAAACCGTGTATTGGCGACAGCCGCATACAACGCTGGCCCATTGCGGGTTGAAGCATGGTTACCTGAAACCGGAAGCCTTGATGCACGCATTTGGATTGAGAATATTCCGTTCAATGAGACCCGCGACTACGTTCGCCGGGTTTTGACGGACGATGCAATTTTTAGCTGGCGGATGACGGGGCAGCAAAGCCGAATTTCCAACGAAATGCCGCTCGTCGCGGCGGCCGGGACCCCGCCCAGAGTTGCCAGCCTGGATTAGTCTTTGATTTGATCCAGTATCCAATTTCGTGCTTCGTGCGACATTGTTGCAAGGCCTTCCGCGCGTGAATAGAAACAGGCAAGGTCGCTTTGGCATTCCTCGCCAATCAACTTAAAGGCTTCTAGATGACCTTCATACAGGTTGAGCGACACCAGTCGCGAGTTGTTCAATGGCGCAGCCAGCCAATTACCACCAGGAGCCCCGTTGGCGCGAATCAGAGCATCGGCACTCGCCGACAACCTATTCAGAATTTCTCTTTTTTCACGACGCATATCTTCGGCATCAATGGGTTGCTGATACAGAACTTCGAGCGCCGCTCTGGCGGGCGCCACTAACTCCATCAGCGATCGGCGCAAAACTCTTCGATCGATGACTGAAGCAAGCTGATCCGATTCATCGCGGGCCTCCAGCCACCGGACGATGCCGAGTTCGGCGACCGCAGTCGCGAATGACTCGTTAAAGGTGCTATCGCCTTTGACATACAGTTTTTGGTGTGCGAGCTCGTGGAACAGTGTTGATACAAGTTCGGTATCAGACCAGCGCATCATCGTGTTCAATAGCGGATCGGAAAAACGACCAAGAGTCGAATAGGCTGAAACTCCGCCTACCGATACATCGAATCCCCGGTCACCAAGCACTTTCGCCAGATTCCTGGCAGATGTTTCATTGAAGTAGCCGCGATAAGCGACGCAGCCGGCGACGGGATAACACCAGGTTTTTGGCTCAAGCGCGAATTCCGGTGCGGCAAATACGTTCCAAACTACAAAATCCCGCTCGAGATCCACATAGGAACGATAGCTGTCATTGTCTGGCAACAGCAGTTCAGTTACCGCGAAGTCGCGAGCTTCAAGTACCAGGGCCAATCTGCGCTTCAGGTCGGCTGATGTGGCGTCGTCTGCAACAAGATCTGACATTGGACGCCGGCGACTCATTAAGTCTGAATGGCCGCGGATCGCCTGCAGGTAGTAGCAACCTTCCAACTGTAGAATGATCAGTACCAAGCAAGCCGCCCCGGCAGCGCGACGCAAAATTTTCGGGGACAGGTGCATGTTCAGGAGCACGGTCAGGAGGCAAAGGATAGAATCATGGCCATGGAAGTTTACCTTGTCGGTGGAGCGGTTCGTGACGAACTGCTTGGATTGCCTGTGAAAGAGCGGGACTGGTGCATCGTCGGCGCAACTCCGGAATACCTGAAAAATCTCGGCTATCGACCAGTTGGTAAGGACTTTCCTGTGTTTTTGCACCCTGACACCGCTGAGGAATATGCACTGGCGCGGACGGAAAGGAAAACCGCGCCCGGATACCACGGCTTCACTTTTTACGCGGCGCCAGATGTCACGATTGAGCAGGATCTCGGTCGCCGTGACCTGACCGTCAATGCGATTGCGAAGGACGCGAACAATCGGCTGATAGATCCGTTTAACGGGCGCCGGGATCTCGAAAATAGGATTCTGCGTCATGTGTCGGCCTCATTTTCGGAAGACCCCGTACGAATTTTGCGAGCTGCACGATTTGCTGCACGTTTTTATCCGCTCGGGTTTCGAATCGCCGATGAGACCATGCTAATGATGAAAGACATGGTTCAGGGCGGAGAGGCAGACGCGTTGGTGCCCGATCGTGTCTGGAAAGAAACTGAGGCTGCACTTGGGGAAGTGCAGCCGCATATCTTTTTCGAAGTACTTCGTTCCTGCGGTGCGCTCAAAGCAGTATTCCCGGAGATCGACGCGCTATTCGGTGTCCCGCAATCTGAAAAATGGCATCCGGAAATTGACACAGGTGTGCACACGCTCATGGTGTTGCAGCAAACAGCTCTCTTGAGCGAGGCAATTGACGTACGCTTTGCCGGACTGGTACACGATCTTGGAAAAGCCACGACCGACCAAAGCAAGCTTCCAGGTCATCCGGGCCACGAGGCGCGCAGCGTAAAACTGATCAAATCTCTGGCAAAAAGACTTCCATTGCCAAGCGCCTGTCGCGAGCTGGCCTGTCTTGCCGCCGAATTCCATACACATTGCCACAGGGCCTTCGAATTGCGTGCGTCGACAATTCTCAAGGTACTTAATCGATCAGATGCATTCCGCCGACCGGAACGATTCGAGAAGCTCATGATTGCTTGCGAAGCGGACGCCCGTGGTCGCAGAGGGCTTGAGGATCGAATTTACCCGCAGGCCGACTTTCTTCGTGGCGCTTTTGCCGCAGCTGTCGAAGTCGACATCAGTGATCTGAAGACGGGAGGTCTTTCAGGTGCTCATATCGGTAAAGCGATTCACGACAGGCGTCAACATGCCATCGAACAATTCAAAAACAATTACGACCCACCGAAGTAGTAAAAATGAACCGAAAGGGCGGTAGTACTTCCGAATGTTTCTGAATCGTCGCGCGAAATGCGGATTTCCATGTCGAGACGATCACTGACCGGTGTCAGGAATCCCAGGCTGTAAGAGTCCACGTTGCTGCCATCCATCGCGGCCTGCCATCGCCCTGCAGTGATGTCGACGCTTTTCAATCCGAAATCAAATTCCAGGCCAGCGTTGAATCGCTGATCAATCAGGCTGTTTATCATGCTTAGCCTCGAACTGGACAGGTACGCAAGCAAGTCTATATCCGGTTGCAAACGAAGATTTCGAGAATAATCGTATGCCATGCCGCCAATCAGGAAACTGATTTTTTCGCTCAATTCCACCCGCCCGTTCAGGCCCCAGCCGTCGGCTCGAAACTCTGCAGTTCGTCCGCGAAGGGCGTCTGACTGCAGATCAAATTCGAAGTATCGTTTCTCGTACTCCAGAGATATCGAACCGGTATTGCCGCGCGCATAAAATGACGCTCGTATATCCCGTGAATCCAGAATGTCGGGGTTCCCCCAATATGAACCACCCAGTCGTATTCCGACTGGCTTGAACCAGTGATCAATACCTGCATCCACGAAACGAGTGTCGTTGGTACGCAAGAAACCTTCTGTACGTGACACGCCTGCGGCCAGTGCGAACCACGTATGCTCTCCAACACCGAATTCGCCGAATGACGAGATCGCACGCCCTTCCACACTATCTCCCTCGGCGCCAATGCCAACGACGTACCCCGCCGCTTGCACTGCCGGCGCGAGCACCAAATATATCGCGAGGACGACTAATCTAGATAAGGGCATAAAAAATAACGCCGGCCAGAATCAAACGGTAAATTGCAAATGGCAAAAGCCCAATAACGCTGATAACTCGCATAAAGAACTCAATACTGAGGTAGGCGACGATCGCTGATATCAGTCCTGCCAGCGCCAGATTATCCCACGCGACCTGAATGTCGCCTGTGATCAATATCACCGCTTCATAAATTGTTGCCAGCAAAATGACTGGTACCGATAGGAGAAAAGAGAACCTCGCGGCATCCTGGCGGGCTATGCCCAACAACCGGCCCACTGTAATGGTTACTCCGGATCGCGATGTCCCAGGAATGAGTGCCAATGCCTGCGCGAGACCAATTATGAGCGCATCCCGCAATCGGATGTCCGTAATATTCCTTTCTTTTGGTGCAAACTGGTCCGCCAACGCCATAACAATGCCGTAACCGGAAAGCGTTACTACAACAACCAGTGGATCACGCAGGTTCGTCGCAATCCAACTTGCGAACAGCAGCCCTGTCAGTGCGGCGGGCACGGTAGCCAATCCCAGGTACCAAACCATTCGGGCGTCATCAGCTTTGACATTGCCGGTGATAATAGCGCGAGCGCCGCGAAGAAGAGCCGCGATATCGAATCGAAAGAAGATACAAACGGCTACCAGAGAACCGAAGTGCACGGCGACATCGAACGCGAGGCCCTGGTCAGTCCAGCCGAATATGCTTGGCACGAGAACCAGATGCCCGGAGCTGGATACCGGCAAGAACTCGGTTAGTCCCTGCACGACGGCCAGAACAATCAACTGCAACATGCCCATTAACAAATCCTATTGAAATTATTACAGCAGGTGTGCCCTATCTGATGCGAGCAGTGCCGGGGGCGCCATGATATCGCCGCGACTCAAGCCAATACACTTGAAATTCTCTCCCATCTCGGCGGGCAACGTAAGCAATTTGACCTGCGCCGCCAGTTCGATTTGCTCAACGAGGGGCAACGACGTGAAACCATTGAGCTCGTCCTCCAGACCGCCATTCAAGAGAAAATGGACCTGCGATACGTAGCCTGCGACCGCCATTCCTGCAGCGGACGCAGATTTCGCGACCATCGAAAAATCGACCCACGCCGTTATGTCCTGAATACCAGGCCAGAGCAGCGGATTGTCATGTGCATGATGTCTGAAATGACAACGCAACCATCCTTGAACTCGCTCGCTCGCATAATACTCCCGCCTGCTTACTCCGTAATCAACCAGTAGCACGACGCCCTCCTGGACGGCGTTACAAATATCCGTTACCCAGTTACCGAGGCCACGAGAAACTTCGGATTCGTATCCATTCTTGAAAGCGCGATCGATGTCGATCTCAATATTCCTGACAAACTCACGGAGCGGCTCAGGTGCTATAGCGAATTGCCAGACAAATTTTCCACGTTCCATCGAGACTCGCGCTTCCCATACTTCGTCGTCAAAAATCCGGAATCGGTCGACGGGAATTGCATCAGCAACTTCGTTTGCAACGACGACGCCTTTGAAATCAGCTGGTAGTTCAGAAATCCAATGCACGCGATCGAGGAACTGTGGTACCTCACTTCTGATTCGCGCTTCTTGCCGCTCCTTCAGGTCCGCAGAAACCTCGAGAATGAGGTAGCGTCCGGGCAATACGTCCAACTCGGCAAGTTTCTCAAGGATCGATACAGCCAACGCGCCTGTTCCGGCACCCGGCTCGAACACTTCCCCGCCGCCCGTTTGAGCAAGCACGAATGCTATCTGGCGAGCCACAACCCGGCCAAACAAAGGCGAAATTTCGGGAGCGGTAACAAAGTCACCGGCTCTGCCGAGTTTTGCAGCACCTGCCGCGTAGTAGCCCATTCCCGGCGCATATAGTGCGTGATGCATAAATTCGGAAAACGAAATACTTCCGCCATTTTTTTCGATAATTTGGCAAATGTATGCCGACACACGGTCGCTGTGAGCCTTGCTTTCGGCGTCCGGGATTGGCAAATTGAATCGGGATTCAGGATTTGACTTCATCGTTATCAAAGCTATCCAACTATGTCGACAATGTATGCTGGCTAACCTGCAATTGCCATTCACCACCATTCGTTAGTGCTGATTGACGGGCCAGAGGTCAAGTATGTCGATATTCCATTTAGAAACACTCGATGGCAAGGTCGCGCTGGTAACAGGCGCGGCCCGACGAATTGGTGCTGCAATTTCCGAAGAACTTCATGCGGCCGGCGCTCGCGTGGCCGTTCACTACCACGGGTCAGGAAATGACGCCCACAAGTTGGTTGAGGCACTTAATGAAGTGAGAGCCAATTCTGCGATTGCGTTGATGGCTGATCTTAAGACTGACGAAGGCCCGAACGAGTTGATCGATTCAGTTTTGAGCTGGGCAGGCCGACTGGACATACTGGTGAATAATGCATCCACTTTTTATCCCACGCCCTTGGGCGAGGTTGACATATCGGGCTGGGAAGATCTTTTGGGCAGCAATTTGCGGGCGCCAATGTTTCTCGCCCAGGCTGCCGCGCCACATCTGCAAGCGGTGAGCGGAAATATAGTCAATCTTGTCGACATTCACGCCTGCAAACCATTGCGGAATTACCCGGTTTACTGCGCTGCCAAAGCCGGACTTGCCATGCTTACTCGTTCGCTGGCAAAAGAACTCGCCCCATGCGTCCGGGTAAATGGCGTTGCACCCGGCGCGATTGCCTGGCCTGAGACAGGTATGTCCGACTCAGTGAAAAAAAATATTGTCAGCCAAATACCCCTTGGCAAGGCGGGCGAACCGGCGGATATAGCCAATGCCGTATTATTTCTTGTTCGTGATGCGACATTTGTTACAGGGCAAATCATCCCCATCGACGGTGGCCGCTCCATCGGCTGGTAATTCCGGGGGAACCGGTTACCAGGCACCCGCCGTCCGTCTCCACGCCGGCCCGCCCCGCTCCGACTTCAATTCGTCCCTGCCCCGGTCAGATTTTTGCAGCGCCTGTGCAGACACGGGTAACGCTGGACAAGCTCCGTTTTCCACCAGGAATAACGCTGTTGTCACATTTGGATCAGTTTCGTCACCGATCGGAATCAGGACATTGTCCTGTACCGGGCAATCCACAGGTAGCCCGTCGAAATAGCCACCTTCATCATCGGAATTGACAGTTTCGAATGCCGTTGGACGAAGAATCTTGTCGCAGAAAGGAATACCTAACTGCCCGACGGGTTTGCCTCGAGTTACAGAGCCCACGATTGATACGTCGACATGCGACGCCATGCTGTTGGCTATAAGCTCACTTGCTGAAGCAGTCCTGTCCGTTGCGATGACGACCAGTCGCGAAAGACTGATCGACTCAAACAGATTTTGAAAAAAAGCAATTCGATTCGATGCGGAATGGTCGTCGTTGAAAAGGGTCTTCGAAAAAATCGAATTAACGGCAATAGCGCCACCTAGATAGTTGCCCAGCAATTCTGTTGTGCTGATAAGTCCGCCACCGTTGTATCTGAGGTCGAGGATAACGTCGGTAACATTTGCCTGCTGAAATGCAAGAAAGACATCAGCAAACGCGGCATCAGCCGTACTGATAAATGTGGTGATTTCGAGGTAACCAACAGTCGTGCCCCCGGGGAGACTGATTATTCGCGATTGGGGTAGCGGGTCGATCGTCACCAGGCCTTTGGCGACGGATATCGTTTCTTCGGAGTTGTCCGGACGTCGAATAGTGAAATCCAGTGCAGGCATTGCGAATAGAGCACCTACGCCCTCGTTAGCCTCGATGTCAGAAATCGTCCTGCCATTCAACATCAAAATACGCTGCCCGCGCTCAAATCCGGCCTCGGCAGCAGGACTGGACACAAACACTGTTAGAAATCGCAGGTCGTCCGCCGTTTCAAACCGGGAACTAAAGCCGTAACCCTCGTATTGACCTTCCCCAAAAAACTGGGCGTCGCTGGCTGCCAGGTCAATGTAGCTGAAGTCATCCAGCGGCTGAAAGGAGATCAGATATGCGAGCAGATCCTCCGGAGTTGCAAAATCACCAGTGTCGACGCTCAAAGGCAGCGAATCGTTCCAGAAATACACATCTCGCATCGAATCAAGCACATACTGTTTTTGCCCAGCGATCGTACAAGCGTCCGTACCAACCCCTGGCGGCGCGGTTTTCGAATCATCAGATACGCTGCAGGCACACAGCAGCATGATTACCGCGAGAACCGAATAAATTTTCAACTGGACCCCTTCCAACCGCGACAATACCGATTTGTCATTATCACCGGTTGTTGGTCTGATTCACGTGACGGGCACCCGGTTTTTGGTATCTCCGGCGACGGGTTTTACAGAATAAGGTTTACGCGGACCAACGGGTGCGCATCGACATCAAAGGAAGACCAATGCCAGGCGATCGTTTTGCGGCTAATCGGGTGGATGTAGTCGGGCGCAATTTCCGCCAGTGGCCCAAGGACGAAGCTGTAATCGAGCACGTCAGATCGAGGTACCCTGATTGGTGGTGAATCTATGATCAAGCCATCGTAAAGCAAAAGGTCAATATCAAGCGTTCGTGACAAGAATGCATCGGAACCGCGCTGGCGTCCCGCGAGCGTGTGAATTTCTTCGAGTTGCTGATAGATATCCCCTGGCGACATTTCCGATTCCACGCATACCACGGCGTTTAAAAAATCGGCGCCCTCAAATCCAAACGCCTTGTTCCGATAGACCGATGACGTTGCCAAGAGGTGAAATCGATTTGCAAGCTCAACTGCGCCGATTTTCAAATTTGTCCTCGGCTGGCAATTGCTACCGATGCCCATGTAAACAACCGCCATTTTTCTAGGCTTTTTCGCGACGAATTATGACACCCACATCTTTGGCCCCTCTGATCGCGCCAGGCTTACTAACACGAATCTGAACCCAGGGAACCGGAAATTCTTCCAGAATTGTCTGTGCTATCTTTTCGGCCATTGTTTCGACCAATTGAAACTCGGAATCAGCTACAAATTGTTGCACTCGCTTGGCAACTTTCTTGTAATTGAGTGTGTCCTCAATGTCGTCGCTGACAGCAGCTCGACGAACATCAGCACCCAATTCAATATCAATGCTGACGGTCTGGCGAATCTTACGTTCCCAGTCCCAAATGCCGACGATCGTTTCGACCTTTAGATCCGTAAGAAAAATAGTATCCGTGTAAGTGTCATCGTTCATGCTAAGTGCCATATGTTCAGGCTATGGCGGCGGGTCTCCTGAGAGAGTCAAGTGCCCATCGCGCGGTAGCCAGAATGGTAGCCGGTTTTTCACCATCAGTAAGACGCAGAGCACCTGCCAGGGCAATCATCGCACCATTGTCCGTACAGAACCGGAGCCTCGGATAGAACACGTCTCCGGGAAAGTGCTGGTCCAGTTCAGACCGCAATAATTTGTTTGCACCAACACCGCCCGCAATGACAAGTCTATCCGCGTTCTGATGCCGTGCCGCTTTAAGCGTTCGCGCGACCAGCGTATCGACCACGGCGCGTTGAAATGACGCAGCGATATCCGCGCGAGTTGATTCCAAATCATCAGATTCACGGACTTTCAGCATAACTGCTGTCTTGAGTCCGCTGAAGCTGAAATCGAACCCCTCGCGATTGATCATGGGACGGGGAAACTGCCAGGCCTGCTCGTCGCCCGATTCCGCCAGTAGAGCCAGGGCCGGTCCGCCAGGGTAACCGAGACCCAGGAGTTTCGCTGTTTTGTCAAATGCCTCGCCGACCGCATCGTCAAGCGTGCATCCAAGCACCTGGTAGGCGCCCAGCGCTTCAATCCAGACCAGCATCGTGTGCCCACCGGATACCAGGAGCGCCAGAAACGGGTATGTCGGGGCATTTTCCTCAAGCATTGGCGCGACGAGATGACCTTCCATATGGTGAATCGGGATTACCGGGCAGCCCCAGGCGAGACCGAGCCCGTTTGCCATGCCACCACCCACCATGAGTGCGCCTGTCAACCCGGGCCCCGCTGTATAGGCAATTGCGTCTGCCTTTTCCGTTCCGGCCTCCCTCAGCACCTGGCGAATCAATGGCAGGAGCCGCCGCAGATGGTCCCGTGAGGCGATTTCCGGCACGACTCCGCCGTACACGGCATGCAGGTCGACCTGACTATGTAGCGCCTCGGCAATCAGGCCCCGCTCGGTGTCGAATAGGGCGACCCCGGTCTCGTCGCAGCTTGTTTCCAGTCCCAGTATCAGCATAGGCGGCGCATCATACCCCAGCGACTTCGAGATACGGTCTGAAATTCATGAGTTTTTGCTTTGCAATATGTCGCTTCCCTAGATATTATGCGTGGTTCATCCCCGGCCCCTGAGCCGGGTTTTCTTATATTTGAAGTAGTGATACCTAATCGTATGCCGAGTGTTCGCATAAAAGAAAACGAGTATTTCGACGCTGCATTGCGTCGTTTCAAGCGTGCCTGTGAGAAAGCGGGGGTCCTGACGGAACTTCGCCGTCGGGAGTTCTATGAAAAACCGACGCAGGAAAGAAAACGCAAGAAAGCCGCTGCCGTAAAACGTCACCTGAAGCGGGTCTCTCGCGACGTGTCACGCCGCACGCGCCTTTACTAAGATTTCGATCCCAGCCCGCAATGTCCCTTAAGGGCCAAATCCTTGATGATGTAAAGAGCACCATGAAGGCCGGCGACAAAGACCGGCTGAAAGTGTTGCGCCTGATCACTGCCGCAATCAAACAGGTCGAGGTGGACGATCGCAGAACGCTCGATGACGACACAGACGTACTGAGCATTCTCAACAAGATGGTCAAGCAGCGCCGGGATTCGATCAGCCAGTTCGAGCAGGGCAATCGCCATGATCTGGCTGATATAGAAAAATCAGAGATTGAGATAATTGGCGCCTACCTGCCGGAGCAGATGTCCGATGAGGCTCTGGACAAGCTGGTCGATGACGCCATTGCCACCACTGGCGCCGCGGGCATTCGTGACATGGGTAAAGTTATGGCCATTGTGAAAGCAGCTGCCCAGGGCCGTGCTGACATGGCGGCGGTCGGAGCAAAAGTAAAGTCTCGACTCGACCAGTAATGCGCCGAACTAGCTGGCATCGCCACCGACTTTAGCTATGCTTGAAGTTAAGACGCTGTAGCACCAAAAACAAAAAATAAGATCGAATAATATTGTCGGCCATCGACTAACCCCCGGACGGCCACGTAGCCGTTAGTGACTGAATGAGCGGACTTATACCAAAGCAGTTTATTGTTGACCTTATCGACAGGGCTGATGTTGTCGAGGTCGTCGGCCGCAGGGTTCAGCTCAAGAAGGCCGGCAAAGAATACAAAGCCTGTTGCCCTTTTCACGATGAGAAGTCGCCCTCGTTTACGGTCAGCCCTGACAAGGGCTTTTACCACTGCTTCGGATGCGGCCAGCACGGAAATGCGCTCGACTTCCTGATGCAGTATGACCACATGGAGTTCGTTGAAGCGGTGGAGAGCCTCGCTGGTTTAATGGGTGTTGAAGTGCCGCATGAAGAGGGGCAAAGCCAGCGTCCCGCCCGCAGCTATGATTCGTTATTCGAACTCATCAAAAAGGTCGCAGAGTTTTATGAGGCAGAACTGAAGAAACATGATGCGGCAGTGGATTATCTCAAGCTTCGCGGTATTGACGGCGCAACTGCCAAGCGGTTCGGCATCGGTTATGCGCCATCTGGCTGGAGCAATGTGCTCGACAAATTTGGGAAGTCAAAAGAGACGATCGATCGACTGCTCGCCGTTGGCCTCATTATTCGTAAAGATAACGGTCAGAATTATGACCGGTTCCGTGATCGGATCATGTTCCCAATACGAGATTCCCGTGGCCGCATGATCGGCTTCGGCGGTCGCGTCCTGCTGAATGAGGAGCCGAAATACCTGAATTCGCCCGAAACAGTTTTGTTTCACAAAGGCCGCGAACTTTATGGCCTGTACGAAGCTCGCCAGGCGTTGCGTAACATCGATCGTCTGGTCGTTGTAGAAGGCTATATGGACGTTGTTGGGTTGGCGCGACACGGTATCGATTTCTCTACTGCAACACTTGGCACGGCAACCACCGACGAGCACCTGAATCGCCTGTTTCGCGTGTGCGACGAAATCTTTTTTTGCTTTGATGGAGACCGCGCCGGTCGCGCCGCCGCGTGGCGCGCACTCGAGAATGCGCTTCCGCAAATCAGGGAAGGACGCCAGATCCGCTTCGTTTTCCTGCCGGATGGCCAGGATCCGGATTCCTATGTTCAGGAACATGGCGCGGCCGCCTTCGAATCAGCGTTGGATAAGGCGATGCCACTTTCAGACTTCCTGCTTGAAGAATTGACGGCACAGGCAGACATGAATTCCGTTGACGGGCGTGCACGACTGGCCGAGCTGGCAAGGCCGCTAATAATGAAAATTCCGCCGGGCGTATTTAAAGAGCTCCTGACTGTTCGGCTCGCAGAATCTGTTGGTCTGCCCGCTCACAAACTTGAGTCAATATTGCGTACGGATGTGGCAAGCGAACCCAGAGCGAATTCGAAGGGAAAGACTCGATTGCGGTCCGTGCCAGGCGGCTTAGGAAACCCGTCGATTGTGCGCCGGGCTATAACCTTGTTATTAAATCATCCGGAGGCGGCCAGAGAACTCGATGTTTCGCAGTTGTCGGGCGTGTCAAAGCCCGGCTGCGATCTGTTGCGAGACCTGATCGAAATGGTGCAGTCCGAGCCCAACCTGACGACGGCCGGCCTGCTCGAGCGATGGCGAAATGATGAAAAAGGCCGCCATCTTGGCAAATTAGCCGCGGTTGAATTACCGGAACTGGATGAGTTTGATGCCGGCGCCGAGCTGCTTGATTGTATTGCCCAGCTTGCCGTAGGTGCCCGGCGGGACCGAATGACGTTTCTCATTGGAAAACAAACACTTAAATCGCTCACAGATGCGGAACGCAATGAACTCAGGGCTTTGAGCCAGGGGTCTGCTTTCGGTGGATAAATATAGATCAGTTACGGTCAAACCAGTACAATTCGTCGTTTGCATTTTTTACGCAGAGGGAATCTCGTCTTGACGGACAAACGCAAAACAGCCAGTAGCAAGCAAGCCCAACAACTAAAAGAATTGATTGCTCGAGGCAAGGAGCAGGGCTACCTGACGTACGCAGAGGTCAATGATCATCTGCCAAACGGCATCGTCGACCCCGAACAAATCGAAGAAATCGTCAACATGATTAACGAAATGGGCATCACCGTGCACGAAAAGGCCCCCGACGTCGAATCGATCACACTGTCGGAAACCGCC
This sequence comes from Pseudomonadota bacterium, assembly GCA_027621915.1. GTDB lineage: Bacteria > Pseudomonadota > Gammaproteobacteria > Steroidobacterales > Woeseiaceae > SZUA-117. Next base: position 16,748 of record JAQCAD010000035.1, read on the forward strand.
GTATCAAATGATGACGAAGACGCGGCCGTAGAAGCAGAAGCCGCGCTGGCCAGTGTCGATGCCGAGTTTGGCAGAACGACTGATCCCGTTCGCATGTACATGCGCGAGATGGGAACTGTTGAACTGCTAACCCGTCAGGGTGAGATCGAAATTGCGAAACGAATTGAAGATGGCCTGAACCAGGTTAAATTCCACATGGCGCATTTTCCGCCAACGATCGAGACACTGCTCGAAGTCTACGAAGCAGTTGCCGCCGGCGACACACGCATGCAGGATTTTGTCGTTGGGTTCATAGATCCGAATGCTCCGGACGAAATTAAATCGCCGATGCAAAAATCTGATGATGACGAGGAAGAGGAAGAAGTCATCGATACTGGACCGGATCCGGTAGAAGTTGCCGACCGATCGAAAGCGATCAAACGCCAGTTCAAGAGGGTGCTCACCGCAATAGACAAGTCGGGGGCGCGCGACAAGAAGACCATCAAGCTTCAGAACGAACTCGCCGACATGCTGATGGAACTCAAGCTAGCGCCAAAATTGACGGATCGTCTTGTAAGGGGACTTCGTGACGCGGTGTCTGTTATCCGAACCCAAGAGCGCCAGGTGATGCAGATTTGCGTTCGTGACGCGGGCATGCCGAGAAAAGACTTTCTTGCGAGCTTTCCGAAAAGTGAAACTGACCTGTCGTGGATCGATAAACATATTCGCGCGAAACGCAAGCATTCGTCAATTCTCGCCAAGCTCAGAGACGACATCTTGCGTGCACAGCGAAAACTGCTTGCGGTCGAAACGCTGACAAATCTCAAAATAGCAGAGATCAAGGAGATCAATCGCCAGATGTCGATAGGCGAAGCCAAAGCCCGTCGTGCGAAAAAGGAAATGGTAGAGGCTAATCTGCGACTCGTTATTTCAATCGCGAAGAAATATACCAATCGCGGGCTGCAGTTCCTGGATCTTATTCAGGAAGGTAACATCGGTCTGATGAAAGCTGTGGACAAATTTGAGTATCGCCGCGGCTATAAATTTTCAACCTATGCTACGTGGTGGATTCGCCAGGCCATTACGCGATCCATTGCAGACCAGGCTAGAACTATCCGTATTCCGGTTCACATGATTGAGACGATCAACAAGTTGAATCGCATATCCAGGCAGATGCTCCAGGAGATGGGTCGGGAACCGCTCCCCGACGAGCTTGCGGAACGCATGGAAATGCCAGAGGACAAGGTTCGCAAAGTGCTGAAAATTGCCAAAGAACCGATCTCAATGGAAACGCCGATTGGCGATGATGAGGACTCCCATCTTGGGGACTTCATTGAGGATCAGACCGTTCATTCGCCGATCGATTCAGCAACCTCCGAGGGCCTGAAGGAGACTACGCATTCGGTATTGGCCGGGCTTACACCACGAGAGGCAAAAGTTCTCCGCATGCGCTTCGGGATCGATATGAACACGGATCACACACTCGAGGAAGTGGGCAAGCAGTTTGACGTTACACGCGAGCGAATTCGCCAGATCGAGGCCAAGGCGCTCAGAAAATTGCGCCACCCTACCCGTTCCGATCAACTCCGAAGTTTCCTCATCGAGGATTAACATTCCGAGTTGACGGTGTCTTGTGAAAGGCCGAGCAAGTGCCCGGCCTTTTTATTTTTTTATCTGACTGCCTGCCCGAATTGGAACAGTCGCGTTATTTCCCGTTGACTCTCTTTTGTCAGCTTACGATTTCCAGTGCTTTCCTTCGTTGAGTATGCGCGTCCTGCTTTTCGACGAAAGCGAGAAACTCCGCCCACGACAGTGGATAGCTGTAAAAATACCCCTGCACGCTGTTACAACCATTCTCAATCAGGAAATCTACCTGCTCGCGCCTTTCCACGCCTTCGGCTATGGACTCCTTGCCAAGCTCGTGTGCCATTTTGATTATGGTTCTGCAGATATTTTCTGAGTTACCGCCAGAACCAATCAATTCGACAAATGATCGGTCGATTTTAATCCGGTCGAATGGCAGTTGTTGCAAGTAACTCAATGACGAATAACCCGTACCGAAATCGTCGATGGCCAGCTGAACGCCTGATTCACGAAGTTGATTGAGGATCTTGATCGCAGTGTCACGATTCTGGGCTACCGCGGTCTCGGTAATCTCGACCTGCAGAAAACCAGGGTGAATATCATGGCGACGTAACGTGTCCATGACGTCCGACGTGAAGGTCGCCTCGCGTAGCTGGCGTGCAGACACGTTGATCGACATCGATCCCGGATGCAGACCTTTATCAAGAATCTTTCGAAAGTCTGCACAGGTCCTGTCTACCACCCATCGTCCAATTTCCACGATCAACCCGGAGTCTTCTGCCAATTGAATGAACTCAGCGGGTGCCACTTCGCCGAGGCTGTCATGTGTCCAGCGAAGCAGTGCCTCGGCACCACAAATACTTCCGGACTTGAGGTCAAACTGAGGCTGATACCTGACGTCAAGCTGGCCTTGGTCGACAGCAACGCGTAGATCTCGTTCGAGTTCGATTTTACGTCGACTTTCAGCGTTGAGCTTCTTGCTGAAAAATTCGAACCTCGAACGCCCCGCTTCTTTGGCGCGGTACATCGCTGAATCGGCATTCTTTAGAAGCGTTTCAACGCTGCCGCCGTCTTCCGGAAACACGACGATACCTATGCTGGCGCCGAGGAAATGTTGTTTTCCTCGAACCGAAAAAGCCTCTCCGAGTCGCGTAAGCATGCGTGTCGCGGTTGCTCGAATGATGTTATCGCCGACGAGTTTTGGCATGACGATGACGAATTCGTCGCCGCCAAGGCGGGCAACCGTGTCCGTTTCCCGCACTTCTGAAAGAATTCGTTCAGCGGCCTGCGCAAGGACTATGTCACCCACAGAATGACCGAAAACATCGTTTATCTCTTTGAAGCGGTCGAGGTCGATGAACAACAGGGCACCGTTATGATCTTCGCGACGGGACTGCGTAAGATGCTGCTCCAGGCGGTCCTTTAACAGCTGACGATTTGGCAATCCGGTCAATTCATCGAAGTGAGCCTGCCGGTAGAGCGCCTCGCCACGCTCGGCGCTGGCCAGAGCCACTGCCAGGCGGCCTGCAAGCTCGACGGATGTTCCTAACCTCGAGCTTTGCATTTCAATGTTCGCATCAGAGCCCAGCAACAATATTCCCTTGAGCTCTTTGTTGAGCACGACCGGGATAATAACGACGTATTTCAGGCCGAATGCCAGGAACCGTTCTTTGTAAGGAGCTGATTCCCCATCAACCTCAACGACCTCTACCTGTTTCGGTTGACACCAGTCCAGCCCAAGATCTTTGGGTAACGCGATTCGCTCATGGATGAATTCGCCAGAGCACCTGGAAATCATTTTGGCGAGATCAGAAGCATCAGTGTCCCGGGCAATTACAGCGGCCGCTTCGACACCGGTCAGATCTATCAACTGTTCGATCAGCTTTTCCGATACCTCTTCGAAATCTGCACCCGATAAAATCAGGCGATCGATCCGTGACATGGCTTTCATCGTGTCAATCTGACGAGCCAACCGTGATGCCATATCGTTGAAAGCGTCACCCAGAGTCGCGAATTCATCATTAGTGGGTACCCGAACCCGTGACTCGAGGTGGCCCGCAGCAAACTGGCGGGCGACCAAAGTCAGTCTCTGAAGCGGTACGAGGCTTTCACCAATCAGCGTCAGGCTTAATGCACCAACCAGAATGATGACGAGTGCCAGCGCCGGTGGGAAAACTCGCCTGAAATCTGCACCGGATCGCAAAGCGTAAAAAGTTGGTTGGACCGAAACGATATCTATCCCGGGCTGGGCAAAACCAGTAGCGAGAAACAACTGCCAGGCCGCCGCGAAGTGTTCTTCACCTTCGATCATCCATTTGGTCGGCGACGTGGTCCGACGATTGCCCTTGCCGGTCAGCGCCGCGTGCAATCCTGGATCGATTGGCTTACTGCAAAAGAGCTGTTCGCCTTCCACGGTAAAGGCGCACACGTCCGTTTGGAATGGATGATTTTCACTTACTCTCCATAACGATTGCTGATCGAACCGGAACCCGAATGCGGATTTAGCCTGCGTGCTGTTAGCCTCGCCGTGCAACAGCAACAATGCCGATTTTCCGTCAGCAGGATTCAGTACCAGTTGGCGACGGCCGGACCCCGTACCATTCCGGAGTTGCTAAATCAGGCTCGCCGACAACTCAGGGTCACCGTAAATTTGCTCGGCCGAGCCCGTTGACGACAGCATCACGATTTCGGAAAAATCGTTCAACAGGTATCGATGATCGTCGATAGAGGCAATATTGCCTGATTCGACAATGCGAACGATTTCTTCAGCTTTGTCAGCTGTTCGGACGATTCTTTCCAGAACCTCGACGCCGAATGATTTCGAATGTTCACGCAGCTGCCGAGTGGCTTCTTTCTCAAGGCCTCGACCAACCTCAAAATAGGCGAATAGAGCGGTTACGATGACGGGCAGGATGCCGGCGAGCACGAAAAGCCCGACAATGCGTCGCCCGACGCCGCTAGTGAGAATTCCTGAGAGGCTCTTCGGCTGCATCAGTAATCCTCCGCTAAACCGATGAACGCACCATTGTTGGCCCTGACGACGTCATCCCGACTATTTTTTGCAGACAACGGCCCTGCGGAGTCACCGTCTTCGCCCGCACTGAACAGGTCAAAATCCGAGTTAAGTGGATTCAGTTTGCCGTCTTTACGAATTGCGCCTTTGCCCGGCCCGGCGGTTCTGATATTGAGGTATTGATACGCCTGCCCCCACGGGTCAAGCGGGACGTCAATAGGCAAATCGGTGAGCGTTGCGGGAAATTGATCGTTGTTGCCAAGGCTGAATTTGTCGATTTCCAGGCTAAGTGCAGCTATTTCTCCTATCGCTCTGGCGACTTTCGCGCGACTGACAGCCCCGCTGTACGCCGGTACGGCAATTGCAGTCAGGAGCGCCAGGATCACCAGCGTAATAATCAGCTCCAGAAAGCCAAAGCCGCCTTCACGTCTGGCGCTCAATTGCGTCATATGTGTTCCCAGGCGCCCAAATGCATACATTCAGGCAGGTGTCCTTACCAAGTAGTCAAGGATAAGTCATTGATAAATAAGATTCGTTGACGATCGTCACAGGCAAAACCGGTATTAGTGCCGGTCGGCTGTAACTGCCGGTCTGAGCGATATTTCGGCCGTTAGTGACCCGCTCTATGCAGGGAAATATTGCCGGGTGCGAACACAACTGATGAACAGTTCAAGAATGAAGACATTCCGGTTAGAATGCCGATCCCGAATGGGCAGGCGGAAGCGGGGTCGCGTAGCGACAAGGTTAGAGCAGCGTGACCGCAAGGTCGCCACACGAATACGAGAACTGGAAAAAAATGATCTGAACGTGGGCCTGTAGCTCAGTTGGTTAGAGCAGGGGACTCATAATCCCTTGGTCCCAGGTTCGAGTCCTGGCGGGCCCACCAATATTCACTGCAATAACGTGGCGCGGTCAGCCAGCGGGCCTTGCCGACAGAGCCGCCAGGGTGGCGCTTGCCACGAAAATCGCCAATGGCCAATCGGCTGGGACCGGCAGGCAGCGAGCCGTTTCCGACGTCTGAATACAATGCCAGGCAATCGAACTTCTCAATCATCGCAGCCCGCGGCGGCGCCCTGTGACAGACTTAACATGACCAACGAATCAGGAACAATATGAGCACTGCAAGAATAATCTACACAATTACGGACGAAGCGCCGGCGCTGGCTACCCGCTCTCTTTTGCCGATTGTGCAGGCTTTTTCAAACGCCGCAGACGTTCAGGTCGAAACCCGAGACATCTCGCTTGCAGCCAGAATCTTGTGCAGCTTTCCGGATCATCTGACGAAAGATCAGCAATGTAACGACGATCTGGCTGAACTTGGTGAGCTCGCGAAAACACCCGATGCGAACATCATCAAGCTACCGAATATCAGTGCCTCCGTTCCGCAGCTGATTGCGGCGATCAATGAACTTCAATCTCAGGGATATGCAATTCCCGATTATCCGGATGAACCCAAGAACGACGCCGAGAGAACGACTAAATCTCGTTATGCAAAAGTTCTCGGCAGCGCCGTCAATCCTGTTTTGCGTGAGGGCAATTCGGACCGTCGAGTTGCAGCGCCTGTGAAGGAGTACGCACGAAAACACCCACATTCGATGGGAGCGTGGAGTTCTGACTCACAATCACACGTCTCACATATGGATGGCGGCGATTTTTACGGAAGCGAAAAATCAGTGGTTCTCAACCATGAAGGAACGCTCAGGATTGAACACGTTTCCGCAGATGGCGACATCCGTGTCCTGAAGCAGTCGACCCCAGTGCTCAATGGAGAGGTGATTGATGCAAGCGTAATGAGTGTCAAGGCGCTCAGGGAATTTTTCGCCCGCTCCAGCGAAGAGGCAAGGGTGCAAGGCGTACTCCTGTCCCTGCATCTCAAAGCGACCATGATGAAAGTGTCCGATCCGATCATGTTTGGTCACGCCGTCACGGCTTACTACAAAGAGGTTTTCGATAAGCACGCCGCATTGTTCGACAAACTGGGCGCTGATCCAGACAACGGTATTGGAGACGTCTATGCCAAAATCGGCGACTTGCCGGCTGATAAACAGGCGGAAATAGAAGCCGACATTGCGGCTGTGTATTCGTCACGCCCTCCCCTTGCGATGGTCAATTCCGACAAGGGCATCACCAATTTACATGTGCCCAGCGATATCATTATTGATGCTTCCATGCCGGCTGCAATCCGTGCATCGGGGAAGATGTGGGGTCCCAACGGCAAGCTGCACGACATGAAGGCCATGATTCCGGATCGCTGTTATGCCGGCATCTATCGGGAGGTCTTTGATTTCTCGAAGAAAAATGGCGCTTTCGACGTCACGACGATGGGTAACGTATGTAATGTCGGACTAATGGCACAGAAAGCCGAAGAGTACGGGTCGCACGATAAGACTTTTGAGATTGACGCCCCTGGGATCGTGCGCGTCGTTGACGAATCCGGCACGGCGCTTCTCGAACATGCCGCGGAAACAGGCGATATCTGGCGCATGTGTCAGACCAAAGATATCGCCATTCGGGACTGGGTGAAACTGGCCGTAAACCGTGCACGAGCTACGGGAACTGCAACCATTTTTTGGCTTGATCCTGATCGGGCACACGACGCCAATCTGATCGACCTGACGAACCGGTACCTTAAAGACCACAATACCGATGGTCTGGACATTCGAATCCTGTCGCCAGTCGAAGCAATGCGAGTAACTCTGCAGCGAGTTAAAGACGGCGATGACACCATCTCTGTGACCGGCAATGTGCTTCGTGACTACCTGACTGATCTGTTCCCGATACTCGAATTGGGTACCAGTGCGAAGATGCTGTCGATTGTTCCGCTGCTCGCCGGCGGTGGCTTGTATGAAACCGGTGCCGGTGGCTCAGCACCGAAGCACGTTCAGCAGTTCGTCGAGGAAGGTCACCTTCGGTGGGATTCACTCGGCGAATTTCTTGCGCTGGCGGTGTCGATCGAGGATTTGGCCGAAAAAACCGGCAATGCGAGGGCAAAGGTGCTGGCAACAGCGCTTGATCGGGCAAATGCGAAGTTTCTCGACGCCAACAAGTCGCCGTCTCGAAAAGTCAACGAACTCGACAATCGTGGCAGCCATTATTTTCTTGCACGTTATTGGGCCGAGGCATTGGCGAAACAAAGTGATGACAGCGAGTTGCGAATGAAATTCGGACCGATTGCCGAATCGCTTGCAGCCCATGAAGCCGTGATAATTCGTGAATTGAACGACGCCCAGGGAAATCCTGTAGACATTGGCGGGTATTACCATCCAAGCGAAGAATTGACAGCTAAGGCGATGCGCCCCAGCGCAACACTCAACGCCGTGCTGGAAACAATTTTCGAATAAGCCGGATCACGAATTTTTTGTTAGCAAGTCAGCTCCCGCAGGTTCAAACGACGGGTCAATGCTGTCGTCGGCTACGCCAATAAATTGTCGGCTCGCTACTTACGAAAATGAAAGTGAGTGGACGAGAGCGCATTACAGACTCAGCTCATTGACTAGTGTGTCATCGCGTAGAGAACATAGTTAACACCGAAGCGATAGGCCAGTGACGTGTATTTTTCCGGATACCACGCCTCATCTGCCATCTCCCAGGCATCACCCAGATCGACGTTGAAATTGATGATGACCATGAGACGGCCATCGTCGTCGTAAATACCTCTCCAGGTCGGCGTGTATCCGTCATGTTCATACGTCACACCGTAGCGAAGGGCCATGATACCAGGGATCGGCTTGGAACGATCAACATCGAAATGCATGCTCATAATCGCGTCTTCTTCGCTCACATCGACGATGGCGCGATCGGGAAAAACCATTTCCATCGAACGCATGAATCCAGCCCATTGCACCGAGCCGTGAAAGTCATCGACGACGAGAAACCCCCCTCGCAATAAATACTCGCGGAGACTTTCAGTCTCGTCATGCGTAAATAGCCAGGTACCAACTTCCAGTGCGTAAATCCATGGTCGATCAAATAACTGCTCATCAGTCAGGCGAATTGCCCGACTTTGATCTTCGATATCAACAGCCGTTAATCTCCTGATGCCCCGGATAAAATGCATGTCGGAATCCGGCCAGTCACGCCAGGCGGTGTTTCCCGGACCCGGCAACGGTTGGTAGCCTGATTTGAAAATTATGCGAGTGAACGCAAACTCGGCGTAGGAATTCAGATCTGTCGATATCGTCCCTTCACGACTCCAGCGATCCTGAGCACGACATTGCTGGCTTGCCGCGATCAAAACGAAAATTACGATAAGTACTCGCAATCGGCTTCCTGGTCCTTCAGTCTGCAAGGCTGATAAAATTAATCCAGTAGCTCACGTAACCCCACTCGATCGTGATTTCCATGACGTGTTTGCTCCCGCGCCATACGCTTCAATCTTTCTGCCAGCTCGGAGTCGCCCGACTTGTTCGCCGCACGAGCTGCGCCAAGCAGCGCATTCAACCTGTTGGGCGAACCTTTCAGGACAGTCCGATACTGAACAAGTGACTCGGCATAGTTACCGGTTTCGAACAGCATATCTGCATACAGTTCCCGCGCTGGCAAAACCTCACCGGGCGTAACCGGGTGCTTGTCGACGGCATCTTCGAGATCGGCGGCCGTTGACGCAATCGCAAGCGCGTCAGTCCGGCTTCCCTCGGCAAGCTCAATCCACGACTTTGCAACGTCGATTTGCACCTGAACCTGGGATTGCCAATATGGCAGCGTCGTGTGCGGTAGCTCCGACTGCAGCCGAGAGAGAGTTGCCAGGTCTCTACGTGCGGCATGTAAATCACCGTTGCGCGCTGCACCAATACAGCGAGCAAAATAGTGAATTGACTGCGCCCATCCGAACTCCTGCCAGGCGAAATCTTTCCGAATGAACTGTAAATCGCTGGCTTCTTTCCACTGGCGTCGTTCCAGCGCGTAACGCGCGGGCGAGGCGGCGTACGTATAAGCAACTTTGAAATTTTCGGTGTCGGTCCTGGTGATGCTGGCCAACTGACCTAAAAGCTCGCTCGCCTCATCGTCTCGTGCGGTCTGCAACATTGCGTACATCAGGTAGTCGATGCTATGCAGGCCTTCGTCGTAATGGCCCGGCAATTTCGCCCTTAGCGTGAACTCCGCCGCGGATCTCGTGGAGTCATGGTTTGACGAAAGCGAGCGATTCCAAAGACCGAGCCTGGTGAAAATGTGAGAAGGCATATGCTGCGCGTGCGCTGAATTCGGCGCTGCATCGGCATAGATTAACGCGGCGCCGAGGGCAAGATGCGCAAGGCCCGGAAAGTCGTAGCTATGAATCAAAAAGTGAAGAACGCCTGGGTGCGTGGGCTGCGAACTCCGAACCCAGTTAAGCAGACCGGCAGATTTGAACTGCGGTGCATAGGTTTTATCTCGCGGATCAGCCGACGCAAGCAATGCGAGGGCATAAAATACGGCAGATTCGGGGTCGTCGAGATTGTCTGCGTAAACGACACTCATTTGGGCCTCGTACGCCCTGGCGCGTTGCAGATGTGTGCTGGTATCGCTACTCGAGAAAAACGATTTCAACGCGTCCACATAGGCGGTTTCCCGCAGTGACATTTCAAGATTCTCTGCCTTTGAGAGCAGCTCCGCGCCCGCCTCGAGGTCCGCTTCACTCGGCGGCGCCCACAAAGGGTGCCAAATGCTCATTGCCGAGCCCCAATACGCCATCGCGCAATCGGGATCCTGCTCGCTGATCTCCCGAAATAACCGGGTAGTCGTCGGGTACTCAAAGGAATGCAGGAGCGTGACCGCTTCGTTGAACTTATCCTGCACTGCCGGGCTGCACGAGGTTTCGAACTCTACGTTTGTCGACTCCTGCGCCTGCACCGTGACGACCCAGGTGCACAGAGCCAAATAGAGTAAAAATCCCTTCCTGATCAAGCTCACTGCCAGACGATCAGTCATCCGTCATCTCCTTTCTGATTGCGCCGTTTTGCCTTTCATTTCGCTAACGGATCCGGTCGAATCTGGAAATGAACCACGATCGGTTTCGAACCCTTGCCGTCTTCTTTCAGCCAGGGCGTGCGACCGCCTTCCGGCACCCAGATTCCGCGACCCTTCCAGCCCGCGTCCGGGTCGTCGATCCGGCCTTCAAATCCCTTGCTGTAAAAACCCATCGGATACGGAATTCTCAAAGTGACAAATTCGTTGTCGACAAGTGCATGAACACCGTCGAACAGGTTTCCCGTCGCTATCGGCACGTCTTCGCCAAGACCGAGGGAATTGTGTTGATCGACCCAGGTGTAGTAACTGGACTCCACACTGTATTGCGGCAGATCAACGAAGCCCGGACCGGGCAGATTGTGAAGCGTCCAACCTTCGGGGCAATGATTGCCGGTCGCTTCCGGACCATTCAGCGGTCCCTTGCATTTCCTGCGATCGAATTCGCCCAGGTGCCCGCTACCAAGCGATGTCCAGACGACACCATTCTTGTCGATGTCCGCACCACGGATACCGAAACCCGGAAGCGGCGGATAGTAGACTTCGGCCAGCGACGTCTGTGGCGGGTTGTCTCCCGGCAACAGGCGCGTAATTGATCCGGGATATCGAAACGCATTTGAACCCCAGATCGCGTCGCCGCGCGGTTCCGGCATAACTGCATAGAAGCCGTTCGGAATCCGCATGTCCAACTCAGGGTTGGCGACTTCGTTCGGCTCGGTCCACTCGTCCTGTCGGCCATTACCGTTGGTATCGAGAATCAAAGGCGCCCAGCCCTGTGATGCGGCGGCATCGCCGGACTCCATAAACTTGTTCGTATCAAGCCAGCCGACGACATCTCCCCCACCGCTCGTCCACAGCGTGTTCTTTTCGTCGTATGCGAATTGCAGATGGTGCGTGCTGAAACAGGTGTCGACGAATGTGTATTCTCCAGTCGATGGATCGAGTACGGCAAGCTGACGCGATGTCCGGTCCTTCGGATACAACATTGCCGACGGATGTTCCGAGCCTTCCTTGCAGAAATCAGGATTATCGGGACCGCGAACTCGCGCGGTCAGCCAGACCCTTCCTGCCTGATCGAGCATCGGGTTGTGGATGTTCGATTTGCTATCCCAGATGCGTTCATCGCCCCAATACGGAGATGGCGCAATCACCGGCGCCTCGTTCGTCGTCGGTGTGTCTTCGTCACGAACGGGAACGTTAAAAATTGTCGAGGTGTTCGCCACCGGGTCGAGTATCGGCATCTCGTCTGTACTCAGCTCCGGCGCGCCGTAGAGTTTGCCGTAGCCGTTGACTGTCGGATCGCGACGATCCGTGCCGCTCAGATCGTGCATGTAGAACTTCGGGCTCGACCAGTCGCGCACGGTCGCAACGACATTTCGCTCGACACCCGACGGTCGTTCAGGCGCATGCAGCGGTATCTCGCCGGCCGCAACGCGATCAGTCCATTCGGCCAGATACTTGATCGGCAGACCCTTAAGACTCTGCGCTGCGATGCCGATCATAGTATCGCCCGCCTGTCCTGACGAAATTCGACGAATCCACGCCTCTTCCGACGACTCAACATCGGCAAGTGCCGGCGGTGTCGTGCGCGTAGCGTTGTTACCCAACTGATGGCAGCCAACGCAACCCATGTTCTTGACCCAGGTCAGGTAATAATTCAGTCCACCGTCCAGTTCCGTAACTTCTTCTTCAGTCGGCAGATTCATCATCGAGAACCAGTAAGCAGCCGGATAGATCTGCGCCGCTGCGGTCGGGTCCGGGGCAAGGGTCGCTGCCAGATCTACAGTTTCGCCGCGCGATGCCGCTGTCTTTTCTGAATCAACGAGCCCGTAACCACGAACCCATAGTTGGTAACTGGCATCCGGAAGGTCAGGTACAAGGTATCTGCCCTTATCGTCAGTAACCACGATCCTGGCAAACCGCGTATCAAGATCATTCGTTTCTGCAATCACCCAGACACCCGCTTCGACACCCGCGCTACTCGTCACGACGCCGGCGATATCGTCCGGGTCCATGGCGATTCCCGGTTCTACCGACCGGGCCGACTCCTTGCTGCAAGCGCTAAGTATGAAAACCAGCGATACAAAAAAAGTAATGTTCCTCATGGACGAGTCCTCATGGCGATAGCTCCGGGCCGCAGACGTCAAGGAGTTGCGCGACAGGATCTGGTCCGGAAAAAAGGGGTCGGATCCAATTTAGATAAAACGGATCCGACCCCTTTTTTACAGGCCCGAATTGGATTCAGCGATCTGCCGCGCGTCCTTTTCCATCTGGTGCAACCTTTCGATTCTCTCAAGACGTTTGTTTATCAGATAACGAACAATTCCGATCAAGGCAATGGCGCTGAACATTACAACCAGTAAAGCAAGGTAAAACATCCAGTCCATCACAACGTCCTATTTTTTTGTCAACCCGAAGTATTGGCAACCGTTTGCGGAATGTCGAGCGAAACGGGCCATTTTTGGCCTTTCAAAAACCGCCATTGGTCGCCAGGACGTAGCTTTTCAGGATGAAACGCTAAGATCCACGAGGTAGGTTCTGACTTTTTCGCGAAGCGCCAGCTCCTCATCTTCCCAGTGCGACATTGCCGCCTGAACTCTTGAGTCTTCAACGAAATCGGCGTACTGGGCCTGCGAAATTGTGCGCCTCCAGTCCAGGTGTACGGCAACTGAATCTGTAAACACGTCCTCCAGCGCCACCTTGACCGCTTCTTCAACTTTACCCTGCAACACCAAAATACCAACGTAAGTGGCGGGGTCTTGCTCTTGGCGAAAACCGAATGACGCGGCGATCTCCCGCAACCGTTCCAGCCTGCGCAGCATCTCGTCACGTGGCAATTCCACATACCAGGCGTCAAAGGCGGCAAACTGCGCGCCCCGGTATTTAAGTGGCAACGTGGCGGCGTCGACATCAAGTATATTGGGTGCGTTTTGCTGCAAATATTCGCTTTCTTGCACTACGGTTCCGCGCCTGGCCGCAACTCTCAGCAAATGCTGCACCGCCCCACCAAACGCAAAGTGACGATCGTCGATATCATCTTCGATGGCACGACGAGCAGTGGCAACACTTGTTTCTTCGTCACCGCGGTTGATCGCGCGCAACATTTCGATCTGATATGCAATCTCGCTGGTCGGCGCAATCGCCAGAACGCGATTGCGAAAATCGTCCGCCTCCTCGGCAAGTCCGAGCTCGAACAGAAATGTCGCCACGATTCCCGGAAGTTCATAATCTGCGGGGTCGACTTCGATTGCTCGCAACAATTGACGCAGGTAATCCACTCCGTCACCCGACTGCAGACTTAGTCCGGCAAGTGTTGCCAGCGCATTCGGTTGTGCCGGCTCAATTTCAAGCGATCTTTGCAGCGCACCACGGGCATCATCCCGTCGTTCCATTGAACTATATAAGCCACCCAACTCGTAATGAATTCTCGAATTAAACGGATCCTGTCGCAAAGCTTCCTGCATCAACGGAACTGCCTTAGCGAACTGCTGCAACCCTTGGTAAAGGCGAGTAAGCAGAATTTTTGGTTGAAAAGCTGTCGGCGCCACCGCAACGATTTCCTCAAGGTCATTAACCGCCTCAAGAAAAACCTGGGGGCCTTCTTTTTCCGCCCGTTGCGCGGCGGTGGCGAATATCTGAATCGCTAGTGCAGTCACGTCATCCGCGTGCACAGCGAGCACCTGATTCGTGATTGCAACTATCTCTGTCAGCGCGACGTCCCGGGCCATCAGTCCGGTTTCGAATTGCTGCCAGTAATTGCTGGCGAGTTCTGTTTTGGCGTCGATAAAATCAGGATCGATAGTCAATGCGCCCTTCAAAAGTCCTTCCGCTGCGGCTAGCCCACCGTAAGAAAAGGTAGAGCGCGATTGCAGCGCTTGCAGGTACAGGTCGTACGCATCAGAATTTCTGGTGGTTGAACTTGCGATTAACGTGTCAGCGTTTTTGCCCAGCAATGAGGCCGACAATGCGGCGCGGACTCTCGTCGCTATTTCATCCTGAATGCCAAATATATCGTCCAGGGTGCGATCATAATTCTCAGACCAGATATGAAACCCATCCTTGGCGCGAATTAACTGAGCTGTTATGCGTACTCGGTCACCCACGCGTTGCACGCTGCCTTCGAGAACATTAGCTACATCAAGCGCAGTAGCAATTTCGACGATTGTCTTGTTCTGATCTCTGAAAGCGAAACTGGACGTTCGCGCCGCCACTTTTAGCTCCGGAATCTGTGCGAGCATATGCAGCAGCGTCTCGGTTAATCCGTCCGAAAAATAGGCGTTGTCTGAATCTCCGGACATGTTAACGAACGGCAGGACGGCGACCGATGCTTCGTTAGTCACTGACGATGAAGATGCCGTTTCTTCAAAACTCGTACGGGAACTGAATACAGAGATGAAAATGACACCTGCAATAACGGACGTGATCGTGAAATATTCCAGCCGCTTGCTTTTGTTGAGCGCTATCGACCCTTCACGATCGACCTCGTGCTCTTTTTTGATACCCTCGGGAGTGATTTCGTAGACCCACGAGAGAATGATGGTTGGCAGGAAGCCCAGCGCGAAAACCAGCATCACCGATCTGGATATCCATTCCGGCGCCCCGAATGCCGGCAATAGTGTCGTCAGAACCTCAGTTAGCAGCCAGCCTACAACCAAATAGGCCGCTGCAACGCGAAGCACGTTTCGACGTTTCAGTTCTTCGAACAGTGACACTGGACACTCCAGGATGCATCTTGTCGGTGGTGATTATAGCAACGGTATTGCCTTTAGATGTCCGCGGTACGCCAGTGGTTGCCAGTATCAGAGACGCGGAATACTCGCCCACGCCAGGAACCGGCCCCTCCGGCGCGATATCTTCCTGATCTTCGCGCCGCCGGCCGACTCAGGTGCCGGAAAAATCGACGCCTGAAAACACCATTGATGGCGCCAGCGTACCCGAGTACGGGAACGGATCATTACCGGTTGCCTCGAGGCGACTGAACAAATCGCGCAGATTCCCGGTGACGTTCATCTCGCCGACAGGTCTGCCAACCCGGCCATTCTCGATGAGGTGACCACTCAGACCGAGAGAAAAGTCGCCAGTCGTGCCGTCTGCATTGCCGCCGAGCCATGACGTTACATAGACGCCGTCTCCGGCATCGCCTATTAACTCATCCAGCGATTTGTTGCCCGTCCCGACGCGCCGGTTCGAAGGGCTGCCGGTTGTTGGCGGCATGTCGGCTTTACGGCCGTAGTACGTATCGACGTAAATGTTCCTGATGACACCCTCTTCCACTATCGGCAACGCTTTGGCCGATATTCCTTCGCTATCGTACTGCCGCGATGCCAGTCCGCGAATGACAAGCGGGTCGTCAATGATCGTCAGACCGTGGCTGAATGCCTGCTTCCCAAGGAGATCTGCCCAGAACGAGCGCCCTTGCTGCACGCTGCGGGCATTTGCCGGGCCCATCAATCGGCCAATCAGACTTGCAGCAACGCGCGAATCAACCACCATCGTCGACTTCATGGTGGGGCCTTTCTGCGAATCGAGTCTGGCAACGGCATATTCAAGTGCTTTTTTCGCAATCGAAATCGCGTCAGGAACATCGCCTACGTGCCGTGCGACCGCAGAAAATCCGTCAGATGCCCGTCGATCACCCCGATCTTTCAATGTTATGTTTGCGCCAAGAACGCAATATGTCGATTCCTCGGCACCGGAGAAGCCGTTGCTGCTCGCCTCAACGCGCGTTTGGGTTCCTGAACTGACTCGTGATGTTGCCGAAATGACTCGCTCATGTTTCCTGGCCTCCTGATCGAGCAAGACACACCATTCCATCCTTTGCTCGCGATCAAGCCGCCGAATTACCTCATCGCTCAGGTCAAGCGCAGTGTCCGGTCGATTAGCAAAAAGTTCCGGTGGCGTAATGTTGCGCTGCGGATCCGGCTCGAGCGCATTTGTTATCGCGACCGCTTCTTTAAGAAAGTTTGCCAGGCGATCCGGATTCAGGTCTGTCGTCTGATGTGTCGAATATCGTCCGTTTGCGTATACCTGCACTGCAAGCATGCGCGCCGTTGTATCCTGAACTTTTTCGAGCGCACCGTCACGATAGTTGAAATCCACATTTCGGCTTTGAAGAACAGAGGCCCACGCATCCTCGGCGCCGGCAGCTTTTAATGTCTCTATCGCGGTCGCAGCGCTTGCCTGCAGATCAGCCGACATTTTCACCACCCACCGTCATGCTGGAGACGAGTACCGTCGGAATACCTTGTGACACCGGAACCAGTTGCCCATTTTTGCCGCAGGTCCATCCACCGGTATCCAGCTTCGCATCATTTGCGACCATCGAGATTCGTGTCAATGATTCGGGGCCATTGCCAATGATATTCACATCTTTGATCGGCGCTACAACTTTACCCTTCTCGACCAGCCAACCATTTTTTACATAGAAGGTGTAATCGCCTGCACCAATCTGCACCTGACCATTGGTATAGGTTTCCGCAATGATCCCCTGATCAACCGCCTCGATGATTTCGTCTTTGGTATGTGGCCCATTCTCCATGAACGTGCATGTCATTCTTGGCATCGGCGCGAATTTGTAAGATTGACGACGCCCGGATCCTGTTGCGGCAACGTTGTACTGCGTTGCACTAATCGAATCATGCAGGTACGAACGCAAAATACCGTCTTCGACCATCACGGTCCGGCCGCACTCACCGCCCTCGTCGTCATAATTCAGGGCGCCACGCTCATTCGGGATCGTACCCTGATCAACAATAGTGACGAACGGTTCTGCTACCTTTTGGCCCATCATATCCGAATAGATGCTGGTGCCTTTGCGATTGAAATCTGCCTCCATGCCATGACCTATCGCTTCGTGAAGCAGGATGCCGCTGGCACCTGCGGCGAGGATGACCGGCATTTCTCCGGCCGGGGGCCGTATCGCTTC
Organism: Pseudomonadota bacterium; assembly: GCA_027621915.1. Lineage (GTDB taxonomy): Bacteria > Pseudomonadota > Gammaproteobacteria > Steroidobacterales > Woeseiaceae > SZUA-117. Next base: position 34,192 of record JAQCAD010000035.1, read on the forward strand.
AAACAGAACCAGTGTTCGGGCAACTGCCTCTTCCACCATTTGATCGATCCGTTCATCGGTGTACCAGGCGAGATCTTCGCGGGCAGCGATATTTGAATAACCGGATTGCGTTTCGCCTTCACGCGTCGCCGTGATCTGTGCAGTCAGGCGAGTCATCGGTCGATGGTCTGTGATCAGATGCCCGCCCAAAGTTGCAATCATCACACGCTCATCGACGTCAGACCATGCAACGGTAACTTTGCTGACGATCGGATCTGCAGCTCGGGATTTCGAATCAACATATTTAAGTAGCGGCAATTTTTGATCGATGCCGACGTCCGCCCACGGCATCGTCGTCACATAGAGATCGCCGGTCTTCTTCGCGTTGAAAGCCTGCGGCGGGACCATGCGAGTGCCGTTGGCGATTGTTGCCGCTGTTCGGGCGGCGGCCAGCATGGATGTGAGCGTCAGGTCTTCAGTAAAAGCGTAGCCAGTCTGCTCTCCGATGACAACACGCAATCCGACGCCCTGTGATATTTCTGAATTCGCGTGACTGATGATGCCGTCCTCCATCATCAGGCTGTTGCTGCGCTGGTGTTGAAAATACAGATCCGCAGTGTCGGCGCCGTGGGCCGTGAGTTCTGCCATGACGCGCGCGATCGTGACCTCATCAACGCCAAACCAGTTCATGAAGGGGTTTTCCGGCGTCGCCTCAGCAATTGCCACCGCCTGGTGGACGCCGCAGCCGGAAAGAAATACCGGCATCGTAACTATCGCGCTACCCGCCGCCACATGGCCAATGAAGTCTCTTCGTTTAATGTGCATTGAGGTTCTCGAATTCAGTGGATGATGCATCTATTAACTATCGTGGTCGCAGATGCAACACGATACCGAATGTTTTCGATTAACTTCGACGTGATAGTGCCAGGCCGACAGCAGCGCTGAGCAGAAATCCGCCGGTGACGCGGTGTTGCAGATGCCGAAAGCGGTTGAACAGGCGCCGTGCCGATGCGGCGAAAATCGCCCACAGGGTATCGCCCATGATGATTACGGTCATGTACACGGCAGCCAGCAGAATCAACTGACCCGTGGTTCCTTCGCTTCCTGCGACGAACTGAGGCAAAAAAGCCGCGTTAAAAAACAGGGTCTTGGGGTTAATGACAGCAAGAACAAAACCTCGCGAGAACGTATTGATTCCGGATTGTTCACGGCTCTGTGCAAGATCAGTACCCGTCTTATTCCATGTGAGAATTCCCAGGTATATCAGGTACATAACGCCGAGCCACCTGATCCACATCAGCGTCGACGCTGCCGCCTCGACGAGTGTGGCCAGTCCAATGATCACCAGGGACAGCTGGACGGCTATACCGACCGTAGTTCCAAAGGCTGTTACAAGGCCGGATTTCAGGCCACGGCCAAGACTGTTGGCGACGATCAGTGCGACATTGGGTCCCGGAATCAGCACGAGAACCGACGTTGCGACAATCAATGCAATTACGTTCGCCATTTCCTATCTCCGCGCACTTTTCCAGCGTTGGATCAGCAAGTACCCGAACAACATCCCACCCAGGTGAGCGAAATTTGCGATGCCCGGCGCCATTCCGCTGAGACCAAGATACAACTCCAACAAGCCAAACAGGATGACCATGTACTTGGCCTTCATCGGAATCGGTGGAAACATCAGCATGATCATGCGATTTGGAAACGCCATTCCGAACGCTAGTAGCAATCCGAACACCCCACCTGACGCACCAACT
>JAQCAD010000081.1 GCA_027621915.1 Pseudomonadota bacterium
TTTGCGCAATTTATCAATCGGCCGGTTCCAGGCACGATCGGTCTGTTCGTGGTCATGGCGATCGTTTTCCAGGCGGTTTTCGCCTGGGCCAAACCGGTGATGGATACAATCGATAGCGGTACTGCGGCGGTAAGCGCGATCGTCGCCAAAACACTTCCGGAAGGCGCCCTTGCAAGCTTCATTTCGGATGGCGCGATTGCCGGCGTCGGTAGTGTCATCGTTTTTCTGCCACAGATTATGATTCTGTTCTTTTTCATTATTGTTCTTGAAGACTCCGGATATCTTGCTCGCGCGGCCTACCTGATGGATCGCACGATGCGTTCAGTCGGTCTTTCGGGCCAGTCTATTATTCCGATGATTTCCAGTTTCGCGTGCGCTGTTCCCGGCATTATGGCTACACGTGTCATTCCGGGCCGGCGCGACCGGATTGCGACGATTCTTGCTGCGCCGTTTATGACCTGCTCGGCAAGACTGCCTGTTTATGCGCTGCTCATAGCGGCGTTTGTGCCAGCCACGACGATCGGATTCATGAATCTTCAGGGCATCGTTTTGTTCGGACTCTACATGCTGGGAATCGTTGCGGGCCTCGCGACCACACTATTACTTCGAAAAACCGCTTTGCACGGTCCGAAGCCAAGTTTTGCCCTTATGTTGCCGGAATTCAGGCGGCCGAACATGAGGACCGTGACCATGCAGTTGCTGGGTCGGGCGAATATATTTCTGAAGCGCGCTGGCACTGTTATTTTCGCCGTGGCGGTCGTGGTGTGGGCACTGGCTTACTATCCTCGCTCAGACGAAATACACAGTGCGGCTGCGCAAAAGAAGGCAGTCGCGACGGCTACCCTTGTCGGAGAGGCGCAGGATTTCGCCAACGCACAAATCGATAACGATGCGGCTGCTGCGCAGCTTGAACAAAGCTGGCTTGGCAGGGCTGGCAAGTTTGTCGTGCCGGTATTCGAACCGCTTGGCTGGGACTGGAAAGTCTCATCGGCCGTGATCGCCAGTTTTCCGGCCCGCGAAGTCGTCGTTGCGGTGCTGGGAACGGTCTATGCCGTAGGTGATACCGCCGATGAGGCCACGCTTACAGAAAGACTGTCAAAAGCAATGCGGGCAGATGGGACACCTGTTTACTCGCTGCCGATGGTAATTGGATTACTTATTTTTTACGCTTGCTGTTTGCAATGTGCGGCAACCATCGCAGTCATCCGGCGAGAGACGAATACCTGGAGATGGCCGATTTTTGCCTGGACCTACATGACAACGCTTGGTTACCTCGGCGCGTTGTTCGCGTATCAGCTCGGTAGTGGCTAGTCCGGAGTATCAAATTCCTGCAACGAGACTTCACCGCCGGCGGTTTTCAGCAGAATTTCCACTTTCTGTTCGGCTTCTTTAAGCGCGGCCTGACATCCACGGGTTAGCTTGATTCCTTCCTCAAATTTCTTCATGGCCTTGTCGAGCGGCAAATCACCACTTTCCAGTTCTTCGACGAGTGTCTCGAGGTCCGCGAGAGATTTCTCGAGATTAAATTTCGTTTTGGTCGTCATGTGGGCCGATTCCAGCGCTTAAAAGAAATACTTTCCGTACGCTACAGCGGCGTCGCGGTTCGGTCAACGACCAAGGCTGCGTTGACAACAGTGGCAGCGACGAATAGAGTTCCTTGATGATTTAGACTGAGTCTAAATGATAATCAGACGCATAGAGAGGAACGACCATGTCATTGAAAGGCAGCAAGACTGAAGACAATCTGAAAGCGGCTTTTGCCGGTGAATCGCAGGCGAATCGCCGTTACCTTTATTTCGCAGCGAAAGCGGATGTGGAAGGCTACAACGATGTTGCGGCTGTGTTTCGCTCCACTGCCGAGGGTGAAACCGGACACGCACACGGCCACCTCGAGTATCTTGAGGAATCCGGCGATCCCGCCACGGGCCTGCCGATCGGTGCCACGTCCGCGAATCTCGCCGCGGCCATAGCGGGTGAAACACACGAGTACACGGATATGTACCCGGGCATGGCAAAGACCGCTCGAGACGAGAAATTCGACGAGATCGCGGACTGGTTCGAGACGCTGGCCAAGGCCGAGCGCTCACATGCAAACCGGTTTCAAAAAGCACTCGACACACTTGATGATTAAGTGAGACAGGGCCGGGCTCGTCAGGTGACCCGGCCTTTTCCCGAGTGACCACTCCAACCGATAAGCGCGAGGGTAGCCTTGAAGCGCCGACTCGTCATCCGATCGAATGGCAGTCAGAGAAGTATTACGACCAGGCGTCGCTGACGACGGAGCTTGAGCGTGTCTTCGATATCTGCCATGGGTGTCGTCGATGTTTCAATCTTTGCCATTCGTTTCCGACGCTTTTCGACGCTATCGACGAGTCTGAGAGCATGGAGCTGGACACGGTTCCCAAATCCGTCTATTGGGAGGTGGTCGACAATTGCTACCTGTGCGACATGTGCTACATGACCAAGTGTCCGTATGTGCCGCCACACGAGTGGAACGTCGATTTCCCACATCTCATGCTGCGCGCGAAAGCGAGCAGGTTCAAGGAACAGGGCGCGTCGAAGCGCGATCGCATACTGACGTCAACTGACAAAGTCGGACGATTTGCCGGCATCCCGGTGGTCACGCAAACCGTGAACGCGATTAATCGCAGCAAGACAGGGCGCGCCGTTCTGGAAAATATGCTTGGCGTTCACCGAGACGCACCCTTGCCGGAATACCACTCGAACACAGCAAGGAAGCGTCTTCGAGACCTGAGAAAGGAATCGAACGACAATCCGGATGCCACACCGGATACCAGTGGCAAGGTGATTCTTTTTACGACGTGCTATGGAAACCATAACTTACCGTCGATGGTCGAGGACCTGGTGGCAATTTATCAGCACAACGGCATTTTTGTCAGGTTGCCTGAGAACGAAGTATGTTGCGGCATGCCGAAACTCGACCTGGGTGATCTCGCGGCCGTTGAAAGGGCGAAAAAGAGTAACGTTCCGGAGCTGGCTGCCTGGGTGGACGACGGTTGGGACGTTGTGACACCCGTGCCGTCATGTACGTTGATGTTCAAGCAGGAATTGCCCCTGATGTTCCCGGATGATCCGGACGTCCTCAAAGTTCGCGACCGGACGTTTGATCCGTTTGAGTACCTGATGCTAAGGCACAAGTCCGGCCGGTTGAAAACAGATTTCACCAAATCGCTTGGAAAAATTGCGTACCAGGTACCCTGTCATTTGCGCGTTCAAAATATCGGCCTGAAGACCAGGGACCTGCTGCAATTGGTACCGGATACCGAGGTAGAGGTCATCGAGCGATGCTCCGGACACGACGGTACTTATGCGGTCAAGAAAGAGACCCATGCGATTTCGAAAAAGATCGCGCGGCCTGTCGTAGACAGGGTGAAAAAGTCCAATGCAGATCGTTTTGCAAGCGACTGTCCAATGGCGGCCGAGCAAATCGCGCAGGATCTTGGTGGCAGTGTTGCCAGCAATCCGTTCGGACTGCTTCGTGAAGCTTATGGAATATAAGGCCCGGTCCGTATGTTGACGAGAGAATCACTATTCAGCCTTGAGAGGTATGCGGAGCTTCGAAATCAGTTCCGTGAGCAGGTGATGGCGCACAAGCGAAACCGCCGATTGCATTTGGGCACGAATGCGGCGCTGTATTTCGAGGATCGGATGACAATGCAGTACCAGGTCCAGGAGATGCTTCGTATCGAGATGATCTTCGAAGCAGATGCCATTCAGGAAGAGTTGGACACATACAATCCGCTCATTCCAGACGGATCGAACTGGAAGGCAACATTCATGGTTGAGTTTCCGGATGCAGACGAGCGCAAGGTCATGCTGGCCCGGCTGATCGGTATCGAGAACAAAGTCTGGCTGCAGGTCGGTGAACTGCCAAAAATCTACCCGATCGCGGACGAAGATCTGCAACGATCTGACGACGAAAAAACATCTGCCGTGCACTTTCTGCGTTTTGAATTGACGCCGCGGCAAATCAGCGACCTCAGAGGCGGCGCAGAACTCGCCGCCGGAATCGATCACGCCAACTACCGGGTTGAAATTCGACCGGTCGACGAAAAAATCCGGCTGGCCCTGCTAAACGATCTCGATTGAGATTGTTTCCGCCGGGCACACCGATTCGACCTTTGTCCGATCTCTGCCAAATCCTTGGATTGGGATGGTTGCTTATCGGAAATAAAGCGCAACGCAGTGAGCCATTTCGATAAGCAACCATCCCAACCAAGGTTTCCTCGCCGGACAGAGTTAATTGGCCGGACGCAGTACTTTTTTTTGCGTTAGAATCGGCGCGGGCAAAATCCTGCTTTCGTTTGGGGCAAACGAGTAGATGAGCAAACGTTACGATGCAGCCGACATCGAGGTTCTTAGTGGCCTCGAACCGGTTCGGCGCAGACCGGGCATGTATACCGATACCACTCGGCCAAATCACTTGGCGCATGAGGTTGTTGACAACAGCGTTGATGAAGCGCTGGCCGGTCACTGCAAGAAGATTGAAGTCACTCTGCACGAGGACGACTCGCTCGAGGTGAGCGACGACGGTCGTGGCATGCCCGTTGATAATCATCCGAAAGAAAAAATACCCGGTGTTGAGTTAATTCTCACGCGCTTGCATGCCGGTGGGAAGTTCAACAAGGAAAATTACCAGTATTCGGGCGGCCTGCACGGCGTTGGCGTATCCGTAGTGAATGCGTTGTCGAAGAATCTGGAGGTCTGGATTCGCCGCGGCGGGAAAGAATACAACATGAGTTTTGCCGGCGGTAAGAAGCGCGGCAAGATGGAGGTTGTCGGTGAGGTTGGCAAAGCGAATACGGGGACGACGATTCGTTTCTGGCCCGATCCTCAATATTTCGATTCACCAAAAATCTCGGTATCCAAACTCAAACATGCGTTGAAGGCCAAGGCGGTGCTTTGCCCGGGCCTGACCGTGATACTGAAAGTTGCGAAACCGAAAGAGAAATTGGAGTGGTGCTATACCGGCGGCCTCGAAGAATACCTGCTTGAGGCGATGGGCAAGGGAGAGCACCTGCCAGCTGAATCTTTTTCCGGGGCCATGAGTGGCAACAATGAAGCGGTCGATTGGGCGCTGGCCTGGGATGTCGATGGTGGGCAGACGGTGACCGAGAGTTACGTCAACCTGGTGCCGACGCCACAGGGTGGTACGCACGTAAACGGTCTGCGGACGGGCCTTACAAATGCGATCAGGGAATTCTGTGAATTTCGGAGCCTCCTTCCGCGGGGCGTTCAGATCGCTCCCGAGGACGTATGGGATGGCATGAATTTTGTGCTTAGCACCAAACTAGAGGATCCGCAGTTTTCCGGACAAACCAAGGAAAGACTGTCGTCACGCGAATCGGCTGCCTTTGTTACCGGTGTGATCAAGGATGGTTTCGCGTTGTGGCTGAACAAGCATCCTGAAACGGGCGATTCGATTGCACAACTTGCGATCGGCAAAGCACAGAAACGTATGAAGGCCGCGAAGCAGGTTGTTCGCAAAAAAATCGTTTCCGGTCCGGCGCTGCCCGGGAAGCTCGCCGATTGCACGTCGCAGGAGCCCGAGCTTTGCGAAATATTTCTGGTTGAGGGCGATTCCGCGGGCGGTTCCGCGAAACAGGCACGGGATCGAAATACGCAGGCAATCATGCCGTTGCGGGGAAAAATTTTAAATACCTGGGAAGTGGATGCTGGCGAGATCCTGGCGTCACAGGAAGTTCATGACATCAGCGTTGCACTGGGAGTTGACCCCGGCAACCCAAATCTGGACAACCTTCGCTATCACAAGGTATGCATTCTTGCCGATGCGGATTCCGATGGCCTGCATATCGCAACCTTGCTGTGCGCGCTGTTCCTGCGTCACTTTCGGGAGTTGATTCTTGCTGGTCACGTCTACGTCGCAATGCCGCCTCTTTATCGGATTGATGTTGGCAAGGAAAAATTCTATGCACTCGATGATAGCGAACGACAGGGGATTCTCGACAGAATCGAGGCTGAGAATATCAAGGGCAAGGTATCCGTTACTCGCTTTAAGGGCCTTGGCGAGATGAATCCATCGCACCTTCGTGAAACGACGATGAATCGAGACACGAGGCGCCTGGTGCAACTGACGGTAAGCG
>JAQCAD010000005.1 GCA_027621915.1 Pseudomonadota bacterium
GAAGAACCGCCACCGCCGCTTCCGGACGATGATCCAGGCGGCGATACCGACGAACTGATTGCGCTGCCGAGGCCACTCGACAGATTAGACGTATTGGCGCTGAGGTCAAAGCTGTTCCACGAACCGTTGTACCACGAGGGCTGCCAGGCACTGTCGCTTGGACCTTTAAGATTCGCGAAAATTCGACTAAAACGCTCAGCCCATTGCTGATCCACACCGAGCGCAAGTGCAAAAGGCAAATACCGCTCAAACAGCATCGGTGTTTTTTCCGGCGGGTTTCGGAGATTAAGCTCGTCCTTTTCCGCGATCTCCAGATACTCACGAAATCCGACTGACGCGTCCAACAAACGACGCCCTGACGCCGTGGGTGTTTTCATGATGATTCCGAAAGTTATGATCGTCACAACCATCAGCGCCACGACTGCAAATACGGCGAGGCTCGGGCCAACGAGGATAGCGACCATTGTCGAAATAATCGAGATCAGAATCGGTGGCAGGTTGAGCAGGCCATTGGTTACGAAATAGCGTTTGTGATAGTCGCGCTTCAATGACTTTTCGTGAGCTTTGCGTGCACCACCAACAATCGCGTGATTCTCATCGATCAGAACCAGTTCATCTCCACCACTAAATAATGCAGCGTGTAATGCTCTTTCGCCGGTCGCCAGCGACCCGGAATGCCCGTCAGGGTCTTTACGATGCAATGTGTGAGTACCGCCGTCATCTTCGATTTGCAAATACCCCTTTACAGCAAGACTGACAACGCCCGCCGTCATTACCTCGTCGTCGTATCCCATATTCTCTATATAACGCAGAGATGCCGGAGAAAATCCCGCAGGCGGTTCGTACCTTGTGAATATGACGCCTGGTGATGGGTCTTTGCCGTAATTCTGCCAAACCGGAATGTAATAACTTAGCGTTGCGATCAGTCCGGCAACTACAATCAGCAGGTTGACGTTGTCTGCCAGCAGCCAAACGAGTTTCTGCAAATCGCCGGGTTCGGCCACTATGCCTTTCGGCCAACCCAGTGCGATTGTCAGGCCTTCATTCAACGCGAGTTCGCGCGTGGTCTGAAATTGAGCCACACCGGTCGCATCGACGACCGCCGTATAATCGCTGCCAGCCACGCCGTGCGGACCGGTGTAAGCAACCAGGGCCAGTTCATTGACAGGCATGTCGAAGTCAAAAGACACCGATGCGGATGCGCGGTCGATCGGAAAACTCCAGTCGTGACCGGTAACGTTCCAGTAGAGCTCATCGACGGCATCAAAATAACCAAGCATTCGACCGGCTTCATATCGATACGTGTAAGTATAGTCACCTGGACTTAGCAGCCGATCCGAACTGCCGAAGTATGAGCGGGCGTTTCTTCCACGCCTTTCACGAGTCAACGTTTCCGGCATTCCATTGCGCAACACCGATTGCGGCTCGTAAACAACTTTGACATTGTTCCCAAATTTATCTTCGTATCGCACCGGATAGTCGCGATATATTCCGCGCCGAATCCGCATGTGTTCCTGGGCGAGAACTACTACGGCGTGAGTGAATTTTCAGGCGCGACAGCAGAATTCAATACGCGAGTAATGGAACTGCGACTCTTTATGCCAGCCGACCTGATGCCAACCCGTCGTGTGGGCATGCAAAGCGCAGGGATCAGAGCGTTTAACGAGCGCTCCGGCGCGTTCATGGACTATGAAATCAATTTGCGGAACCAGAGTTCATTGTCCGAATCTGCAGCCTATGGAATGTTTCGGCCAGTTCTTTTCGGGCCACGAGGCAACATTGCTGCGAGCTTCGCATACACGGGCAAGTCCGCCGGCACGTCATCCGGAAACTTGAGCGTTCTGGAGATGACATACACGCGCGATGATCCGGATCGGATGCGTAGTCTCCGAGTCGGGGACGTATTTACTATTCCGGGCGAGCAAGGCCGGTCGCTCCGTATCGGAGGCGTGCAGCTTGCAACGAATTTCGCTACGCAACCGACGTTAATCACGCATCCGTTACCAGACTTTTTTGGCCAAACCGCAGTTCCCTCGGCGCTCGACATTTATGTCAACGGACGTCTATCCCAGCGCGAAAATGTTCAGCCAGGATCGTTCCTATTGGAAAACGTGCCTGTTCTCAACGGTGCCGGGCAGATGCAGGTCGTAGCAACGGACGCCCTTGGGCGCCAGCAGGTGTTCACGCAAGACTTTTATCTTTCGACAGATCTTTTGATGGAGGGCCTGAGCGACTACTCGGTAACGCTGGGCGCGCTCCGCGAAGATTTTGGCTTTCAGAATTTTCGCTATGGCGATGTGGCTGGTAGCGCCACGTGGCGATATGGATTGACCGACAACCTGACAATTGAGAGTCACGGAGAATTCACCGAAGGTCTGGCTATGGCCAGCGGCTCCATGCAATACGGTGTTGACGCGGGCGGGACCGTCAGTGCGGGTCTCGGATTGAGTCACAGCAAATCAGGTACCGGAGCGCGTTGGCAGTTGGGGTTTCGTCGAATTTCGACAACGCTTAACTTCAACTTTCAGGCTTCAGGGTCGACGGATAATTTCGATCTGGTTGGCGATCTGGCGTCAATTCCGAAACTGCAGGTGCTGACAGCAGTTGGTAAGAATTTCCACGAAGTTGGATCGTTGCAGTTCTCAATCGTGCACCAGGAGTACCACGAACAACCAGGACGGACGATCTGGAGTATGGACTATTCCACAAGAATGTTTGGTCCGCTGTCGATTTCGTCTTTCCTTTCGTACGCCGACGCCGCAGAAAGTGACCTTAGCGCCGGCGTTCGATTCTTCATGAATTTTGGCGACCGCCACAGCGTAAATGGAAATATCTCGACGAGCCGATTCGGCAATGCCGTCAGTGCGCGATTTCAGAGAAGTGCACCGACGGACTCCGGTTATGGGTACCACGTCGCAGCTGGTCAGTCCGGTGATGGTTTTGTTGACGCAGGTGTAATTGCCCACAATCAATTCGGCACCTATTCATTTGATGTACGAAACAGCGATTTCTCTGGTACAGCGTGGTAAGCCGGGACCCGAGGGTCGGTCGCCTATATGGCCGGAATGACCCAGTTCTCCCGGCAGGTCCAGGACGCGTTTGCGGTAATCAAGGTTGGCAACATAGAAGGCGTTCGCGTGTACTCGGAGAATATCGAAATCGGGCGCACCAACGAAAACGGCCGGATATTTGTGCCCGGACTGATACCCTACCTGAAGAACCAACTACGAATCGAGGTGGATGATCTGCCGTTGAATGCACGTATCCGGGAAACAGAACGCGACATCGCGCCTTTCTACAGGAGCGGCGTGCTGATCGATTTCGATGTGCAGATTTCAACTAACGTGATTTTGCGAGCGGTACAACCAGATGGAACGCCAATTCCGGAGGGCGCCATCGCAAATGTTTTTCACACTGGTGACTATTTCCCAGTCGGTATGGATGGGAAACTATTTTTGCAGGGGATTGATCGTTCATCTGAAATAACGATACGCTGGAACGGGAGTACCTGTGACATCGACGTTCCTTATCCAAGCGGTAGCGCAGTCATTACGCAAGTGGGTGACATAGTGTGTGTGCCAAGAAAGGGCCAATGAATGGTTCCGCGATAAAAGCGCTGGTGCTCGCCGGAGTCCTGACGATTCTGCTGGTGCCCGATCTCGCTCACGCCATCAATTGTCGCGTCACGCTTGTTGCAATGAGCTTCGGCACGTACTCGCCTATGACTGCATCGAACGTTGATGTGATGGGGCAAGTGAATATTCGTTGCCAGGCGCAGCCTGGCTCTTTCACGGTGACAATTGGACCAGGGCTAAGCGGAAATCAACTTGCTCGCACGCTTGTAACGACTGGCCCGGGCATTCTCAACTACAACCTGTACAGGGACCCGGCAAGAACGCAGATCTGGGGGGATGGCACGCCACCGACATTCGTCGTGTCCGGCGTTCGGCCAAGCGCTGGACGCCCAACATTTTACAATTATCCAATCTATGGACGAATATTCGCCAACCAGGCGCCCAACGCCGGCATTTACAACGACAACCTGCTGGTCACTGTCCTCTTCTGATCAGGGCGACGCGACTGTCGTCGCCGCACCCATCTCTTTCAAAAAGAAAACCAGAATCTTCGCAGGCTCCGTCTCGCTCGCATTCGCAGACACAGAATGAACGTCATCCGGGTTCTCGTGGAAAACTCCGCCGGGGCCCAGTGTCTTTGTTTCGCCGCCGTCGACCGCCATCATGACGCTGCCTTCCAGAACATAGACGATCGTATGCGCGTTATGCCTGTGACTTGCCGATTTGTTACCGGGCGGATACGTCACTTCCATTACCACTATTTCCCGGTTCGCCGCGTCTGCGACGTCCGTCTGAAAAAGCCAGTTTGACGAAACGTCAGAAATTGCCGATGCACTGAATACCAGTAATGAACCTGCGATTATCGTTTTTAGTAACTTCATTCTTCCTCTCCAACTAGTTCACGCCACCTTGCTTACACGCGTCTCAATTCGGCATTGCGAAAATATTGGCCGCAGGAATCGTCCAATATCAGCGATGGCTCTCCTGCTCTCCGGCATTTGACCGATAAAAAACTGGAATACGTGCCACATGGCCGGCCAGACCTGCAATTGTACTTCGCCGCCCGCCAGCCGAATGTTCTCGGCCATACGCGTTGAGTCGCTTAACAGTATTTCGTGATCACCGACCTGAATCAATGTCGGTGGCAGTCCGGATGCCTCGGCGAATACCGGAGAAACCAGCGGGTTCCTCAATTCGAACTCGGAAAACATTTTGGCGGCCGATGCGGGTACGTGCGCCGGATTGAACCAGGGATCAACACTCGCACGGCTCCGTCGCGATTCGCCCTCGTTGGTCATGTCCAGCCACGGCGATATCAGGATGCAGGCCGCCGGTAACTCATCGCCTGCTTCGCGTAATGCAAGCATCGTGGCCATGGCCAAATTACCGCCAGCTGAATCTCCGCCAATTGCCATTGCAGACGCATTTAAACCGTCTCGCAATAACTGACGATAAACGCCAAGAGAATCCTCGAGCGCTGCCGGGAACCGGTTTTCGGGTGCCAGTCGATAATCTGGCACCAACGCCCGCATGCCGGCTTCCCTCGCGATGTAGCTCACCAGCCGCCGATGGGTGGCGGGACTGCCCATGATGTACACGCCACCGTGCAGGTAATAGATCACCGGTGCGTCTTCACAACCTGCCGGAACGTGCCATTCACAGTGAATGTCGTTGATTGTAACTGATTGAATTTTAACGTTTTTAGCGGGCGGTAACAACCCGCCCCGATATTCGAGACCCGCCCGCAATTCGTGAACATCCCTGTCCGGCGTCACTCGCCTCATGTAGTGCCCGGAGAAATAGCGAACAATGCGCGATCGGAAACTCGCCATATCACGTCGCCTCTTTGCCCGTTGCAATGGACTCGGTTTGCATGCGCCGATTTAACATCGGAATCACCCAGGGCATGAAGCGTTTCAGATAATGAATACGCCGTGCATGCTTGTCCGGGAATACATGCAGCTGATTACTTCGCACACCTTTCAAGATCTGCTTCACTACGTCAGACGGATCCGATATCAGGTGATCGGGGACCACGCGCCGTTCCGGATAACCGAATTGTGGCGAATCCAGAATCGGCGTTCGACTGAAACAGGGATATACATTGGTCACCTGTACGCCGGTGCCTTCCAGGTCGGCAGATAGTGATTCTCCAAACCCACGCAGCCCGAATTTGGACGCGCAGTATGCAGTCATTCCGTGTGAACCGACCCAGCCGGCAAGGGAAGAAATATTAACGATGTGCCCACTGTCGCGCTCAATCATTGCCGGCAGGAACAGGTTGCAAAGGCGCATTGGCGCGAGCAGGTTCAACTGTATCAACGTTTCCCATTTTTCCCTCGGGACGTGATCAAGTCGACCGGCAAATCCTATTCCGGCATTGTTCACCAGGACATCGGGAACGATCCCTATGGCTCTACAGGTACCTGCAATCACGCCACATCCTTCCTCGGTCGCCAGGTCGGCGGCGATCGATGCCCGCAGCGCATCGCCCGCCTCGTCAATCGCAGGTACCAGCGCCCGGTCACAGAGGTCTGTCAGCACCAGCATGCATCTGGCTGCACGAAATTGTCGTGTCATATGCAACCCGAATCCGCCGCCAGCACCGGTAATCAGCACCGTTTTTCCACTGAGATCAGTCATGTCATTCTGTACGTTCTGCCACTTCGCGGTAGCATAGCAGGCCATCCCGACTGAAGAAGATCGATTTGACCGAAAACAAGAACAGGGCAGATTTGCGATTACTGGCACTCGGCGCGACTGTCGGACTGGTAGTCGCCAGCGTCGGAGTCCTGCAACAGGGAAAGCGAATCGATGTGTTGCCGGCCGATACCATCGCCCGGGTCAACGACGTCATGATCAGCCGAGACCTTTACGCAAGGGCGATTGCCAGGTCGACAAATTATGCCGGACAGCCCATGGGTGGCGACAAGGCGACGATCCTGCAACGCCTGATTGATGAGGAATTGCTGATCCAGCGAGGCGTTGCACTTGGCATGACGCAGTCGGACGCTTCTGTAAGACAGGCTGTAATCGATTCGCTTATTGCCTCTGTTACCGCCGAGGCGGATGCGGCCAGTCCGACCGATGATGAACTCGCACAATACCTCGCGGATCACGCGGACCGTTTTAGTTATGTCGCCAAGGTGTCTGCCCGGGCGTGGCAGACAGATGACGAGTCGGCGGCCCAGCTATTCATTGCCGCGCTGCGCGCGGATGATTCTGCCGTTCCGCAGGACGGCGTACAGCCGATGCCCGACCTTCCATCGGGCCTGATGTCCCTGGAAATTCTCGGCACATACCTCGGGCCTGGCATTGCAGCGGCTGCTGCAGAAATGCCCGAGGGCAGCAGCGCGGTGTTTGCCCGTCGCGGACGCTGGCTGGTCGTCTGGATTGGTGACAAGGAGAGATCAGCGCTGACGGACCTGGCCGCCGTCCGCAATCGTGTCCTCGTCGACTATCGGCGCAACCTCGCGGAGCAGACGCTCACCCGATACGTTGAAGACCTTCGCCAGCGCGCCGAAATTTCAACAGCGACACCATGATGCGAGTCTCGGCTACAACGTGGCTGCTCGGCTTTTCACTACTGTTCGGACAGACCGCTGCCGGCCACACGCGTAGCGAAAGTTATTCGCACTGGTACTTGTCGGAACACCGAATCACCGGGACGGTAACTGTCCCGTTGCGCGAGGTAATGGTGCTTTATGACAGCAGCGATGCCTCGGTACCCGCACGTGAGCTTTTTTTACAACATGTACGGGACAACGCACTCGTATCCGGTGCTGACGAAAATTGCCCCGCGATCGGCAGTAGTGTTCTGGAAGCGGCCACCGGATTCATTCGTGTCGAGATTCAGTTTGACTGTACAGACCGGGCGCCCGACACGTTGCAGTTTCGCCCACTGTTCGACCGGGCGCCAGCGCACGTGCACTACGCAAAATTGCACATCAATGGCCTGCTGGCAGGCGAAGCACTGATGACTGATTCCGCCGACTCCTGGAGTTTTGGCGATCTTTCCTCGGACCCCTCCTGGTCCTTCACATCATTCGTCAAAATCGGCACAGCGCATATTGCCAGCGGCATTGACCACATTGCTTTTCTGCTGGGCATGCTGCTCATTGCCGGATCAACCGGACGCGCCGTGATTGCCGTGACCGGCTTTACCCTCGGTCACTCGATCAGTCTTGCGGCTGCCGTGCTTGGCTACGTCCATGCCGACAGTCAGCTTGTTGAGGCATTTATCGGATTTACCGTGGCACTTGTCGCGATGGAGTATTTCCTGCTTCAGCGCACCGGGATGACGCGGTTTGCACTGGGCAGTTCGGTCCTGGCTTGGGCAACGGGGCTCGTCGCGGTCGCGATGGGATTTATCGAGGGTCGTGCACTGTTTGCCTATCTCGGTTTCGGCATTTTCGCGGCCTGCTATCTTCTCGCCGCTCGCAATCTTCAGAATCGGCAGGAAAGGCGCGCAACCGTGTTGTTGTTTGTCGCGACCTGCTGTTTTGGCCTCGTACACGGATTTGGGTTCGCCGGATTTCTGATGGAGACAGGACTGCTCGGCGCATCCCTGTTCGTGCCCCTGCTCGGCTTCAATCTCGGTGTGGAACTGGGTCAGCTGATCCTGGTAACTGTCGTGCTATTTTGCAGCATGCTGTTGCGAAACCGGGTCCCGCAAATATTGCCGCAGCTGGTTGCGGCGAGTCTTTGCGGCATTGGTATCTACTGGTTCGTCGGTCGAACGCTGGCCTGACCGATCCTCGCTCGTTATCGCTCGAGGTACTGGAGTTTGTCCTTGATCTCGCGCCAGTCGTCGGCATCTGCTGGCGGATCCTTCATCTCCGTTATGACGGGCCATTCCTGTGACAGTTGGGCGTTGAGCGCGATGAATTTCTTCTGCCCTTCAGGCAGCTCATCTTCAGAAAAGATCGCCTCTACCGGGCACTCCGGCTCACACAGCGTGCAGTCAATGCACTCGTCGGGGTCGATTACCAGAAAATTTGGACCTTCGTGAAAGCAATCCACAGGACACACTTCCACGCAGTCGGTAAGCTTGCACTTGATGCAGCTCTCGGTCACAACAAAGGTCATCGGTTAGTTCCTTAAGATCGACGGTCAGCGTTCGCGGGACGTAACGCTATTCGAACTCGCAACGCAGATCAACCCTCATCGGGACTGCCCGTCTCGACAAATGTTTTCAGGCGTTTCATCTGTTCGATGAGAACACCGTCAACAGGATCGGCAATGGTATCGAGGCCGCCTGCCATATAGCCACCAACGGCATATTGAAAAGTGACTACTGTTTCATCAGCCGAATCATCGAATTCCCAGGTCATGTTACCCGATACGCCCATCAGGCCAAGCGGCCCGAGGCCTCCTGTCAGGCGCAACATGACACCCGGATTGACGAAGCTGACTGACAGGTGCACCAGTCCGGACCCCTCGCCAAGGCGCTCGCAAAAACATCCGGGTATGCTGTCGGTCAGATACAGATTTGTCGCGTTTCCCGACACGGTATGGTCGCTACTCCACCATTCACCAATACGGGTGACGGCCGCCTTATAGACAGTCTGTCGATCCGCCGCAATCGTTACGACATGGCGCACGGTAAATCCGTTGGCCGCAGCGTCGAGTACTTCAGCGCTTGCCATTGATGTTGCACCAAGGGCAATCAAAGCCGTTAGCAAGAGATCCCGTTTTAGCCGTTGCATTTCACTCACTCCGGGCCATTCATTGCAATAACACAACCCAGGCCCACTACAGGAGACGGTATGTCAGAATAACTGAATTGGGAGGAAGGTCTCCAGCAGGAAAAGCAATCCGAGTGCTGCAACAGTGAAGAAACACGCTTTGACAATTTTCAAATTTCGCTCCGAACAATTGACTGTAAATGATGCTATTTTTTCCGTTTGACGCTGAACGCGAACTGAACCGACGGATATCCCCTTACTTGTTGTTTTTAAAAGACTTTTACGATCGATAACATTCCTACAGACGGCTGGGCGGTCGTATTCGAGAGTGATTCCGGAAAGGCCTGTTCGGACCGGAGCCTGGTATTGCACTCGTTGAACATTCCCTGCGAGGTTCTCTCAGATGGCTTGCGATCTGTCGTTGTCGTACCGGAAAAACAACGCGAGCGGGCCAAATACGAAATTTGGCAGTACGAACAGGAAAATCGACAGCAAGCCAGGCCGGCGTCACGTATCACGCCGGTCATTCAAAACGGGGTACCGGGTGTGGTTGTTTACCTGATCGTTATCTCGATCGTCGCTTTGCTGGCTGGCGATGGCACGTTCGGTCGCAACTGGTTATCGGTCGGCCGAGTGGACGGTGTGTTGATTCGTGACGGTGAGTGGTGGCGAACGGTCACCGCACTAACATTGCACGGAGGCTTGACTCACTTCGCCGGTAATGCCGGATTCGGCGCGTTATTTGGCATGATGGCTGGCCGCGTGCTGGGTTCAGGCGTCACCTGGCTCACCGTCGTCATTGCCAGCGGTGTCGCTAACCTGATCAATACACTCTTACTCGAAAGCACTCATCGTGCGATCGGCGCATCTACCGCTGTGTTCGCAACACTTGGCCTGGTCGCCGGATTCGTCTGGCGTGGCGAGTTGATGAAACAGGATCGCTGGCCTTATCGGATTGGCCCCATAGTTGGCGGAGTAGCCCTGCTCGCTTATACCGGTACAGGCAACGCGAATACCGATGTCGGCGCGCATCTCTGCGGATTCGTCGTTGGTTTTTTTGCGGGAATTCTGATGACTGTCGTCTATCGCTACATACCATCCCTGAAGGTTCAGCGAGCGTCGGGCCTTTTGGCAATTTTCATTGTGATTTTCGCCTGGACCACAGCACTAAGACTCTGGGACTGAGCGACGCATCAGATGTAGAATCCGCGCATCGAATTCGGGCGCGGGGAGACGTTACAGACATTGAAGCATTTCCTGCTATTTCTCTTGGTAGTCAGCTCGCTCGCTGCCATCGTTCTGCGAGTACGCTATGGTGGAGGCGATCCGTATCCGGATCTCTCGACGCCGCCTATATTGGATGAATCGGCGCTCGAAGAAGTTTTAAGGTATCCGGAGCCCATCGGCAATGTTGCCGTTAGCGCAGGCGGGCGCATTTTTTTCACCGTTCATCCGGAATCGCGACCGCGCGGTAACAAACTACTAGAGTGGGTAGATGGAGCAGCTGTCCCCTACCCGAGCGGTACTGTTCAGCCACACCTTTTTGATACCGTACTCGGGCTCGTCGTAGACAGGCAAAACAGGCTCTGGACAATCGACAACGGCAATCATGGTTTCGGCGATGCACGCCTGCTCGCGTTTGACCTGGCAACCGGCAACGTCGTGCACGATTTCACATTCCGCCCGGAAACTGCTCCGCGCGGATCGTTCCTTCAGGATCTGCAGGTCAGCCAGGACGGCGGCTCCGTTTTCATCGCGGATGCCAGTGTGTGGCGAAAACGTCCGGCCATCGTCGTTTACGATGTTCAGACACGATCGGCACGACGCGTCCTCGAGGCACATCAATCTGTCACCGCACAGAATATTCTCATCAACACTCCTGTCCGGGAGATGACATTCCTGGGTGGACTGGTCAGCCTGAAGACCGGTGTGGATGGCATTGCCATCGACCATGCAAACGAATGGCTTTACTACGGTGCGATCAACAATGGCGGACTGTATCGCGCCAGGATTCGCGATCTCACGAACGCGATGCTGCCTGCACGACAACTTGAAAATGAAATTGAGCGTTTCAGTGACAAGCCGCTTAGCGATGGTCTGAGCTCTGATCTCAGCAACAATATTTATGTAACCGACGTCGAACATGGAGCGATATTTATCGTAAGCCAGGACCGCGAACTGAAAACACTCATCCGCTCACCTCGTATCCGTTGGGCTGACGCCTTGTCTTTCGGTCCGGACGGCTGGTTGTACCTTGCCGACAGTGCTATACCGGAGCAGGTTCTGAAATCGAAAGAATATATTCAGGCCCACGGGCCCTACTTTGTGTATCGATTCAAGCCCGGATTCGCCGGAATTCCAGGCCACTAGTCGTTCATTCATCCATTAACCAACAGGAAACCACGGATGCAGGTACTCATCCTGTACGTCATCGTCGTGCTGATCTGGGGTTCGACATGGGCCGCGATCCCATATCAGCTCGGCGTCGTTCCTGAAGAGGTCTCTGTTGCCTATCGTTTTGCGTTGGGATCGATCGTGCTGTTCGGGTATGCCGCGATTTCCGGAAGGCGGGTGCGCATTCCCGTCCATCAATACGGAATGGTTATTGTTACGGGCGCCCTGATGTTTTCGGCAAACTACCTGTTCACTTACTACTCCATCAATTACATAACTTCCGGGCTCGTTGCGGTCGCATTCAGCCTGCTGGTTGTTTTCAACGCCTTTCTTGAAAGAGTGTTTTTCCGAAAAAAACTGGAATCCCGGCTAATGCTTGCCTCACTTTTTGGCGTTGCGGGAATTGGCTGTTTGTTCTGGCCGGAGGTAGCGAGTCTCGACCTCGCCGATCGCTCCGTAGTCGGCCTGATACTGACTTTGATCGCTGTTCTGTTCGCATCATTCGGCAACATGGGTGCCGTCGTCAGTAACAGTCGACAACTTCCGGTCATTGCAGTCAATGCGCATGGGATGGCCTGGGGCGCGCTCACTTCCACTATTGTTGCTCTGCTTCTGGGACGCGAATTCAATTTCTCACTCGAACCTGGGTACATCCTTTCGTTGGCATACCTCGCCATATTCGGTTCTGCTGTTGCGTTCGGCTGTTACATCGCCCTGATCCGAAAAATTGGCTCGGCACGTGCAGCCTACACATCAGTACTATTTCCCATTATCGCGCTGTTGATTTCGACGTTTGCCGAAAATTACAAATGGTCCGCCTCGGCCTTAGCTGGCATCGTGTTAATAATCGGCGGAAACTGGCTTGCATTAACCAAAATGAAAAGGAACGAGTGAATGAATGATCTGGACGCAACCTCGATAACTGAATTCGACTGGGCCGGCCTTTTGGCCACGGTGCAGATTTCGGGCCTTGAGTTCGGAATCAGAATCGCTATCGCGTCGGCGACTTTGTGGAAGCGGCTGGTGTCTCCGGCACTATTTTACAGGTGCAGATTCTGACGACGCTGATGAAAACGCCTGACAACAAGGAAATAATTGTGCCCAATAGTCAGATCATGGGAAGCATCATCACGAACTTTTCAGCTAACGATGCGCGGCGAGTCGATATGCTCATCGGAGTGCGCTATGGGGATGATCTGGACAAGGTTCGCCGGACTGTTCAGGAGCTGGTAGACGCAGACGACAGGATTCTCAAAGATCCGGCCTGCTTGATCGCTGTCACTGAACTTGCCGATTCAAGTGTCAATTTTGCGATTCGACCCTGGGTTAAGACAGATGAATATTGGGCCGTTAAATTCGAACTGACTGAAGCGATCAAGAAGCGTTTTGACCGTGACGACATTTCGTTTCCGTTCCCGCAACAGGATGTGCATCTTTACAATCAAAATTAACGTCGCAGGTTGTTGGCTGGATGGAAGTCACCGTGCGGCTACGACTCGGATCGTATTGACCGTCAATCGGTGACGTCGGGCTCGATGAAAGACCACTTCAGATCCGGAATCTTCTCTTTCAGCCGCCGTTCCAGTTTGTTGATAGCTGCAACCGCTACATCGATATCGATACCGGACTTCAGCTTGATTTTCGCCGCAAGCATAGTATCCGGACCCAGCTGCAGTGTGATGGCGTTGAAAACCATTTCGATATTTACGTCATCGCGAATTATGTCATTAATAGCTTCCTGAATCAGGGGGTCGGCGGAGCGCCCCACGAGCAGGGCGCGCATTCTCATTGTCAGGAAAACTGAAATCACGATGAGAATGGCACCAATACACATGGAACCGATCGCATCAAACGTCGGATCTCCCGTGACCGCCGCCAGCGAAACAAATAGCAATGCGAGCACCAGGCCAAGTAGCGCCGCAATGTCCTCTCCAAGAACGACAATCAATTCCGAACTGCGGGTATGTTTTAGCCAGAGTTTGAACGGTCGTTCACCCCGAATAGCGCTTATTTCCCGGAGGCAACCCATCAGGGAAAAGCCTTCGAGCACAATTGCTACGGTTAGAACTGAAATGGCAATCCACACATTCGTCAGCGGTTCAGGGTGGCTTAGCTTGTGCACACCCTCATATATTGAAAATATACCGCCCAGAGTAAACAACATCAGGGCGACGATGAAGCTCCAGAAATAGCTGAGTTTGCCGTAGCCCAGCGGATGGTCCGAATCAGGCGGTCTGGTCGACTGCCTGAGACCCAGGTAAAGAAGCACTTGATTGCCGGTATCGGCGTAAGAGTGAATCGCCTCAGCCAGCATGCTGCCCGAGCCGGTCGCCCACGCCGCCCAGGTCTTCGCCAGCGCGATGCCGCCATTGGCGAGGAAGGCATAAAGAATGGCCCTGGCGGTGCCACCATGAGAGGAATGCGACATAGGAGATCAGGTGTCCGTCAACCGAATTGCTGGCGCTGCGTTATTATGTGTACCGAAGTTGAGCTTAACTGCGACTGCGGGCCAATTCAAAGCACGCCGCAACCTGGAGATCTCATGAAACCCGGAATTCTGTCGATTATTGCGCTCGCAACACTCGTCCCGATTGGAGGCTGCGCATCTCACCCGGATCCTATCATCGATATGAAAGGTGTTGACAAGAGCACGATGCAAGCCGATTGGGGCGAATGCGAAGCCTATTCAGACCAGGTCGTATTAGGGAAAGGCGCCGCCAAGGGCGCTGCCGGTGGTGCAGTCGTAGGGGCGGCAACCGGTGCGATCAGTGGTGATGCGGAGGCCGGCGCCGGCTACGGTGCGATATGGGGCGCTACCAGATCAACGCTTGAGGGCGACCGCGAAAAACAGATGGTGTTCAAGCGGTGCATGAGAGGCCGCGGCTACAGGGTCCTGAACTAATTTCCAGTTAGTTCGGTACTTCAACGGAGTCAGAATACGGCACATTTGCGTTGACCTTTGACGGTTCGTGGAATACTGTTTATTTATACAGTATTAGGCCACTCAATGCTCGCCAAAGGACACAGGGGTCGCGGCGCGATTTCCCGCACATCAAGCCGATTCGACAAACGGTCGGTGGAACAGGACCCCGGCGAGACTGTTCCGGGGAACGCGCCCGACACCGTATTGCGCGAGATGGCGACAAAGAAGATCATCAGTCACAACAGCTCGCCGGATATCCCTTTCGATCGATCTATCAATCCCTACCAGGGCTGCGAGCACGGTTGTGTCTATTGCTACGCCCGACCCAGCCACAGTTACCTGGATCTTTCGCCGGGGCTCGATTTTGAAACGCAGATTTTTTACAAACCGAACGCGGTTCAAAGCTTGCTTTGCGAGTGGGAAAAACCTGGCTACGCCTGTCAGCCGATCGTAATCGGGTCCAATACCGATCCGTATCAGCCAGCAGAAAAAAAACTTGAGATTACCCGGCGATTACTCGAGACGTTTCTACTTTACCGCCATCCGGTCAGCCTGATCAGCAAGGGTGGTTTGATGTCACGTGATCTCGATTTGCTGGCGGCACTCGCGAAGCGAAATTTGGTGTCTGTCGCCATTAGTATTCCGACGATGAATTCAGAACTGAAACGCATCCTGGAGCCACGCGTGCCAGCGGCGGAAGTTCGATTTCGATTGATGCGTGAGCTGGCAGACATCGGTGTTCCGGTAAGCTTGCTGCTCGCTCCGGTCATTCCTGCGTTGAACGACACGGAGATTGAAGCGATCGTTGAACGTTCCACTGCATGCGGCATCAGCCACGCAAGTTGGATCTTGTTGCGCCTGCCGCACGAGCTTAAACAGATTTTTACCGAATGGCTGGAAGCGCGATTGCCGGATCGTGCGGCGCACGTGATGAGCCTTATGCGCCAGGCCAGCGGAGGTCGAGATTATGACAATCGATTCGGCGTTCGGCAGCGTGGCAAAGGGCCCTATGCCGATATGCTGGCAAATCGATTCAACGCGATTTGCCGCAAAATGAATCTCGAGCAGTCGCGCCCTGTTCAGCATCTGGATTGCAGCCAATTCCTCCGGCCGGGCCACAAGCAAATGGCTCTGGCACTCGACTGATCCTGTATAGTTGGCTAAGCGAATCGGCGCCACCGGCACGAGAACTATTCAGGCGGGTGGTAGTCTTAACGTGAGGTAATGACCAGCGAAATCAAAGATGAACTCCGTGAATTGTCATAAATCCGTGTTAATCCTGGTAACAATGGCCCTCTGCTCATTCGTCTACGCAGCGACAGCGCAAATCGCAGATGACGACGAGGAGTTGCGCCCTATCATCATCGGGCATGACGAGGACATGGACACGGAGGATAACGGCGAAGAAATAGACGAGCCCTCGTCGTATCGCCTTATTGAGAGCGACGAAGGCGACGACTGGGTCGAACCACCCCCTCAAACCGAAGTGGACGCGGATGAACTGAGCCGTCTGTTCGAACTGTACCGCGAGGCCATGGAAAACAAGGCGTACCTGGAAGCGGATACGCTTGCCAAGCAGGTCGTCGAGATGTCGATCAAGCTAAACGGGCTGGACAGCCACGATTCAGCGCGAGCGATAACGAACCTCGGAATTGCACAACACAACAATCGCGACTACCAATCGGCAATGCTGAATTTCTCCGCTTCGATCGGGATTGTAGAAAGAATTGACGATCGACTAAGCTCAGCGCTTATCAATCCGCTGCAAGGGCTTGCGGCAACTCAGGCGGCAACCGGCCGGCCGGATCTTGCCAAGAAATCCTACCAGCGGGCCGTGCACGTCAGTCACGTCAACAGCGGCCCGCACAATCCGTTGCAGGTGGAAACACTGACGTCGATGGCCGAACTGAATATTTCGATGGGCGACCTCGAAGACGCCGCCGCTATTCAGGAAAACATTTTTGAACTCGAAGCACGAAACATCGACCCGCGCAGTCTCGATATCGTTCCAGCACTCCATCACAAAGCGGAATGGCAACATCGACTGCAGCAATTTCAGGCTGAGCGTCTTACATGGCGACAGGTAATCAGTGTCATCGAAGGCCAGGTTGGGAAAGACAGCCTCGATCTCATTCCGCCGCTGACTAACCTTGGCCGGTCATATTTGTTCGTCAGCCCGGCTGAGTACGATTATCGACCGGAGGTCTCTAGCACGTCCGGCGAGACTTACCTTCGTCGCGCGAACAGGATTGCCGATACTAATCCTGACTCGAACTGGAAATTGGTCGAGGATACGTTGTTGGCGCTCGGAGACTACTACATCCTGTCGGGTCGGCCGAACCGGGCAGAAAAAGTCTATGAAGACGCATGGACGATGTTGTCGGAGGGTAACGACGCAGAACGAAGACGAGCTCGATGGGAACATCTGGAACAGGTTAATGTGTTGCAAGCTGTATTTCCTGACCGTTACTACAATAGTGAGCGCACGGATAATGGCCTGCCACCACCGGAAAATTTCGAAACAGGCACTATTGTATTCGAGTTCAACGTGACACCCAGCGGCAGAGTATCCAACCTCGCGATCCTGGAAACCACACCGGAAGAACTGCAGGACTTCAGTGAATCCGTCGAACGAAATCTGCGGCGCCTGATATACCGACCAAGGCTGGTCGAGGGAAGACTGGTTTCGACCGAACGGGTGACATATACGCACGAGTTTTTCTACCGGCCCTCGGACCTTCCGTCAAATAAGACAACGCCGACGACCGGTGAAACCGGAGCACCGGCGCCGTCATCCAACGAAGACCGGTAGATTCGGCTTGACCCGAACACCGACTCTCTTCTAACGTGCGCCAGAAGCAGCACAAATCACAGCGGACAGTGATGATAAATCCTAAAAACATTCGCCAGAGATTTAACCGATTCTCCATTGCTGCTTTGGCGGTGGTCTATTGCCAGAATCTCGCCTGGGCCAATTGCGACGAAGGCTGGCTGACCGTGGATAAAAATCGCGACGGAGACGTGCTGGCACTTTACGCGAGGAACTCTGGCGACTTTCCGATTACTTATTCAGTGCGAATTGGTTCCGACTCATGGACCGAAGGCAACAGTAGTGACCGAAGAGCCAGTGGAACGTTGGAGGGTCGGCAATCTGAACAGTTAATGGCCTTGCCTGATGTGAATGGCGATACCAGCGATCACATTTCAATTTCGTGTTCCTGGACACTCGGAAGCAGGAACGCATCGCACGATGACGAGTATCTGTACCTGATGCCCTACGCCAGTGGTACGAGTTACAGGGTAATCCAGGGTTTTGACTCAGGATTTAGCCACCGCGGAGCCGAACAATATGCGGTCGATTTCAGAATGGATGTCGGCACACCGGTTCACGCCGCCAGGGATGGTGTCGTTGCGCGCGTCGAGGAGTCCAACGACAAAGGATGCTGGGACGATGGTTGCGGGCAGTATGCGAATTTCATAGTCGTCATGCATGACGACGGAACAACCGGTGAGTACTACCACCTGCAAAAGAACGGCGCACTGGTTGAGGTCGGTGATCAGATTGAAGCCGGACAAAGGATCGGCCTGTCCGGGAATACCGGGCACACCGCATTGCCCCACCTGCATTTTGCCGTGTACAAAGCGACACGGCGCGCTCGATATCAATCCGTTCCGGTTACTTTCATTACCGCCGATGGTGTAGTGTTCAAGCCACGCCGCGGTCATCGTTACCTCGCAGTTGCCACTCAAAGAGTTGGAGACTAGATTGGCAGATCAGATTCTTAAGCATTTCGTTAACGGCAATCCGATATCCGGACCGTCTCCAGCCGGATTGCAGCAGGCAATTTTTGCTATGGGTTGTTTCTGGGGTGCGGAGCGCCTCTTCTGGCAGACGCCCGGCGTGTATAGCACTGCCGTAGGTTACGCCGGTGGAAACGTATCGAACGCAACTTATAAGCAGGTTTGCAGCGGCGAAACTGGCCACGCCGAAGTCGTCCGGGTCGTTTTTGACCCGGACGAGATCAGCTACGGTGACCTTACGCAAATATTCTGGGAAAACCACAACCCGACGCAGGGTGATCGCCAGGGCAATGACGTCGGAACGCAGTATCGATCAGCGATTTTCACCATCTCTGACGAGCAGGGAGCGACGGCCCGATCGTCATTGCGGTCGTATCAGAAAGAGCTGACTGGGGCAGGCTTCGGCAGCATTACGACTGAGGTGAAGCCGCTCGACAAATTCTGGTACGCAGAGGATTACCATCAGCAATACCTGGCCAAGAATCCGGATGGATATTGCGGCCTGGGGGGAACCGGCGTCAGTTGCCCGGTCGGCGCTTTCGCCACCTCTTAAGAATGTCTGGCGGGATACGCTGTAGTATTCTGCCCCTCCCCGGACTACCAAGGCGATACAACTTGGCCACCATGAGCAAAGGGCGAAAGCCCAGACGACCAACCCGCGCCAAGGCCGAAGAGGCCGTTGAAACCCTGCTCCTCTGGGCTGGCGAAGACCCGCGCCGGGAAGGCCTGGTTGATACGCCAAGACGGGTCGCCGCTGCCTACGAAGATTGGTTCAGCGGCTACAAAGATGATCCGGTCACGGCCTTGCAGCGAACTTTCGAAGAGGTCGAAGGCTACGATGAGATGATCGTCCTGCGTGACATTTCCTTCGAGTCCCATTGCGAACATCACATGGCCCCCATTATTGGCGTTGCCCATGTTGGCTATTTGCCGAGCAACAAGGTTGTTGGCATCAGTAAACTCGCGCGTGTCGTAGAAACTTTTGCGCGACGCTTTCAGGTCCAGGAAAAAATGACAGCACAAATCGCGAACTGCATCAGTGATGTACTTAAGCCCAAGGGCGTTGGCGTCGTGATTGACGCGGTGCATCAATGCATGACAACGCGCGGGGTACACAAGCCCGGCGTTTCCATGGTCACCAGTCAGATGCTTGGTACGTTCAGACGTGACGCCCGAACGCGTGCGGAATTCCTGCGGATGATTGGAAAAGACAGATAACTTATGAGCGCGCTGCGATCCACAGTCGGTGCACTAATGTTTCTCGTATTTTCACTGTTTCTTTATCTTTTTCTCTGGCCCGTCCCGCTGGAGCCGGTTGCCTGGGTCGCCCCCACGGACGCGGGTCTGGTTGACCCGTTTGAGCCCAATGACCGTTTGCGAAGCGCTCGCTACGTCGATTTGGGAGTTCACGAGGGGCCGGAAGATATAGCGCGGGGACCGGACGGCCTGCTTTACACCGCGACGAGCGACGGCAATATTATTCGCTTCGATCAAAACGGGAGTTCAATCGAGACGTTCGCAGATGCAGGTGGCCGCCCACTGGGGATGGAGTTCGACACGTACGGCAACCTGATCGTGGCAAATGCTTATCTTGGCCTTCAACGCATCAGTCGTGATGGTCAGGTATCAACGCTGGTCGATGAATTCAACGGCAAGAAAATTGTGTATGCCGACGACGTTGCGATCGCCAACGACGGTATTATTTATTTTTCTGACGCGAGTTCTAAATTCGGTGCCAGCATCTCGGGTGGTTCCTACGTGGCCAGCGTGTTGGACATTATGGAACACGGCGGACATGGTCGGGTATTTCGCCATGACCCGGCGATTGGAGAAACGTTGCTCGTTCTCGACGGACTGAATTTCGCAAATGGAGTTGCCGTCAGTGAAGATCAACGCTATCTGCTGATCAACGAAACAGGGAGCTACAGAATATTGCGTTACTGGCTCAGTGGTCCCGATCAAGGCAGGCGCGAAGTAATTATCGACAATCTGCCGGGCTTTCCTGACAACATAAATAACGGACTTAACGGCAAGTTCTGGGTCGGCCTGATTGCGCCGCGCAACGAGCTACTTGACCAAATGGCACCTAAACCGTGGCTCAGAAAATTGGTGCAGAGATTGCCCGCATCGGTCCGGCCACAGGCTGCGCCTTCGTCACATGTCATCGCAATTACCGGTGACGGCGAAGTATTGATGAACCTGCAAGACACCAGTGCGCGCCTGCCGGCGCTGACCGGAGTATTTGAAACGCGCGATGTCCTGTGGCTCTCGACGCTCTTCGGCAATCGTGTTGGCCGGCTCGACAAGCAGGACCTGGCCAGGTGAGTCAATCGACTTGAACCCGGCCATTTCTGCAGTGTCGGGCACCGCCAGATTTTGGCGCTGGGGCGGCAGCTTTTGCCTGGTCCTTGTTCTGACTGGCCTTGTACTTCCGTCGCGTCTCCACGTCGAGCGTGAAATATTTGTTAGTGCCGGGCAAGCGACAATATTCGCACTCATCAATGACTTCCGTCAGATGGAAAAGTGGTCGCCAAAAGCGAACGATGACCCGAACGCGCGAATCCGGTTCTCGGGACCTCCGCGCGGCATCGGCACGAGCATCACTTGGAGCGGACAGATCGTCGGGCAGGGCCAACAGTCAATTACGATGAGTCACCCATACGACAGGATTACGTCCGTTGTCGATCTGGGTGATGGTCACGAAGCCACGGTATCGTTCGCGCTCGAGGAAAAGGATGGTATGACCCGCGTTGTATGGTCATGGGACCGCAATTACGGCTGGAACATAGCCGGTCGTTTTTTCGGCATCATGCAAAAACGCATCATCGGCGCGAATTACGAACAGGACCTTGCCAGGCTTGCTGAGCTGGCCGAGCGCCTGCCACGCGCGGATTTCAGCGATCTGCAAGTTGAGCAGATTGTCGTCGAGGCGATCGAGATTGCGTTCCTTCGCACCACGAGCGTCCCAGAGGCCGCTGCAATCTCCGAGGCTATGGGCGATTCTTATTTTGAAATCCTGAGCTTCATTGACCGATACGGTCTGAAAGCGGCCGGTGCACCCATATCAATAACGCGTACATTTAGCGGCTCCGACCTCGTCTTCGACGCCGCCATTCCGGCCCGTGGAATCACGGCCACAACACCCCGCAATGAACATGCAGTCAAGATCGGGGCAACCTATGCCGGGCCTGTCATCCGCGTGCGGCACACCGGATCGTACGCAACCCTGGGGCACACCCACGACAAGATCGCAGCGTACCTGGCGGCAATGGGCATCGTAAGAAATGGAGATGCCTGGGAATCTTACATAAGCGACCCAACCAAGACGCCCGAATCCGAATTACTGACTTATGTTTACTATCCGATCCGAAATCCGGACTAGGAATCGCCCGGTTACCGGATTTTCAGACAGATTTGATAAGGAAGGGAGGTACGTGAGTTTTGCTACCGATACGGACCGGCACCGATTCGCGGGCCAGATCTGCGAATTGAACCACTTCGGTATAGAGCTCGATCATCATATGCGCGCATTCGTCGGCTTCGACAATCGACATCTTGCGAACCGTCGCGCGAATTCGCCCTTCACCATTTAACGGCGCGACGCCACTCATCATCTTGCGCAGATCGGCAAAGGACTGTTTCACGGTGACAGGGAGTTCGTCGACATCGACCTCGGCGAGATTTTCTTCAAACGCCTTTATAAGTCTTTGTTTTATATCACCATGGCCGGCGAGCACCGACACGGCGGCGTAGAACGAATTGAGGTGGTTGGACATTTCCACTCCAGCGTTATTTTTATTTGTATGTCGCTTTTTTCCTCTCAGAGCGACTTCTTACGCGTCGGAGCACTGCTGCCTCCTGCAGCTTGCGGATGAAATCCGCTAAATTCCCTGTCTACTCCTGAGGTATCAAATACCTGCGTTGCTTTTTTATACCAGATTATCGGAACCCCATGCAACTTAAGTTGCTCGACTTGGGGCTCGACTGATTTCAATCGTCCAGTTTTCATCGTCCAGCGTCCGCTCTTCCCGGTAAAGCGCTTTCTGCTGCCCGACGGACCAGTCAGTTGCGAGGGTTTCGGCCATCAGGTATTCCCGATGTTCCTCCAGCGCCGCAGTAACTCCCGTTGAACCTGAAACGCCAAGCACTATCCGATCCGATACCTCAAGGCCAGCCTGTTTGCGCGCCTCCTGCACGGTGCGAATAAGCTCCCGCGCGACGCCTTCGCGAATCAATTGATCGTTCAGGCTGGTGTCCAGGGCAGTGAGATAGCCGCCGTCTTCGCCACACGCGTAACCCGCGGCGGAACTCGTTTCAATCAGTACATCTTCCTCACCTAGCGAAATCGGCTCGCCCAGGACATCGATATTGAACGTTTCCCCGCGCGCAACGCTGCCCGCAATCATTGCGCCATCGGCCTCCTCGAGTGCTTTTTTTATCTGTGGCACAAGTTTGCCGTAGCGTTTCCCAATTCTCGGCAGATTTGGTTTTATGCGATACGTCACCAGGCCGGCATCACGAGCGATAAATTCCATGGACTTGACATTCAGTTCCTCCAGGACCTGTTCAAGATGACCCTGAAGCGCCCTGGCTGCCTTGTCGTCCGGCGTTCTGACCAGCAATCTCGACAGTGGCTGACGAGTGCGCACTCCGGACTGGTTTCGCGCGGCGCGGGCGAGCCCGACAACTTTTTGCACTACATCAATTTCGTAAAGGAGATCCGCATCGTCGAACGATTCGTTCACCATTGGCCATTCAAACATATGCACACTGACGGGCGCATCCGGATCCAGGTTTCTCACCAGGTTTTGATACACGTGTTCGGAAAGAAACGGCACGAATGGCGCCATGAGCCGGTGAGCCGTGTGCAGACACTCGTAAAGCGTCAGATACGCTGCGCGTTTGTCCGTTATATCGGTCGATTTCCAGAATCGGCGCCGATTGCGTCGCACATACCAGTTGCTCAGCTGATCGATGAACGACTCGATCGCATCACCTGCACGTTTGGCATCGAAAGCATCTAACGCCTCCGTACACGTCCGAACTGTCTGGTTGAGCAACGCAATCGCCCAGCGATCTATTTCAGGCCTTTCAGCGACAGGAATGCGGTCGGCCGGATCGAAGTTGTCAATTCGCGCGTAGAGCACGAAGAAGCTGTACGTGTTCCAGAATGTATTGACGAACGAACTTGCGACATCCTGAACGATATCTACGGATATCCGTTTGAGAACCTCCGGGCTGAGTCGCGCGAGAAAATACCAGCGCAATGAGTCGGCGCCGACAGTGTCGAACACATCGTAGGGGTCGACGATATTGCCGACGGACTTGGACATCTTCTTACCATCCTGATCCACGATCAGATTCAGGCAGATGCAATTCTTGTAAGCTACGCTGTCCGAAACCAGAGTCGAGATTGCATGTAGCGTGTAAAACCATCCACGGGTCTGATCGATCGCCTCACAGATGTAGTCCGCCGGAAAGTGTTGTTCGAAAGTCTCGACGTTTTCAAACGGGTAATGCCACTGCGCGTATGACATAGCGCCGGAATCGAACCAGCAATCAATTACTTCAGGTACGCGACGATACGTTCTCCCGTCCTTTTCGAAAATAACGTCATCTATCGCAGGACGATGCAGATCAAGCTTGCTCAGATCGCGACCGGCCAGCGCCTCGAGCTCAGCGACCGAGCCTGTACAAACGTAGTCGCCTTCACCGTCTGTCCAAACGGGCAACGGCGTGCCCCAAAAACGTTCGCGGGATAAAGCCCAGTCAACATTATTCTCCAGCCATTTTCCGAAACGTCCATCGCGAATATTTTCAGGAATCCAATTGATTGTTTTATTGAGTTCGACCATCCGGTCACGATAGTCGGACGTACGGATATACCAGGCATTCTTGGCGTAATAGATGACTGGATCACCCGTGCGCCAGCCAAATGGATAACTGTGCCGGTACGTTTCCGAACGGAACATGAGTCCCCGCTCTTTGAGAATCCGGATCAGTGGCTTGTCAGCGTCTTTAAAAAACATTCCGGCTACTGGCTCAATTTCAGGAAGGAAGTTTCCGTCAAGGCCAACTGCGTGAATGACAGGAAGTCCGTGCGCTTGTCCGAGCGCCAGATCGTCTACGCCATAGGCAGGTGCCGTATGAACGATGCCGGTTCCGGATTCGGTGCTGACAAATTCGCCGGCGACAACGCGGAATGCGTCGCCATCTACCTCGAAATAGCTGAAAAGCCGCTCATATCGCAATCCAATCAGATCACTGCCTTTGACATTTTTGACAACCTTGTGCGGAACGTCACGCAAGACAGATTCACGTAATGCGTCGGCAAGAATAAGTGTCTCGCCGTCTGCGTCTACATAGACGTAGTCTATGTCCGGGTGCACCGCCAAAAGCATGTTAGCTGGCAGTGTCCATGGAGTGGTTGTCCACACCAGAAAAGATGTGCGCTTCTCGCCCTTGACGTTGAACCGAACGAATACTGAAGGATCGTCCACATCTTTGTAACCCAGCGCCAGTTCGTGGGATGACAACGTCGCGCCAATGCGCGGATCGTATGGGACGACTTTGTATCCTGGGTAGATCAGACCTTTGTCCCAGATCGTTTTTAAAAGGTGCCATTCACTTTCGATAAAACTGTTGTGCAGCGTGTAATAGGCTTCATCGAGATTGACCCAGAAGCCCATTCTCTCGGTCATTTTTTCCCAGTCACCGATGTAACGCATAACGGATTCGCGACAGAGCCGCGTAAATTCAGCGATACCAACTTTGTCTTCGATTTCCTGCTTGTCGTAGCTTTCTATCTTTTTATCGCGCTTGAGCTGCTTTTCCACTTCGTGCTCGACGGGCAAGCCATGTGTATCCCAACCCGCTTTACGTGGCACATGGAAACCGCGCATCGTTTTATAGCGTGGATAGATGTCCTTAAAGCTGCGCGCAAGTACATGATGAATGCCCGGCTTGCCGTTAGCTGTCGGAGGACCTTCGTTGAAAGTGAAAAGCGGCCGCCCTTCCGACATTTTCAAGGTCTCCGCAAATACGTTGTGGTTGCGCCAGAAGTCGAGCACGTCGTTTTCAAGTGTCGGCCCATCGTAGCGACCTGATACTTCTTTAAGACTCATGTTTTCCTGTCCTTCATAAAACCACTTCCGAGCATCCTTCCCTTCGAAGCATAGATACGGTCCTGCATAAAAAGAAACCCCGAACGCCGTTACGCGTCCGGGGCGATATGAATTCAGTCGCGGTACCACCCGGTTCACAAAGCATCTGAAATACTTTGCCTCAATGAGCCCGGTTTCGAGGGCAAGCCGGCCAAGCCTAATACGCATGAAAAGCGATTCGGTCGGCGACTCAGGGGTGATATTCGACGGGATTCGATCCGGGGCTTTCACCGTCCCCCGGTCGCTTTGAACAAATGCTCCGCCTGTTTGTCCCCTTCAGCGTCCTGCAAGGGAAACTAGCTTCGACAGGTGAAAATTACAAGAGGAAAAGGGGTCAGAGCCCTTTTTTACCTGTAAACCCGTATCATTTCCCAAATCTGCAAAAAGAGCTCGCACACCGCTGATGTCGATGAATCCTGCTTTCCCTGAACCCACCCTGGTTGACGCTGGCGACGTAAATCTTGCCGTGCACCAGATGGGCGCCGGCCGACCCATTATCCTGGTGCACGGTTTTCCCGAACTGGCATTTTCATGGCGACATCAGATTCCGATACTCGCTGCCGCCGGTTATCACGTTATCGCACCCGACATGCGTGGCTATGGAGGCTCCGACAAACCGGCCGACGTCGCGGACTACACCATTCAAAAACTGACAGGAGACCTGACGGGCCTGATGGATGCTTTGGGCCTGGACGAAGCACTTGTGGTTGGACATGACTGGGGCGCACTGGTGACATGGCAGATGGCGCTCCTGAATCCGGAAAGAATGTCCGGTCTGGTCGCTCTGAATATTCCGTTCTTCAAGCGGCCGCCGATCAATCCGATTACGTTCATGCGCTTCAAAATCGGCAAGGACTTCTACATCGTTAATTTTCAAAAATCGGACGAAGCGGACCGGCGTTTTGCAGAGGATCCGGCTCGCTTCATCGATGTGATGATGCGTCGTCGGCGTGTAAACCGGACCAGGCCACAGGGGAAACGCGTCAAACGTCGCCCGTTGAGTCTACTCGAGATGTTGGACAGGGAAGACCCGGGTGGCGAAGTACTGTTGACTCCGGATGAACTGAGAATCTATGCGAATGCCTTTGAATCTGGCGGATTTACCGGGCCCATTAACTGGTATCGAAACTTTTCTCAAAACTGGAGAAGCACAAAATATGTCGATCAGGTTGTCCGACCGCCTGCACTGTTTATTGGCGCATCGGACGATGCGATTGTTTCGGAACGACAAATCGAAGCCATGAAAACGAATGTCGTCGATCTTGAGATAAGGATGATTGAAGACTGCGGTCACTGGATGCAGCAGGAGAAGCCTGCCGAGCTGAATGAAATCCTGCTGGATTGGCTATTGCGGCGATACCCGGCCTAGTGCAATGACGGTGAACCCGGCAAATCACTTTCGTCACCGAACATGACCCGATCAAAAACGTTGACGAGATCTTCCGCTCGCTGAGGACCGATGACAAACATTTTCTTGTTGATCAGAAAATCAGGCACACCGGTCACGCCGAACCGCCGCACCTCTGCTTCCTGAGAAAGAACAATCTGCCTGGAACGTTCGTCTTCGAGCGTCGTGAATACCTCAGTAGCTCCCAGGCCAGCCTCCGCGCCCAGTTCGGCGAGCACTTCGCGATCGGAGATATCAAGGCCCAGCGCGAAGAAACCATACAGAATTTTCTCCGCGAGCAACGACGTATCAGCACTTTGCTGTTGGGCGAGGTTCATGAGCCGGTGAGCATTCAATGTATTCGGAACATGAGTTATCCGATCAAAGCGAAAATCGATGCCTTGCGCTTTTCCAGCCAGCACCAGTCCATCAAGTGTCGGCTGCAGTTTCTCCGGATCCCCAAACTTTGCGGAAATGTAGTCCGCCAACGGCATGCCATGATCCGGCATTTCCGGATTAATCTGAAACGGATACCAGGTCACATTGCTTGGCCCATGAACGGCTGCCAACGCATCGTCCAGTCGCTTCTTGCCGAGGAAACTCCATGGGCAAGCCAAGTCTGCAATAACGTCAACCTGTAACGTCGCCTCCGGACGAGGCAGAACGCCCCTCCACATTTTCCCGGTTCCTGATCCGATCATAGTTACCTCTACATAAGGTTCACTTGTCGCGATTCAAGTCTGCCTAACCCTTGCTGAACGCAAGCTTAGCGCCAGACTCTCTCAATTGGAGTCGGACAGGTGCATAAAGTTTTGGCGGGTTCAGCAGTATTTTTCCCGATTTTGATGACAAATCGGCTCATTTCGACGCTGGGCAGGACGATTAGTGGCGCCTGAGCTGTTTCTGGATCGCCAATGTACCGCGCGTGTAGGCAATAAATGCGGCGCCCCCGGCAATCAGGAAATTGATGATTTCTTCCGTCGTCACAATGCCCGCGCCCGTGCTCAACATGCTGTCAGTTATATTCATCACTCTTGCGCCCATGGTAATGATCAACATTGACAGTGTCACAAGCGACTCGGATGTCGCCACCCAGGTACTCCACGCCGGACGCCAGAACATCAACCCCAGGCAAAGAAAACAAATGCCATAATAGAAAGCACGCCAACCGGGAAATGCGTCCAATGAAGCGAGGCGGATGTTGATGCCGAACGCGTAGTCGAGCAACAGAAATACCGCGGTCGCTGAATAGTAGAGCCGGAGCGCATTAACGGATAACGGATTATCGGAGTTGCTGGTCATTAATTCGCCAATGGTCGCAATATTTGGGGTACGGGACCGGTCTGTTAGACTAAGTCTAAACTGTCGGAGAGTAATGTGCTGATCAAAAAGCCTGCAGATATTCGCCCATCGGAAATTACCAGCCAGGACAACTACCTCAGTCGCCGAAAATTCATGCGAGCCGCAGCGCTCGCTGGCAGCTCGCTGGTCGCCGGGGAGGTTTTTTCTGCCGCTATCCCGGATAAAAAACGAGCGAAACTGTCCGGTGTGGTATCAAGCGAGTATTCAACCGATGAGGCGCGCAACAGCTACGACGACATAACGACTTACAACAATTACTACGAGTTCGGTGTGCGCAAGGAAGACCCTTATCTCAATTCCCAGGGGTTCAATCCGCAACCGTGGTCGATAGAGGTGTCGGGTGAGGCAGAAATCACTGGCCGTTTCGCGCTGGAGGATTTCGTGAATCCGTATACCCTTGAAGAACGGATCTATCGCCTGCGCTGCGTCGAAGCCTGGTCAATGGTAATCCCCTGGGTCGGCATTTCGCTGGCTGACGTCATCAAACGATTCAAGCCGCTGTCCAGCGCCAAGTATGTTGTATTCGAAACCCTGCTCGACAAGGAAAGAATGCCGGGACAACGGTCGCGCTCTCTGCGCTGGCCCTATGTGGAAGGCTTGACCATTGCGGAGGCAACCAACCCATTGCCAATTCTTGCCGTAGGCGTTTACGGTGAAGTACTCCCTAACCAGAACGGCGCGCCGCTTCGCCTGATCGTGCCGTGGAAATACGGCTTCAAGAGTATCAAGGGAATTGTGCGGATGCATTTCAGCGATTCGCGACCAGCAACGAGCTGGGAAATCGCCGCACCGCACGAGTACGGCTTCTATGCAAATGTAAATCCTGAGGTAGACCACCCCCGCTGGAGCCAGGCGAGAGAGCGAAGAATCGGATCCGAACAAGGCAGCGGCTTGCAAAGCCTGTTCTCGGCGACGAAACAGGACACCAAAATTTTCAATGGTTACGGTGAGCAGGTCGCGCATCTGTACGATGGATTGGATCTCAGAAAAAACTTCTGATCGCGACATGGACACAGTCCGTCAAATTCGCTTCATTTGGAAGCCGTTTGTATTTATCGCCAGCCTTGTTCCTTTCGCCCTGGTCATCGGCGATCTGTTTGACGTCACCGGAAGCCTCGGCGCCAATCCGGTAGAGGAAATACAGGACCGCTTTGGTAACTGGGGCCTGCGCTATATTCTGATTGCGTTGTCAGTTACCCCGTTGCGAGCAATAAGCCACTGGAATTGGCTCGTCCGCTTTCGCCGTATGCTCGGCCTGTTCGCATTCTTCTACATCCTGATGCATTTCCTGACATGGCTGGTTCTGGACCAGGGAATCCTGCTCTCGGCGATCACGGAAGATATCGTGAAGCGTCCATTTATTACGATCGGTTTTTCCGCGTTCCTGATTCTTACTGCTCTCGCCGCGACGTCTACGGCCGGCATTCGGCGGCGGTTGGGACGTCGCTGGCAGAAACTGCACAACTGGGTTTACGTCGCGGCGATCCTGGGTGTCTGGCACTACTGGTGGCAGGTTAAGCTCGACGCCAGCGACCCTGCCATTTACGCGGTGATACTCGTCGCGCTGCTGGCATATCGTCTTTGGCGCCGAAGGAGCCAGGCGCGCATTCGTGCCGGGGCCTGATTAGCCCTGACCAGCATTTCACGCGATCGGCCTATCTGCTAACGTGACAAACCTGTCGTAAGCGTGAAGGTCCTGTGCTTGGAGCGACTGTGACCTGCCCCTGAAGTAATAACGGAGACTGCCGTGGCAATCGCTGCCTGGAAACGATTTGAGAAAACGCCTGGCTGGCAACGCAAGAAACGCTTCCTCAAGCGACTGACCGGCAAGGAGCTCCGTCTGAAAGTCGATCTCGTCGTACCAACGATCAAGGACGGCGGCTGGTGGTTCGCTCCCGAGCATCTCGACGGTGACAGCATTGTTTACTCTCTCGGCGTCGGTGATGAAATCAATTTCGACCTGTCGATTATCAGTAAGTATGGCGTTGAGGTCTTCGCATTTGATCCAACGCCGTCGTCGATCAACATGCTCGATCACAGTGCGCTGCCGAAACGTTTTCATTTTCATCCATGGGCGGTAACGGCGATCGATGGGAGCCTCAAATTCTATCCGCGCCTCAAAAAAGACGGTAGCAAATCGAATGTCATGTTTACGATGATTCCGGAGGAAGGAACGAAACATGACGTTATCGAGGTTCCGGCCTATTCACTAAAATCCATTACCGAAAAACTCGGGCATGACCGGATCGATCTGCTGAAAATGGATATCGAAGGCGCAGAGTACGAGGTGCTTGAGGGATTACTGGGGTCTCCAGTATTGCCAACCCAGCTCCTGGTAGAGTTTCATCATCGATTCGTCGAAAACGGCCTGCAGAGAACCTACGACATCATCGACCGTCTGCGGGCGTCCGGATACAGGATTTTCGCCATCTCTGAGATCGGTCGGGAAATTTCGTTCATCAAGCAATAAACCGACGCATTAAAAAAGGGCGCACTTTCGTGCGCCCTTTCTATTTCCTGCCGTATTGGCTCGATCAGGCTTACATCATGCCGCCCATTCCACCCATGCCCCCCATATCAGGCATCGCATGGCCACCAGCATCGCTCTTCGGTGCATCGGCGATCATCGCCTCAGTGGTCAGCAGCAGTCCTGAAACGGAAGCCGCGTTCTGCAACGCATACCGCGTAACCTTGGTCGGATCCAGGATACCCATCTCGATCATGTCACCGTATTCGCCGGTTGCAGCGTTGTAACCGTAGTTACCCTTGCCCTTCGCGACCGCGTTCAACACGACGCTCGCGTCACCGCCAGCGTTTCTGACGATCTGACGCAATGGCTCTTCAATGGCTCGACGAAGAATGTTGATGCCAACATTTTGATCATCGTTGTCGCCCTTTAATTTCGCCAGCACAGAAACTGCGCGAATAAAGGCGACACCACCACCTGCAACGACGCCTTCTTCGACAGCGGCACGGGTAGCGTGAAGCGCATCTTCAACGCGAGCTTTCTTTTCTTTCATCTCAACTTCGGTTGCTGCACCGACTTTGATTACGGCGACACCGCCGGAGAGTTTCGCAACTCGTTCCTGCAGCTTTTCCTTGTCATAGTCAGAGCTCG
The DNA here is from genome assembly GCA_027621915.1 of Pseudomonadota bacterium. Taxonomy (GTDB): domain Bacteria; phylum Pseudomonadota; class Gammaproteobacteria; order Steroidobacterales; family Woeseiaceae; genus SZUA-117. The sequence goes on from JAQCAD010000005.1 coordinate 31,411, forward strand.
ATTCAGCGATTTCAGCATTGATTTGATCTACGCGACCTTTGATGTCTGCAGCGCGTCCTTTGCCGTCGATGAGTGTCGTGTTTTCTTTGGTGATCTGAACTTTCTTAGCTTCACCAAGATCATCGAGTGTCGCTTTCTCCAGCGAGAGACCAACTTCCTCGGAAATAACCTGGCCACCCGTCAGAATCGCAATATCCTGCAACATAGCTTTACGACGGTCACCAAAGCCCGGCGCCTTAACCGCAGCAACTTTGACGATACCGCGAATGTTGTTGACGACCAGTGTCGCCAGCGCTTCGCCTTCGACGTCTTCAGAAATGATCAACAATGGGCGGCTTGCTTTGGCTACGCCTTCCAGGACCGGAAGAAGATCACGAATGTTGGAAATTTTCTTGTCGAACAGGAGAATCAGTGGATTATCCAGCTCAACGCTCTGGCTCGCGGCATCATTGATGAAATAAGGCGACAGGTAACCGCGATCGAACTGCATGCCTTCGACGACATCCAGCTCATTCTCAAGACCTGATCCCTCTTCAACCGTGATAACGCCCTCTTTGCCCACTTTCTGCATCGCTTTCGAAATGATTTCGCCGACTTCCATATCGGAGTTAGCAGAAATGCTGCCTACCTGAGAAATCGCTTTTTCATCTTCACAAGGTGTCGACAGCTTCTTTAATTGCGCAATAATTGCGGTCGTTGCTTTGTCGATTCCTCGTTTGAGGTCCATCGGATTCATGCCTGCAGCGACGGACTTCAAACCTTCACGGAGAATCGCCTGAGCGAGTACCGTGGCAGTCGTCGTTCCGTCACCAGCAACATCAGAGGTCTGGGAAGCAACTTCCTTAACCATCTGTGCACCCATGTTTTCAAACTTGTCTTCCAGCTCGATCTCTTTGGCAACAGACACGCCGTCTTTTGTGACGGTGGGTGCGCCATAGCTCTTGTCGAGCACCACATTGCGACCTTTGGGACCCAGGGTCACCTTCACCGCATTGGCCAGGACGTTTACACCTGCAAACATCTTCTGACGTGCGTCGTTGCCGAAACGAACTTCTTTAGCAGCCATTTTGTTTCTATCCTCTTAGCTTGAATTCTGTAAAAGTAACGTCAGTAGCTAACGCCGTTTATTTGCCTTCAATGACGCCCATGATGTCGTCTTCTTTCATCACCAGAAGTTCTACACCATCGATCTTCACTTCAGTGCCGGAGTATTTTCCGAACAGCACTTTGTCGCCGGCTTTGACGTCAGGAGCACGGACATCGCCGTTTTCCAGTATTTTGCCCTTACCGACGGCGACGACTTCACCCTTGATCGGTTTCTCGGCTGCAGCATCAGGGATCACGATTCCACCGGGGGAAGTGCGCTCCTCTTCCATGCGCTTGACGATAACCCGATCATGAAGCGGACGAATGTTCATCGATTACAACTCCTCTAAATTATTGATTATTAACCGATTATCTCGGTAGACGGCCGTGAGTTGTTAGCACTCGGCCGTGGGGAGTGCTAATCATAGGGGCAGCGCTGCAAAATTCAAGCCCTTGCCGGGAAAACTGACGATTGGATCCATGACTTGAGCCATCCCGGGCGGTATGCTCTCGATCCAAATGCACAACTTGCCCCAGATAATCCGGTAACATTTTGGGGCGCGAGATGGTCAGAGTAGAGACTGGATCAACCAAGACCCCGAATAATGACAACACGACTCAAAAACGCCCGCTTACTGATTCTTCTGTGCCTGCCATTGCTGACACAGTTCGCGTCAGCCCAGGATGATGAAATCCTCCATCCCGAGGAGGCCTATCGCTATGCCGCAGCCGACACAGGCAGTGCGATCGAAATCGATTGGGTCGTTGAGGACGGCTACTACCTCTATCGCGGCAAAATGTCCTACGCAAGTGGGTCAGATTCGATCGTACTCGGCGATTACGTGTTGCCAGAGGGCGAACATCACGAAGATGAGTTCTTTGGCGTGCAGCCGGTTTACCGAAACCGGTTTTTTGTCAGCATTCCTTACACGGTTGTTGGCGCCGCGCCTCTGGCAATGGAGCTCGTCATCAAGTCCCAGGGCTGTGCCGACATCGGCATTTGCTACCCGCCCCAGACCTGGACCGAAAGCATTAAATTGGTCGCAAGAAATGACCTGCCGGGAAAAATCGATCTCGGTAATTCGTTTGGCACATTTGGCGGCGCTAACAGCGACTTTTTGCCCGTAGATGAGGTGTTCCAGCCGATTCTGACGGCTATCGACGGCAATAATGTCGAAGTCGCTATCCGCGTCACCGATGGCTATTACCTCTACAGGGACAAGATATCCGCATCCGTAATATCTGATTCCGCCCAGGCGGGTCTTCTTGAATTGCCGGCAGGCGAGAAAAAGACAGATCAGTATTTTGGCGAGATGGAGGTTTACCACGGAGACGTCTTCGGAAAGCTGGCGATAGCGCGTGCGACACCCGAGGCGATGAAGCTCGACGTTGAGTTGAAGTACCAGGGTTGCGCCGATGGCGGTATTTGCTATCCGCCCATTACCAGGGTCATCCAGGTCTCTCTGCCGGAAGCAACTGCAATTTCCGCATTGTCCGCTGTATCGGCGGCGTCGCCCCGCGCGCCGATATCCGAACAAGGCCGACTGGCGCAAGTAATCACAACCTCGGCGATGGGATCGGTCGTCGCCACATTTTTCGGTCTTGGCCTGCTCCTCGCATTTACCCCCTGTGTGTTGCCCATGGTGCCGATCCTTTCCGGCATCATCGCCGGCGACGGCGACAAAACCAGTTCATCCCGCGGATTTTGGCTGGCTTTGAGTTACGTGATGGGTATGGCACTCGTTTATACCGCTGCCGGCGTGGCCGCAGCCGCGGCAGGCTTGCAGTTGCAGGCCATGTTCAATCAACCGTGGGTGCTCGTCGGATTTTCCAGTCTGTTTGTCATACTGGCGCTTAGCATGTTCGGCATGTTTGATTTGCAGATGCCCTCAGCAATCCAGACACGAATGGCCAACGCGAGTGGCAACCAGAAAAGAGGGACGGCGATCGGCGCCTTCGTCATGGGGGCGCTTTCGTCCCTGGTCGTAACGGCCTGCGTAGCGCCGGCTCTCATCGCGACCTTAACGGTAATGGCACAGACGGGCGACATGCTGCGCGGCGGAACGGCATTGTTTGCCATGAGCCTTGGCATGGGCGCGCCACTCCTTCTCGTCGGCGCTGCGCAAGGCAAATATCTGCCGAAGGCCGGCGCCTGGATGGTCGCAGTCAAGAATGCATTCGGTTTCATGATGCTCGGCATGGGTATCTGGATGATGTCCCGCATATTGCCCGGCGAGGTGACGCTCGCGGCTTACGGTATCCTGATATTTATGGCCGGCGTATATCTTGGCGGTCTAACGCAACTAACCCCTGATTCTCTCGGTACGCGAAAACTTGGCAAGGGTCTGGGTTTGCTTGCCATCATTTACGGCGCCGTACTTCTGGTCGGATCACTCGCCGGCAGTAACAGCATGCTGCGACCGCTTGCTGCACTGAATAGCGGGATTGGTACGACCGGCGTCGCCCAGCACAGCGGCCTGGATTTCCAGCGAATCAAGACGACGGGCGATCTCGATGCGGCGCTCGCGCGAGCATCCGCCGATGGCAAGTCAGCGATGCTCGATTTCTATGCAGACTGGTGTGTTTCCTGTATAGAGATGGAGGAGTACACGTTCACCGATAGTGGCGTTCAGGATTCGCTGTCCGGCACGGTACTGTTGCAGGCCGACGTCACAGCCAATGACGATGAAGATCAGGCGCTGCTGAAACGTTTCGGTGTTTTCGGGCCGCCAACAATTATCTTTTTTGGCAATGACGGCACACAGCGCCACGGCTATGAAGTTGTTGGATACATGAAAGCAAAGGATTTTGCGGAACACGTCAGGATGGCGACGGGAAATAACGCAGACTTAAGCGCGAAGAACTAAGAAATTATGAGCAAGAACCTGGCAACTGCCATAGCGCTGACCATTTTTTTGATAGCCGGTGCGGGCGGTTATATTGTAACGCGGTCACCACAAATTGCCGAAACCCCGGCTGCGGTCGACGTAACGCCCGTCGTTGAAAAAGGGGCTGCCAATACGATCGTCGACTTCGCACTGTCGGATATTGACGGCGACATGCGACAGTTATCTGAGTGGGATGGTAAGGCCCGCCTGGTTAATTTCTGGGCGACCTGGTGCGCGCCATGTCGCCGTGAAATTCCGTTACTGAAACAGACACAGGAAGAACATGCGGCGGACAATATCCAGATAATTGGCATTGCGGTCGATTTTCCGGAACAGGTTCAGGCTTACGCTGAGGAAGCGCAGTTCAACTACCCGATACTCGTCGGGCAGGAAGATGCGATGGCCGCCGCGGAGGCGTCCGGCATCAGTTTTATTGGCCTTCCGTTCACCATGATCATTGCGCCCTCGGGCGAGCTGCTGAAATCTCATATCGGCGAGATCGTCGAAGCCCACATTGAGAAAATACTGCAGGTATTCGATGCCCTCGAAACGGGCCAAATGGACCTTGCTGCCGCCAGATCCGCGCTGGCTGACCTGTAGGTTTCTTTGGGGCGATCGCCAAAGATCCCGCGATATCTGCACCGACAAAGGGTCTGCCTGAAGTTTCCCCAGGCCAAACTTGCGCTATCTACCTAGAACAAGGTTACAATTGCCGTTAATTTCGGCAAACTGGCGAATAACTACAAGAAATGGCCCGCCTGCTTCTCATCAATGGTCCCAATCTTAATCTGCTCGGCACACGCGAACCGGGTGTTTACGGCAGTTCCAATCTCGCCGACATCGAACGTCGCCTGGTGGAACAGGCCAGTAATCTCAATCACGAGCTCGCCTGCTTTCAGAGCAACGCCGAACACGAAATCGTAGATCGGGTACAACTTGCCGCCACAGAGCGTGTTGACTTCATCCTGATGAATCCGGGCGCGTTTACTCACACCAGTATTGCTATTCGAGATGCGATCCTGGCAGTCAGCATCCCGTTCATTGAAATTCACCTGAGCAATGTATTTGCTCGCGAAAATTTTCGTCATTCGAGTTATTTCAGCGATATTGCCAAAGGCTGCATCTTTGGGCTGGGCGCATATGGCTACGACATCGCATTACAGGCTGCATCCAGACTTTTGTCCGAGGAAAAATAATGGATATCAGGAAAGTAAAAAAATTGATCGAACTGCTGGACGAATCCGGGATCGCCGAGATCGAGATAACGGAAGGCGAAGAATCGGTTCGCATCAGCAGGTACGGAAGTCAGGTAGCACACGCACAACCAATGGCGACCATGCCGGTGCAGGCGGCGCCCGTTGCCGTACTCACCGGGGCACCCGCTCCCGCGGCGGCGCTGGTAGCCGAAGCAGACGATGAAGGCTTCCGTGTTATTGCGCCGATGGTCGGCACCTTCTACTCGTCGTCGTCTCCCGGCTCGCCGTCGTTCGTCCAGGTTGGTGACCGAGTCAACGAGGGCGATACACTTTGTATTATTGAGGCGATGAAGATGATGAATCAGATCGTCGCCGATGTGTCGGGAACGATCAAATCGATCCGCGCGCAGAATGGCGACCCGGTTGAGTACGGACAAATACTGTTCGTAATCGATCAGCGCAACGTCAGCTGACCGGGTCGCAAAGATATGCTCGACAAAATCGTCATCGCTAACAGAGGCGAGATCGCCTTACGGATCTTGCGGGCGTGTCGTGAGATGGGAATCAAGACTGTTGCAGTCCATTCCACGGCGGATAACACCCTCAAGCATGTATTGCTTGCGGATGAAACGGTGTGCATTGGGCCGCCACGTTCAACGGACAGCTATCTGAACATGCCAGCTATTATCAGCGCAGCAGAAGTAACTGACGCCGTCGCGATCCATCCTGGCTATGGCTTTCTTTCGGAGAATGCGGATTTCGCGGAACGCGTCGAAACCAGTGGTTTCGTATTTATCGGCCCACCCGCCAGCGCTATTCGCCAAATGGGCGATAAAGTCGCTGCCATTCGCACGATGAAAGCTGCGGGTGTCCCGACGGTGCCCGGCTCGGATGGCCCACTTAGCGATAATGCAGAGGAAAACCTTCGAATCGGTCGGGATATCGGTTATCCCGTTATTATCAAGGCTTCTGGCGGTGGCGGCGGTCGAGGCATGCGAGTCGTGCATTCCGAGGCATCGCTCATTGCAGCAATCAGCGTTACGCAGGCTGAGGCACGTTCGGCGTTCGGCAACGAGACCGTTTACATGGAAAAGTTCCTGGAGACGCCACGGCATATTGAGATCCAGGTGCTGGCCGACAATCACGGCAATGCTATTCATCTCGGCGAACGCGATTGTTCGATGCAGAGACGCCACCAGAAGGTGGTAGAGGAGGCTCCGGCTCCCGGAATCACTGAAGAACAGAGAAAGCGGATCGGTGAGCGATGTGCGCGGGCGTGTCTGGAAATGGGTTACCGGAGCGCAGGAACGTTTGAGTTCCTGTACCAGAATGGTGAGTTTTATTTCATCGAAATGAACACTCGACTGCAGGTTGAGCACCCGGTCACCGAGATGATTACCGGCGTCGATATCGTCAGAGAACAAATTCGTATTGCCGCTGGTGAACGACTCAGCCAGACCCAGGCCGACATCAAAATTTCCGGGCATGCGATCGAATGCCGAATCAATGCCGAAGATCCGAAAACGTTCATGCCGTCCCCCGGTCTGGTGCACCTCTGGCACCCGCCGGGTGGTCCCGGCATTCGCGTTGAAAGTCATATTTACAGCGGATACCGCGTTCCCCCTTACTATGACTCGATGATCGGAAAAATTATCGCGCACGGTAACGATCGCCCGACCGCCATCGCCCGCATGCGCAGCGCACTCTCCGAAATAGTCGTAGAGGGCATCAAGACGAATGTTCCCTTGCACCAGGAGATATTTCAGCACTCCGCCTTTCAGGCGGGTGGCACAGATATTCACTACCTCGAGAAAAGACTCGGTTTGTAACGGTGCCGGAGGAATGGCGACAGTTTGTAATGAATCTAGAATCTTTTGATCCGGATCGCGTTGAAGCTGTCCTACTGAAAAATGGCGCTCATGCCGTCACGCTCTCTGATGCCGGCGATGATCCGGTTCTCGAACCCGCGCCGGGCGCGACGCCGTTATGGAGCGATACGAAAGTCACCGCTTTGTTCGACGCCGACGCGGACTTTGCGAGACTGAAGTCTGATCTCATGCAGACGTTCGAACTAAAGGAATTGCCGGATAATCATGTCGAAATCCTGGTCGACCGGGCCTGGGAGCGGGAATGGCTGAAGGACTTCGGTCCGATGCGGTTCGGTAAACGATTGTGGATCGTACCCGGGAATGAACACAATCCGCCGGATGACGCGATTGTCGTCAGGTTGGATCCCGGACTTGCTTTCGGCACCGGCACACACCCGACAACCGCACTTTGTCTTGAGTGGCTTGATGGCATTGACGTTACCGGGAAAACCGTACTCGATTTTGGCTGCGGATCCGGAATACTGGGTGTTGCAGCCTGCAAACTGGGCGCAGCGCGAGTACAAGGAATTGACATAGATTTGCAGGCAGTGACAGCAAGCCGGCAGAATGCAGAACGTAACCATGTTGGGGACTGTTTTCGCGCGAGTACGACCATGTCGAGCGCTACCAACTCATTCGATATTGTCATCGCAAACATATTGGCGAGCACCTTGATCGAACACGTGTCATTCATTGTTAACGCGGTCAGGCCGGGAGGCAGGCTGGCGCTGTCCGGGGTACTGTACGAGCAAGTTGCGCAAGTACAGGACAATTACCAGGAATGGTTCGATTTCAACGCTCCGGTTATCAAAGACAACTGGGCCTGCCTGACCGGCACGAAGCGCTGAGCGCGCAACATGTACACCACTTGCCCTGACTGCAATTCTTCTTTTCGCGTTACCGCGAAAGTCCTGCAGCAAGCGAAAGGGAATGTGCGCTGCGGTAGTTGTGAGCACGTGTTCAATGCGCTCGAGTATCTCTCCGAGGAAATGCCGGAGCCTGCCAGGGATACCGCTTCCCCCGACCGGCATGCGGAAACCAGTCGCCGACTTCTCGAAACACTTGATCAGCTGGCCGGGCCAGAGAAAGTACGCATTGAAGACACTGGCATCGAATGGCGGGTGCTTGACGAAGATGATCCGGATACGAACGACGCTGATCGGTTTGCAACCGAAGAAATGCGTTACGACGACAGTACGATGCTATCTGACGACTTCGGTCAGGAGCTCGAATCACTGCGCTCGCGCGGCGAACCGGCTCGACGGGAATCAGACTTCGCGATTACCGAGTCTGCAGAATTTGATGAGCTGCAGGGAGATCTCGCCTTAAGCGAACCGGAGGAATGGACAGACCTGCTTGAGGAGGTAAGCGATCCGGATTCCACACTTGAGTCCGAGACGCTGGAGGCTGAGGAAGAACTTGCCACCATACACGACCAATTGCCGGCACGAGAAGAGTCGAACGCCGGGCAACCGACGCCAGTGGGGCCCGAATATCAGTTCGACGCGCCGGACGAAGCGATCGTGTTTGATCTTCCGGCATCGGAACTTGCCCTGACAGATGAGGTCCCCTTGCTTAAGGAGGAGGACGTCGAACGCTTCGTTATGTCGGATGAAGAACAAGCCGACGATGAGGATGATTCTGATGGTGTCCTGATTGCTGGCGAAGACGCAATAGAGATTGTGGATGAGTCGCTCGAATTCGACAAAGACGACGACGAGGCGGACGTATTTGAAGTAGAGGATGAAGAATACGCTTCTTCAGACGACGACTATTCCGTAGTCGAGGAATTGGATGGCGTCGATGACGACGACGAGAGAGAGAGCGAGGACGAGGCGGACCGGGATCGCGAATCGACCGGAGAATTCGAAGCCAACATCGAAAAAGCCGCCCGTTGGCTGGCTGGCGAAGACGACTTGAAAGAGCCGGTCGCGAATGAGGACGGCGACGGCGTCTTACGCAACAGTGACACAGGCGAAATTGAGCACATTGTGCCACCGCTAACTGAAGACGAAATGACGGTCAATATGGAAATTGATCAGGAAATGATGGCACTGGCAACCCAGGACGATAACTTCTCGGCGACGCTTGTAGGGTTGAAAAGTGCCGAGCAGCTGTTCAGTGAACATGCCGATGACGTTGAAACGATCATCATGGAAGGCGAATTTGTACGCAGCGAGATTGATCTGGAAAGGCTGGCTGCCGAGAATGCATCGAGAGGCCAGCTCGGCGACTCCGGTAGCCTGGTCGATACCTACGCCCTGCGTCGGGGCAAAGTTCGCGGAGGACGGCGTCGACACGATCCGGTGAGTTACGGCATAACTGCCGCCATTGTCGTGCTTGCGCTGACCCTCGTTGGACAAATCGTACACAACTCGCGGGAATCGCTTGCGACGATGGGGATGTTTAATCAGACAGTCGCACCGGTCTACCGAATGCTGGGTAGTCCGGTCACTCCGTCGTGGGACGTCAGGGGCTGGCAGTTCGAAGTCACTAATGGAAATGTCGACGAAAATGAGCAGGCCCTGACCATTGTGTCGCGAATCGTAAACCGCGCCGATCAACCATTACCCTACCCGCTGATTCATATCTCGCTGACTGACCGCTGGGAAGACATCATGGGTAGCAAAATCCTCGAACCTGGAGAATACCTCGCGGGTGACCTGGACCCGAGCAGCCCCGTACTTCCGGGCGAAAATTTTACCGCAGTCATTACGATCGAAGACCCGTCCGCCGAGGCGACCGGATTCAAACTGAATGTCTGCTATCGTGTCGCGCCCGGTTCGGTTCGCTGCGCCATCGAAGACTTTAAAGACTGAAGATGCTGATGATTAATGGGGTCAGAGCCCTTGATGATTAATGGGGTCAGAGCCCTTAAGACCCGCCAACGCGAATACCCGGTTTTTTTTCCCAAGGGCTCTGACCCCGTTTGCTTGGCGGGCACTCCATGAAAATCGGGCCTTACCAGCTTTCAAGCCCGTTTCTGCTTGCGCCGATGGCAGGAATTTCCGATGCGCCATTTCGTCGGCTCTGCCGTCGCTTCGGTGCCGGCATGACCACGTCGGAAATGACCACCGCTGATATCAGTTTGTGGCAAACGGCAAAATCGCGACACCGTCTCAATCTCGACATGGATGCAACGCCGCGAGTGGTTCAGATTGCGGGTTCCGATCCGGATCAATTGGCGCTCGCCGCATCGCTTTGCGTGGGGCGTGGCGCGCAAATCATTGATATCAATATGGGTTGTCCGGCCAAGAAAGTCTGCAAGCAACTTGCCGGCTCCGCACTTCTGAAAGATCCGTTGCTTGTCGAAAGGATTCTCGCGGCAGTTGTCGCTGCAGTTTCCGTGCCCGTTACCCTGAAAATACGTACGGGCTGGAACGAGCAAAACCGCAACGGCGTCGAAATCGCGAAGATCGCAGAGGAAAATGGCATACAGGCATTGGCAGTTCACGGCAGGACCCGGGCCTGTCGATACGATGGCGATGCAGAATATGAAACGATTGCGCGCATCAAATCCGCAGTCGATATACCCGTGATTGCTAACGGCGATATCACAAGCTCACGGAAAGCGCTTGATGTTCTTCGCATTAGTGGCGCGGACGCCTTGATGATAGGCAGGGCTGCCATGGGGCAACCCTGGATTTTTCGAGAGCTGAACCATTATCTGAAAACCGGGCAGCAAATTGCGCCGCTAGAAAATAACGACGTCCGTGATATCATGCTCGACCACCTTAGCGACCTGTACCAGTTTTATGGGGATACAACTGGCGTTCGGGTGGCTCGCAAGCACCTGACCTGGTATTGCTCCGGATTGAGAAATGCAGAAGCGTTCCGGTCGCGGGTGGTGCGCGTTGCAAGTGCTTCTGAGCAAATTCGCCTTACGCGGAATTTCTTTGGTTCGATGACCGAGAACAACCATTTGGCCGCGTAACATTTGTGCTCGGCAAGGTTTTGAACAAACACACTTCGGGAATTACAAGAAAGTGGCCAAGAACGAGTCCGTCAATATCATTGAATTAATGGCCCTGAAATCCAGGAAGCCCCTTCGCAAACACACCGAAGAAGCGCTCCAGCTGTACTTCAAATCCCTGAACGGCGATCGCCCCGGCGATTTGTATGATCTCGTTCTCGGCGAGGTTGAAGAGCCGTTGTTCAGGGCGGTAATGGATTACACCGATGGAAATCAAAGCCAGGCCGCTGGAATTCTCGGCATCAACCGCGGAACGCTGCGAAAAAAGCTAAAGACGTATTCCCTAATTCAGTAAAGGCAATCCATGTTCAAAGTATGTCGTGCGCTCGTCAGCGTCTCTGATAAGCGTAATCTGATTCAGTTTGCCCAGGGTCTTCTCGACCTGGACATCGAAATACTCTCCACTGGCGGCACCTGTCGCCAGCTCCGGGAAGCAGGAATCGACGCGATTGAGGTGTCGATGAAAACGGGGTTTCCGGAAATCATGGATGGAAGAGTAAAGACTCTTCACCCTGTCATTCACGGCGGTCTTCTCGGTCGGCGTGGCACGGACGAGGCGGTCATGGCAGAACACGGCATCGAGCCGATCGATCTTCTTGCCGTCAACCTTTATCCGTTTGAACAAACCATCAGCAGATCTGACGCAACACTTGACGACGCGATAGAGAATATCGATATAGGAGGGCCGGCGATGATTCGCGCCGCCTCCAAGAATCATGACGGTGTCGCAGTTGTCGTTGATCCGGACGACTATGAAACCGTTCTCGAAGCGTTACGGGCTGGCAAAATGAGCGTCGAGTACCGTCGCGGATTGGCTGCAAAAGCCTATGCCCATACGGCCAGTTACGACACGGCAATCGCGCAATATCTGTCCGCTTCACTGAAACAGGATTTTCTCGGCGAACGGTTTTTGTACTCGGGCATCCGAAGCGAGAAACTACGCTACGGCGAGAATCCGCATCAGGAAGCGGCGTTTTACCGCGATCAGGCGGCACCAGCCGGATCGCTCGCAACTGCCGAACAACTCCAGGGTAAAGCATTGTCATACAACAACATTGCGGACACAGATGCTGCGCTTGAATGCGTCAAGCAGTTTGATCGTCCGGCCTGCGTCATTGTCAAGCATGCCAATCCATGTGGTGTATCGGTGGGTGACAGTATCGGGAGCGCTTACGATCGTGCGTTCTCCACCGATCCGACGTCAGCGTTCGGCGGCATCATCGCATTTAACCGGCCTCTGGATGCGGCAACGGCCCGCAGCATTGTCGACAGACAATTTGTTGAAGTCATCGTCGCTCCTGATATCGACGAAGATGCGCTTTCAGTGCTGACGGAAAAGAAAAACGTTCGCGTACTTCGAACCGGCACGTGGCCCGATAGCAATGCCGCGACTTTTGACTTCAAGAAAGTCTCCGGCGGCTTGCTTGTACAAACTTCCGACGCCGGTGTGGTAACAGAGTCAGATTTCAAGGTCGTTACGAAGATCGCGCCCAGCGCGGACCAGGTCAGAGATATGCTGTTCGCCTGGAAAGTGGCGAAATTCGTTAAGTCGAACGCAATCGTATTTTGTAAGGACGGGACGACGATTGGCGTTGGTGCAGGACAGATGAGTCGTGTGTATTCGACCAGGATTGCTGCGATCAAAGCGGCGGACGAGGGACTCGAAGTGTCTGGCTCCGTGATGGCATCCGATGCTTTCTTCCCGTTCCGCGATGGAATTGATAGCGCCGCAGAACACGGCATTTCGGCGATCATTCAGCCTGGCGGCTCAATGCGTGACGATGAAGTCATCGCCGCGGCAAATGAGCATGGTCTCGCAATGGTGTTTACGGGCATGCGTCATTTCAGGCACTAAACCAGTGGAGCCAAAAAAAGGGGTCAGAGCCCATTATTTAGCGGTGCAGGCAGAGTCTCGCATAGCCATGAAAAGGGCTCTGACCCCTTTTCTGCTTTTCTCCTGAAAACGTCTTTAGCCGAGAGTGGATCCGATGAAAATACTGATCGTTGGCGGCGGTGGTCGTGAACATGCGCTGGCATGGAAATGTAAACAGTCACCCCGGGTCAAAGATGTGTTGGTCGCCCCTGGCAATGCCGGAACCGCTCTCGAACCAGGGATACGAAATGTCGCCGTTGACGCCGAAGACATTGATAGATTGCTGGAACTTGCCCGGTCAGAATCCATTGACCTGACCATAATCGGCCCCGAAGTGCCTCTTGTGAACGGCATCGTGGACAGGTTCCGGGAAGCGGGGCTGCCATGTTTCGGACCCGATGCCGCCGGCGCCCAGCTGGAAGGATCCAAAGCTTTTACCAAAGACTTTCTTCACAGGCACAACATACCGACGGCGGCGTACCAGAGTTTCGCTGAGCTGGAACCCGCGCTCGCCTACATTCGTGACCGCGGCGCACCGATCGTCATAAAAGCGGACGGACTTGCTGCCGGCAAGGGGGTGATCGTCGCCCGAACGCTGCGTGAAGCCGAAGAAGCGGCGACCAGCATGCTTGCTGCGGGGCATTTTGGTGATGCCGGCAGACGAATTGTCGTAGAGGAATTCCTCGAAGGCGAGGAGGCAAGTTTTATTGTCATGACAGACGGGAACGCTGTTCTGTCGCTCGCGAGCTCTCAAGACCACAAAGCCCGGGACGAAGGCGATACAGGTCCGAACACGGGCGGAATGGGTGCCTATTCTCCGGCTCCCGTCGTCACTACCGAAATGGAGCAACGAATTCTCGAGCTTGTCATTCAGCCGACGCTCTCCGGTTTGCGCGCGGACGGGATCAAATACACCGGATTTCTCTACGCCGGACTGATGATTACACCAAAGGGCGCACCCAAAGTGATCGAATTCAATTGCCGTTTGGGCGACCCGGAAACACAGCCAATCATGGCGCGCCTGAAATCAGATCTCGTCACCTTGTGTGAGGCAACGCTAAATGGCCGTCTGGAGAATGAAACAGCACAATGGGATTCGCGCGCAGCTCTTGGGGTCGTGATGGCTGCCGGCGGATATCCGGCAAGCTATGAAAAGGGCAAACCTATATCGGGGCTGGATGAATCCGGCGATACTGCTGCCATGGTCTTCCACGCAGGAACTGCGATGCACAACAATGATGTTGTTACCAGCGGCGGCCGTGTGCTCTGTGTAGTCGGGCTTGGCAATTCTGTAGCTGACGCGCGCGACGTCGCCTATGCAAGAGTCGCAAGCATTCGTTGGGACAATGTTTTTTATCGCAAAGATATCGGTCATCGCGCTATCGCCCGTGAAATGTCCGGGAAGGCGGGTTGACGCAGGCTATGCTGACAACGGCAGAGGCATCCCAGGCAATAGATGAGTCAATGTCGATTTTCGACAGCGACCACGTCGATCTCGTTTCGGCGTCCGGCAGGATTTTGCGGCAAGTTGTTCATGCAGAGCGGGATCAGCCCCCATTCGATCGGGTCACGATGGATGGCATAGCAATCCGGTTTTCGTCGTTCGATGCCGGCAATCGACAATTCACTATTCAGGGTACGCAACATGCCGGTGATTCAGTTCTGACATTGGAAAGTGATCAGAACTGCATCGAGGTCATGACCGGAAGCGTACTGCCCGAAGCGAGTGACTGTATTGTTCCGGTAGAACGGGTCGCGATTGTCAAAAATGTGGCAGTGGTCGAAGACGACTACCAGGCGCAGGCCCGCCAGTTCATTCACGCGAAGGGATCTGATCACAAGGGCGGCCACGAAGTGCTAAGACCAGGTATCACCATCTCACCGCTGGACGTAGCGATAATCGCCTCTTGCGGTCTGGACCAGGTGGAAGTCTCGCGCTTGCCGAAAGTCAGCGTCATCTCTACAGGCAATGAACTGGTACCGCCCGGGCAGCCGGTCGCAGACCACCAGATCCGCCTGTCCAATGGGCCAGCCCTGGTCGCTATGCTGGCGGTCCAGGGTTTTGCGAATTCGTGTCACGAACATTTGGCGGATAATGTCGCGACACTTGAACGCGAATTGAAGCGTCATCTTGAAACAACCGACGTGATGATTCTCAGTGGTGGGGTGTCGATGGGCAAAGCGGATTTCGTGCCACAAGTCATGCGGACGCTTGGCGTCAAAGCCGTTTTCCACAAGATAAGCCAGCGTCCGGGTAAGCCAATGTGGTTTGGCATCGGCCCCAACGGCCAGGCCGTTTTCGCGCTGCCCGGCAATCCCGTTTCGTCAATGGTGTGCTGCCGCCAGTATGTCTTGCCGGCGTTGTTCCGGGCCAGCGGTCGTGAGCGAGTTCCGGCGCAAACTGCGGTACTTACCGAAGATGTAAATTTCAACACGGATCTGACCTGCTTCCTGCCGGTTCGCGTACTAAGCCTGGCCGACGGGAGAATTAGCGCGACGCCGGTACCAAGCAACACGTCCGGCGATTTCGCCTCACTTGCCGGTACCGACGGCTACGTCGAATTGCGCCGGGAGCAGAACAGTTTCCCTGCCGGTAGCGCGGTCCCTTTGCATTTCTGGAAGTCCCCCTGACAATCTGCCCCCGTCCGGGCAGGCTTACATCGTCCGTGCCGATGCCTGCCCGGATTGCGCCAAAGCTCCTCCTGTAATCACGCATGGTGACGACATCTGCCTGTGCCACGCACACTGCGCAATACACTATCTACTAACGTCACGCTTGGCGAAACGGAGGGAATTGCATCGGCCTGCCGGAATGGTAGGCTTCGTGGGCAAGGTCTTAAGGTTGAGCGACCGGCCGGGGTATCAGGGCCGAATAACACTAAAATAAAGCGAGGACCAAAATATCATGTCATTTATGAAAGCCTACGAAAACCAGACGTACGCGCTAATGCGAATCACAACCGGGTTTATGTTCTTCTGCCACGGGGCGTCGAAGTTCATGAACATGCCTGACGATCGCCCAATGCATATCCAGTGGGTGGCCGGCCCAGTCGAATTGATCGGAGGCGCACTGGTTATGATCGGCATAATGACCAGCCCGGCGGCGTTTATTTGCGCCGGCATGGGCGCAGCGGCCTATTGGATGGGACATTTCAGTGCAGAGAGTTATCTGCCAATTATGAATCGTGGAGACGCCGCTGCGCTTTACGCATTCGTATTTCTCTACATTTCAGCCAAAGGCACGGGAATCTGGGGCGTTAGTAAAGACTGAATTTGAGCAGTTTCCGAGGTAGGAACAAAAAAAAGGCCCCGCGACAGCGGGGCCTTTTTTATTGAGACTATATTTTGCGAACGGAAGCCGATACGAATTATCTTTTCATCGCTTCAAAGAATTCGGCATTCGTTTTCGTATCCTGCAGCTTGCTGAGCAGGAACTCTACCGCGGCTAACTCGTCCATCGGATGCAGAACTTTTCGAAGTATCCACATCTTCTGTAACTCATCCGGATCCGTCAGATACTCTTCTTTTCGAGTTCCTGAACGGTTGATGTTGATCGCCGGGAAGACCCGTTTCTCCGAAATACGTCGATCCAGGTGGATTTCCATATTGCCGGTACCCTTGAACTCTTCGTAGATAACTTCGTCCATCTTTGAACCGGTATCGACCAGCGCAGTTGCCAGGATTGTCAGGCTTCCGCCTTCTTCGATATTTCTTGCCGCACCGAAGAAGCGCTTAGGACGATGCAATGCGTTAGCGTCGACACCACCGGTCAGTACTTTGCCTGATGAAGGCACAACGGTGTTATACGCACGAGCGAGGCGCGTGATTGAATCCAGCAGAATAACGACATCGCGCTTGTGCTCAGTCAGCCGCTTAGCCTTTTCGATAACCATGTCCGCAACCTGCACATGTCGGCTTGCCGGCTCATCGAATGTCGATGAGACAACTTCGCCTCGAACCGTACGTTGCATTTCGGTTACTTCTTCCGGCCGCTCATCAATCAGCAGAACGATCAGCTCTACGTCCGGATTGTTGGCGACGATGGCGGATGCGATGTTTTGCAGGAGCATCGTTTTACCGGCTTTCGGCGGGGAAACAATCAGACCACGCTGGCCTTTACCGATTGGCGCAACCATGTCGATGATACGCGCGGTCAGATCTTCGGTACTGCCATTGCCCTGCTCGAGTTTGAGCCGCTCACGAGGAAATAGTGGCGTCAGATTCTCGAAAAGGACCTTACTGCGCGCATTCTCAGGCGCATCATGGTTGATTTCACCAACTTTTAGGAGTGCGAAATATCTTTCGCCTTCTTTGGGTGGTCGAATCAGACCGGCAACTGTGTCACCTGTGCGCAGATTGAAGCGGCGGATCTGGCTCGGCGATACGTAGATATCGTCGGGACCGGCAAGATAGGAACTATCCGCGGAACGCAGGAAGCCGAAGCCGTCCTGAAGTATTTCAAGTACGCCGTCCCCATATATGTCCTCTCCATTCTTGGCGTGAGCCCGAAGAATATTGAAGATGATGTCCTGCTTGCGAGATCGCGCGAGGTTATCGAGACCCAACGACTCGCCAAGCTCAACGAGCGCGGTCGCCGCACGGGTTTTCAATTCCGTCAGGTTCATGGCGCTCTTGGAGAGCTCCAGCTGATCGGCCGGTATGACCTCGAGGCAACCGTCATCATCCGGCATCATTTCGCCTGGAGGGCGTCTGCTTCGACGCCGGCGGCCGGTCTGGCCATTGTTACCCTGTTTTGCTTTAGTCGACTGCTTTGGCCGGCTTCTTGTTTGATTGCCCAAGTACCCTCTCACAAATTAGTTTCCAGAAACTCAGTTAGTTGTGACTTAGACATCGCGCCCAGTTTCTGTGCGTGCACGGTGCCATTTTTGAAAAGCATCAGCGTCGGAATGCTGCGGATGCCGTATTTCGGGGGGGTATTCGGATTTTCGTCGATGTTTAGCTTTGCGACGGTCATGCGGCCCGCGTATTCGTCAGCCGCCTCGTTCAGGAGCGGTGCAATCATTTTGCACGGCCCGCACCATTCCGCCCAAAAATCCAGCAGAACGGGTACGTCCGAATTCAGAATATCGACTTCAAAGCTATCGTCGTTGGTGTATACGATCCTGTCGCTCACCGGCAATTACCTCCTAAGACTCGGGTTGGTTTTCGATTTTTAAGAATGCCCGCCGAACCGTCAGGTTCCGGCCAACATTACAATTGTGGATGACGCTGCCTCTTCAATCAGGCAATATGTCGCAGCTTTATCGCGGCTTCTCTTGGAATTCGGTGCTGGCGAAATTGGCAGGTGCGACGGGTGTCGCGTCGATGTACGGCTAATTTGACCCCTTCACGAAGCATTTTGCAAGCCCCTAATCCACATTTTCTGGCATGAAATCAATGACTGACAGCCATCTGAGCGACCTCAGATTTGACACTCTGGAATTACACGACACGCTTCGCAAAGGCATCGCAGACGCGGGGTTCGTGTTTGCGACGCCTATCCAGGCAGATACGCTGCCACTGGCGCTCAAAGGCCACGATGTCGCAGGCCAGGCACAGACAGGCACCGGCAAGACGGCGGCCTTCCTTATTGCGGCCATTCAACGGGTTTTGACCTCATCGGCCAGTGAGAGTGAGGGCAGCACGCGACAGCCAAAGATCTTCATTCTCGCGCCAACGCGCGAGCTGGCGATACAGATCAGTAATGACGCGGAAGTACTCGCCAAACATACGGGCCTGAAGACTGGGCTGGCCTACGGTGGAACCGGCTACGAACAACAGCGAAAAACG
Source organism: Pseudomonadota bacterium (assembly GCA_027621915.1). Classification (GTDB taxonomy): domain Bacteria; phylum Pseudomonadota; class Gammaproteobacteria; order Steroidobacterales; family Woeseiaceae; genus SZUA-117. The sequence goes on from JAQCAD010000005.1 coordinate 50,085, forward strand.
ATCGAGTCCGGTATCGATATCCTGATTGGAACGCCCGGGCGCATCATCGATTACTTTAAACAGGGCGTGTTCAAACTGGACCAGGTGCAGGTCGCCATTCTTGATGAGGCGGACCGCATGTTCGACCTGGGATTTATCAAGGATATTCGCTATCTGCTTCGAAAATTACCGAAACCGGAAGACCGCCTGAACATGCTGTTTTCAGCAACGCTGTCGCAAAAAGTGCTGGAACTTGCTTACGAACACATGAACGAGCCGGAACTTATCCAGGTGGAACCGGACAAGGTTACGGCTGACAAAGTCAGGCAGGCGATTTTCTTTCCGTCCAACCCGGACAAGTTGCCGCTGCTGGTTGGCCTGATCCGGGAAATGGGAACCGGTCGAATCATGGTTTTTGTCAACATGAAACGAGACGCGGAAAAGGTCGAGGATTATCTGAAGGCCAACGGTATTGATGCCCAGGCAATTTCCGGCGATGTGCCACAAACGAAACGCCAGAACATGCTGAAGCGTTTCTTAAGTGGTGACCTCGCCGTGCTGATCGGGACCGATGTCGCGTCGCGCGGCCTGCACATTCCGGATGTGCAATACGTTATCAATTACGACCTGCCGCAGGATTGCGAAGACTATGTGCACCGCATCGGCCGAACGGCGCGCGCAGGTGCTGCAGGCGATGCCATTAGCTTCGGCTGCGAGACTTACGCCATCGCATTACCGGAAATCGAAGATTTCATAGGCCACAAGATTCCGGTTGCCAGCTACAACCCTGACGATCTTCCGAAACTGATCAAGCCACCACACCGCGCGAGGAAGCCTCGCAGCGGAGGCCCCGGTGGACGAAAACCGGGTGGTGGCGGAAACCGGCCTCCAAGACGAGGTCCGCCAAGAAAACACTAGCGGGCCGAATCTGTCAGATGGCAGCCGAACTGGCTAGCCAAGAAGTTCTGCTACGCCATTGATGCCGATAAAGTCGCGATTTTGACGCGCCGGGCGACGCGAGTCCGGTTGCGTAACCTGCAACAGCATTTTCACGCCGTAGTCACGAGCGCTCTGCAGTACTGACACGTTATCATCGACAAACATCGTTTTAGCGGGATCGAAGTCCTCGACCTCCTTAAGCGCATGCCAAAATGGCTGATCTTCTTTGGCGTGACCCAATGCATGAGACGTGTAAATGCCGTCGAAAAATTCGACAATACCAGTCACTTCCGTCTTGATGTCCAGCGTATGCTGGTGAGAGTTAGTGACCATCAACAGCCTGATGTTATGTCTGGAAACCGTTTCCAGAAACTTCCTGGCGCCTGGCAGGAAATCTATTCGCCGATTTTGGTCACGATGTAGCGCCGCAATATCAAGATTTAGCGCATTACTCCAGTGGTCCAGGCAATACCAATCGAGTTTACCCTCGAGGCTTTTCATAATCGCGCACAGACGCTGGCGCGCAGCATCTTCGGTCATGTCGTTCTGTCGTGCATATTCGGCCGGTATGTGCTCGAGCCACATGTAATTGTCATAGGCAAGGTCAAGCAAGGTCCCGTCCATGTCCAGCATGAGCGTGTCACAAACTTCGAGCAATGCTTCTATATTTTCAGGCTTCATTCTCACTACAATGATTTATACTGCGCGCCCGCACAACACCATCAACAGGACGTAGAAATGGGATTTGCAGATTTTATCGAGCCGGTTGTTGCGATCGCACGTCAGGCTGGCGACGCAATTCTCGAAGTGTACGCCACCGATTTCGATGTTCAAGCCAAAGACGACGAGTCGCCGCTGACGCTGGCTGATATGGCATCGAACAGGGTTATCGTGACCGGCCTTCGCGCGTTGACCCCGGATCTGCCGATCATTTCTGAGGAATCCGGCCTGCCCGAATTCGCCGAACGCAAAAAGTGGGCCCGATACTGGCTCATCGATCCGCTGGATGGCACGAAGGAATTTGTCAAACGAAATGGCGAATTTACGGTCAATATCGCGCTAATCGACAATCATCGCCCTGTGTTTGGCGTCGTGCATGTGCCGGTTACGAACCGGACATTTACAGGATGTGAAGGCGCGGGTTCGGCCGTCAGAATCGGTGATGAAGCGCCTGAGAATATCCAGGTATCGAATAGGAGCGCCAGCCCGGTGCGGGTTGTTGGCAGCCGCTCTCATCGGGGTGACAGTCTTGATGCGTTGCTCGAATCCATCGGCGAAGTCGAAATGCTGCCGATGGGCAGCTCGCTCAAGTTCTGCGTCGTTGCCGAGGGCAACGCAGACATTTATCCGCGTCTCGGACCCACATCAGAGTGGGATACGGCCGCTGCGCAAGCTGTCGTCGAACAGGCTGGCGGCGCGGTACTGCAGCTGGATGGCCGTCCTCTCGACTACAATACAAAGGCAGACATCCTGAATCCGCATTTCCTGGTCACCGGACCGGCGGATCGAAACTGGATCGACATGCTGGGCAGTAAATCCTGACTCGACACCGAAGTACGTTAATATTGTTTGAGCAACACACCAATTCAATTATCAGGAAATCGCGCCCGATTCGAAATCAATGAGCGACAAGGTAGATACAGAATCGTTTAAGCAATTCGACCGGCTGAGGGACCTGCGCGAAGATCATCGCGATCTCGACTACCTTATCGATGCGCTGTCTCACGATCCGCTGGTCGATCAGCTGCGCATTCGCAGACTGAAAAAGCGACGATTGATTCTGAAAGACATGATCACGCGCCTCGAAAGCGCACTAATCCCGGACATGGATGCCTGACCAGGGATCTATCGAGTTGCTTTAATCTTTTTTGACTGGCCGCGACGAACTGTGAGTATGTACTACCTTCCATTCGTTCTCGACGCGCCGAAAAAGAAATGTCTCGAAGCCGCGATTATGGATTTCGCGACTATCTTTATTCACCGTAGCCATGACTTCTACATCAGCGATCGCCCACGCGAAGTCACCTTCCACATGGACCTCTATATCGGTCAGGGAAAGTTCGAAATCCGAAAGTGCTTCGCCTTCGGGTTCGACGTGGTGTTCGACCAGATCGGTGAGGCCTTTGTTCTGACCCCCTCCCTCAATATAACGAGCACCATCGACATCGAGGTAATGCTTCCGAAACGGCGTGCCATCACCCTGCTCCCATCCCTTTTCAATTGCATCGATAATCGCGATGATCGCCGCTGATTCGTCTTCCTGGGCCTGAATCACCTGCGATAATGACCCACCGCTAAGCAGCACGATCAATGTAGTAATCATGGTATGCATTCGAGTATTCATTGGTTTCTCCATCGAAGAAGTAGATTGAACGGTCTTTAAAACCATGCCCGTACGCCAAGAACCCATTGTGTGTCGGACGTGTCGCCCCCGGCCGCACGTACGAAATCTGCAGTTCCACCCAAATCTCGCTGCCAGTTGACGCCAATGTAAGGCGCGAACTCGCGACGTATTTCAAAGCGCAAACGCAAACCTGCCTCGATATTTGATAAACCTGAGCCAATACCAATCGCGGGATCGTTCTGGCCATAAAAATTGACTTCAATTTCGGGTGACAATATGAGTCGTTGCGTGAGGAGCAACTCGTATTCTGCCTCCAGCCGAAGTGCCGTACGACCGGATTCACTTATGAAGAGCGCGATGTCTGTTTCGAAAAAATACGGCGCCAGTCCCTGCAAGCCAATCGCCGCCCACGTGCGGTCGGAGGATGGCTGAAAGTCATGACGGACGCCGACCTGAAAATCCCAGTAGGTGGCGACCGCCTTGCTATACAGAAATTGCAGTTCTGCCTCTTCGGTCTCCCCTGATTCGCGTTCGCCCTCGGTCTTGATCCATAGCTTGGTCAAGTCTTTGCCAAACCAGCCACTCGCATCCCACGAAAACGAACTTTCATCAGCGGCATCGCGAAACTCGACTTGATCGGCAAGCAACATGATCAACGGAGGATCATCTTCGCCATGCGCAAATGCCCCGACCGGTACGAAAACGATTCCACCCAGCCAGAACAGGTTTGCCAGCCTCAGGATTACGCGCACGCCACTTAACTCACGACGACATGTCGAAACATGCCGGGCATGTGATACAGAAGGTGGCAATGATACGCCCATCCTCCTCTCGCATCCGCACTGACGAGGTACGATATTTTGGATCCCGGCTGAACAATGACCGTATGCTTCCGTGGAATGTAATCCGGCTCGCCGGTTTCCAGCTCACTCCACATGCCGTGCAAATGGATCGGGTGCGTCATCATCGTGTCATTGACGAGTCTGACGCGGACGCGCTCACCGTACTTGAGCTTGACTGGATCAGCGTCGGCGAACCGGGTGCCATTGATGGACCACATGTAACGACTCATGTTGCCGGTGAGATGCAGTTCGATCTCGCGGCCCGGGTCCCTGGCGTCCCTCGTTCGTTCCAGGTTTCGAATATCGGCGTAGGTCAGGACGCGTCGTCCATACAGACGTTTGTGGTCGCGCAAACCAATGCCTGGATCGGACAAGCCATCCTGCGGCGTCGTTGCGCGCATATCGACTTGCGGACCATACTCCGCAGAAACGTGCGTGATTGGTACCGTGCTGCCGTAGCCTGCCGGACCCGGAGCCGCCGAACCGCCCTTCAGCTCCATTTGCGGCATGCCACTCATATCATGCTGGCTGTGATCCATCGGGGCCGGCTTCTGCAATTGGGCCATATCGTGCTGGCTATGATCCACCGTGGCCGGCTTCTGCAATTGGGCCATGTCGTGCTGGCTATGGTCCATGCCGCCCATGCCCATATCCCTGTGTTCCAGGATCGCCGGCGGGTCCAATGGCGGTACTTCGGCCGACCAGTTGGCGTCCGGGCTCAGGATTCCCCGGGCATAGCCCGTCCTGTCGATACTTTGGGCAAATATTGTGTAGGCGCTGTCGTCGCTGGGCTCAACAATGACATCGTACGTCTCCGCTACAGCGATTCGAAATTCGTCGACAGACACGGGCTCGATGTTTTGCCCGTCGGCTGCAACTACTTTCATCTTCAGACCGGGGATGCGAATGTCGTAAATTGTCATTGCTGACGCGTTCACGAAACGCAGCCGAACTTTCTCACCCCGCTCAAAAAGACCGAGCCATCCGTCGTCGGGCGTTGCACCATTCATTAAGTATGTATACGTGTAGCCGGTAACGTCAGACAAGTCGCGATCGCTCATACGCATCTGGTTCCACATGGCGCGTTCGCTTTTTGTCTCGGCAAAGCCTTTCCTCTGAATATCACGCCAGAGGTCTGCGGCGGTGCGCTCGCGAAAGTTATAGTAGTCGCTCTGCTTTTTTAACCTGGCATATATTCTTTCCGGTTCTTCGTCGCTCCAGTCGGACAGAATGACCACATAATCACGATCATATGCGACGGGATCCGGGCCGCTCGGCTCGATAACGATAGCGCCGTACAATCCGGTCTGTTCCTGAAAATCGGAATGACTGTGGTACCAATAGGTACCGCTTTGCCGCACATCGAAACGATAGGTAAACGTCTGCCCCGGTTTGATACCGTCAAAACTAATACCGGGCACGCCATCCATATCGCTATCAAGAATCAAGCCATGCCAGTGGATTGACGAATCATGCGCCAGGTAGTTACTGACTCGCAGCGTGACGGTGTCCCCTTCTCGCCAACGTAAAATCGGCGCGGGCACTGTACCGTTGACAGCGGTTGCAAGACGGGTCCGGCCCGTGAAGTTGACTTCTTTATATCCAATATCCAGGTCGAATTGCTGGCCGCGGAGTTCCGGAACTGCGGCTCGGGCCGATCTTGCCGCGCCCGGAAAACCGAGTCCCAGCCAAGCGCCACTGGCCGCCACTCCGGTTACAAACCGGCGTCTCGAAAATGTCACGGGAATCCCAACTCTCCTCTTATAGATCACGAATTACCGCCCATCTCTCAGTCTTCATTGTGTTGATGGGTGCTGTGATCGTCCGCCGCGGGCGCTTCCTCTTCGGCAGCCTTGGCGGCCGCACCATGATCGTGCTCAGTGCCATCGTCATGCACATGTATGTCGCTTGTGGCCGATGCCTCACTCTCCTCGTGACTGTGTGCAGCACCCGGCGCCTCCTCAGCATGATGACCCTGTCCGGCGGCGGCCGTCAGCATCTGCTGGTAGCCATCCGCATCGAGGTCGGGTAGTTTCGTCATGAATGCAACGACCGGCCAGATCGCGTCATCACCGTGCGTCGCACCCCAGGCCGGCATGCCGGTCATCATGATGCCGTTCTTCGTGACCCAGAAAAGCTCGGCCGCCGACATCTCGGCTGCTTCGTCGGCGAGGTCCGGCGCCGGCGGGTTCAGACCCTGGCCTATCGCCTCAGGTCCGATACCTGGTGCGCCATGGCAGCCGATACACATTGAATTGAAATCGTTGATGCCGGCAAGTGCCAGCGATTCGTCAGTGAGATCCGGAACCTCCACGTCTTTCGCACGTCGCGCTATGGATTCATGACGTGTCGCCGACAGAAACCAGCTAACCACGCTACTGTGGCCGTTGTTGGCACTTACGTCATAGATGCCGGAATACGCGAATCCGGTGATTCCCAGCACAATGATCAGTGTGACGGTGACGACCGTTAATAAGACATTTTTCATGGATAGGCTTCCTTATGAATTGACCGGCGCCATTTGGCGATCTATTCGCCCTGTTCACCAACGCTGAATTTTCGAAGTCGTAACGCGTTGGTTATCACCGACACGGAACTGAACGACATGGCCGCCGCAGCGATCATCGGACTGAGCAAAAGACCAAACGTCGGGTAAAGAAGACCGGCCGCGATCGGTATGCCGAGCGCGTTGTAGCCGAACGCAAAAACGAGGTTTTGCCGGATATTCGTCATTGTTTTTCGGCTTAGCGCGCGTGCTATTGAAATACCGCGAAGATCGCCTTTCACCAGCGTAACCGCCGCACTTTCCATCGCCACATCGGTGCCCGTGCCCATGGCGATTCCTACCTGCGCCTGCGCCAATGCCGGCGCATCGTTAACACCGTCGCCGGCCATGGCAACAATGCGTCCTTCCTCCTGCAATTTTCTGATGACATCAAGTTTCTGATCGGGGAGAACATCAGCAATCACCTGTTCGAGTCCAAGCCGTTTGGCAACAGAATGTGCGGTTTTTGCATTGTCACCCGTCAACATAACGATCGAAACCTTCTCATCATGCAAGCGCCGAATCGCCTCGACCGTTGATTCCTTGATCGGATCGGCTACGCAGATTACGCCGGCAATCTTTCCGTCGACGGCCACGAACATCGCAGTGTCACCCTGCTCACGACGCTCATCCGCTTGGGTTGCCAGCGTTCCGGGATCAACGTTCAAATCGGATAACAAAGCTGCATTACCTATAGAAACCCGTTTGCCGTCGACGACACCGCTAACACCTTTTCCAGTCGTGGATTCAAAATTGCTGACGTCCGCGAGTTCGACACCTTGCGCTTTCGCATAGCCCACTATCGCTGCCGACAAAGGATGTTCGCTTGCTCTTTCAAGACTGGCGGTCAGCCGCAGGAGCCCGGATTCTTCCCAGCCTTCGGCGCAGAGAATTGCCATGACCTCCGGCTTGCCGACCGTCAGCGTGCCCGTCTTGTCCACCACGAGCGTGTCGATCTTACGCATCAGTTCGACGGCTTCCGCGTTTCGGAATAACACGCCCATCGCGGCACCCCGCCCGGTGGCAACCATAATCGAAATAGGCGTAGCGAGGCCCAGCGCACAGGGGCAGGCGATAATCAGAACAGCAATCGCATTGATCAGTGCGTAGGCCATACTCGGCGGCGGACCCCAGATAGACCATGCAATAAACGTCACGATCGATATGATGATCACTGCCGGCACGAAGTAGCCGGCGACTGTGTCGGCCAGCTTCTGAATCGGCGCGCGGCTTCGTTGTGCATCGGCAACCATTTGCACGATTCGCGCAAGCAAGGTAGCGGCACCGACTTTCTCCGCCTCAATAACCAGCATGCCAGTGCCGTTGACGGTTGCGCCAACGACGAGATCGCCCGGATGTTTCTCAACCGGCAATGATTCGCCGGTTACCATCGATTCGTCCACCGAACTGTTGCCTTCGAGAACGCGGCCATCCACCGGCACTTTTTCACCGGGACGAATACGCAACTTGTGGCCAACCTGAATGGCTGCTATCGGCACATCCTTCTCGTGGCCGCAATCTGTCAGGCGCCGCGCCATTTTGGGCGCCAGCCCGAGCAGCGCTTTGATTGCGCTACTGGTTTGACTGCGTGCCCGAAGCTCCATGACCTGACCAAGCAGCACAAGTGTCACGATGACTGCCGCGGCCTCAAAGTAGACAGCGACATTGCCTTGATGGTCGTGAAATGCAGGGGGAAAAACGCCCGGAACCATGACCGCGACGACGCTGTAAGCGTACGCAACGGCGACGCCCAGGCCAATCAACGTAAACATGTTCAGGTGACGATTCACAATAGATCGCCAACCGCGAATAAAAAATGGCCATGCGCCCCACAACACAACCGGAGTTGCCAGCGCAAACTCGAACCAGGGGCGGACGCTGCTCGGAAAATACTTGCTGAGCGGACTTCCCGGCAGCATGTCGGCCATTGCCAGAACGAACACCGGTACTGTCAGCGCCAGGCTGATCCAGAATCGTCGGGACATGCCGATGAGTTCCCCGTCATCCGCATCATCTTCATTCGCCACGACAGGTTCCAGCGCCATACCGCAATTCGGGCAGTCACCGGGTTCGTCCTGGAGAATTTCAGGATGCATTGGACACGTCCATTGCGTCGCTGCTGCCGCCACGATTACGCGCTCAAGTGCCATTCCACATTTCGGGCAATCGCCTGGGCGGTCGGATTCGACTTCCGGGTCCATCGGGCAGGTGTATTTCGCGACCGGCACAGTCGCAATGACACGCTCGAGTGCCATTCCACACTTCGGGCAATCATCAGGTCGGTCCGATTCAATTTCCGCGTGCATCGGGCAGGTCCAGTTAGTGCTCATTGATGGGTCCTCTGAAAATCATGCGACTGTCCGAACACGAGACCCGCGCCATAGCAGGAACATTGCGGGTATAACCACCAGCGTAAGCATCGTGGCGCTGACCATGCCACCGACCATGGGTGCCGCGATTCGCCGCATAACCTCCGATCCTGTGCCACTGCCGAGCATGATCGGCAACAATCCGGCGATAATTGTGGCGACGGTCATCATGATCGGGCGAACGCGAAGCACCGCACCGTCAATGACCGCCTGGCGTACGTCATCCAGTGTCATCGTTCTTCCCTCGGCCGCCGCTGTCGCCGCGTGTTGACGAATTGCCAGGTTCAGGTAAACCAGCATAATGACGCCGATTTCCACTGCAACACCGGCCAGGGCGATAAATCCGACACCCACGGCAACAGACAATTCATAGTCGAGCAGATAGAGCAGCCAGAATCCACCGACGAGCGCCATTGGCAGCGTCCCCATGATGATGGCAACCTCGGCGAATCGTCTGAAATTGATGAACAAAAGCAGGACGATGATAGCCAGGATCACGGGACCAACCACGGACAATCGCTCTTTCGCACGGACCATGTATTCATATTGGCCAGACCACGCCAGCGTATACCCTGAAGGAAGGTCGATCGCGGCAGACACGACACGTTGCGCATCGGCAACGTATGACCCGAGATCCCGATCGCTGATGTCCACGTAGGTCCAGCCATTCAATCTCGCATTCTCGCTTTTAATAAGCGGCGGGCCCTCCGTCACTCTAACGTCGGCAACATCCGCCAGTGCGATTCGTGCACCTTCCGGCGTCACAATCGGTAATAATTTCAACTGCTCGACCGAATCCCGGAAGCGCTGCGGATAGCGCAGATTGACCGGATAGCGCTCGAGGCCCTCTACGGTCTGAGTGACATTCATGCCACCAACGGCGGTGCGCACAATATCCTGGACATCGTTAATGTTGAGACCGAATCGCGACGCACGCTGGCGGTTTATGTCGACGTCAATGTATCGTCCACCGGCAACCCGTTCCGAGTAAACAGATGCAGTGCCTGGCACATCGGCAAGAACGCGCTCGAGATTGCGACCGATGCGTTCGATCACAGCAAGGTCAGGTCCTGCGACCTTGATACCGACCGGCGTCTTGATACCGGTGGCCAGCATGTCGATTCGGGTCTTGATGGGCATCACCCAGGCGTTCGTAAGCCCGGGGAGCGTGACGATGCGATCCAATTCCTCACGAAGCCGATCCGGAGTCATTCCCTCCCGCCACGCTTCGCGCGGCTTGAACTGGATAACCGTTTCAATCATCGTCAGCGGTGCCGGATCCGTCGCCGTATCAGCACGACCGATTTTTCCAAATACGCTTTTGACCTCCGGCACGCTGCGAATCAGCTTGTCCGTTTGTTGCAAAATCTCGCGCGCCTTGTCGATGGACACACCCGGATAGGTAGTCGGCATGTACATCAAATCTCCTTCGTCGAGTGGTGGCATGAACTCTGATCCGAGTTGTGTAGCGGGCCAGAGGCCGACAAGCAGGATCACGGCTGCCGCTGCGAGAGTGGTTTTCGGAAAACGAATCACACCGTGTATCACCGGTCGATAGGCGGCAATCAATGCACGATTAATCGGATTCTTGTGCTCGGACATCACCACTCCACGAATGAAATAGCCCATCAACACGGGTACCAGCGTGATGGAAAGCCCGGCGGCTGCGGCCATTGCGTAAGTCTTGGTGAAGGCCAACGGCGCAAAAAGTCGCCCTTCCTGCGCCTCCAGCGTGAACACCGGGAGAAAACTCAACGTAACGATCAGAAGCGACAAAAACAGTGGCGGACCCACTTCGCTGGCAGCATCGCCAACGATTCGCCAACGATTTTGGTCGGTTAATGGTTCCTTCTCGATGTGCTTGTGCATGTTCTCGATCATCACGATGGCAGCATCAACCATCGCGCCTATGGCGATCGCGATCCCTCCCAAAGACATGATATTTGCGTTAATTCCCTGCAGCTTCATCACTGTGAACCCGCACAAAATTCCGACCGGCAGACTGACAATGATCACGGCGGATGAGCGAATGTGAAAAAGGAAGATGGCGCAGACCAGTGCGACTACCAGGAACTCCTCGATGAGCTTTCCCTTCAACGTGTCGACGGCACGGTCTATCAGAGACGAACGATCATAGGTCGTCACAATCTCGACGCCGTCTGGCAGGCTGCGACCAAGCTCGGTAAGTCGTTGTTTGACGGCGTCGATCGTCTTTGAGGCGTTTCCCCCCCAGCGCATGACGATGACTCCGCCAACCACTTCGCCCTCGCCGTTGAGTTCGGCAATGCCCCGACGCATCTGCGGGCCAAGCCGGATATCAGCCAGATCCGACAACACAATCGGCGTGCCGATTTCGCTGACGCCCAGCGGAATTTGCGAGAGATCATCGATGCCTTGCAGGTACCCGGTGGCACGAACCATGTACTCGGCCTCACCCATTTCGATAACCGAGCCACCTGTTTCCTGATTACCCGCCTGAATTGCGCGGCGAATTTCCGCCAGTGTAATGTCGAATGCGCGCATCTTGTCCGGGTCGACAACGACCTGGTACTGCTTGACCATTCCGCCGATCGTCGCAACCTCAGCAACGCCCGGGACAGTCTGCAGTTCGTATTTCAGGAACCAGTCCTGAAGACTCCGCAACTGTGACAGATCGTTCTGACCCGTCCGGTCGACCAGGGCGTATTCAAATATCCAGCCAACGCCCGTGGCGTCGGGCCCAAGCGCCGGTTTGGCACTATCCGGGAGCTGACCGGTCACCTGGCTCAGATACTCAAGTACTCTGGAACGGGCCCAGTAAAGGTCGGTACCGTCTTCAAAAATGATGTAGACATACGAGTCGCCAAAAAATGAGTAACCGCGAACGGTGACCGCCTTGGGCACGGACAGCATCGCCGTCGTCAACGGATACGTCACCTGGTCTTCGACTACCTGCGGTGCCTGGCCGGGAAATGAAGTCTTGATAATAACTTGTACGTCGGAGAGATCGGGCAACGCGTCAACCGGGGTCTGCTGTACGGCGTAGATTCCCTGAATAGCGAGTAATCCACTCACCAGCAGCACCAGCACGCGGTTGCGTATGGACCACCGAATCAGAGCCGCGATCATCAGTTCATCTCCGCTTCATGGTTGGAATGGTCCATCCCTTCCATCGTCGTTTCCGCAGGCGGTGTTCCTGGCAGGATTTCGGTAATACGGTGACGACCGTCGGCCAACTTCTCGATTGCGACATCGACTACCTGTCCTTCCTGCAAACCCTCGATCAATGTGGAATCTGCAACGTCAAACAACATCGTCATAGCGGGCCAGGACCACTCAGGAACGGAATCATGTTGCAGGGTAATTTTCGAAACCGCGGCGTTGGTTCCCCTGACAACCGCGCCGATCCGGACACGTCTCGGCAGACTGACTGAAGAATTTTCGTCCATGCGCGACAGCGCCGATTCAATATTGGATTCCGAATCAATCAAGAACTGGCCAGAGATAACAATCAGGTCGCCCGAATTGACTCCGGATCGAATCTCGACGCGGTCTCCCGACTCAATACCGATATCAACCGGCTGTGCGCGAAATCGACCATCCCCCAGTGACTTCACCACGCGATTGACTACACCGCCACGTATGAGCGCTGCTCGTGGTACATGAACGACCGGATTGGTTTCCGAGCCAAAAACTATGATTCGAGCGAACATGTTTGGCCGCAGCGCGTGCGACTGGTTGTCAAATCGCAGTCGTACCTTCAGCGTGCGGGTCAGCGGATCGAGTTCCGGGTAAATATAGTCGACCGTGCCCTGCCAGCTTTGGCCGGGCAAATAGTCAAGTTCAACTTCGGCTTGTTGACCGACCGTAATCCAGGCAGCCTGGCGCTCAAATACTTCGACCAAGACCCACACCGGATCGAGACGGGCGACCGACATGATTTCGGTTGCCGGTGTTATGTAGATTCCCTCGCGAACGCCCAGGTTAGCTGCATAGCCGTCGGATTCCGCATAGACACTGACCAGTCGGCTAACTGCCCGCTGACTGTCGAGTCGGACAATTGCCGCACCAGCCACGCCAAGCGACTGCAATCGTTCCCGTGACGCATTGACAAGCGTTGCATTGCCCCCGCGGAGTGCGGCAAGGTATTCCTGCTGTGCATTCACCAGCGTTGGCGAATAAATTTCGAACAATAGTTGACCGGCCGCGATCGGGTCGCCTGCCGATTTGACGGCGAGCGTTTCAATCCAGCCATCGACGCGGCTGTGTATATGTTGCAGCGTATCTTCGTCGTAGCTGACGTAGCCGACCGTTTCGACGCGGCGAGCCAGCGCGCCGAGTTCGGCCTGTGCAGTTCTGACACCGAGATTATTAACGACAGACGAATCAATCGAAATAATCGCCGGATCACTATCGCCAGCCTCATCCGCATAGACCGGTACGAGATCCATTCCCATTGGGGATTTCCCCGGTTGGTCGCGCCGATACGCCGGGTCCATCGGTGCGACCCAGTAAAGCACTTCGGGCTCGTCCGAAATCTCGCCAGTTGCATCACCGTCAGACTGCAGGAGTTTTCCAATGTATACACCGACTGCGAGCACGCTAATCAGCATCCCTATCGTTACCAGTTTCCTGTTCATTCGGAAATTCCTCCGAGATTGGCAAGTATTGCGTAACTTTTCGCGCGCTCTACCTGCAGGCGGGTATGATCAACTTTCGAATTGAGATCATCGATGTATGCACGCATCACATCGGCAAAATCTGCCGTGTCGCTCTGGTACGCGACCAGCGACGCCTCGGCGTTATCGCCGGCCTGCTTTAGAATTTGTTCCTCGTACAAGTCGATGCGGCGGGACAATTCATTCCACTGGGCATACTCGCCATCCAGCCGGCTCCTGAGACGTCGCAGCAACTCTTCCTTTGACGCTGTAACTGCGCTGCGCTCCCTGAGTGCGGCAGCGAGTTTTCGATCCTGCCGATTCTTTTTGAAGAACGGCATATCCATGGTCACAGACAAACTGACGAAATCGGAACGCGGTGCGCCATTCGCGAGCGTGCCATCACGGTGACCGTACCCAAGATCCATTGCCCAACCGGGTTTGAACTGTTCCTCTGCCAGATCAACGCCAGCCTGTCTTGCCGCAATTCGGGCATCGGCAGCTCTTACATCCGGATGATCGAGAAGATTTCCATGCAACAGTTCCAGCGGCGGAATCTGCTGCCATGCGGGCAGTTTTTCCGCAATCGGACGAGACGCTGCACTATCCAGCCATTGAGACAGCGCAGCGATCGCCCTCGCGTGATTGTTATTGAAGCTGATCCGACGATCATCGATGCGACTTAGCTCGAGCTCGGCTCGCAGGACGTCCTGTTGGTCTTTTCGACCCACTGAATACATGTCGCGCGTAACGGTTACGAGATCCGAGAAAAAAGGTCGAGACCGGTCGACTATGGCGTGTGCCTGTTGCCAGTAGTAAGTCTCCAGCCAGGCCTGGCGAACTGCGGCGAGAACGTCGCGGCTTCGGCCATCCGCACTTTCCTTCATTTCCAATGCCAACGATTGAAAACGGCGAGTACTTACCTCGCGGGTTTCTCCCGGTGGAAATGACTGGCGGAACCCGAGCTGTAACTGAGTCATTGCCTCGGTCGAAAACCCGCCGGATTCCAGCGGAAAGTTAGCCATGCCGATTCGCATGGTGGGATCGGGCAACTGGCCGGCAACAACCGACTCCTCCTCCAAGGCTGCTGCGCGTGCAAGCAGTGCAGCCTGCCCCGGCTCAAGTTCGAGGGCGACTCTTTCGGCTTCTGCCAGCGTCAGTGGAATAGCCTGTCGCGCCTCGGCGGCGGACATGCCAGATACAACAATGGCCAGCGATACCAGTAAACCTCGACCTGTCAGCGACCAGTCGCGAACTTCACTGTGTTTTTGATTCTTGCGGGGCAGCTGCCCGATGACAGACAACATCAAACGATCTCCTTCGTCGGTATTCGAAAAAACGAATTACGGAAGAAGGAGCGCTATTTCAGGAATACGCAGAACCGAAGATTGAGTGATGGACCGTCGCAGAACCGGTAACGCACGCCGGTTGGGGGCGCCGACGCCGAAGTCGGCCTGAATGAGATCGCTTGCGGTGGCGCCTGCGGAATCGCAAACATCCCCGGCACGTCCTTGAGCTTAAACTTGAGTTGTCGCGCATCAACGTTCGCGCCTGACAGGTTGTCGCAGTCTGCGACCTGGATCGTTGCACAGGTACTTTGACCAGAGACCTCTCCAATCGGTGGACAGTGCCCGCAATCACGACTGGCGTCGTGGTGACTCGCTTCGTCGGAAGCATGGTGCATGTCGTGCCCGGGCTGGGCCAACGCCTCCGCCGGTTCGGCGACCATTTCCATGGCCATGAGGCAGGGTTGTGCGGCGGCAGTAAGCCATGCAAACACGAACGCGCCAAGGACAAATCGCCCGCGGTTCGTCACAAATGTTTGATTTTTAACCGATTTCGCCAAAACCACCCTTCCTCTTTCAGGCACACTAGCGAGTTTAGACGCCGTTGACAAGACTGGTTACTACCTGGGTCACAGTGCGCTAAGAACACTAACCGCCGCAACAATCGTTGCCGGTCTGCATTGGCGGGCATTGCACTGTGCCGTAAGAGCAGAACACGCAGCAGTCGCCGGGCTTCGCTTTGAGCAGTTCACCACAGCCCTTGCAGTCGTAGAAATACTGACACGCATTCAGCGGCATTCGTTCCGTTGCTTTGTGACTACACAATGGACAGGTGATTTCCGAGAATTCAATCAAGGTGTGCCCCGATATGTTTGTCGCCACGTTTCCTGGCCAGCGCCACCTGTTTGCGACGTTCCTCGAGTCGCGCTGCGCGATCCGCCTCCAGCGTATCGATGCATTTGGGACAGGATACGCCTTCACGGTAATGCGGTGACTCAATGTCTTCGCTGCTCAACGGGCGTCTGCAGGCGTGACATTGCACGTAGCCGCCTTCTGCCAGGTCACGATCAACCGCAACACGCGTATCGAAAACGAAGCACTCACCTTCCCACAGGTTTTGCTCCTCGTCGACCTCCTCGAGATATTTGAGAATGCCGCCCTGTAAGTGGTAGACCTCGCTGAATCCCAGCTCCAGCATCAATGCGGTCGCTTTTTCGCAGCGAATACCGCCGGTACAAAACATGGCAAGGGGCCGGGTGGGATCCGTTTTTACCAGGTTCCTGGCAAATTCGGGAAACTCGCGAAAACTATCCGTCTTCGGATTGATCGCGTGCTTGAATGTTCCGACCTCAAATTCATATTGATTACGCGTATCGATGACCAGCGTCTTTGGATCAGATAGCAGCGCGTTCCACTCGTCGACGCCAACATGCCTGCCGGTCATTTTATCGGGGCGAATGTCCGGCCTGCC
This sequence comes from Pseudomonadota bacterium, assembly GCA_027621915.1. Classification (GTDB taxonomy): domain Bacteria; phylum Pseudomonadota; class Gammaproteobacteria; order Steroidobacterales; family Woeseiaceae; genus SZUA-117. Next base: position 66,497 of record JAQCAD010000005.1, read on the forward strand.
AAGCGTCACGATTTCCTTTTTTACTTTTACCCGCATGCGTCGAAATGGCGCGTCACTGGATTCTGTCCAGCGTCCTTCGATCGGTTCCGCCAACGATAGTGCCTTTTGCAGCCAGTCGAATATCGACTGCACCGCCTCAGCAGTACCGGACAACGTTCCGTTCACGCCTTCATTCGCGACGAGCACGGTTCCGAGCAGATGATTACGCGTGCAGATTACCTGCAATCCGGCCTTGAGTTTGTCCGGGTCAGCAACGTCAGTGAAACGATAAAAAGAAACAACTTTCAAATTCGATCGAACCCCGGCCCGGAGAATGTCAGTGACAGGATGCTGTGGCGGATTTCTTCGCCAAGGACAAGCCGCGCATCCTCGCCAATCTTCTGGATATCTTCGCCAAATTCGAGAAACCCTGCGTCATTACGCATCACGACGTCATGCTCCCTCAGCGTGCGTATAAAATCCTGAAAGAGCGCCTTGTCGAAAAAATCCGGTGAATGGAGACCGTAAATCATTGCCAGGCGCTGCGCACTGAGCTGACACAGGTTCTCCAGTTTCGCACGTGTCAATGAACCGGACCCGCTTCTGACCAGCAATGCGATCACCAGGTAAAACCGCTGCAACATTGGGACCATCGATTGGCCCAGCATCATCAACTTCACCGCCGGAGCAGATCCGGCAGGCGGCCGAACCAGGTAATCGCCATCGCGAGTCAGTATTCCCTCCTGGATCAAGGCCTCGATTGCAGCTGTAGTAATCTCATCAATGCTGTTCTCGTCCCATTGAAGTCGTAGTTCTTCTTTCATAAACGGGTAGCTCATTGCGACCAGGCGCTGCAATTCAATATGTTCCAGCTGACGACCCTGTATGAAACAGCAGGCGATTGACGCCGGTATCGCGAAGAGATGCTGAATGTTGTTGCGAAAGTAGGTCATCAACACCGCTTCGTGTTCGGCCATTCGGATCACATCGCCCAACGGATGAGCGGTCCGGCTGATCACATTCAGCCTCTCGCCATGATCGATTATCTGATCGGCAGTCCAGTCCGGCACGGTGACCAGATTAGAATACCGGAAGCGATTCAGCAGGCTGATGCAGAGTTCAAGCTGCGCACGAAGTTCGATTTCACCCATTGACTGTTTGGGTGCAGCAAGCAACGCGTATGCAAGCAGGCTGATCGGTGTAACAGCAGCAGCAGCGTTGATTTCGCTCATGATTGTGCCGCCGAGCCTGTCAATGACGTTGCCGATCCATGCCGGGCGATCGTCATCTTCCCTCGCGCTCTTGCGCCAATCCGGCTTTTCAGCATCGAGCAGTGCATTTAGCCGAATGGGTTTGCCAATATTGACGTACACCTTACCGAAATATTCGCGCAATGCTTTGATCGACCGAATCAGGCCGAATAAAGATTCTTTTTGCTTTGCGGCTCCACCCATCTCGGAGATGAATGAATTACCCTCGATCAATTTTTCGTAGCCGAAATAAACCGGTATAAAAACTACCGGCAAACGCGGATTATGAATATAAGAGTTGACGGTCATTGCCAGCATGCCCGCCTTGGGCGACAGCAATCGCCCGGTGCGGCTTCGGCCCCCTTCGACGAAATACTCAATCGCATGTCCGCGCGCCAGTATTTGCCGCAGATAGGCATTGAAAACAGCCGCGTACAGGCGATTTCCCTTGAAGCTGCGCCGCAAATAGAACGCGCCACCGCGTCTCAGGATTCCACCAACGAAAGGAATGTTCAAATTAATGCCCGCTGCGACATGCGGCAGTGAGAGCCCCTGGTGATAGACGATGTAACTCAGGAGCAGATAGTCGACGTGACTCCGGTGACACGGCACATAAACGATTTCATTATTCTTCGCCTCTTCATGCAGCGTTTCCACATGCTGTATTTCGAGGCCGTCGTAGATCCGATTCCATACCCAGCCAAGAAAGCGCTCGACTACGCGTACAGTCGGGTAAGAAATATGTGCTGCAATTTCCCGCGCATAGCCCCGGGCTTTTTGAGTCGTTCGTTCGAGCTTTATGCGATTGTCACCGGACTCTGCCTCGATAATCGCACGAACACTCTCATCGGTGAGGACGTCGTTGAGCAACGTTCGACGATGCGACAAATCGGGACCAACGGTAGCCGTGCGCCTCTGGCGAAAGTGCACTCTCAGAATTCGTGACACTTTTCTGAATGCGACTTCGGATTCAAGACCGTTGTGCACAATCGAGCTGAGCGGCAACGGGTCGCTGAATCGCAACAGTGTATTTCTGCCCTGGAAAACAGTTGCGAAAAACTTTCTGGTGCGGCCAGCGACGTCCCAATTCTCGGAGAAAAGCAACGTTAGCCACGAATGCTCTTTGTTCGGCGAGCGTCCCCAGTATATGCCGACAGGTACCAGCAATAACTCTTCGCCACCGGCCGCAATGCTCGCATCAATCAGGCGCTTTAGTCGGTTCGATCCTTCTGCCTGTCGACGACGGAAAATAAAACCGCGCATGCGTTTTACCACAATGATGCGCCGGCTCTCGCCGATGCCGCAGTAAGTCATTGGGTCGGTTGGTACGGGTAGGCCGTGCATTCGACACACGCGTTCCAGCGCCAGTGCGTCTGCCAGCCCGCCGGACTCCAGCACATAACAGATCGATGCTTCGCTTCCCTTGAGCATCGCTGCGGGATCGTCAGGCTGTAATGCAGGGCGGGCCCAAATACCTAAAACCTTGCCCGCCAGCCAATACCACGGACGTAATATATGTTGCGTCAGATTCATCGGACGCCAATATTACCCGTTTCGTGCGCATCACAAACCATTGATTTTTTTGATATGCACGGTAATGCTGTCGACATTATGGAAACACCCGAATACTCCCAAAGCTGGCTCGTTGCTGACATCGGGGCAACATCCAGTCGCTGTGCCCTGCTTCACGCGCCGAAATTCCGATTGTCGGAGATTCGTCATTATCGAAACGATGACGCTGCAGACTTACAGCAGATTCTGAAACATTACCTTGTCGCAACGAATGCGAGTCCCGCAAATTGCGCGCTCGCTGTTGCCGCGCCCATTGATGGTGATGAAATCTGCATGATGAATCGAGACTGGCGCTTTAGCCGGACAGAGATCAGCAGGCAACTGGGATTCGAGCGGGTAAAGTTCATTAATGACTTCCATGCCGTAGGATTTGCGTTGCCGCATTTCAATGATAACGACAGGGCGGAGGTCGGGAAATCGACAAGCTACCGCCGTGGAAACATCGCCGCACTCGGACCGGGCAGCGGCCTTGGGATGTCAGCATGGATCGAAGACGTTTCTGGCGGCAGTGTCATGAGCGGTGAAGGGGGACACATCACGGTATCCGGTCGAGACGAAAACGAGGATGCAATCATCCTCAAATTTCGTGAGCGGTTTGGTCATTGCTCAGCTGAGCGCATCCTGTCGGGTCCAGGGATCGTCGCGTTACACAGCGCTATGCACGATATTGACGCAGAAACGCCGGAAGAAATATCGACGGCTGTCGATGATCCGCAGTGCGCTGCAACGATGAATCAGTTCTTTAAATTTCTGGGAAGCGCGGCGGCGGACCTGGCACTCATTACCGGCGCTTTCGGCGGCGTGTATATCGCCGGCGGCATCGTACCCGCCTGTATTGATCGAATTAGAAACTCGGAATTCAGGAGTCGATTCGACGACAAGAATCGCTATGGCGACTACATGCGCGCAATACCCACCTGGGTGATTACTGACCCGACTCCTGGCCTGACCGGGCTGTCAGTATTTGTATCTCAGGGATCCTGATTGGTTTTTTCTGCGTCCTTTAACGCCTCATCGATCTTCAATTTCTGCTCCATTACCTGGTTTTCGACATTCCGGGCCTTGTCCATCGCTGCGTTGTAATCATCGGCGATCTCTTTGCCAATAGTTTCTTTTTCAGCAGTCGAGTCGCCCGACGAGCAGCCGAACACTAGCAATGACGCAACAAGAATTAACTGTATTTTCATTGATGTAAGCCTCTTAATTTTTGGATAACCCGTCAATGAAACGGGTAAGGAGGTAGTTAATTTCATCCAGTTTGTTGGTAAGGCGATGATCACCGTCAATAACGTGCAGCGTCGCAGCGCAATCCTTCGCAAACCGAATGCTGTTTTCGACCGGAACGATATCATCGCGCCAGCCGTGGACGATGCAGATGGGAATGTCCGGAGCAGTTGGCGTCAGATTTTCGAGTCCTGGCATGTAATAAGCGGGAGCGAGAACAAATAATCCTGCGGCGCGAACGTGACTGGCGGCGGCAGTTGCGACATAGCCACCCATGCTCGATCCGATCAGCACGACAGGGCCGTCGATTTTTTTACACACATCGATCAGCTTGTCGACTCTCTCTTTCGAATCCGAAATGCCCTGGTAGTCGACACTGTCGGCTTCGTAACCCAGGGCACGTACGTTTTCTGCCATTGATCGGATCTTGGTTCCCCACGGCCCGCTTTCCTGGCCATGCGAAAAAATCACAACCGGCAGGCTCATATCATGATGCCTTCGCCACCGTTACAGTGATCCTCAATCATTCTGGCGAGCAACCAGTCGCGATCCTGCCCCCACAATGCCAGCTCACCAAGTTTGAAAGCGGGCACACCCCAAAGGCCTGCCTCACTCAAAATTTCGCGATTCGCCTCGACCTGTTTTCGCCAACCCTCGTCCTTCATGGCAGCCTTAACGTCCGGCCAGAAAAGACCTGAACGCTCGGCGACGATCTGCATGCCTTCGTCTGTCGCAACATCAATCGCTTCTGCGAAAATGGCTTTGCCCGCTTCAATCAGAAAATCTCGCTCCCGTCCCTGTCCCCTGGCGTAATAAAAAGTAGCGATACATCGCTCTGCGCCAGCGCCAAGTGAATCGGCAATCTTGCCAAACGGCACATCGTGGCGTCGCGCTTCCCTGCTGGCGTCTTTGACGATGTACATCAGTTTGCTTTTCGGCATTCCAACGCCTCGCTGCACCATTGGTAATACCGGCCGCACCTCAAGCTTCAGGTCGAATGCATCCGCGATCTCGAATATCCGTTCAAGCGCGATGTAAGAATAGGGGCTGCGAAACGAATGAAACATTTCCAGCGGCGGCAGTGTCGCGGCACGCGTGGGAACCGTTCCGGGAAGATTGAAATGACTCGCCTGGTCGAGCGAGGCCAGTTCCGGGATTGGCTCCTTGAACCGACTTAACTTATGACTATCGAATCGCTCGATCAGATAGTGCAACCTGTCAACGCCCCAATACCATTCGCCGGCGTAATACATGGTCGCGCAGTTGTAGTGACCCATCTTGCGTAACAGGAGCTGATTCTTGCCAACCAGTACATTGGTTTCCGTAGTCTCGCCATAATGGCGGCCCATCATTCGCGTCACGCCCTCAGCATCACCGCGCCAGTAAAGCGTCATCGCTTTGATGAACGTCTCACCGAAGTCTTTTTCGTCATGTTCCGCAGCCAGAAACTCCAGGAGCGACCGGCGATGTTCCACAGTCGGCGTGTCGCCTTTGTCGAGGAATGGCACACCAAACTCACGCGCCAGGAGCACGCAGTCTGCCATCGAGTATTCGGCCAGCATCGCCGGCTGTGACATGTACTCGCCGCGAAGAGCCTGGCAAAGGTAGAATTTGAATTCGACTGTTTTGTACCGTGTCATGACTGGCGCAAGGTAGCGACACAATAAATACGAATAGGGGTCGTCGAGCTGGAGGAAGACAGAAACAATCCGTTTCTTAAAACGCAGAACACGCCAACACTCGAAAAGCATGCGTCGCAGCTGGACGAAACGTTCGTCGAGAAGATAGGTGAAATACAGCGAACGCATTTCGCGTTTCATTCGTCATCGTCCCAGGCTGCGCTTGGCTTCCACAGGAGCTCATCAAGATCCGGCTGCCAGCGATACTTTTTCATGTCGATGCGACCGTTAAGAATCGCAACGTCTTCCATCATAAGGCGTTTACATTGTTCATTGAATGCACGGGTACCGACCTTGAGCGCGATATTGCCGGACGCCTGTATTACTCGGTACCACGGCACTTTGCTTCCTTTGGGCAAATGCCGCAGCGCGTATCCGACTTGCCGGGCCCCGCGCGGAATCCCGGCGATCTCAGCTATTTGTCCGTAGCTCGCCACCGAGCCTTCGGGGATGTCGCAAATGGTTGCCCAGATACGCTCATTGCGCTTCTCGGTGGCGGCTTTCATGTGCCTGGATCATACCGATTTAGGCTTAAAAATCATATAGATATGAGGGCTGCGTACCAACAGGCCGAGCACATCTGAAAAAGGGCTGAATAAAGGGGTCAGAGCCCGTTATTGGGCTCTGACCCCTTTATTACCCCTTTATTCGACCAACGAAAGGGTGAGCGTTATTTTTCTGGCGGCGGCACCAGGTGTAATCCGTTAAGTGCGGCCTGTGTATCCACGACGATGACGTGCTCGCCCTCGGAGTCGACGTAGGTCAGCTCGATTTGTCGGGGAGACGGCGACAGCGGGAAAAAGATATTGAGCGCGGACTCCTCGCCGTTTTTCAAAGCAACCGGCATCGGCGTATACCGGAACTCGATCTGATTGCTGACCTTGCCATTGTTCACGCCGCGAAAGACGCCGCCAACGGCAAGTACAGGTGCCAGAACAATTCCGCCCAAAGCGGCTCCCGCCAGCATGGGCCCGCCGAATGCTGCTGCGGCCCCGACAGACAAGACCGCGGCGGCCGTAACGGCACCGGATACCATCAGCGTCTTCGCACCTGCACCGGCTTTAACTTTCAACCCCTGTCCCTTGTAGCGGCGTTCGGCTTGTTTTGCGCCCTTAACCAGCTGTTTTCGATCGGTGCCTGCCTCGACTCGCGTACCGAGTGAGTCCACAACAGCAACGTTCGTAACCTGCAGTGAATCATCACCCACGTTCCGGACCCGGATCAGGTACTCGTCCCAGTCCGCATTTTTTGCCCAGGTGCCCGGGCCACCTCGAACGACCACCCAGTCCAGTGTCGCGGAAATACGTTGATCAGTACTGTTCGCGAGTGACTGCGTAACGACAAGTGGCTCGGGCTCCTTGAGAATCTTGGTACCACCGCAGCCAAAGAGGCCTATCGACACCGCGATCGTGACAATTGCAGCGCCTGCTTTCATTCCTTGGTCCTTCATGAGTTTCTCCTCGGGCCAGAGTCGGTTCGGGTGGCCGTCGAACCGAAGTATGCGAAACCGGCCCCTGGTTCCGGTGATATTAGTCGGATGAATACCTGAGGATTAGGAAAGAATTACGACTTTCTCCAGCCAAACCCATGTGCGTGCTTACCCAACGTTCTTGATACCCAGCCGCGCCTGGATTTCCCTCTTCGCTTCCCGCAAGACAGTGTCACGATCGAGGCTGTCCAGGATCTCGTTCACTACCTGCTTCGGGCCACCGTCTCCCCAGGATTTTCCCTTCGAAAGGTATTCAGCGGCGATTTGTCCGACAACGTAGGTGCTGTAATAAGCAATCGCGCCTTGCGCGCCCGCCGTTACAATCGTCGAAAGTCCCGCTGTGCCGACCTTGAGCGCGCTCGACACAAAATGCAGCGCCCAGACGGTTCCCATCAATGCCGCCGCTTCCGCCGCAATGACGCTCACGAGAGAACCCGCTTCGCGTCGACTGACCGGCAGGTCGTAGACGTTCGACAAGTGCATGACCATGCCGACGTCAATAAACGCGGCAGCAAACAGGTCGGCAACCGGTACCGGATTAAATGCGACGGCCACCCCTTTCGCCACGCAGTAAGTGCGAACCAGTTTGTCTCCTATTTCCCTGCGTGCGTTGAGTATGCGGATGCCCACCTGGTCACTCAGGTCGGCCGCGAACAGGCTTGCATTCAGCGCTGCAAGCGTCTTGCCCTCATTTTCGAAAATCTCCCAAAGACGAAGGCGCAGGTGATTAACATCCGGGGCGCGTTCACGCGTTGTCATCTTTTCAGTACCGGCACGATCAACTTCGATCACTTGCTGGGCACGCGGTTGTGCGGCGACCGCCAGCACGTTGTCGGGCTGTACCAATCCCGTTGCCTTGCTTCGAACCGTCGCGAGGAGCGCATCGAGATCTGATTTTGTGTAGACATCAGATTTATTCAACGCGACGACGACCGGCCGCCCCTGCGCGAGCAGCGTGCGCAATGCATCGAGCTCGCTCTCAGTGATATCGCCATCGATGACAAAAATGACGAGATCTGACCGGCGGGCAACCTCCCTCGCCATCGCCTCGCGATCTTCACCGCCCGCTTCATCGAGACCCGGCGTATCAATCAGATAGACACCGGCTGCCTCAATTTCAGACCACGCCTGCATCGATGACTGTTTCGTTTCGCCATGCAAAGGACTGACCGCGAATTTCTGCTCGCCGATCAATGCGTTTAACAGTGACGATTTGCCGGTGCTGACCCGACCAAAGACCGCGATGTGCAGGTGCCCATGCTGAAGTTTGTCGAGCATGCCCTGAACAGACTCGTAGTCGTGCGCAAGAGATTCCCGAACGCCAGGCGGCAGGCGGGAGTCCTCGATCAGCTCTCTTAAACTTTCGCGCGCGAGATCCAGATGAGCAGAACCGCCATCGGGTATGGCATCAGCCGGTCGTCTCTTCCTGCTCCAGGGCCATCCTGGCAACGCGTCGAACACCCGCTTCAATATGTTCACTGATTCCGTCCTCGAACTCCCTGGCGGCTGTTCCCGGGTTGAGCTCGCCGTGCTTGGTCAAAGTCATGACCAGGCTCCGACCGAGCGCATCGAAAATGAGACCGTAGGCTACCGCATGTACGAGGCCTCCGGCGACTGTTCCCACTCCGGGAAATGCTTTCAATCCATTGCCGGCAACAGCGAGACTCAATGGCAACGCTTTGCCCGCCCTGCTCTGGCTCAGCGTGAGAAATTCCTCAATATCCAGGTCGCGCGGCGCCGCGCCGAACAATTTGCACAGCTCCCGGGTCATCGACGTACCGATGTACCCCTGGATAATGATGTCAGTACCCGGACTGACCGCCGCGAGCGCGCCGACGACCGCTTTTCGCGTCGAGCTGCGAATGATTTGCTGAGCGCGTTGCGTCCTGTATTCGCCTTCCGCCTCAGCCAGTTTTTCAGCCGCCAGTCGAAACACCGCCCGATCTCGGCGAATGTCCAGCATCTCTGACCCACCCTCGAGCAATCGGTTGATCGCCACGACCAGTACACCAATATCTGCCGGCCGCTGGCGTCGCACTGCAGATTCGCTACCGTCCGCTCGCTTTTCAATCACGTCGACTTCGCCACCGGCGCTGACAGCGACCACCTGGTCGCGACTGAACTCAGCACCAAGATCACCGATGTGATCCAACAAGCGCTCGACCAGCATCGCCTGCTCCTCGCGGTTGTAGCGATCCGATTTGTTCATCACCAGTACAAGTGGTTTACCAAGCGCCAGCAACCACTTCACCGCCTGGCTTTCGTTTCTCGTCAGATCGCCATCACAGACAAAAATGACGAGTTGTGCTCGCTGTGCCTCTTCGACGGCAACGTCGTCCATTTCACTTTCAAGCCCACCGGTGCCCGGCACGTCCGTTAATAAAATCTGCGTACCGCTGTCATCACGCCATCGGTAGTGCCGAGTATGGACCGTCGATCCGCCTACCGGGCTGATGACGACATCGGCCGTCGGAATCAACGCCTTGATCAGCGAACTCTTGCCGGACGATATTTCGCCGAAGAAACACAGGTGCACCGAACGGTTTTCCTGTCTGGCTGCAAGCTCGCGTAATTCAGCCTGAGCGCGGCTGATATCCACACCTGATTTTTCGGCCTCGCGCAGCCTGTCCTCGATGTCCTGTTTTCTGAGCGGCTGATCGGGTCTGCCGCGCCGGCGCGAGATTTTTCTTTTTACAACGAGGCGCACGATGAGCCAGACCGCAGTGACAACCAGCGCACTCATGACGGCGAGGTAGCCGTACAGGATGATGCGCGGACCCTGGACTAACCGATCCCAGACATTCAACGCAGACTCGGTCACAAACAGCAACGCGCCAATTGCGATGACGAAAACGAGCACCACGAGCAGCCCAATCGAGAGTCTAAGGAATCGGTCCAACTTCATGTTGGGTATACTACGTGCATGAACACGCTAAATCGAAGAACAACCTTCAGCTTACTGGCCGCTCTTTCCACCCTCGTTGTCACCGGGTGCTCGCAGACCGAGTCCCCGGATATCGCGACACTGGTCATCAAAGACGCTCGCGTATGGACCGGCAACGTCGATCAACCCTGGGCTGAAGCCGTCGCCAGTCAGGGTGACAAAATCATTGCCGTCGGCACCAATAAGGACGTCGAGGCCCTGATCGGCGACGACACCAGGGTGATTTCTGTGCCGGGCAGCATGCTGGTCCCGGGTTTCATCGACACCCATGTGCATTTCATTTCCGGTGGATCCGGACTCGCGTCCGTGCAGCTTCGAGACGCGACCACACCGGACGAGTTCTCAGCTCGCATCGGCGAGTTTGCCAGGAACATCAATCCAGGCGAATGGATCATGTATGGCGATTGGGACCATACATTGTGGGGCGGCGACCTGCCGCGCCGGGACTGGATCGACGAGCTTACGCCGGACAACCCGGTCTGGGTTTCTCGCCTTGACGGTCACATGGCGCTGGCGAATTCAGCTGCGCTCGAACTTGCCGGCGTCGATGCGGACACCGCTGATATCGACGGCGGCACGATCGTCCGCTACGAGGACGGCCGACCCACCGGCATCCTGAAAGACAATGCGATGCTGCTCGTCGAAGGTGCCATTCCGGAGGCAACGGCGGCCAAGCTGGATCGCGAAGCGAAAGCGGCAATGGAATACGTTGCAGCGAATGGCGTTACGACCGTGCACGACATGGCTGGCTGGAGCAGTCTCGCCACGTATCGTCGTGCGGAGATCAAAGGCGATCTGATCACGAGAATCTATTCCGTCGTACCCCTGCAGGACTGGGAGCGACTGCGTGACGAAGTTGAACTGCGAGGTACCGGCAGTGAATGGCTTCGCATCGGCGGCCTCAAGGGCTTCATGGACGGCTCACTCGGTTCGCATACTGCCGCGATGCTCGAACCCTTCACCGATGCACCGCAAGACAAAGGTTTCCTCATCAACGAACTTGACGACATGCGTGCATGGGTAAGCGGCGCAGATTCCGCCGGTTTACAGGTGATGGTGCACGCGATCGGAGACAAGGCGATAAAGGACCTGCTCGACATCTACCTCGACGCCGTCGAATCCAACGGACAGCGTGATCGAAGATTTCGTATGGAGCATGCGCAACACATCGCACCGAACGATATCGAGCGATTCGCGGTTCAGGAAATCATTGCCAGCATGCAGCCTTACCATGCCATCGACGACGGGCGCTGGGCTGAGGATGTCATCGGCGCGGAGCGAGCCGAAACGACTTATGCATTTCGATCGCTTATCGAGGCCGGCGCCCGCGTGTCGTTTGGCAGCGACTGGTCGGTCGCACCGGCAACGCCGATCGAAGGAATCTACGCCGCCGTCACGCGTCGTACGCTCGACGACGCCAATCCCGATGGCTGGATGCCGGCACAAAAAGTGACAGTGGAGCAATCACTGCACGCTTATACGACAGTTGCCGCATTCGCATCTTTCGAAGAGGACATCAAGGGGATGCTGAAACCCGGCATGCTCGCAGACTTCGTGCTGCTGGATCGTGATCTCACGAAGATCGCGCCCGAGTCGATCCGCGACACGCAAGTTCTCAGGACTGTGGCAGGCGGAGCGGTCGTTTACGAACGTAACTAATTGTTTCAATTTGTAAAGAAGCGACAAGAGCGCTTCATTGCAGCACGGGTTATTGGGATACTTGGCTCCCGGAAATCCAGCTCGCAGTCCGCTGCGCCAGTTAATGAGTAATCCCTTGTTTTTAAAACGTTTCCCCCTTCTCATAGTCGTTGTACTGACGGGTTGCAGCCATTCTGCCATTGCGCCGGATACGCGAAATCCTGAGATTCCGGCGTCCTGGGTCCGCGGCGATAACCAGCAGCCGGTCGAGTTGAACTGGCTCGAAGGCTTCGAGCATCCAGTGCTGCCTGGACTGGTCAACGAGGCGATTGCGAACAACTACTCGCTGGCACAGGAAAGGGCGCGCCTTTGGCAGGCAGAACAAGCGGTGGTGATCACGCGCGCCGATCGCTTTCCAACGCTGGACGTTTCCATCGACGGGTCGCGGCGAGCTTCGGAATCTGGAAGCGGCGTCAGCACGACGACGCAGTCATTCAGCGTGGCAGTCGACGGTCGCTGGCAAGCAGATCTGTGGGGGCGGCTGAACAAGGAACAGCAAGTTGCGCAGCTGTCGCTGGAAGCACAGCGCGCAAGATTGCGTTCTGCCGAACATACCCTCGCCGCAACAACGGCCGGTGCATATTTTGGCGTCATGCAGGCGAAGCAGTTATTGAAAGTCGCGGAAAGGCGTCTCGATATCGCCGTTGAAAGCCACGATATCGTGGGCAGCGGCTACCGGCAGGGACTTAACAGCGCGCTCGATCTTTACCTCGCCCGCAACCAGGTTGAGCGGGAAGAGGCAGCGTACGCACAGCAGGAGCAGACCTACGCTGAATCGGTGGCAGATTTGCAGCTTACACTTGCTCGCTACCCGGACGGGCGCATGGCCATCGAGGGTGAACTGCCCGTGCTTGAGAGCGCGTTGCCTGCAGGTCTGCCCTCAGAATTACTGACGCGACGACCGGACGTGCAGGAGGCATGGCTGAACCTGCTGGCAGCTGACGCCGATCTTGCCTCGTCGCACAAAGCGCGTTTTCCGAGCCTGTCACTTGTTGGCAGTTCCGGCATTTCGTCACTTGAATTTTCAGATCTGCTCGACGCGGACAACAGTTTCTGGTCTCTGGCAGGAGGCATAACACAGCCTTTGTTTAATGCTGGCAGGTTGCGTGCATTCGAAGAACAGGCGGCCGCGCGTGTCGAACTCGTCGAGCAGCAATACCTGCAGCTCGTTTACCGCGCATTTGCCGATGTCGAAAACGCCATATCGCGCGCGGCATCGCTACGAAAACGTTACGAGTCATTCCTCGATGCAGAAACCAATTCGCGGGCGGCGCTGGAACTGGCGCTTGAACAATATCAACGCGGGCTGGTCTCTTATACAACGGTGCTTGAGTCGCAACGCCAGGCGTTCGATGCCGAGGCGACAGTTGTGCAGCTTCGAAACCAATTGCTACAGAACAGAATTTCTCTATTTCTCTCCCTGGGCGGCGATTTTTCGATCGACTACTGACAACACATGATATTCAATAAAAAGTTAATTCCGCTCGGAATCATTGGCATCCTGGTCGGCCTGGCCATGCTCATTAAAATGAACCCGCCGGAAACTCCGCAGCGTGAACCTTTCAGCGGCCCGCAAATGGTTGTCGAAACGACGACAGTGGAAAACCGGAACTACCGGGTTCGACTACAGAGTTACGGCACGGTGCAACCGCGGACTCGCAGCATGCTGGTCGCACAGGTTAGCGGGCAAATTATTTCCGTCAATGAAAACGTACGCGATGGCGGTTTCTTCGAAAAAGGCGATGTACTCGGGCAGATTGATCCGCGCGACTATGAAGCCGATGTACGCATCTCGGAAGCATCGTTGGCGGACGCGCGCCAAGCGCTTGCAGAGGCGGAAGCGAGGACCAATCAGGCTCGCGAAGACTGGGAACGCCTGGGCAACAGCGGTGACGCGCCGGAACTGGTGCTGCGAATGCCCCAGCTCGAAGCGGCCAAAGCCCGTATCAAGTCCGCCGAGTCCGCGCTGAGCAAGGCAGCACTCGATTTGGAGCGGACACAAATCGTTGCCCCGTTCGCCGGACGCGTACTGAGGAAGCTGGTCGACGTCGGCCAGGTCGTATCGGGCAATACCCAGCTCGTCGAAATATACGCGACCGATGTCGTCGAGATTCGATTGCCGCTCCGAAATCGTGATCTTGGCTTCATCGATTTGCCGGAAAGTTTTCGTTTTTCGGAGTCGCGCGAAATCGGCGATATAAATGTGACGATTCACTCCGATCTGATCGGCAACGAGTCTTGGAACGCCAAACTGATTCGTACCGAAGGTGCGATAGACGAAACAGCAAGGCAGCTGCACGTGATCGCACAGATTGACGATCCGTTTGGCAAGCAGAGCGAAGGACGCTCGCCTTTAAAGATTGGGCAGTATGTCACCGCAGAAATTCCGGGCATTCAACTCAACAATGCGCTGGTCATTTCGAACAATACGATTTACCAGGGTAGCTACGTCTATGTTGTAGAGGACGGAATCTTGCGTCGAAAAGACATTGTCATCGCCTGGCAAAATGACGATGACGCCGTGATAGAAGACGGATTAACGCACGGCGACCAACTGGTTGTAACGCCACTCGGTCAGGTGACCTCCGGCATCCGTGTTGCGATAGCGGGCGCCGAGGGCCTGAATCGTGGCGGTCGGCCGGGCGGCAGGCCGCGCGCCGACGGTGAAAATACGGTCGAACCAAAAGGAGGCGCCACGCAATGATTTCATGGTTTGCAAGGAACTCGGTCGCCGCCAATCTGCTCATGGCAGCGATTGTCATCGGTGGCCTCGTGGGTCTGAACGGCGGCGTGCGGCTTGAGGTATTTCCTGATTTTACGGCCGACACGATCTCGGTTCGCGTCCCGTTGCGCGGCGCTACGCCAGAGGACATCGAACTTGGCGTTGCGATCCGAATTGAAGAAGCAGTTCAGGACATTCAGGGAATAGATCGAATCATTTCACGCTCCGTGGAGGGCAGCACCAGCGTCAATATTGAAGTCGACTCCGACTACGATGCGCGCGAAATGCTGGACGATATAAAAGGGCGGGTTGATGCCATCAATACCTTTCCTGCCGATACCGAGAAACCGATTATCAGCCTGGCGATGCGCACATTCGACGTCATCGAAGTGGTTGTCGTCGGCGACTACAGTGAAGACGAAATTCGCGTGTTCGCCGAACAAATTCGCGACGAACTGTTGCGACGCGAAGCGATTACGCAGGCCGAACTGCGCTCTGTAAGGCGATATGAAATTGCTATCGAGGCGTCGGCTGACAGGCTACGGGAATTTGACGTGACACTGGCGGACATCGCAACCGCAATTCGTGGCAGTTCTGTCGATCTGTCTGCCGGCAATGTACGCACTGAAGGCGGCGACGTATTGATCCGTTCAAAAGGACAGGCCTACCGACGGGCCGACTTTGAATCGATCGTCGTGAAAACGAACCCGGATGGCAGCATTGTTCGAGTCAGCGATATCGCGAAAGTGCAGGACGGCTTTGAAGAGAGTTCACTGCAAACTCGCTTCAATGGAAAACATGCGGCGTTTATCGGTGTTCAACGCACGGGCAACCAAAGTGATATCGAGGTTGCGGCCGCTGTCAAAAACTACATTGCGGAACGCAATGAAACACTGCCGGCCGGGCTGGAACTGAGTACCTGGGACGACGCATCTATCAGGCTGCAGGACAGGCTCGGACTGCTGAGCAGCAACCTGATGCAGGGTAGTATTCTGGTCATTATTCTGCTGACCCTTTTTCTACGTCCTGCGATTTCATTCTGGGTATTTCTGGGTATTCCTATCAGCTTTCTCGGCGCGTTCATCCTGATGAACATTTTCGACATCAGCCTGAACATGATGAGTGCATTCGGCTTCATCATCGTCCTTGGCATCGTCGTGGACGATGCAATCGTGACAGGCGAAAACGTCTACAAACATATGCAGTCCGGCGACAGCAGTCTGTCGGCCGCCATACACGGCACAAAGGAAGTCGCGATCCCGGTGACATTCGGCATCCTCACGACGATCGCAGCGTTCATGCCGCTCATCTTCATAGAGGGCATGCTCGGCACCTGGTTTGCGCCGGTACCCCTTGTTGTTATTCCGGTACTGCTGTTTTCGCTGGTTGAGTCCAAGCTCATCCTGCCCGCACACCTCGCGCACGTGAAGCTTAAAAAGCAAGGTGAAAAGATGGGGCGATTCAGCGCCTGGCAGATTCGATTCGCAGATGGTTTTGAAGGCAAGATCCTGAAATATTACCAGCCCGCACTTGCGTACACGCTGAAGCATCGTTACTCGACGCTGGCGTCGTTTACGGGCGTGCTCATTATTATGATCATGCTCGTTTCAAGTGGCTGGACAAAGTTTGTATTTTTCCCGACGCTGGAATCGGAAACGGCAACCGCAACACTCGTAATGCCGGTTGGTACGCCATTCGAAGTAACTGCCAGGCATACCGAAAAGATTGTCAAGGCAGCGGATCAGCTCCGCGAAAAGTACAGAGACGGGGCTGAGGGCGGCATGATCACGAATATCTTTTCCAGCACCGGGTCATCGCGAAGTAGCAATGCAGATAATCTGGCGACCGTGCGTTTCGAATCTGCGCCGATCCAGGATCGTGTGATCGAGATGTCGACGACCGAACTGATCAACGAATGGCGCAGTCTTGTCGGACCGATACCGGGCGCAGAAACAATCAATTTCCGGGCATCATTTTTCCGTCCCGGTGAACCCATCGACATTCAGTTCAGCGGAAATTCTCTGGATAGCCTTAGCCAGATTGGTGAAGAAGTGAAGGGTCGGCTGGCAACTTACCCCGGTGTCTTTGAAATTGCTGACAGCTTGTCTGATGGCAAGGAAGAGTTGCGAATCGAGCTAAGCCCACAGGGACATCTCGTCGGTTTAACCCGTTCGGATATCGTTCGCCAGGTCAGCCAGGCGTTCAAGGGACTGGAGGCGCAAAGGATCCAGAGGGGCCGGGATGACATTCGCGTCCTGGTTCGATATCCGATCGATGAGCGGAACACGCTGGCGTCGCTGAACGAAATGCTGATTACCGCACCCAATGGCCGACGAATTCCGCTGTCCAATGTCGCCACATTCTATCCTGGCAAGGGGCCGTCGCAGATTACGCGCATCGATCGATTCCGCGTATTGAATGTCACGGCTGACGTCGACAAAGACAACACCAACATGGTTGTGTTGCAGGCAGATCTTTCCGCATACATTGACTCATTGTTGCCCAAGTATCCGGGTATCACTTACAAACTGGAAGGTGAGCAACGTCAACAACGCGAGTCATTCGGTAGCCTACAGTCCGGAGTGATTATCCTGTTGTTTGTTATCTACTGCCTGCTCGCATTGCCATTAAAGTCCTACGTTCAGCCGTTAATCGTCATGTCGGTCATCCCCTTCGGTATCATCGGCGCCGTTATCGGCCACTGGTTGATGGGGTATCCGTTGTCATTCCTGAGTTCGCTTGGATTGATGGCGTTGATGGGCGTCGTGATCAATGACAGCCTCGTATTGGTTGACTTCATCAATCAGCAACACCGGGTAGGAGTAGATCTTCTGGATGCTGTAAAGCGGGCTGGCGTCGCACGATTCCGCCCGATCATGCTGACATCGCTGACCACTTTCGGTGGGCTGGTACCGCTGCTCATGGAGCCTTCGTCGACTGCCAAGTTCCTGATACCGATGGCAATCTCGCTGGGCTTCGGAATTTTATTCGCAACGCTGATCACGCTGGTCCTGATACCGTCGAACATCATGATTGTCGCGGATATCCGGCGTTACTTCAGGGCAAAATCGCGTGACGTCAAGCTGGCACTGGCTGAAGGACAGACGCAGACCTGAAAAAGCATATTGAAGGGGTCAGCAATAAAGGGGTCAGAGCCCTTTTTCAGTGATTTCTGAAAATTTGCGCCTGCAGATAAAAGGGCTCTGACCCCTTTATTGCTTATTGATCTATATAAAGAATCCGAGGTCCTGCACGCCGAAATTACCGATGTTGGGCGCGACGGTTGGCATGTCGAGGTCGTCAACGCCGAACCACCTCGCGAGTGTTGCAGCGTACTGGTCTGCCGAAGTCGTCGGAATGAAGCGTCCTCCACCGACATCGTCATTACTGTCAATCGCGAGGTCCGGGTATGTTCCATACAAATCCCTGCCTTGCACGGCGCCACCTACTACCATTTGAATCCCGCCCCAGGCGTGGTCAGTACCATCGCCATTCGATGTCAGCGTACGTGCGAAGTCTGACTGGGTGAACGAGGTGACACTGTTAGCAACATTTAGCTCGACCGTCGCATCGTAGAATGCCGTCATAGCGGCACTCACGCTGCCTAGCAGTCCTGGCTGGTTCACGACCTGATTGTCGTGCGAATCGAAGCCGCCGATCTCGACGAAGAAAATCTGCCGCTCCATTTGCAGGACATCTCTCACCGCGATCATCTCTGCAACTGTTCGAAGCTGATTGCCAAGCGGAGACGCCGGAAAGACTGTACTCAACACCGGGGCGCCACCGAGTGCCCCGTTGACCAGGTCTGCTGTGTCTACGGCGCGTTGCTGCACGTCGGCAAAACCTCGTTCATAGATCGTGTCGTAGCTTGCGTTTAACACGCGTTCGAATGCCTGGCGTTGTTGAAAGAAAAGGTCCGTCGGGTCACCTGAATTCGAAAAACCGGTGAATGGAATTGGACCACTGTTGCCCATGACGTAGGCAACGGTGTCATCCGCCGATTGAAACAACGTGTTGCCAAAGAGCGAGACGTTCGTGGCCAGCTGTTGATTGGCAACGCGCGTGCGAATCAGGTCCGCAATTCTACCGGCCCAGCCGGTCTTGCTGACACTCGCGCCTTTCAGCGAGTACCACTGGTCCTGTTGGTCGTTATGCGAGAAAAGCTGGGGCGGCAACGACACCGATTTATTGAAATACTCGGTCTTCGTCGTAGGTTCCACCAGCGGACCAATATTGTTTACAAATGCCGCCCGACCACTTTCGAACAGTCCCTGGATGCCAACCATTGCCGGGTGTAATCCGTAATCGGTGCCATCCGAATTCGTCGGATTAATGGCCAGGAGATCACCTTGCAGCAGCGCCATATTCTGCCGCGACTGGGCATAAACGTTGTACTCGGCGGTGCTGCGCGGGACGACCATGTTGTATGAGTCATTGCCACCATGCAAAAACACACACACCAGTGCTTTGTAGTCTGGAAACGGCGCTGTCGTGCCCATCCCCTGCGAGAACGCGACCCCGGGAAACTGACCCAAACCAGCCGTTAGCGCTGCTGCCGCACTGGTTTTCTTAAGAAATTCGCGTCTGCTGATTTTGTTCATCTGGTGACTCCTGAGAGGCCGGTTGAAAAAGCCTCAGGCGAGTGCGAGACAGGGAAAAAGTGGCCGAGAAAACGGAATATCCGCGCCAGTACATGAGGCTTTTGACGCCGTATCGTGCCGCATGAGGTTTTCTTCATCATGCTCCTAGCGCTGGTACGCAAATTCGGGGGACGTAACGATGAAGTAGATCGCTTCGGCCGCAAGTGCCGCATCGTTTCCCGGCGCGAATATTCGAACGCGATCTATCATCTGTGCGGTTTCTGCTCGCAGCGTGTCGGTAATAGTTCCGCCCAAAAGTTTGTCGGCAACCATCGCGACCAGTGCGTCCGTGTCAGCAGAGATTGCAATTTCCTGCGAAATATCAATCAAGACATCATCCTCTCCCGGTGTCGGTGCCTCTGAATTCCAATTGAACGCCAGGATGAAGAAGTAGTTCGTGATGAACGTGTTTTGATATTCGGTCGCTATCTCAAATTCAGGCGCGACGAGGCCTGAGTTCCTGATTTCGCCTGCGGGCGCGTGAAACGGGCTGAAGAAATTGAATACGTGTGGCGCCTGCATCGGACCCTGGCCGAAAATGATGTAGGCAGGTGCCAGCGGGAACACGCCGCTCTGGGACTGCGCGTCATAAGCCCGCCACAGCTGCGTCAGGCGCAGTATCGGCTCTTTGAGCTTGCCATCGATTTCCATCGGCATGGCCGGCCGTGCTTCGACATCGAGCAATATCGCCTTGACGACAGCTTCGAGGTCTCCGCGAACACCAAAACCGTTGTTGTTAAACACCGTGGCGACACGTTGAATGTAGCCCGGCGACGGATTACTGGTAACCAGTCGCTGAATTAACCGGATTGCCACGAATGGACCGACATTCGGGTGATTGAATATATTGTCGAGCGCAGCCTGTAAGTCCTCATCTCCGGTTTGCCCTGCGGGGACGATTACGCCGTTGAGTAGTGTCTTTGCACCCGTATCGTGAAAGGCCGGATAGAGTTGCATCGGAACGCTCTGATTGTTGTCGTTCTGGCGAGCCTGTTCGAAACTGGGTGCGCCGGCATAATTCCAGCCAGTGAACACGTGAGCGAAGCCCTCGATGATGGCCTGGTCATAAGTTGGAATCGGTTGGCCGAGATTGTCCAGCTTCTCCGATCCGTCGATATTCAGTTCAACAAGGCCAATTGAAAACAGTTGCATCAGTTCGCGTGCGTAATTCTCGTCCGGCCGAATATTCAGCAACGGATCTGGCTTCTGATTGCCAAGCATACTGAGATAGACACCCATTGCCGGGTGCAGCGTCACAACACCCAGCAGATCGCGATAGTTGCCGAACGCATGGAGCGATAGCTGGTCGTGATAGTCAGCGACCGCATACGGTGCCTGCATCAGGGCGCCCAGCTGTGACACGACGGTTATCTCAGACAAGGCGAATGCAACGCGCTGACGCAACTGGTCCGGTCCATCGACGACGTCGCGAAACCATTTGTCGACGCGATCAGCGTGCAACTCTGCGAGATTGACTGGTCTGGGCAAACTGCGCAGGTAGGGCAGCTGAAGTGACGCCGGCGCCTGCATCTGTGAATCGATCCATGCGTCGTAGCGAACCGCAATAACGTTCTGGGCTTCGGCTGGTGTCGCACCGAAAGTGGTCTGATTCAGAAACTGAAACGCTTCCGCCGTTGTTATCGGCGGTGGTGGCGGTGGTGGAGGCGGCGGTGGCGGTGCACCCCCTGACGACCCGCCACACGCTGACAAACCCAGCATGAGAGTGACGGCCATCCAAACCAGTTTCGTCTTAATCATCGAGCATCCCGTCTCGTCGAATCTGTGTCTATTTTACGGACTGCAGGTATGCCATCTGCTCATCAGTTAACAGATTTCGTAATCTGATCAGCATGGCCACCTGCAGCTTCTTGACCTTATTCTCGGCAAGCAACACCGCATCTATATTTTCCAGAACTTTCTTTTCATCAACCGGCGACTCATCGAGATCCGCCATGGCCCTCTGGTACGCTTCCCTGAGGTCCCATTCGTGCTCGGCGACGTTCGCCTGAACCTCAACAACTGCGGCCCTTATGGCCGTGAACTGCTCCTTGCTGAGCTTCAGCTCGTCCTGGTGTTCGAGGATGATGTTCGGCGGAAACAGCTTCCCTTTGAACACATCTTTCGCATCACCCTGCCCCTGTGCTGACACGGCAGACGCCAACAGGATCATCCAGATACCCGCCAGGGGCAGTAATATTTTGACTACTCGTTTCATAACAACGTTCCTTCCATTGAATTGGTTGACTCAATCAGGAAAGGAATTTCCTGATATATGTCAAATCGGTGCACCGGCATCAGCGAATCACTCGGTGCCAACCATGATGTCGAATTCATGAACGCATCTGCAATCAGGTAGTCATCGCGCAGATCAGCCTTCTGCGCAGACCAGAGACCGGCAGCAACCACGATCATCGCGATGGTCGCGGCTAAACCAGCAAGCACTTTGTAACGACGCGCTGACCGGTGGTATCGCGCCTCAGCGCTCGCCCAGACTTTGTCGAACGCCGGCGCATGATGGTTCCGGGCATCGTCGAATGCAGGGTTCAGTAGTTTGCGAATTTGCTCTTCGTTCATTGCGATGGCTCTTTTGGATGAAGGCTGGCCAATTTCTCAGCCAGCGATTTCTTGGCTCTGTCGTAGTGCACGCGACCGGAACCCAGGCCAATGCCCATAACGACGGAAGCTTCTTCGATTGTCATGTCCCGGATAAAAACAAGTTCGGTAATGTCGCGCTGCCGCTGCGGTAGCGACTCAACGGCCTCCCAGACGACCTTGAGATTTCCATGATCATGATCGTCTTCGGAGACGGTAATCTGCTCCGCCGCGTACGAGTCGATCAGCCGAAGCCGCGTGCTCTGCCTGCGAAATCGGCTTCGTGCCAGGTTCTGCACAACACCGAATACGAAAGTCTTCAGCGTCGATTTGTCGTCAAATCGCGCCCGTCCGCTCAAGAGTTCTACATAAGCCTGTTGCATCAGATCCTCGGCGGTTGCGTGGTCATACCCGCATCGGGAGAGCGCCCAGCCGAACAACTGACCGTGCAAGGCTTCCAGTGCCGTCTTGGATACGTATGGATTATTGTCCAGCGCATCATCGTCCCTCATATGCCCTCCAGGATCTTGGTGGCTCAAAGAGAAGATCAATATGACACCTGGAATGGATTAATCATAGAAACGGAGAAACGGGGTCGGATCCAATTTTTGGCTATTTCCGTCAATAAGGGGTCGGATCCAATTTTCGGCGATACCTGAACTTTCACTGGTTGGCGGCGATGAACCGCGCGAGCACACTGATCTCACATGTATTCAAGTGCAATAAAGTGCCAAGACCGAAGAGACTTTGCGTTCCCGGGTTGCCGCATCATGTCGTGCAACGGGGCAACAATAAGCAAGCCACGTTCCTGAGCGACGGTGACTATGTTAGTTACATTGATTTGCTTCGGGAGGCTGCAGACCAGCACGATGTAAAGGTACATGCTTTCGTGCTGATGACGAATCACGTGCATCTGATGATGACGCCGAGTTCCGATATCGGTTTGTCGCTGACGATGCAAGCCTTGGGACGCAGCTTTGTCTGGCGATTCAATAAGAAGTACGACAGATCGGGCACGCTGTGGGAGGGCCGTTTCAAGTGTTCATTGATCGACACGGATCGCTACTGTCTGGCGTGTTACCGCTACATTGATCTAAACCCGGTACGTGCCGGGATTGTCGCCCATCCCGGCGATTACCGCTGGAGCAGCTATCGCCACAATGCCTTTGGCGCGCCGAGCACTTTTCTCACGCCTCATTCATCATACACTCTATTGGGAAGAACCAGGCAGCTTCAGGCAGAACAATATGGTCGTATAGTGATGAATTCACTGGATCAGGAAACGTTGGCAGTGATTCGTCACGGAATTCGAAAACAATTACCAATCGGTAGCAACCAGTTTATTTCCGGCATCCAGCAGCACATCGGCCAGCAAATCGGAACAGGAAAAATCGGTCGCCCCAAGAAATAAAAGGGGTCGGATCCAATTGTGTTTCGCGCCCTCTGGAAAGGGAAGGACGTTCAGAAATTGGATCCGACCCCTTTATTTTCGGCCGCCGGAAAACGCAACGGCCAGAGCAAGAAAGAACGGAACCAGGCGCTCCGCGATGTCTCCTGGCGTGTCGGGAAACATCGATATGATGACCGTCACGCCAAACCCGGTGACCATCGCCGCCAGCGTTGCCGTTGACGAAACCGATCGACCAAGAAGCCGCATGATCAGGATCGGCCCGAATGCCGAACCGGCCGCCGACCAGGCGAACAAAACACGAGAGAAGATATCCGCTCGCCACACGAGTGCCAAAATCGTTGCAAGGATAAGTACGACGACGACTGTCGTGCGCGTACCTGCCAGGCCGTCGCTCTTTTTTCCGCCGGCAAGATTCCAGTCATAGGAGATCGCGGACGCGGCAACCAGTAACTGACTGTCCGCCGTCGACATGATTGCAGACAAAACAGCCGCGACCATCACCCCGGAAATAATTGCCGGCAGCAATTCATTCGCCGCGTGGAACAACACCTGCTCTGAATCGCCAAGATCGGCAAACAAGACTCTCGCGCTGAGTCCGAGCAGCAGCATGCCTGCATAAACAATCGTCGCCCAGCCCAACGCGATGATTCGTCCCTGCCGCAATGCGCGTTCGTCTTTCAGTGCCATGAAACGATTCACGACATGCGGCTGACCGGGGTAGCCAACACCGATGCCAAAAAGCCCAAGAACAAAAAATATGCCAACCAGCGCGCCTGTACCAATCGGCGATCCAAGACCGCCGATCACACTTAGTCCATCAGCCAGCTCGCCGAACCCGCCCACGGCGGTTAATGAAACGATCGGCAACGCAAGACTCGCGAAGACCATCAACATGCCCTGTACTGAATCAGTCACACTGACCGCCCAGAATCCGCCAAGCAATGTGTAAGCCAGCACGATCGCTGCACCGATCATGATGCTGTTTTGCTTTGACAGTTCGAAAACCGATTCGAACGCTTTTCCTGCGGCCTCGAACTGGGAGGCAATGTAGAACGTAAAGCAAAAAACAACGATGAGCGCGGCAATACGAAGAATCAGCTGTCGCTTGCCATCAATCGATATCGGCGCAATAACTTCGCTTAAGGTAATTGCGCCCTCCGCGCGCGCCAATTTACTCAGGCGCGGCGCCACCCAAAACCAGTTCAGAACGAATCCGCCGACAGTAGCGGGGAAAAGCCATAACGCCGGCAGGCCCCAGGCATACGCGGCACCGCTGACACCGAGCAGGGTCCATGCCGATGATGAACTGGCCGATGCGCTGATCGCCGCAACCCAGGGCCCCAGGCCGCGGCCCGCAAGATAGAAATCCTTAACGTCCCTGTTTCTGCCGCGCGCCCACAGGCCGACACCGATCAGTATCAGGTTGTAACAAACCAGCGTAATGAAAACGGAAGACGTTCTATCCATGAACAGGAAACTTATTCTTCTTCAAGGCGATTGTATTTTCGAAGTGCACCACGTAACTGCTCGTGATCAATCGCATTGACAGTCGTGCCTTCGAAACCGGTCATGGTCCGGGCCGCAATCATCGCGTTAACGATCGCTTCCTCTACTGCCAGCACGGCGCCCGAAAATACCGGCGTGATTTGCTGGTTGCCTAACAATCGCGCCGACAAATTGGTTCCAGAACGAAGCTCCGTCGGATTCGCGGTCGAAAATGCGATGAAAATGTCGCCCGAACCATTACTCGCCATGCCGCCAACGCGCGCAATTCCCAATCCAGCACGAGTAGCGACGCGTTTCAGCTGGTGCGGCAGCAGTGGCGCGTCCGTGGCGATAACAACAATGATCGAACCCATTTCGTCGTCCATTGGAGTCCGGATGTCGGCGATCTGTTCCACCGGAATTTCCCGGCCCACCGGCACACCGGCGATCTGCAGAATATCCCGCCATCCGTAATTCGCTTGAACAAGTGCACCAACCGTGAACGTGCCGTCCTCCGTTTCGACGAGTCGAGATGCCGTGCCAATGCCGCACTTGAATTGGTAACACGTCATTCCAGTACCGCCGCCGACGTTGCCCTCCGCGACCGGCCCTGACTTCGCTGATTCGATAGCTTCGACGACGTGTTCGCCGTGCACGTAGAACCCGTTCTCGTCGTTGAGTTGTCCACCCCAGGTTTCGGCAACCACGGGATCGGACCAGGCGTAGCCCGTCACGTCGCGCTCGGCATGGGTCACACGCCATTTGATCGTTTCCTCGAATACCATGCCGACACTTTGTGTCGTCGTGAGCATCACTGGGCCTTCGAGAAAGCCGGATGCCTCGACCCATATCGAACCGGTCATCTCGCCGGCGCCATTTAGAACGGCGGTCCCGGCGAAAACCGGCAACATGATGGAGCTCTCACCGCGCGGGAGTACGGCCGTAACACCGGAACGTGCGGCGCTTCCGTTTGGATAGTCTTCGATGATGGTTGAGTGGCCGACTGTCACGCCGGAAACATCCGTGATGGCATTAAGCTCACCCGGCGTGCCGTCGAAAGGAATTCCCAAATCACGTGCGCGCGGCTCAGCTGCATCAGTGATCACCGGTAACGCAAGCATCGCCAGACATAAAATAATATTTTTCATTCGTCGTGTCCGTGTTCGGTGGTCAGCGGGCTCAGGTAGTTCTTCTCTGTCAGGCCGCGTTTTCGCAATGCAATTCCGTTCAGGCACTCGCGCATTACTCGTGCAGCATTCATTGCCGTCGTGTAGCCGGGATCAACCAGCGGGTTCACTTCGACCAGTTCGAATCCGACGATTTTGTTCATCGCGCAAAGGTTTCGAACAATTGGAAATACTTCCCGGGTAGTTAATCCCGCCGGTTCCGGAGTTCCGGTACCGGGCGTGAAGGAAGGATCCAGCACATCGATGTCGAATGAGATAAAGATAAATTCCGGGCCATCGAGCGCTTCGTCGAGAACTCGATCCATCGTCGCCTCCCATCCGTTCTTCTCGATCTCAGCCATCGTGTGATAACGCAGGCCGTTTTCGCGCATCCATTCAAAACCGCGATTGCTCGGCCATGAACCGCGCAAACCAACCTGGATGAAATTCTTGCCTGGCACGAGCTTTTCATCGAACAGGCGACGAACCGGTTGTCCGTGCGATATCAAATGGGCACTTCCTCCGCCAGCATCGTAGTGCGCATCGAAATGCACGATACCAACTTTCCCCACGCCGTATGCATCGACAACGCCGGCCACATCCGGATACATCAGCGAGTGGTCACCGCCGACGATGAACGGAATCGTTCCCGTGCTCGCCACTTCGCGCACAACTTCACGAATATGCTCGAGACTGCGCTCAGTGCTCATGCCATCGATGGCAATATCACCATAGTCAACCATGACCAGCTCATTGAACTCCGACACCATCGTGTGCATGTGTTGCGGTTCGCTCATGCTGAAGTTGATATAGATTTCTGCAGTCCGCAGCGCACGGGGACCGTAAGCGGCGCCACGATAACCGGACCCCATATCGAGCCCTGCTCCCATGATCGCAATGTCGACTTCGCCGGCAACGAGATCTTCCGGCGTCATAGCAATTGGCAGGTTAAAGAATGTCGGGATACCCTGCTTTGGTCCTGCACTCAGGTAGCGATTAACATTGATCGGCCCGGCTTCGCGTGGCGTATCAAATTCTGCCGGCCGGCGGGTTTTCCAGGCATTGAACCCATCCGATTCAGTGTTCAGGGGAATCGAGGCCATGTCAGTATCGGGATTAAACTTCATCAGCTCAGTAACCCGCATCATCGCGTCGATATACGCCTCGATCTGCGCCGGCGTTTTGCTGTCGAGGCGATCGAAAAGAAGTTCGTGTCGCTCTGCAAATCCGAAAATACCGTCACCGCGCAGGAAGTCGACTTTTTCTTGCGGTAGGTCGCTGACCTTGGCAGCAATATCGTCGGGAAGGTCGACGGGCTCGAATTCGTCCTCGTCCTGGGCAAAAGCTGTTATGCACAGCGCCAGTATTGCAACGGCCGCAAAAACGCGACGAATCAGGTGTTTCATTCTCTTCCCCCGCCCTTATTGAACTATTATTCGCATACCCATTCGCCGCTGTCCATGCTGCAGAAATCCGGAGCACCACGCGTGTCCCACAGATCAGTCAGCCCGGTCGACTTTGCATACGCCAGGAATCGAGGGTGCCGGGTAAAACCGGTGGAGCGAAATGCGAGGCCGTAATGCAAGAGAAAGTCGGCGTCGCTCCACACGTAGTTATGACGAGATCCGATTTCCTCAATTGCGCGCCAGTAATCGTCAAGATAGCCCAGCGCCAGGTACCAGTAATAGACATTGTTGATGTCATACCAGTTCGACGCACCCGCGAGCGATACCCGGACCCAGGCATCGAGAAAATCCTTGCCGGTATCCGCGTCCGCCACACCCTGCAGGATCCGCCGTGCATCCTCCGCGCGCCACACGTAGGTCGGCGGCGCGCCTTCCAGTGTGCGGATCGCCGCGTCGAATTCGCGCGCGACCAGTTCCTCCACAGCGATATCCCATTGGTAATACGTGCCGCCAAGTTCGATTACACGCTGCCAACTCGCCCTGGCTTCGTCACGGCGGCCCAGGGCGCTCAACGACGCCGCAACCCGCCAGTGACTCAAAGGCGAGAGCGGCTCGAGTTCGACCATTCGATTCGCGCATTGCAGCGATTCCTGCAAATAGCCGGCACTCAGTAAGTCGAAGCAAAGCACGCGGACGATATTGAAGTCATTAGGTGCCGCCTTTATGGCTGCCTCGACGGCTGCGAACTCGTTTTTCCTTTTGAGGTTATCCGGACCGGCAGTAGCGACGAACAAGCGTGCGCCGACCAACGTGGAATCCAGTTCGAGTGCGGTTTTTGCCGACTCGTATACCAATTGCCGTGCCGACGGACCGTCAATGCTTTCCGCCGAAGACATCCAGTAAGCCAGGGCCTTGGCTTCATGCGCTTTGGCGAATCGAGGGTCGATTGCAATTGCGCTATCGAGCAGCCGGATGACTATTTCCAGCCTATCGACGGTGCGGTTCGCAATATTTGGCAGTGCCTCGACGTAAAAAGAATAAGCTTCCGCGTTGCCGGTCAGCCTGCTAGCGTCCGGCGCCAGTTGCAGTTTCAGCACTTCGGCAATCGCGCCGGCGACATCGTCCTGTATGTCGAAAACGTCCGCCATCTGCCGATCGTACGTTTCGGACCAAAGATGAAAACCGTTGTCGACGCTGATCAGTTGGGCCGTAATGCGCAGCCGGTCGCCGGACCGGCGAACCGAACCTTCCAGCACCGTCGCGACGCCGAGCGCAGTGCCAATCGCCCGCAGGTCTTCCTGTTTTCCTTTGAATGCGAACGACGAGGTTCGGCCGGCGACTTTCAGGCCCGGCGTTTTGGCCAGCAGATTCAGCAGTTCTTCGGAAAGACCATCGGCGAAGTAATCCTTGTCATCCGACATGTTGACGAATGGCAAGACAGCGATCGATTGCCTGCCGGAAGCTGCAACGACCTCTTCGGATTCAAGTGCGCTATTAAAATAGAATTTATCGGCGAGCAGGAATCCAATGGCGATGATCAACACACCGATTATTACGCGATCGAGCTTCCGACCTGTTTGCGGCGCAATTGATTGGCTGCGATCAACGTCCTGCTCCCGTTTTACGCCATCCGGAGTAATTTCGAACGCCCAGGCCAGGAACAGAACCAGTGGCAAACCGAGCAAAAGAAAAACAACGAAGATCTGCAACGTCCATTCGGGCGCGTGGAAATTATCGACGGCAAACTCGGCGACCTGTGCCAACGCCCAGCCAATGACGACATAGGCAATGCCTACCCGCACTACGTTGCGTCGTTTGAGCTCATCGAAGAATGACATGGTGCGCTACTCGCAGGTCCATTCGCCGTCTATCTTACTGCACATATCGAGCGAAAATGGGGTCAGGAAAATGGGGTCAGAGTACATTTTCGGAAATGTACTCTGACCCCATTAATTCGAAGCGTCATCAACAATCGTGTCGCCTGATTTTGCTGGAAAATCATTAGCAATGACCTGGTTTTCAGCAGGACTTTCGCTGACCGGAACGTGCGCCGGAACCAGGCGATCTACGGCTACGGCACCGATCGCGATGATCAGTAACACCGTGATCAGTACGTTCGTTCGTTGTTCGGCTGACGCCGCCAGCGACACCGAATGATCGATCTCACTCTCGCGCTTAAGACCATCCGACGTTAATTCAAAAATCCAGGCGAATATCAGGGTCGGAAAAAATCCAATTGCGAGCAGGACCACGACCAGCGACCCCGTCCACTCCGGGGCCGACAGCAGCGATGACAAGACGTCCGTGAGCTGCAGCAACAACCAGGCACTGATTAAATACAGGATGCCAACGCGAATGACGTTGCGACGTTTGAGTTCGGCGAAGAATGACATTCTTATTATTGGGTCCCGCTGAAAGAGCGCATTATAACTGCAAAACTGCCAATCGAGGCGGTGCCAGTTAACAAGGAATACTCGTTGGTATCTGCGACCGCCGGATCCGGCAGATGGCGAGGCACGCAGAATAGGCGTATGACGGTTCCGGCGCGCTAGAATGCCTTTCGCATCCGTGCCCGACGAGAGATATTCCATGCGCCATTTCAAAACCGCAGTCATTTGTTTTTTGATTACGATCGAACAAAGCTCTGCCTTCAGTGCAGACGCTGACCGCATCTCCCGGATCCGGGCGACCGCGCCGGCAGTTGAGCAGATATTCAGGAACCACGCGGTCGATAATCAATTACCCGGTCTGGCTTATGGCGTCGTTGCCGGAGGCGAGCTCGTCTTATCGGGAAGTTTCGGTTATAGCAATATCGCAGAGAAAATTCCCGCCAACACAGAAACGATGTTTCGAATTGCATCGATGAGCAAAAGCTTCACCGCGCTCGCGATCCTGCAACTGCGCGACTCCGGAAAACTGGACCTCGATGAGCCGGCCGAGACCTATCTTCCGGAGATGAAAGATATTGTCTACCTCACCACGGACGCTCCGCGCATCACCATCCGGCAATTGCTGACTCATTCGTCAGGCTTTCCGGAGGACAACCCCTGGGGCGATCGGCAATTATCCGATACCGATCAGGAACTGATGCAGCTCATTGAAAATGGCGTTTCGTTTTCGAACGTACCCGGCATCAACTACGAATACAGCAATCTGGGCTTCGCGCTGCTCGGGCAGATCGTCCAGAGAGTCTCGGGAATGCCGTTCACGCGATACATGTCGGAACATGTATTCAAGCCGCTCGGCATGAACAGCACGGTGTGGGAGTTCGAAGACGCCCCGGCTGAGCGCCTGGCGCTTGGCTACGGATGGCGAAACGGTGAGTGGTTTGACGAACCTTTGCTGCATCACGGCTCCTTTGGCGCGATGGGCGGGCTGATCACGTCAATCGAAGACTTCAGCATTTACGCCGCCCTGCACCTCGCCGCCTGGCCGTCGAGGAGCGATGCGGAATCCGGGCCACTGAAAAGAAGCTCGCTTCGCGAGATGCACCAGCCCTGGAAATTCGCAGGGCTGAATACCGACTCTGCCGATGCCAACGGACGCGGGTGCCCGACAGCTTCCGCTTACGCATATGGCCTTGGATGGCGCAGAGACTGCGAAGGACGCACGTACGTCAGGCATTCCGGTGGGCTCCCGGGCTTCGGCAGCAACTGGACGATGATGCCCGACTACGACATTGCGGTCATATCATTTGACAACCTGACCTATGCATCAACAGATGCGGTCAATGTGACCGTTCTCGATACGATAATAACTGCCGCCGCACTCGAACCTCGCGAGATTCCGGTTTCCGATATTCTCGAGCAACGCAAGAATGAGCTGATGAAGATGTTGCCTGAATTCGAAAACGCAGAATCGGCGGGTCTGTTTGCAGAAAATTTCTTCCTCGATACGCCGTTGGTGATCTGGCGGGAAAAAACGCAGGCTATTTTCAACGAAGCAGGTAACACTGTGTCTGTCGGACCCATACAGGCGGAAAACCAGTTGCGGGGAACATTTGTTGTCGAAGGGGAAATTCATGACCTGCAGGTATTTTTCACACTGACACCTGAAAGGATTCCTTTGATCCAGGAATTACGAATGTCTGTTCAGTGATTTTCGATCGCTTCACTTTGCGAGTGCGTCAGACATCGCCCACCGAGGGAAACAACTATGAAGCTATTAACATTGGCGCTCTGCGCGCTTGCCGTGAGCACACTTGCTGCCGGCCAGGATAAGCCAAGGCTAAAAGTCTATATCTCCGCCGACATGGAAGGCGTGGGCGGCGTCAGCACCTGGGAAAAGCAAGCATCCGCAAGCGGCCTGGACTATGGCCAATACCGCAGGCTGATGACGCTCGAAGTCAACGCTGCTATCGAGGGAGCATTCGCGGCCGGCGCCACCGAAGTACTGGTCAGCGACTCACACGGGGACGGCCAGAACATTGACGCCGAGCTTCTCGATCCTCGGGTGAAACTGGTGCGTGCCTGGCCGCGCCCGCTAGGTATGGCCGCGGGCATCGACGCAACATTCGACGCTGTCGTGTTGATCGGTTATCACGGTGCGGAGGGACAAGCAGACTCGATCCTGTCTCATACGGAGGACGACACCAAATATGCCGACATGAAACTCAACGGCGTGTCAGTACCTGAGGCCGGAATCGTGGCGGCCACCGCAGGAGCCTTCGGCGTGCCGGTCGTTTTCATATCGGGAGACCAGACCATCTGCCGGGTGACTAGTGACCTGCTCGGTGATATCGAGACAGCGGTCGTCAAGGTTGCCGATGGCTTCTATGCCGGCACGATGATGCACCCGCAGGAGGCCCGCGAGCTGATCCGCGCTGGCGTCGAGCGCGCTGTCAGGGGACGCGATGAAATCAAACCGTACCTGACCAAACGCCCTGTCAAGGTTGAGCTGACGATGAGGAAAACCGTTGAAGCCGAAGTTGCTTCGTACCTGCGCGGAGTCGAGCGACCCACTGGCAACGTCATCATTTATACGGCAGACGACATGATCGATGCGGCGAAATTTATCCAGGCCGTGTATTACCTGAAGGTCGATTGATCCTGTTTGACCGTGTCATTTTGGGACGATTCCGATAACGTCCGCGTTATGCAAGGCAAAGACAAGTGGCAGTTCTGGATCGATCGCGGCGGTACGTTTACTGACGTGGTCGCCCTGTTCCCGGACGGTCACCTCGAAACAGCCAAACTGCTTTCCGAGAACCCCGAGCAATACGCTGATGCTGCTGCTGAGGGCATTCGCCGATTCATTTCGAATTCAGAAACGGGGTCAGAGCCCGTTAATTCGGAAACGGGCTCTGACCCCGTTTGTGTTGCTGCGGTCAAGATGGGAACGACCGTAGCGACCAATGCACTACTTGAGCGTCGGGGAACACCAACCGTGTTGGTTGTGACGAGGGGATTCGCCGACGCATTGGCAATCGGCTATCAGAACCGCCCCGACATCTTCGCGCTGAATATCGTGAAGCCTGAGCCGATTTATGATCGTGTCGTCGAGTGCAGAGAACGAGTAGACGCCGAGGGTGAGATACTTGTCGCGCTGGATGAAGCCGATGTCAGGCGATCATTGCGGACTTGCTTCGATGATGGACTCCGCTCTGCCGCGATCTGCCTCGTGCATGGTTATCGCTATCCGGAACATGAAATCCGAATTGGCGAGATTGCGAAAGAGATTGGTTTCACACAGGTCTCTGTTTCGCACGACGTCGAACCGCTGATCAAGTTCGTCAGCCGTGGCGAAACCACGCTCGCCGATGCCTACCTCACGCCTGTGCTCAACAACTACATCGAAGGGCTGCAGAAGGAACTCGCCAGCATCGCAAAACCTGAACGACTGCTGTTCATGCAAAGCAACGGCGGACTGACGCTCGCCGAAAACTTCCGTGGCAAGAACAGCGTGCTCTCGGGACCTGCGGCCGGCGTTGTCGGCATGGTGGAGACCGCTTCAAAGGCTGGCTTCGACCGCCTCATTGGATTCGACATGGGTGGCACGTCTACGGACGTTTCTGCCTGGAGCGGCGAGTACGAGCGCAGTAATGATTCCGAAGTGGCCGGCGTTCGCCTGCGCGCGCCAATGATGAAGATTCACACGATCGCTGCCGGTGGTGGCTCGATCCTGGAATTCAAGGACGGTCGGTTCCAGGTCGGGCCGGCTTCTGCAGGCGCTAATCCCGGGCCTGCCTGCTACCGGCGGGGCGGACCACTGACCGTGACCGATGCGAACGTGCTGCTTGGGCGAATTCCCGTCGACTATTTTCCGAACGTTTTCGGACCAGGCGCTAATCAACCACTCGACGTCGACACCGTTCGACAGAAGTTCGACGACCTGACCGAAAAAACCGGCGGTGACATACAAGAAAAAGTTGCCGAAGGATTTCTCACGGTTGCAGTCGAGAGTATGGCGAATGCTATTCGCAAAATTACGATCGAGCGCGGTGAAGACGTACGTGACTTCGTTCTATGCAGTTTTGGCGGTGCTGCCGGTCAGCATGCGTGCAAAGTAGCCGAAGTCCTCGATATGACGAAAGTGTGGCTGCACCCGATGGCTGGCGTGTTGTCGGCATATGGCATGGGACTTTCTCACATACGGGTCGAGCGGCAACAGACTGCCGATGTGCCTTTCAATGAAGTGTCGCTCGCCGGGCTCGTCGCCCCAATCGATTCACTTCGTGGTCAATGCGATCAATCGCTCGGCGAGCAAAACGTACCCGCTGACAATCGGACGTTCGGCGTAAGCATTGGGCTTCGGGTCAGGGGGTCGGACACGATTATCGATGTAGCTCACGGCAGTGAGGGCGAAATGCTCGATGCCTTCTCGGAGACCTATCGCAATCGATTCGGTACTGATCCCGATGCCGGCGAGTTGCTGGTGGCGACCCTGCGTGCGGAGGGCACCGGGACCGAGCAGGCTTTCAGCGACCCGTGCGTCGGCGGCTCACCGGATGCCAAGGCGTCCGGCAGCGGCCGAATGTGGGTAAACAACCAATGGCAAGATGTTCCGATCTACGAGCGGGATGATCTCGGGAACGGCGTAACAATCAGTGGCCCTGCGATTGTCGCCGAGGTCAATGGTACGACCGTCATCGAGGCGGGCTGGTCCGCGACAGTCAACGACAAAGGGCACCTGCTCCTCGAAAAACGGGCTCTGACCCCGTTTCTTGAGAAACCGGGTCAGAGCCCGAAAGATTCAATCCCCGACCCGGTCCGGCTCGAGGTATTCAATCGCCTGTTCATGCATATCGCAGAGCAAATGGGCGTCGTTCTCCAGAACACGGCGATATCCGTGAATATTCGCGAGCGACTGGATTTTTCCTGTGCGCTGTTCGATGCCGACGGCAGGCTCGTGTCAAACGCACCCCATATGCCTGTACATCTTGGATCGATGGGCGAAAGTGTTCGCAGCGTGATCGACGCGAAGGGTGGTGAGCTCGGACCGGGTGACGCGATCATGCTGAACTCGCCCTACAACGGAGGCACGCACCTGCCCGACATCACGGTAGTGACACCCTGGTTCGCCGATTCCGGCGTGCCGATGTTCTTCCTGGCGTCGCGAGCACATCACGCCGACATCGGCGGCATTACGCCGGGCTCGATGCCATCCGAAAGTCATCACATCGATGAAGAAGGTGTGTTGATCGACAATTTCTGGCTGGTTCGTGACGGCAAGCTCCAGCTTGAAGAAACAATGGCGCTTCTGACCGGCGCGAAGTATCCATCCCGAAATCCGGCCCAGAACGTCGCCGACCTGAAGGCCCAGCTCGCCGCCAACCAGCAGGGGATCCGGCAGCTTGAGAAAGCCATTGAGCGATATGGCATGACAACGGTGCAAAGTTACCTTAAATTTGTTCGCGAGAACGCTACCGCCAGTGTCCGGCGGTTGCTTGGCTCATTGAAAGACGGCGCATTCGAGTACGAACTGGATTCCGGAGAAGTCATTCGCGTGAAGGTCAGTGTCGACCGGCAAACGCGGGAAGCAAGGATCGACTTCAGCGGTACGTCCCCACAATCGATCAGCAACTTCAACGCGCCCGAGGCAGTTACGCGTGCGGCTGTGCTGTATGTTTTCCGCAGCCTGATTCGGGAGGAAATTCCGATGAACGAAGGTTGCCTCGAACCGCTCAACATTATCATTCCGAAACTGAGTATGTTGAGTCCTGCATATCCGGCCGCTGTTGTGGCCGGCAATGTAGAAACGTCCCAATGTGTGACGGATTGTCTCTACGGTGCATTGGGCGCCCTCGCCGCTTCTCAGGGCACGATGAACAACTTTACTTTTGGAAACGATCGCGTGCAGTACTACGAAACCATTTGCGGCGGCGCCGGAGCTGGCGACGGATTCAATGGCTGCGATGCCGTGCACACACATATGACTAACTCTCGCATGACAGACGTCGAAGTCTTCGAGCAAAATTTTCCGGTCGTTGTTGAATCGTTCTCAATACGTGGAAATTCCGGTGGCGATGGAACGTGGCGTGGCGGTAACGGATCGGTAAGAAAACTAAAGTTTACGGAGTCAGTTGAGGCCGCCATTCTTTCCAATCGCCGTCGCGTCGCTCCATTCGGTCTTGAAGGCGGTGAGAACGGTCAGACCGGACGCAATCGAGTAATCCGAAAACAGGGTCAGAGCCGGGCTCTGACCCCGATTATCGAAGAATTGAGCGGTACCGCAACCGTTCAATTGAACGCGGGCGATGTTTTCATTATCGAAACGCCGGGCGGTGGTGGTTTTGGCCGAAGATAGTTCCCATATTCCGCATCAGGAACACGTAGTTCGCGGCATGATTGCGGCGATGGGCGCGTTTTTCATGTTCACTATCATGAACGTGTTTGCGAAGTTGTTGAGCGTCAATCACTCGGTAATCGAAATCGCGTTTTATCGAAACCTGATCGCGTGCATGCCGTTTCTTTTCCTGGTGTTCGTCATCGGCAAGCGGGACATACTCGTGATTCGCAGCAAACCCGGCGCAGTGGGCATTCGCGCTGTCATCGGCGCAGTCTCACTGACGACGACCTTCGCAGCGTATTCGCTCATGCCAATGGCGGAAACGACAGTACTGTTATTTACGTCATCGCTTTTCATACCTGTGCTTGGCGTCATATTCCTGCACGAGCGCGTCGGTCCGTACCGCTGGGGTGCCGTTGCCGTCGGATTCATTGGCGTCGTCGTCATGACGGGTCCGGCAGGCCATTTGAGCGTGCTCGGTGTCTCGGTCGCGTTGTTCGCCGCATTAATGCACGCGACGTTGCAGGTCATTCTGCGCTACCTTGGGAAATACGAGCGCCCGGAGACAGTGACCTTTTACTTCCTCGTCACCGGCACCTTGGTCACGGCACTGCCACTGCCTTTTGTTGCGGTGACGCCGACGATGGCCGAGGTACCGTTACTTTTCGGTGTTGGGCTTTCCGGCGCGGCCGCACAATGGCTGTTGTCCATCGCTTTTCGAAATGCCCCGGCTGCAATCGTCACGGTTTTCAATTACAGCAGCATTGTCTGGGCAACGCTGTTCGGCTGGATGATCTGGAACGAGTGGCCGCTTCCTGCGGTGCTCACTGGCGCCGCGATCGTCATCGCCTCAAACGCACTGGTGATCTGGCGCGAAAGCCGGCTCGGCTCAATCACGGCCGCCCGTGATCAGGCAAAATTTTAAAAAAGGGGTCGGATCCGACCCCCCTTTCTTTTAATGCTCGCTGCGAGGCGGCAGCCCGGAGTGTTGCGTCAGGGTACTGCCTCGCCCGGTGCGCTTTTCATGTGCAGCCTTCGAGTTCTTGCGTCGCGGCGATCGATGTTCAGCGTCGCGCGGCTGGTCGCGCGGAACCAGCCTGGTTGGTCCCGATCCGATAAGGTGCTCCAGCTTCAGCGTTTTGAGCGCCTGTCGAATAAGCGGCCAGTTGTCCGGGTCGTGATAACGAAGAAGCGCTTTGTGTAGTCGTCGTTGCGCCGGGGTTTTGACCGTGTCGACTTCCTCACTCTTGTACGTCACTTTTCGCAGCGGGTTCTTTTTCGAGTGATACATCGCGGTCGCCGTCGCCATCGGTGACGGGTAAAAAGCCTGAACCTGGTCAGCGCGGAAATCATTGCGTTTTAGCCACATCGCCAGGTTAACCATATCGATATCCGTGGTGCCGGGGTGCGCTGCGATAAAGTATGGAATCAGGTATTGCTCTTTGCCGGCTTCTTTCGAGAACTTGTCGAATAGTTCTTTGAATCGATCATAGGCGCCAATGCCAGGCTTCATCATTTTATCGAGCGGCCCGTTCTCGGTGTGTTCAGGTGCGATCTTGAGATAGCCGCCGACATGGTGCGTAACCAGTTCTTTTACGTACTCCGGATCTTTCACCGCGAGGTCATAACGCAGACCGGACGCAATCAGCACTTTCTTCACGCCAGGCAACTCGCGCGCTTTACGGTAAAGGCCGGTGAGTGCCGAATGATCGGTATTCAGATTTTTGCAGATTCCCGGGAACACGCAACTCGGCAGTCGGCAGGCCGCTTCTATTTCACGACTCTTGCATGCGAGCCGGTACATGTTTGCTGTAGGCCCGCCGAGATCCGATATCACGCCGGTAAACCCAGGTACGGTATCGCGGATTTTCCCGATCTCCTCGAGTATCGACTCCTCCGATCGATTCTGGATGATTCGACCTTCATGCTCGGTAATCGAACAGAACGTGCAGCCGCCGAAACAACCGCGCATGATGTTGACCGAAAAACGAATCATTTCGTACGCGGGAATTTTGGCGTCACCATAAACCGGGTGCGGCACACGCTGGTACTGCAGGCCAAAAATATAATCCATCTCGGGTGTCGTAAGTGGTATCGCTGGCGGATTAAGCCAAAGATCCCTTCGCCCGTGAGCCTGCACAAGCGCACGCGCATTGCCCGGATTAGTCTCGAGGTGCAACACGCGACTCGCATGTGCATACAGCACCGAATCACTTTTTACTTTTTCGAAAGACGGCAGGCGAATGACAGACCGTGATCGATTTTTGCGTGCGTCGGGCACGAAGCGCAGTACGTTTTGTGGCGCCGCGGCCAATTCACTTTCTGCCTTGTCGACGCACGATGCGTCCTGCGTATTGACGTACGGATTGACTATCGCGTCAATCTTGCCTGGCCGGTCGATGCGTGTAGAGTCGATCTCCCACCACCCTTCCGGCGTGTCGTCTCGCAAGAATGCAGTGCCACGAACATCTTTAATGCTGGTGATCGACTCGCCGCGACTCATCCGGTGCGCAATATCAACAATCGCGCGCTCAGCGTTGCCATAGACCAGCATGTCGGCGTGCGAATCAATCAGAATCGATCGCCGAACCTTGCCGTCCCAATAATCGAAATGGGCAATACGTCGGAGTGATGCTTCTATGCCACCCATTACGATCGGCACATCGCCG
Source organism: Pseudomonadota bacterium (assembly GCA_027621915.1). Lineage (GTDB taxonomy): Bacteria > Pseudomonadota > Gammaproteobacteria > Steroidobacterales > Woeseiaceae > SZUA-117. The sequence goes on from JAQCAD010000005.1 coordinate 105,150, forward strand.
AATGCTTCTTTGCATCGCTGCGCGTATACCATCGAGCAACGATCCGGACGACTGCCGCCAACACCGCCCGGCGTATATGCGTCGTCGTTGCGCATCTTTTTGTCCGCGGTGTAGCGGTTGATCATCGAATCCATGTTGCCGGCTGCTACGCCGAAAAAGAGGTTCGGTTTGCCGAGCTTCTCGAAAGCGTCTTTCGACCGCCAGTCCGGCTGAGCGATGACACCAACCCGGAATCCCTGCGCTTCCAGCAGGCGACCGATTATCGCCATGCCGAATGACGGGTGATCGACGTACGCATCGCCGGTCACGATGATGACGTCACACGAGTCCCAGCCAAGCTCGTCCATTTCATGACGAGACATCGGCAGGAACGGGGCCGTGCCATAGCATTCAGCCCAGTACTTATCGTGGTCGTAGAGTGATTTTTCGGCGCGCATGTTGATCCGGTATTGCGGCGGGCCGCTAATCTTACCGGAAAACCAGCTTCGCCGAGGCCGGGGCGATAAAGGGGATCAGCCTAGAAATAAGGGGTCGGATCCAATTTTCGGCTATTCCTGTAATTTCGAGCCATTCAGTAAATTGGATCCGACCCCTTTTCTAGGCTACCTCAGCCCGAACCGGTGCAAATGCAGTCGTCGACACGCGGCATCCGGACACCGACTGGTGCAGCGTCAGCGACACGGTTTCATCAGAACCCGCCGGATGGAAAGCCAGTAGGATAGTGATACCGCGATCCGGGTCGACTGGTTGTCTGCGTAAACCCGCGTCGCACTGCACCAGGAAGTGGTTGTTTTCGAACGCACCTACGTCCGACAAAGCACACATGAACGAATGCACCTGGTTGACGATGCTCTGTGCAACTGTCGAATCGTTCGGCTGGAAAACCGCCCAACGGGTACCGCGATCGATGGCGTTCGTGATCATCAGGCAGAGCCTGCGGGTGGTTAGCTTCGAAAATTTATCACTCAATTGCGTCGCGCGCGCGAGTGTGACCGATCCGCATACCACTGCGTGACCAGGCGTGTGTCCGGCAACAACATTCAGACCTTCCTTGATCAGAAGATGTGCGTCGTTTGAGTCGATGTGAATGGCGGGCATTAAATTTCGGTTTAATGTAAATCCACGCTGGTCCAGGTCTTCCCATGGTCCATGCGTCCTGTCCAGTTTGCACAGCAGTCCCGCGATTGCGCCGCCAATCGCGATCGGCGGCGCCGCCTCATCGTCGCGCGCGCGCGCGCGAGGAAAATAGGAAAGCACATCCGGATCGGCATAACCGTCTTCACGCACGCCGTGAATCGCGTCGTGTGCGCCGGCCCACTCGTCCGGTGGGTCGAGAATCAGCATTGCAGCACGCTTGCGACAATAAAGTTCAGCAGCAAGTACAGCCGCCGGGCCCGGAACACGCCCTAACTCGGGCGGTGGAAAATAAAGCAAATCGAACTGCTCGACCTGATTAAGGGCAAACAGCCCGGTACCACGACTTGCGGAACCAATGAGATCGTAATCCGACAGCGCCAGGCCATCTGTTCCGGATTGTGCATGGTCTATGTAGTCAGTACCGGTCGCAGCTGGTCGGTGACCAGGCGCCGATCCCTGAACACGCACCAGCGAAGATTCGACCAAAACATCTTCAACATAGTTTTCTTTGTCGGCGTGACAATTCAGCCGACGATAAATTTCCTGATCGAGAATCAAGCCACTGTCCGCGGCAACGCGTTGCAACGTCAGGTTGAAGAGGTCCTCGTGATCCTTGCTAATGCCATCATAGTCAACCGCCGCACGAATTTTCTCGGTTGAACCGGGCTCTATTGCCTTGAGCACCAACACGCCACGCTCGGCGGGCAAACAGACCATCGCACCGCGCGCATTGTTGGCGACACGAATCACGTATACCTGCTTTCCTCCGTGCGCAAAAAACTGCTCAACAGCCGAACCCAGGCTGCTGCCCGGCCAAAAGCCACCAAACCGACGTCGGAATTCACCAAAGCTGTGAACAAGAATCGGAGAGTCGAGGGGGCCGCGAAGCGCGCGTCCGACGAAAGCAGCCGTTGTTTCCATTGGCGCGCCAATAGGCTGATCCTTCGGCGCTATTTCTGTGACCGTAATACCCAGGTCTTGCCCATCTGACAACACTGTCTCCATGATTTTTGGTCAGATATTCATGCGATCATTCTAAAGACTCGATGGTTAAGATGCTATCGTTGTCAGGATTCTTGACAGTGAGCGCGCATGCCCGCACCTGATTACTTACGCGATCGATTTCCGTTACTCGCCGAGCAGCTACCAACGTTGCATCTCGCGTCACTTCCAACGCCGGTTCGTGAACTCGCGCTCGGCACGGATTCAGGCAGACGTTTTGTTTCCGTGAAATACGACAACCTCACTGGCGACGTTTACGGTGGTAATAAAGTTCGGAAACTTGAGTACGTCTTCCCAAGGGCTAGAACGAGACATGCCCTCCGGGTAGCGACGTTTGGCGCCGTTGGCTCCAACCATGCACTGGCGACCGCGCTGTATGCGCGCAAGGCCGGGTTCGACTGCACTTGTTTTTTGTCCCATCAGGCCTGCACTCCGCTCGTCGCCGCGACACTGAACATGCACGCGCAAAACGGCACGGAACTCATTCGTTACGGTGGCTCGTACAAAACGCGAATCGAAATATTGCGACGGGATCTCTGGGGTCGGCACAGTTGGGTAATCCCGATGGGTGGCTCCTCTTGGCTGGGCACGATCGGATTCGTCGCGGCCGGGCTCGAACTCGCCGACCAGGTCGCCAATCATGAAATTCCGCTGCCGGATAAGCTGTATGTTGGCACCGGAACGATGGGCACTGCCGTCGGCATTGCATTAGGTCTGTCGATCGCGGGCCTCGCTACCGAAGTTCACGCAGTTCGGGTTTCCGACGCGTCGATAACGAATTGGAAGAAGATGAGGCTGCTTTTGAATAAAACGGTCGCGATGATGCACCGCCTGGACAAGGCCGTTCCTGAAGATCTTGGGGCAAGGGCGAACTTGCGGATAAGGGACGAGTTCTTCGGCCCCGGCTACGCACAAGGGACGTCGGCGACGGAGAAGGCGATTCGTCTTGCAAGAGACCAGCTGCGCCTGACACTTGAACCAACCTACACCGGAAAAGCGCTGGCGGCATTACTGGCAGACATGCGGCTGCCTGAGAACGAGGCGCTCAATTTGCTCTATTGGCATACCTACAATTCCGTGCCATTGAATGTGCCGAACGATCACCCGCTGGATGCAACTGCGTTACCGAAGGAGTTCTTAAGGTACTTTCCCTGAACAACAGGGGGGGAGCCGAGTGCCAACCCCTGCGTTTTTGGGAACGCTTTGCGGCAGGCACGAGTGCGCGTTACTTATTCAACGACGGTGGCCCGATCTGCGGCGCTCTCTTCGTCAATTGACTCATCAAGCAGGGCGCGAACCTCTTCGAGCGTCGGCATATCCGGATCGAGTACAACGGTATTCCTGATCACGCGCGCCCTTGCCAGCACTTCTTTTGTCTCAGCCTGCTGAATTCTTACCGGCACGCCCAGCGCTTCCGTCGCGATCGCCCGCACGTGTTCCTGATCAATTACTGTGGAGTCATCGGAATTCAGAGATTGAAGCCACGAGAAATTAGCCTGCAAATGATCCTCGCTACTGACTTCATCATCTTCCAGGGGCGCATGTCCTTCGAAAAAGAATTCACCGTCTCGTTGACCAACGAGGTATGGCTCGTTGATGATCATGACAGATTCGCCAAGTCCTACGAGTTCATACAACAATTCAATATTTTCCGGATACATCCGGACGCAGCCATGACTCACCCGCATGCCCACGCCGTACGGTTGGTTGGTGCCATGAATGAGATACCCCGGGAGATCGAGCTTCAACACGAACTTGCCCAGCGGGTTATCCGGGCCTGGTGGCACGATTGAGGGAAGTGGATCACCGAGTTCGCGATGCTCACGTCGAACGGATGCGGGAACATACCAACTGGGATCACGTGCTTTGGAAATAACGGACGCTCTGCCCAACGGTGTTTCCCAACCAACGCGACCTATACCGATCGGATAGGTCAGCACCGTTTGCTTGCGACCCGCTTCCGCTTTGGGAAAATAGAACAGCCGCTTGGACGCAATGTTCAGGACGATGCCTTCTCGCGGTACGTCAGGCAAAACGTACTGCGTAGGCAAGAGCACAGGCGTGCCGTCACCGGGCAACCATGGATCGATTTCCGGGTTGGCCGCGACCAGCTCGTCATAGCCCAGCCCGTATTCGCGTGCCAGATCCGAGAACGTGTTCTCCTCGCTCGTGAAAACAATCTGTGGTTCGCCCACGACCGACTGATCCGGGGATGCAAGCTCGAAGTAATTGCGGCTGATCGGATCGAGTCGTGGCCGCTGTACAAGCGGCGTTACCGTTTCCGCCGGTAACAGTTCGTCGCCCAATGGAGCCAGAAAATCCTGGATCGCGGCGCAACCAGACAAAACCAGGGCCGCTGTAATCAACGCCCAGATATTTTTTAGCTGTGTAATTTTATTCAACGCATCGCTCGTTCTGTATCAGGTGTGGAATTCTCGCAGAATTAACAGTCAGACTCTATGCTGCTACTTGCGCCCCGCTTTCAGTGTAATTGGCCAACGAACTGAACGCCGCCCGGGACCCCATGCCGCACGTAGTGCGTCGACAAGGTTCGACGTCGGATCAGTCCCATTGTCGCGCATATACCGCTGCGATGCTGACCAGGTGCGCATGTACGCAAGCATGTTGTCCGCGGCCCAGCTCGCTTCCATTGAAAACGCGTCAACTGGCATCTCCGGAAACGGCAGATTGATAGACCCGTAATGATCCTCGACAAGATCTCGTTCCGGCGGCCAGTATGACTCCACCTCCGCGAAGATCTTCTCAATGATATCGTCACAGGCTGGATTCACCTTGCAGCGCTCGTAGCACCAAACGGAAAGTACCCCCCGTGGTTTGAGCACGCGTGAAGCCTCATTGAAGAAGCGATCAATATCAAACCAGTGCAAAGCCTGTGCAACAGTCACCAGGTCAACGGACGCAGATTGAATTCCAGATTCTTCGGCGGTAGCTACTCGAAATTGCAGGCCAACCTGGGGTACGGCGGATGCAATCTGCTCAGCGCTGGCATCCGTCGCGACGACTGACTCGAAATGAGGCGCGATGGATCTTGCTGCCTGACCGTTTCCTGTCCCGCAGTCCCAGGCGAGATCGTGCGTCTCACAACATGACGCAAGGAACGCGAAGAGTGACTCGGGGTATACCGGACGATGCGCAGCATAGCCGTCCGCATGGCCGGAAAAATGATCTTTGAAGGTACTCAGGGTTTGCAGTTTGGCTCGCGACCTTCAGCTTTGGCCTGGTTGTACAACGCCAGCGCTTCCGGCAGCCGGTCGACCATTGCATCAATTCGTGTTTCACCTGAAGGGTGCGTCGACAAAAACTCCGGGACCTTCGCAGTTTTCTCGCTGGAATTCATGTTCTGCCAGAGGCTGACACTTTCGCGCGGATCGAATCCGGCCTTGGCCATGTAAATCAAACCAATGTCGTCCGCCTCGGTTTCCTGCATGCGGCTAAACGGATTCAACAGTCCGAGCGCACCGAAAGTGTTGGTGGCGCCGGAAATTCCCCTCGCCCGGTTAGGATCATAATTTCGGCTGTAACGATTGTTGGAATCGCCGGCCAGGATTATCGAGAGAACATCGATACCGTAACCGGCCAGTTCGCCACGAGTCGCTCTCTCGTTCGCATGATGCGCTGTTACGTGGGCGACCTCGTGACCCAGTACAGCGGCCAGCTGGTGCTGATTCTCGGCGACGGAAAGGATCCCCGACTTAACGACGATTTTGCCGCCAGGCATAACAAAAGCGTTTACGTCCGGCTGATTCACGATTGCCAGCTCCCAGTAGAGGGCCGCCGCTTCGCCATCCAGTGTGCCAACGATCGCATCGGCGACGCAGGCAACATAATCGATCGTTGCACGATCCTGCACGAGGGCCGAAGTCGCGCGGATTGCGGCCATTTGCCGGGTCCCTTCCTGGGCCAGTTCCGCATCGGACTTCAGTGTCAATTGTTTGCGCCCGGTTGGCGTTGACGAACAGCCAGCCGTGAGAACTGCGAATAACGTTAGTGCAATCATGCACTTAATGGTTTTGGAAAGTGAGTTCATCGTTGTAGCTCCATGGGCCCCTTTATTCACGGTTGCGGTGGCCATCCGCCAGACCCGTGCCGGATTATAGCCGACTGGGTAGCGCTCTGCGGCGTAATCAGGACAGGTTGCAAAGCCTTGCGAATTTTGACCGGCCGTCCGCGCAAGGGTTCCCTGAAGCCGGCGGCTTCGGTTATCGAGGCAGCCGGGACTCGAACCGTCGCCGCCAGCCCGAACTCTCGACCCGCTCGAATACCGCATCGGCGCTGGCCATCAGTCGTTTTTGCAGCGGCAGCTTGATCTTGTAGCTCAGCCGATACAGATCATGGTCTTTGGCGAGCTCAGCCAGGAGTTCATCACTGGTCTTCAGCTCGTCGGCCAAACCCATTTCCAGAGCGCGCGTGCCGTACCAGTGTTCGCCGGTGGCAATTCGGTCCAGATCGAGATTCGGTCGATATCGCGCCACGGCGTCCTTGAAGAGCGCATGAACATCTTCCAGCTCCTCCTTTAATTTGGCGCGATCTTCATCGGTGTTCTTGCCGAACATCGTGACGTTTCTTTTGTACTTTCCCGCGGTTACCTGCTCGAAATCAATACCCCGCTTGTCCATGAGGCGACTGAAATTCGGTATCTGCGCAATGACTCCAATGGATCCCAGAATCGCGAATGGGGCCGCCAGAATTTTATTGGCGACACACGCCATCAGGTATCCGCCGCTCGCTGCCACCTTGTCAACAACGACGGTCAAGGGAATTTCCTTGTCACGAATCCGAACAAGCTGCGACGCAGCGAGACCATGCTCATGAACGACGCCGCCGTAATTTTCGAGACAGATAACCACCTGATCGTCGGTGGTTGCCACTTCGAGCACTGCGCTGACTTCTTCGCGAAGTGACGGAACGGCACTCGCTTTCAGATCGCCTTTGAAATTGATAACAAATGCCCGGCGCCGCACCTCTTCCGATTTCGCTTGCGCCTTATCGCGCGCTTTTTCGGCTTTGGCTTCTTTCTTCCAGTCAGATTTTTTCATTACTGCATGCTTCAGCGAATTCGCCAACGCATGATACTTTTTGTTCAGGTGCTCGACCTCCAGACCTTCATGGACTCCTGATTTTCTGCTGGCTGATGCGATCACACCAATTATTACGACAAACGCCACAACGATCGTGACGGTCTTCAAAAGAAACAGGCCGTATTCGGCGAAAAAAGCTGTCATGAAATCTCTTTTATTTAAGCAAGAAGATGGTGGAGCTCGTCGATTCGCGATTTAAATCGCAATTCCGACGTTATTTTTCTGCAGTACCTGATCGGCGCGGTAACTGGATCGAACCAGCGGCCCGGCGACGACTTCCAGGAAGCCCTTTTCGAGTCCCTCGGCGCGGTATATATCGAACTCGTCCGGTGTTACATAGCGTTCGACGACAAGGTGGTACGGCGTCGGCCGCAGGTACTGACCGAGCGTCAGAATATCTACGCCCACAGCTCGCAAATCCTGCATCGTCTGCATGATTTCGTGATCTTTCTCACCCAGACCCAACATAAGGCTTGTCTTGGTCAGTACATCGGGCCGATGTTTCTTGGCGTGTGCCAATACTGCCAGCGTTTGCTCGTAACTGGCGCGAGGATCACGTACCGGATGGGTAAGTCGCTTCACAGTCTCGACGTTCTGCGCAAAGACTTCCAGACCGGAGTCGACAACTTTCTCAACATCAGCCAGGACACCATTGAAATCCGGAGTCAGTGCCTCCACCGCCGTCTGCGGATTCATTTTCTTGATTTCCCTGACACACGCCGCGTAGTGCTCTGCACCGCCGTCCGGCAGGTCATCCCTGTCAACGGACGTAATCACGATGTATTTCAGGTCCATTAATTTAACTGCCCGTGCAGTATTCATCGGCTCCTCTGGATCGAGCCACCCGTGAGGATTACCGGTGTCAACTGCGCAAAACCGGCAGGCCCTGGTACAGACAGAACCCATTACCATGATCGTGGCCGTCCCGTTGTTCCAGCACTCCCCGATATTTGGACACATCGACTCTTCACACACCGTGCTGAGCCGATGGTCTTTCACGGTTTTCCTGACACTCGAGAAATTTGCGCCGGACGGCATCTTGGCGCGTAGCCATTTGGGCTTGTTGCCGTGCGGAACCAGGGGAGTGTCGCGACGTGCCTTGACGCCATTTTTGATTGCCGTGAATCCAACCTCGGTCTGGTACTTGCGGCCGCTCTCGACGATCGGAATGCCGCGAAAAGTGGATTTGGTTTTATCGGTGTTGCTCATACAGGGAGGGGGGGACAAATTACGGGAGGCGCATTTTCGCACAAAATCGCCGCGCGTTGGTAAACAGTCCTGCCCCGCGCGCGGCTTGGCCTTTGCTTGCAGCGATTGACAATAGATGCCGGCGGCGGCTGGGAGATTTCTCATCGAAATGGCTCGCTTCGCTGCGCTTTATTTCCGATGAGAAACATCCCGCCC
>JAQCAD010000082.1 GCA_027621915.1 Pseudomonadota bacterium
GTGCGCATCGAACTCGCTGACCGGGAGGCAATCGAAAAACTATTCGCCGATGAGGGCTTCGAGAAAGTCGTACACCTGGCGGCGCAAGCGGGTGTTCGCTATTCAATAGAGAACCCGCGCTCCTACATCGACAGCAACATCGTCGGCACGATGAATATCCTGGAGGGCTGCAGGCACCATAACGTGCAGCACCTGGTTTATGCTTCGTCGAGCTCGGTTTATGGCGCAAACACGACCATGCCGTTCTCCATCCACCAGAACGTGGACCATCCACTAGCACTCTATGGTGCGACCAAGAAAGCTAACGAACTCATGGCGCACACCTATTCCAACCTCTACAACCTGCCGACAACGGGTCTGCGGTTCTTCACGGTTTACGGGCCTTTCGGGCGACCTGACATGGCATTGTTTACGTTCACGAAGAACATCATTGAGGGTAAGCCCATCGACGTTTTCAACTACGGCAAACATCGACGGGACTTTACTTACGTAGAGGACATCGTCGAGGGTGTGATCCGCACCATGGACCACACGGCAACGCCTAACCCTGATTGGGACCCCGCGAAGCCGGATCCAGGCACCAGTCGCGCACCTTATCGTATCTACAACATCGGCAATCAGCAGCCCGTCGAGCTTATGCGCTACATTGAACTTATCGAGGAATGTGTCGGCCGCAAGGCGGAGAAAAATATGTTGCCGATGCAGCCGGGCGACGTGCCTGATACGTGGGCAGACACTGCAGATCTGGCGAAAGACGTCGGCTATCAACCGAGCACGACGATTGAAGTCGGCGTAAAGAATTTTGTTGATTGGTATATCGACTATTACAAAGTCGAATTGAACAAGAATGCCTGAGCGTACGCTTTCCGATGCCTACCCGGCTGACCTGCTTTCGTGGCAGGCGCTGCAGGCTCACTACGATGGCGAAATGCGGTCAAAATCCCTGGCCGATCTGTTCACGAGAAACCAGCAACGCTTTACGGGCTATTCGCTGGACGCCGGCGACCTGTTTCTCGATTACTCCAAGAATTTTATTAACGCGAAAACCCGCAAGCTGCTGACAAAGCTTGCCACCGAAGCGGGGCTACCCGCCGCGATCAATTCGATGTTTGCCGGTGAGCCGATCAACACGACAGAGAACCGGTCTGTTCTGCATGTGGCGCTGCGCGCCAAGATGTCGGACCAGGTTGCACTGCATGTGCAGGGCGTCAGTGATATCTGGCTGGCACTCGAGCAGATGACGAAATTTGTCAACGCGGTGCAGAAGGGAAAAATCGTGGGCCACACGGGTCGCAAACTGACTGACATTGTGAACATCGGAATTGGTGGTTCTGATCTGGGTCCGGTCATGGCCAGCCGTGCACTACGTCACTACTGGCAACCCGGCATGAATTTTCATAGTGTGTCGAACGTCGATGGCACGCAACTCATTGACCTCACCGAACACCTCAATCCGGAGGAAACCCTGTTCGTCATCTGCTCGAAAACCTTCACGACGCAGGAGACCATGGTCAACGCGAACGCGGCGAGTGATTGGATCAGCAATTGTCTCGGCGGCGATGCCATTAACAAGCACTTTGCTGCAGCGTCGACGAACCAGAAGGCAATGGATGTGTTTGGTATCAACCCGAATTATCGCTTCGGCTTCTGGGACTGGGTGGGCGGTCGGTATTCTCTATGGTCAGCAGTGGGTCTCGCACTCGCGCTCGTGATTGGTGCCGATCAGTTCTGGGCACTGCTTGCGGGCGCGCGGCGCATGGATCAGCACTTCAGGACTGCGCCGCTCGATGCAAACATGCCGGTCCTGCTGGCGATGATCTCCATCTGGAACAATAATTTTTTTGGTGCCCAAAGCCAGGCGATCCTGCCTTATGACAATCGTCTGGATCGTTTTCCAGCTTACCTGCAGCAGTTGCAGATGGAGAGCAACGGGAAAAGCGTCCGCACCGATGGAAAACCGGTAACGGTCGACACCGGCGCCGTTATCTGGGGCGAGCCGGGATCGAACGCGCAGCATTCTTTTTATCAGTTGCTGCACCAGGGAACGCGATACGCGCCGGTTGATTTCATTTTGCCGCTGTCGTCTTCCGGCGGCACCCAGGCGCAGCAGGATCTCGCGATTGCGAATTGCCTGGCGCAAAGCGAAGCGCTGATGGATGGCTATAAAGAAGACGGCGGCAAGTCGCCGCACAAAACTCATCCGGGTAACCGGCCAAGCAATACAATCATGATGAACCGCCTGACACCAAGTTCGCTCGGCCAGCTGGTTGCGCTTTATGAACACAAGGTATTTGTTGAAGGCGTTATCTGGGGAATCAACTCTTTCGACCAGTTTGGCGTGGAACTTGGCAAGCGTCTCGCCGGTGACCTGCTCCCGGCGGTGACGGGTCAGACTGGTTACAAAGGCGGTAACGGATCCACTCGCGGTCTGCTCGCACGCGTTAACAAGAAACAGTAGCAGCGGTCTCGGCCACCGATTCAGGGTGAGCGCGACAACCGATCGGAGAGAAAGCAGTTGGGCAGAATTGTCGTTTTCGGCACCGGTGTGGTGGCGTATGGCGTTATCGAGGAAGGCGCCAAGGCAGGACACCAGGTCATTCACGTCAGTGCGAAGTCCGACGATATTGCGGCGCGCTCCAATTTGATTGATGAGAAGCACGTCATTCACTTTAATGAGATGGCTGATGCCAGCCTGGTCGAATTCTTTCTCCGCAAAAGTGCGCAATGGAACGGCGCCCTGCTCATTCCGGTCAACGATCAATATATCGTGTTCATTTCACAACATCTTGCGGAACTGGCGCCGCACTATGTCTGCACCGTGCAGCCCTGGGAGACACACCAGGAAATAATCAGCAAGAACCGGCTTTATCAACGCTGCTATGACATTGGCGTTCCTGCACCGGCGATTCACGAAGTCCACAGTGCAATTGACGTCGATGGCATTGCAGACAAGCTGGCGTACCCCTGCATCCTGAAGCCGTATCAAACTCCGGAATTCTTCAGCGTGTATGGCAAAAAGATGATCGAGGTTCACGACACCGCGGAATTACTCGAACAATTCGCCGACGTGCAATCCCACAACCTCGACGTGATGGTTTCCGAGATCATTCCAGGACCGGTCGAAGACCTGGTGACCTACGTTTCCTGCCTGGATGCCAGCGGTGACGTGCTGGCCGAATTTTTCACGCAAAAGGTTCGCGAAAATACGGCGTATGGCGTGGCTTCGGTGATCAAGACAGTCGAGCCAATCGTTGAGATCAGGGAGTCATCACTGACGCTGCTGCGCCACTTTTCCTATCGCGGATTTTCCTGCGCTGAATTCAAGCGAGACAAGAGAGATGGCGTTTACAAGGTGATCGAGATTAACTCGAGGCCGGTGCTGTATCACCGACTGTTTGTCGCGGCCGGAATCAATATCGTTGCGTTGCTGCATGCGAACCTGGTTGAAGGAAAGAAGCCCGCCATGCGTGCTGGCGTGCCAGGCATTAACTGGATGCACAATTTTACGGAAGTTTACGCGCTCGGTAATGCTATCCGCTCGAGCAGCGGGTCACTGAAAGAATTCTTCAGACCATATAGACAGCCACACATATTCGGCTTGCCGTTCTTTAGTGACCCGAAGCCATTCATGAGCATGTTGCGACGGGAGCTGCGCTCGTTGTGGCGCAGGAAGTTCGGCCGCAAGCGAAAAAAATCCTGATCGAGGCAGCATAGCTGCCGGTCTCAAACTCTATTCTGACCGCAATGTTTCATTGCTTGTTGCCGCAACCGGCCCGGGCCACTACCATGTGCGGACTTTTCCGGTCAGCGACGTCTGCTTGAACCCATTCAAAGAAAAATTCCGCGCCATTTCGTACTCGGCGGCTCGCCAATTGCGCCGGCTGTTGGCGATGTTTTGCGTGCTCCTGCCGATCACGGTTCATGCGGGACCGACAATCGCACCAGGCGACCTGGCTTTACGGCACGACATCCAGGTTCTTGCCGACTACGGCATCATCAAGGGACCGGTCTCCACCTGGCCGCTCAACTGGGCCGCGATCGCTGCCGATATTGAAGGCGTTCGTAACCGGGGAAGCATGCCATCGTCGGTCGAGAGCACGCTTTACCGGGTTGAGCGGCGGTTGCGGCAGTCGACGCAAACGAATAAACCCCTGTTCAGTGCTGGCCTCTCTGCTGCGGAGGATCCGGTTCGCATTCGCTCGTTTCAAAACACGCCGCGCGAAAAGGCAGAGCTGTCCGCGGGGCTGCTCTGGTCAGACAGCCGTTTCGTCGTTGACTTAAACGTCCAGGGCGTGGATTCACCGGTCGATGGTGATGACGTTCGCGCCGATGGCAGTCTTCTCGGCGTCAACCTTGGCAACTTCACCGTCGCTGCAAGCACGATGGAGCGCTGGTGGGGGCCGAGCTGGGATGGCAACCTGATTCTTTCCAACAACGCGCGACCGATTCCATCGTTAACGATCAATCGCGACCTGACCCAAGCTTTTGAAAACCGATTCCTAAAGTGGATTGGCCCCTGGGACTTAAGCGTGATCTTCGGGCAACTGGAGAGCGAGCGATTTGTTCCCGATGCCAGGTTCTTCGGCATGCGCTTCAACTTCCGCCCGGTGCCATCGCTGGAGATTGGTCTTTCCAGAACGGCGCAGTGGTGCGGCGAGGGTCGCCCCTGCGACTTTGATACGTTCACCGATCTTTTTCTTGGCAGGGACAACGTCGGGGACGCGGGCATCACGCCGGAGAACGAACCGGGCAACCAGCTCGCGGGCTTCGACTTTCGCTGGTCGAGCCGTGTTTTTGGTACGCCGATGGCTTTATACGGCCAGCTGATCGGTGAAGACGAGGCGGGTGGTTTTCCCAGCCGCAGCCTTGGACTTGGCGGTGCGGAAATCAGCGGCTTGTCGGCGAACGGAAAATGGTCTTACCGCTGGTATGCGGAGCTTGCCGGCACCAGTTGCGATTTCATCAAGGACGACATTTTCGATTGCGCGTACAACCATGGCATTTACCAGACCGGCTATCGCTACAAGGGTCGCCCCATCGGCCACGGTGCCGATAACGACGCCAAGATCGGCTCATTCGGTGTTGTGGTCGTCGGCGAATACGACAATCAATTTCGGGCGCTTATTCGTGTCGGCAAACTCAATCGCGCCGGTGGCTTCGACTTGCGGAACACGTTGACGCCGATTCCACTGGACCTCATCAGCCTGGATCTCGGTTATTCATGGGTGATGGGCAAGAGCCGAATCGAACTCGGAGCGGGTCTTGAGGATCTCGAGTTTGTCGCGGCCGGTTCAACCACGACCGACTTCAGGGGATACGTGCAGTGGCGGTATAACGGCCAGTAGCTTACTTGCACCGTCTTCGCGACGAGGCGGCACGCCGACACGGTGTCGCCGCTCAATCCATATCTCAGGGCAGGTCCATCAGGCGATCATTGACCCGCGTGCTCCAGCCGCTCGGCCAACCAGATCTTAATGATTGATTGTCGCGTAACGCCCAGGCGACGCGCTTCCTTGTCGAGCATTTCGACCATCCAGATCGGGAAATCGACATTGACTCGCTTCTGATTTGGGCGTCTCGCCTTCGACAGATCCAGGGCGTCGGAGATGTCCTTACCCTGATCAAAATCACTATCAAACTTACTGGCTTTCATACAATGCCACCTCTTCCACTCGCGACCGGCGTACGGAAATGATGCGAACGTCATTGGCGCGATAGGTAATAACAGCAGACCAATGCCTTCGTTCGATCCGACCGATGACAATGGGTAATCATCCCCTTTTTATCTGTCGCCAAAAGTAGATGTCAGGCTG
>JAQCAD010000036.1 GCA_027621915.1 Pseudomonadota bacterium
CAAAGCGCCTGCATTCGACGCTCGGGTATACAACACCGATGGATTACGAAAGAGCTCTTAACAAAGTGTCCGGAATTACTTGACCACTTCATGTCGTCGGCGTTGCTCACAAAGGATCCTTATGATTATTGAACGGCCACGTAGCGTTAGCGACCCGCCCAACCTGGGTGCGTCACAGTCGTCGCATAACGGCCTGGCATCTTCGAAAGCAGTTTTGATTACTCACTCATTGGTTTGAGCACAGAATTTACGTGACGTTAGCCATGGCGATCATGCCGGAATATTCTGTATTAATCCTCAAAGACTTAGGAGACAGACGCCAGATTTTCATGGGGCGCGAGATTGCACGCGCCGCCACTCGCGTGCTACATATAGCCAATGACGACTTCCAGCTGTTTGCGCTCGGCCATCGGCATACTGGGCCTGAGCATGACTTTGTCTGGTGTCGTCCATGCTCAGGACGACGGCCAATGGACTCGTCCCGGCAAGGACTTCAGCGCCACTCGCTATAGCGAACTTGTCGAAATCACGGCGGCAAACGTCGGACGGTTGCGGCCCACCTGGACATTCTCCACCGGCGTGTTGGGCGGCCACGAAGGGCAACCCCTGGTGGTCGACGGAACCATGTACGTCGTCACTCCTTATCCCAACGTCCTTTACGCGTTCGATCTTGGCAAAGAGGACTACCCGCTGCGGTTCAAATACCGTCCGGACGTGAATCCGGCATCAGTGGGCGTGGCCTGCTGTGACGCGGTGAATCGCGGCGCCGTATTCGCTGACGGAAAGATCGTCTACAACCTGCTCGACGGTCACACGGTTGCGATAAACGCCGAGACCGGCAGTGAAATGTGGAAGACCAAGGTCGCGGATCTTACATCCGGTGAGACGATTACCATGGCGCCGCTGGTTATTGGCGACCGGGTACTGGTCGGGCCCTCGGGCGGCGAGTACGGCATCCATGGCTGGCTCAAGGCACTGGACCTCGAAACCGGCAGCATCATATGGACAGCAAGGAACGCCGGCCCGGATGATCAAGTGCTGGCGACGCCGGGCACGTTCAAGCCGTACTACGACAAGGGCACCGAGCTCGGGCGAGACAGCTGGGCCGATGACTCATGGCAGCGCGCCGGCGCACCGGTTTGGGGCTGGCTGTCCTACGATCCCGCGCTGGATCTCGTGTATTACGGCACCGGCAATCCCGGGCCTTACAACGCCGAGCAGCGCGCCGGGGACAACAAGTGGTCATCGAGCGTGCTGGCGCGCCGACCGGGCACCGGTGAGCTGGTCTGGGCTTATCAATTCACCCCGAATGACAACTGGGACTACGACGCCAACGCGGAGAACATCCTCACTGAACTGACGATTGATGGCCGAAGTCGCAGTGTGCTGGTGCACTTCGACAAAAACGGATTCGCCTACACGCTCGATCGGGCCACCGGAGAGCTGCTGGTCGCCGAGCCGTTCGTAGAGGTGAACTGGGCCGAGCGAGTCGACCTCACAACCGGCCGACCGGTGGTGAATCCCGAGAAGCTCACCGGCAAGTCGCACGGCATGGTGAAAAACATTTGTCCGAATCTGGAGGGTGGCAAGAGCCCGGCATCGCCGGCGTCATACTCGCCCCGGACCGGGCTCTTTTACGTGCCGACAAACAATCTCTGCATGGACTGGGAATCAGGTGACGCTGCGTATATTCGCGGCACGCCGTATGTCAGTGCCAACGTTCCGTACACGCCGGGTCCCGGCGGGCATCTTGGCGCATTCATCGCATGGGACGCGGCAACCGGTAAACGCGTATGGGAGATCAAGGAGAAGTTTCCGGTGTGGAGCGGCAGTGTCGTGACAGCCGGCGATGTCACTTTCTACGGCACGCTCGACGGCTGGTTTAAAGCTGCGGATGCCCGCACCGGCGAGTCACTCTGGAAATTCAAGGTGGGCTCCGGCGTCGTCGGCGCGCCGATCACTTATCGCGGCCCGGATGGCAAACAGTACGTCGCTGTATACGCTGGCATCGGCGGCGACTGGTTCCTGATAGCCGGCGACGTACGCTCGGACGACCCGGCAGATATACGTCCTCCGGCGGATTTCGCGCCTGATCTCGCTCGATACACGAGCCGTGGCGGCATGCTTTGGATTTTTGCGTTGTGAGGCTGGCCCTGGCAGCAGTACTGGTGGCGCTGGCCTCTTGCAATGGCCCCGAGCCTGTCGGCCCGGAAACCAGCACGGCGGCACGCAACTCGCCAATTTCTGTGCGTTACGATCAGTACGGCGCTGCCGGCAGTCTCGCGCCCCCGGCCGAGTCTCTCATCAACCCGCTCAACGACGACCTGGAATCGGCACAGCAAGGCGAAGTACTTTTCGGTGCAATGAACTGCGACGGGTGCCATGGTGGCGGTGCCGTCGGTTTCGTTGGGCCGAGCCTGGTGGACGGGCGCTGGCGCTACGGAGGCGATGATGGCGCGCTTTTCCACTCGATCTTCTACGGTCGACCGAGCGGCATGCCGGCTTATGGCGGCATACTCGCCGACGTCACGGTCTGGCAGCTGGTGACCTACGTCCGATCGCAGCCGGTGCCTGGAGTTGTGCCGACTGTTTCCTGGCCCTAGGCCGCTGCACCGCTGTTGTTCGTGTTCGGCCAATGCCCCGTGATTTCCGGGCGCTCGTCAGTTGACCGGCACGTAAGCGTAGCCCTCGGTCTGATAATCCACGAGATAAACCGCCTGCAGCTTGTCTGAGTTTACGTACGAGTAGAGGGAATCTGCCCGGATGTTGCGATCTTTCATTCCGACTTCGCACATTTCGAACTTGACGCCGTAAGTTTCATTGAGTTCTTTGAAAATCGGCCGGAACCGGTTCTGCAGTTTCACAAGTTCCTCGTCACCCTTGTAAGGCGAATTTTCCAGATCTTCGATGAAAAATTTGTAGGCGCGGCCGGAGATCACGACCACGGCCTTGAATTCAATATTCCGCTTCTTGTAATGATCCGTCATGTACTTAATGTCGTCGACGAGACGGGCTTGAATCCTCTCGGGATCATCTGCCCTGAGATCGAATACAGCTTTTCTTTCTTCAGCCGCCGACAGACCTGTCAGGAAAAGAAACACGAATCCCGACAGCAACATTTTCGTAATACTCATTGGCGTAACCCTCTGATCAATCAACTAGTAAAGTTTCGGCAACGCACGGCGTTCTCGAATTGTGGCCTGTTGAAATTAATGTACGTAGCCAAGACCACATTCGCGTCGTTTGCGATACTACGCGCCGAGTTTTTGTGATTGTACGAGCCAATATTAGACCAACTTTGGCGTATGCAAAAACATCATATTCACTAATTCGACAAGAGGGCAGCGGTAGCCACTGCCGCCGCAACTACGTAGAGAACCGCAACACCTCCCACTGCAAGCGCGGTCGTCTTGCCGCCACAGAATTCCTTTGTTTCCACGGCCACAGGTACTTCGTACCAAGCGCAAGAATGCGCTCTGTTTACGTTTGGTCCCTAATATTCGGCTGATTGAGTTCCGGTGAATAAATGATGGCCCGCGAGGGGGGTCATTCGCAGCCATTCCGATCAACAGTGGCGGGGCAACTGCTGCTGCGTATGCCCGAAACCAGCGTCGCCTGGTTTAGCCCAGTAGAGAGCGCCGCTTGCGGCCGGACCTCGTCGCGGAGAGCAGGAAAAGTACGTGCAAGCCCCTATGTTTTCAGACTAATAGCGCGGTCAGTATGGGTCATGACCTCGTCCGGCGTGGGAGGCAGGCAATGCGACAGATTGGATGGCTCTTAATGGTAGCGACTGCGCTGACGGTTGTCGCTTGCGCGAGTCATGAGCCGACCGGTGCAGATGTTGACGCTGTGACACCGCCAGTTGCGGGGCAGGTAACGTACGAAAGGCTGTGCGCGTCTTGCCACGAAAAAGGTGTGGGAGGAGCGCCTGTTGCCGGGGACCCATCCGCCTGGTCCGGACGCTCGTCGTTGTGGCTGGCCGTGCTCGCAGAGCATGCGAAGAGCGGTTATTTGCAGATGCCCCCGAAGGGCGGTGACGAGGCGTTGTCCGACGCGGACATAGAGGCTGCGACTGTTTACATGCTGTCACTGACATTTCCGGATCGACAACGTGATCAATAGCCGCGGTTGATTCTGCGAAGAGCGGTAAATCGTTTTGCCTCTTAACAGAGTCGTCCGTAGAACGTCATGCGCGCGGATTCCGAAAGAGATATTCCAGGCCTGGAATTGTAGGCAAGTACCACCAGCATTCGCGTGCGAGCGCCCTCTACAGGCGTAACACGGTGCATCGAATTTCTCCCACGAAACAACACGAGCGCGCCGTCATCCATTGCCAGGGAACGAGTCTGAATCTCGCCGTCGAGGACTTGTCCGGAAAGCTCAAAATTCATCTCCCCGCTGTCGGCGTCGCGCACGTCTTTGACGTACTCAAATACTCCGCCGCCGTCCGGTTTCTGAATCATCAGGGTGATAGCAAAGGAAGAGTTGTCGAAGTGCCAGCCGAGCTCCTGTCCGTCACCCGCATAATGAAGATTGATCGAAGATAACGGGTCGGCGTATTCGAAGAGCTCCCTTTCACCCAGGACAGCGCACAGGAATTCACGAAACTCGGGCGCATCATAAAGTGCGCGTAATGCCGAATCGGCAGGGATCTGATCGGTCGTAATACAACCCTTGGAAGAATTGATTTCCCGGTTTCGCGTATGGTCAACCGGAAAATCCGGATCAGGTGGCGTCAGGTAAATATTGTGTCTGCTGGCGGTGTAGTACGCGAGATGCCGGTTCTCATCGCCTTCTTTTTGAACATCAGCAATCGCCGCCGGCCGCAAAAATCCATGCAAGACAAGAACGCCGTCTTCATTAAGCGTGCGCTGACACCTGGACCGAAATTCGACACTGGCCAGTGGGTATTGCGAGGTATCGACAATTGTTTCGAGCAATTTACTCATTCCCTTTCGACCAAAAGATCCATTGTTCGATTGTGAATTAAAAAACCAAGATCAACATCAATTTACTGTCGCCACAAGCGCGAATTCTCCGGGGCTTGATCAGTGTCGGTTCGAAACGGATTGATGTCGAGCCCGCCACGCCGGTTATAGCGCGCATAGACCGTCAAAGTGTCCGGTGCGCAACGATTCTTGATGTCTACAAAGATCCGCTCCACACAGGCCTCATGAAAATCATTGTGTTGTCGATACGACACGATGTATCGCAGAAGAGACGAGCGATCAATTTTCGGGCCGCAGTAGCGAACGAGCAAACTGCCCATATCCGGTTGGCTGGTCACCGGACAATTGCTGCGCAGCAGGTGCGAGTGCAGTGCTTCACTGACTATTTCCCCCGATTCACACCGCAACAACGGGGCATCGACTTCATCGGGAAGAACCGCCATATCCAGGTCATCGATACACGCACCGGCGAAATTCGATATTGGGCTGACAGATGCGTCTGCCGTCGTCACGATATCGACTGCGACATCCGCGCCAGCCGTTCGCGACAGATCGGCAGTCATCAGCGTGGCGACAGCATCCGCGGACACATAACGAGTCATGGCAAATGAATTCAGATAAAGCTTCAGGGACTTCGACTCAATGACGTTTGGTGAGGTCGCATCGACTATCAAAGTGGCCGTTGCGATGACAGGTTTGCCGTCGCTGTTCATCCAGGTGAGTTCCCATGCATTCCAGACGTCGGCCCCGGTGAACGGCAATTCCGTGCCGAGTCCAAGAATATCGCGGGCAACTGCCCGGGGCACCGCAAACAGCACGCCCGGGGCATATTCGTCAGAATATTCAGTAGGTTGTCCAAGGGGAGATTCACGCATGTTTCGGTATCTGTCACCTGTTTAGGCCAAGCCCGGTAGTGTAATATAGCCGCCCCGTTTTTGGCCGGTTCCTTCCCCTTGTTAAAACTACTTTCCAACGCCAGGGTCTTCGCCCCGGAAGACCTCGGAATCTGCCATGTGCTGGTCGGCGGCGGCAGGATTCTTGGTGTCAGCGGCAAAAAGAACGAGTTGTCGGCCGCCGGCGCGACCGAGTCAGATCTGGCAGGGCGTCGATTAATCCCGGGATTCATTGACGGGCATGCACATGTAACAGGAGGAGGCGGCGAAGCAGGCTTCAGCAGCCGCGTGCCACCGGTGCCGCTTGGCCATTTTACGACGGCTGGCGTCACGGGCGTTGTCGGCGTGCTTGGTACAGATGACACGACTCGTGACACTCGTTCTTTGCTGGCGCAAACTCGCGCACTGCGTGAAGAGGGCCTTGGCGCCTGGTGCCACACGGGTGGATATCACGTCCCGCCGGTGACGCTGACCGGAAGTGTTCGCGACGACATCGTCTTTCTCGACCCCGTCATCGGCGTTGGTGAACTGGCGATAAGTGATCATAGATCGAGCCAGCCGACGCTGAACGAATTATTGCGTATCGCCAGCGACGCCCATGTGGCCGGCATGATTTCGGGCAAGGCCGGAATTCTTCATCTTCACCTGGGCGATGGTGAGCGAGGTGCCGATCTGATCCGCCGTGCGCTGGCCAAAAGCGAATTGCCGGCGAGAGTATTCAACCCGACCCATATCAATCGCCGAAAAGCACTGTTCGAGGAAGCGATCGAACTCGCGCATCGCGGTTGTACCGTTGACATCACCGCGTTTCCTGTTGCCGATGACGAGGATGCCTGGTCGGCCGATGTCGCGTTGGAGAAATATCTCGACACCGGTGCGCCGGCGAATCGAATCACAGTCAGTTCGGATGGAGGCGGTTGTCTGCCGGTGTTCAACGAACAGGGCGAAATGTTGTCGATGGATATCGGTCGACCATCGAGCCTCATCGAAACGTTGCGTAGCCTGCTAAATAGTGGTCGGGCACCTGAACAAATATTGCCCGCATTTACGAGCAACGTGGCTGATATTTTGCGTCTTGGTGATCGTGGTCGAATACGCCCTGGCGCCGTTGCCGACATGATCGTGCTCGATGTTGACCACCGCATCAGCGATGTTATGGTCTCCGGCATCTGGCACGTCCAGAACGGCAAGCAGAAAATCTTCGGCCAGTTCGAATCACCAAACTAAAACAGCGGAACCAGAAGAAATATAATATGAGCCCGTCCAATCATTCCGACAACGCCAGCCGTGGCTATATCATTCCCATCGGCGGGGCCGAACAAAAACTGTACAACACCGAAATACTGGATCGTTTCATCGAGATATGCGGTGGTAAGTCGTCGCGCATATCAATTATCCCGACCGCATCCGAGCTTGAGGACACGGGCCGGAATTATGAAAAACTATTTCGGCAGATTGGGGTGCAGCACGCGAAAGTACTCAACATACTGACGCGCGAAGATTGCAAAAAAAGTGAGTTTACCGACTACCTGGAGAAGTCTGACGGCGTGTTCATGACCGGCGGCAATCAGCTCCGCCTGTCAACAACACTCGGCGGCACACCGGTCGCGCAATTGATTCGCCGACGCAATGCGGACGGTATGCATGTAGCAGGCACCTCGGCGGGTGCCGCATTCATGCCGGAGCACATGATTGCCGGCGGGCTCGAGGGCAGCACGCCTAGTCCGGACATGGTGACGATGGCTCCGGGCCTTGGCCTGACAAATAATTTCATCATTGACCAGCACTTCCGCGAGCGTGACCGTCTGGGGCGCTTGCTGACCGCACTGGCCTACAACCCGTTTGCTGTGGGCATCGGCCTTGACGAGGACACAGCGGCCTTTATTCGCCCGGGGGACACGCTCGAAGTGGTCGGCAGCGGCGGCCTGACGATTATTGACCCGACCAATCTGAGTTATTCTTCGATGGACCGTGCACGCCGCGGCGAGCCGGTCAGCCTGATCGATGTAAAGCTTCATGTACTGATTTCAGGCGGTCGTTTTGAAATCAAGTCCAGAAAGGCGTTTGCAGAATAATAAAGAGGCAGGGCTATGAAAATAATCAGCACTAACGTCTACGTTGGCCCAAATGTTTACGCACATTTTCCTGTTATCCGGCACGTGCTGGATCTCGAAGAACTTGAAGAGTGGCCAACCGGCCGGCTTGGCAAGGCGTTTGTTGAGGCGTTGCTGGCGGTCCTGCCCGGGCTGCACGAGCACGGCTGTTCTTATAGTGAACCGGGTGGTTTCGTACGACGCCTTGTCGAAGAGGAAGGAACGTGGCTCGGCCATGTCATGGAGCACGTTGCCATAGAACTGCAGAACGTTGCGGGTTCCGCCGTTACGTTCGGACGTACCCGGTCGGTTGATGGTGAGAAGGGTATTTACACTATGGTGTTTCAGTATCTCGACATTGAAGTAGGTCAGGAAGCAAGTCGGCTTGCGCTCGACCTGATTCGAAGTCTTTTGCCCGACGAGTTGAAGACCCGGGGCATGCCGGCAGTAGGTTGGGATTTTGCTGAAGCACGAGATGGGTTTATTCGCTACGCGCAGGCGAAAGCGTTCGGACCCAGTACCGCTTCGCTCGTCAAAGCCGCTGAGGAGCGCAATATTCCGTGGATTCGTCTTAATCGACAAAGTCTCGTGCAATTTGGCCATGGTCGTTATCAGCAACGCATCCAGGCAACGACGACCAGCAGAACCGGCAACATCAGCGTGGAACTTGCCGGCGACAAGGAAGAGACAAACAACATCCTGCGTGATCTGGGCCTGCCGGTTCCCAAGCAGCGGATGGTTAAGAACTCCAGTGATGCCAAACGTGCCGCAGAACGCATCGGATATCCGGTCGTACTCAAACCACTCGCGGGCAACCATGGTCGCGGCGTTTCGATCAATCTGAAAACGCCGGAAGAGATAGAAGTGGCTTTCGAAAAGGCGCGAGAGCATGGTCGAAATGTCATCGTTGAAAGTTTCATCGAAGGTTACGACCACAGGCTCCTGGTCGTTAACGGCAAGCTGGTCGCCGCTGCAAAACGAATGCCGGGTCACGTTGTCGGTGATGGGAAACTTACGATTGCTGAGTTGGTAAACACGGTCAATTCAGATCCGCGGCGTGGCGTTGGTCACGAAAAAGTTCTGACGCGACTTGAACTGGACCACCAGGCAGATCGACTACTGGCGAAGCTGGGATACGACCATTCCTCTGTTCCGACGGATGGTGAGGTCGTGTTCCTGCGATCAACGGCGAATCTATCGACAGGTGGGACCGCGATCGATGTGACAGATGTTATTCATCCGGATAATCGCGACATGGCTGAGCGCACGATCAAGGCGATCGGTCTCGATATCGGGGGCGTCGATTTTCTGACGAATGATATTACGGAGTCGTATCGGGAGGCCGGCGGTGGTATCTGCGAAGTTAATGCGGGGCCTGGATTTCGCATGCATGTAGCGCCAAGTGAGGGCACACCGCGGGACGTAGCAGGGCCGGTGCTGGATATGTTGTTTCCGCCAGATACACCGAGTCGCATTCCAATTGCTGCAATAACCGGAACGAACGGCAAGACGACAACGTCACGCATGCTTGCACATATTCTCAAGTTGTCAGGAAAGACGGTTGGCCTGACGTCGACCGACGGCGTCTACATCGATGGTCGACTTAGCGTTCCGGGCGACATGACCGGCCCGGTATCCGCGAATATGATTTTGCGTGACCCGTCCGTCGATGCGGCAGTTCTTGAGACTGCTCGCGGCGGGCTGGTCCGTGGCGGCATGGGTTACCAGAACTGCAATGTTGCCGCCTGCCTGAATGTATCGGCCGATCATCTTGGGCTGAAAGGCATCAATACACTCGCCCAGTTGGCGGAGATCAAGCGCGTGCCCATCGAGGTGGCGACAGATGCGGCGGTTCTCAACGCAGATGACGTGCACTGCCTGCAGATGGCGGATTACACAGATGCGAAAACGCTCTGTTACGTGACGATGAATCGTGGCCACCCTTTGGTGAGACAACACATACATGCGGGTGGCATGGCGTTTGTGCTCGAAGAAGGCATGAACGGCCAGATGATTACGATTTACGACAACGAAGGTAATACCCAGCTTCTCTGGACGCACCTGATTCCAGCGACGATCGAAGGTCGTGCCATGCACAACGTGCAAAATGCAATGTTCGCTGCAGCGCTTGCCTACAACATGGGCGTTAGTCTTGAGGATATCCGGCACGGGTTGCGTACATTTGATTCGACGTTTTTCCAGGCACCGGGTCGAACCAATATATATGACGAGTATCCGTTCAAGGTTATTCTTGATTATGCACATAACCCTGCCGCCGTCCGCGCCATGTCACATCTCGTGGATCGATTCGAACCGCTTGGTAAACGCATTGTTGTTCTTGCCGCACCGGGCGACCGCCGGGATGAAGACATTCGAGAGATCGCGAATATCGCATCCAGCCATTTCGATTACTTCATTTGCCGCTGCGACGACAATCGTCGTGGTCGAGGGCAAGATGAAGTTGCTGTGATGCTGAAAGACAAGCTGCTCGAATGCGGTATCGACTCTGATCGCATTGAGGTAATACCTGATGAGCAGGAAGCTATTACCAGATCTTTGAGCATGGCCGCGAGTGGTGATCTCCTGCTCGTGCTGGCGGACAACATTAAACGAAGCTGGAAACAGATCATTTACTTCAACTCGAAGGGCAAGCGCAACGACAGTGCCGGTAAAACGAAAGTGACGATCGATCTGTCGGACAGCGAAGGGTTCACTTTTGACGATAACGTGGAAATTATCAGCGACGAGCGCGGAGTTAGAATCGCCAGAGAAGAGGCCGACTAGCCAGTTGTTCGGAATCCATGGAATTTCTTGATGCAAGGCGTTTAACGGGCCCGAATATTCTTTGGAACAGGCCCAGCGCCATGCTGGATATCGCATGTACGCCGGAAGAAGCAGACGACCTGATTCCATTTTGCGAAGAGCATATTCAACGCATGCTTGACGCTGTCGGCTGGGGTGGTGAATCGGTCCGCCACCTGCGTGTTGTCGGCGGTTTGACGATCGCTTTCTCGGCCCCGATCGATGCGCTTTACGCGGCCACGGAAATTGTCGAATGGGTCTGGGCCTGCTGCGAAGCAGAATTTTGTGGCGCTCAAGTACCGGATTTTAATAGAAAAAAAACAGAAATCAGGATTGCCATAGCTGAAGAAGTTAACCCGCCTTTGCTCACGATGCAGGTCGCTGCGCTCAAACATGGCGTATCTTTTCTCTGGGACGATGACGAAGTTTCGGTCGGTCACGGAAGTCATTCCCAGACGTGGCCTTTTCGTGAGTTGCCGAACCCCGAGGCGCTGGATTGGTCGCGCTATCGCGATGTTCCGGTGGGCATCGTCACTGGCACCAATGGTAAGACGACGACCGTTAGAATCGCGAAACACCTTTTGCAGTCGGCCGGTCGAATTGTCGGATTGAGTTGCACTGACTGGGTATCAGTTAACGACGAGATCATCGATCGGGATGATTGGTCGGGTCCGGGCGGTGCCAGGCTCGTATTGCGCCAGGATCGTATTGACACCGCGATACTCGAGACAGCACGTGGAGGATTGTTACGACGTGGCCTCGGGGTTGAACGCGCCCAAGTCGCGTTAATTACCAATGTTTCAGAAGATCACCTTGGCGACTTCGGTTCCCGGAATGTCGACGAATTGCTGAACATCAAATGGGTCATCAGCCGCGCCGTGGAAGACACCGGCAGCCTGATTCTCAATGCAGATGACAAACTGTTAGTCGCGAAGTCGGAAGAATTCGACGGTTGCATCGCCTGGTTCAGCCTCAACGATTCAAATCCTGTCATCATTGAGCATGCAAAGCGCAATGGAATTGCATTCGTTTATTCGAAGGGAGACCTCGTTCGAATCGAAGGGAACGACAGACAGACAATCTGCCAGGCGAAAGATATTCCGATCACTTTGAACGCTGCCGCGGAACACAATATTGCCAATGCGCTGGGTGCTGCTGCGCTGACTGAGAAACTCGGCTTATCGATAGAGCAGATTGCCGGCGGCTTGAAAACCATGTCGCAGGATTCCAATCCTGGTCGGAGTAACCTGTTCGAGATCGATGGTTTCAAAGTGCTGGTGGATTTCGCCCACAATCCGGAAGCCATGCAGGCGTTGTTCGCGGTGGCAAGTGCTATTCCTGCGAGTCGACGCGTCCTTTGTTTCGCCCAGGCGGGCGATCGTACGGACTCGCAAATTCGAGAATTCGCCAGGAGCGCGTGGGCGATCGGTCTCGACATGGTGAACATCGCGGAACTCGAGGCCTATCGGCGCGGGCGAGCGGAAGGCGAGGTGTTCCGAATTTTACGCGATGAGCTGTTGAAATCCGGCGCGCGCAGCGATCAGATACAGTATTTCCGCGAAGAAAACGAATCGTTCGATGCGGCGCTCGAGTGGGCAAAGGAGGGCGACCTGGTGGTTATCCTCGATCTGGGTCGAAATTCGAACACCCAGGGGAAAATTACTGCCCGATTATAGGAGCCCGCCACTATCGGGCGAGCTCCCGGCTCCCCACTAAAAACGGGATGCGGTCAGTGTGACGTCTGCCTGCGCCCAGATTCGGTCAAATCGTTCCTGTACTTCACTCGAGTCCTTGCCCTGGGCATTCAGCGCCTGGACCAGGCCGAACAGGGACCATCCGTTGCGTGGGTACTCATTGAGATCGGTTCGATATACGTCCTCGGCACCAGCTGCATCGTCAGCGGCGAGCAGTGCTTTGCCCAGGCTGTGCCGCGTTGGGTAATACCAGAACGGAGGTTCGGTATAAGGCAGTTCATCCTGGGTATCAACCGCAACACGGAAATGGCCAACAGCATCGGCATAACGTTTTTCAGCCATTGCGATCTCGCCCTCTATTAATGCATCTGCGATAGTCAGAAGCATCGTTGCCGGGTAATAGATCGAATCCAGGAAGACGACGTCGGTTTCGTCGCGAAGCGGCCCGAACAATGCGTGCGCGGCTTTCGCAGATTCAATATCCCCTTTCTGTGCATGCGCTGTTGCACGCACGTAGTGCCAGATGGCGTTGGAGTATTCCAGGTTCGCCGGCGGCTGTGGCTCCGCGAGCACTTCATCCCAACGACCGAATTGCGTCAAGGCAAGCAATGGAATCGTATTGAAGAACTCCACACCGGGAAATTCGTCAATCATTTCCAGGCGCACGTTCGCGGCGACTTTTCTGGCGGCCTCAATCGATACTGCACTGCGACCTTCCATGCTGGACGCCGCCCAAAGGAAATGGATGTTGTGAGGGTAATAGGCGGCCGGGTAGAAACCCTGTGCGTTGCACGCTGCGATGTATGCCTCGTCTACCGCTGCCGCTTTGACATTTGCCTCAGATGCATCGGCATAACGACCGACCCGCCAGTAAATATGCGATGGCATGTGCACCAGGTGTCCAGCGCCAGGTACGAGGTCCGCAAGATTGTCGGCCGGTTTCTCAGCACGTTCCGGTCGCGATGATGCCTCGACTGCGTGGATGTAGAGGTGAATGGCAAGCGGATGTTCGGGTGATCGCTCCAACACCGTTTCCAGCGCATTGAGTACTTCGACCGTCAGCGGCTTCGGGTTTTCCGGGTCAACCCAGTAGTCCCATGGCATCGTATTCATAAGTGATTCGGCGAAAAGTGACGCGGCATCATCGTCGTCCGGATATTTTTGATGCAGGGCGCGCATCGCATTGCCGTAGGCCTCATCAAGCGGTTCACGCGATGTCGACGGGTCACCGTTGTAACGCACGGCTAGTGCCTCGATATAGTCGCGTTCTGCTTCGCTGACAGAATCCTTCAGCGCCACAGCTTTCTGAAGCGCGGCGAACGCGGACGTTCTCTCATTGTCACTCATCACGACTTTGCCATTGCTGGTGACGTTGATATTCGGGCCCAGCGCCAGCGCTTCACCCCAATAACACATGGCGCATTCGGGATCGAGTGTTTGTGCAGCACGAAAAGACCGGACCGATTCAGCATGGTTGAATGCGAAATCGATGACCATGCCCTGATCGAAATATCGTTGCGCGTCCGGGTCGCTGGTTGTTATCGGATGGTGATGATTGCCCATACCATCGAACAGCGGTGCACCAGCCCGAGTGGCCAACTCATTTCGTGACGCGGTTGCGTCGGCATCTGGCTCCATCGCTCCCTGATTTGACCCATCTTTGGAACATCCGGTCAATGCAAGCAAACTCGACAGGAACAGCATGACTATTATCGGGGACTTCATGTTGGGTCTCCTGGCCGGTTCAAACCCGGCTGGTGGTTGATCAGATAATTATAGTTCTATTCGAGATCGAGTATGAAATCCCAGTGTTTTTTGTCCACGGGAAATATTGAAAGGCGGTTGCCGCGCTGGTTCAGCCGAAAATCGCCAAGCGCCGGATGTTCCTTCAGTTCAGTCAGCGTAATCGGCCGTTTCAATTTTCGTCCGAATGCAATGTCAACGAGCACCCAGCGCTGATTGCCTTCCGTACTTTTTGCGTCGTAATACTTTGATTTCTTGTCGAACTGGGTTGGATCCGGATAGGGTGCGCTGGCAACTTTCGCGATACCGACAACAGCGGGAATCTTGCAACTTGAATGATAGAAAAGCACTTCATCTTCCATCTTCATTTCGTCGCGCATCATATTTCGCGCCTGGTAGTTGCGAATCCCGTCCCAGGGTTGCGTCCCGTCGCGCATCAGGTCGTCGATGCTATAAGCATCGGGTTCGGATTTCATCAGCCAGTAAGCCACCAGTCGGCCCCGGAGTTGTAGTAGTGAACGGTTTATGAGTCTAGCACGCGACTGCATTTTTGAACGCGCGGGTCCAAATTCACAGAACGGCAATTTCATCAATCCGGTGTGTTAGAATTCCGCCGAAAACAGCCGTCCCATGACGCGAAGCGTCGAAAAAAAATCTGCGAAACCTGACGGGGAGGTCAGTTAATTGGCAAATATGCTAGCAAACATCTTCGGTGCATCTCCGGTTATGCCGCTCGAAAAGCACGTTGGTATCGCCTATAAATGTGCCAGCGAACTTCGGGATTTCTTTGCCGCGGCCATCGATGGCGACTGGGACAAGGCATCGGAGAGTCGTGAAAGAATTGTTCAATACGAAAATGAAGCCGATGCCCTTAAAAAGAATATTCGACTGCACTTACCCAAGAGTCTGTTCATGCCAGTTCCGCGCGAGGATCTTCTCGAGCTTCTGCTGGTGCAAGACAAGATGGCCAATCGGGCCAAAGACGTTTCCGGAATTGTTTTTGGGCGAAAGATGACGATTCCAGCATCGATCGCAGGCGAGTTTCTCGAATTCGTTGACAGAAATATTGATGCGGCCAAGCTGGCGCGCAAAAGCGTTCGGGAGCTGGATGAGCTTTTTACCAGCGGATTCCGTGGTGCCGAGGCGGCGCTGGTTGAATCAATGGTGGAGGAGCTGGATCGGGTTGAAACGGATACAGATGATCGACAGGCTCACCTGAGGTGGTCGTTGTTCAAAGTTGAAAAAGAACTAAATCCGGTCGATGTGATGTTTCTTTACAAAGTGATTGAGTTAACCGGTGAAATCGCCGATATGGCGGAGCGTGTCGGCCGCCGCCTCGAGCTTTTGCTCTCCCACTAAATAGTTAATAAAAAGTCACTAAGAATAAATAACAAGCAGTCGGGGACGCTTTCATGGAAGCAGAGTTACTCTATATCGGCCTTGCGGCACTGTTCGGGATATTTATGGCGTGGGGTATCGGCGCCAACGATGTCGCCAATGCGATGGCCACATCGGTTGGATCCAGGGCGCTTACGATCAAGCAGGCGATTCTCGTTGCGGCCGTATTCGAGTTTCTCGGTGCAGTGCTCGCCGGGGGCGCAGTCACGTCAACCATTCGACAGGGCATTGTTGACTCTGAACTCATGGCCGGCACGCCTGAATTGCTTATCTACGGCATGCTCGCGTCCTTGCTCGCCGCCGGTATCTGGTTGCTGATCGCGTCACGAAACGGCTGGCCCGTGTCCACCACGCATTCCATTGTTGGTGCGATTGTTGGATTTGCTGCCGTTGGTATTGGAATCGATGCGGTTCAGTGGGCGAAAGTCGGCACGATTGTCATGAGCTGGGTCGTTTCTCCCTTGCTGGCGGGTTTCATTGCGTACCTGATTTATCGCAGCGTCCAGAAGCTGATTCTTAGCCAGGACGATCCGCTGGCTCAGGCAAAGCGATTCGTACCTGTGTACATTTTTTTTGCGGCGTTCACGATTACTCTCGTCACGATTCTCAAGGGGTTGTCACACGTCGGCCTCGAGATCAGTCTGGCATCGAGCTATACACTTGCCACGGCAATTGCAGCGTTGATTGCGGTTCTGGGCGCCGTGGTGATACACCGAATCAAGCCGGATCCGAAAGCCGAAAAGAAACAGCATTTTTACACTGTAGAACGTGTTTTCGCGATACTGATGATTGTTACTGCTTGTTCAATGGCGTTCGCACATGGTTCCAATGACGTTGCAAATGCAATTGGACCACTGGCGGCCGTCATCAGTGTGGCCCAAACGGGCATTGTTGGCGCCAAGTCTACGTTGCCACTTTGGGTATTGGTTATTGGCGGTGCGGGCATCGTTATAGGTCTTGCGACATTTGGCGTGCACGTCATTTCGACCGTCGGCAAGAAAATCACACAGCTGACGCCGAGCCGCGGATTCGCGGCAGAACTGGCCGCCGCAACAACCATCGTTATTGCATCAGGCACTGGAATTCCGATTTCGACTACACATACGTTGGTCGGTGCTGTTTTGGGTGTTGGACTTGCTCGTGGTATCGATGCTATCGATCTGCGAGTAGTCGGCAGAATATTCATTTCATGGGTGGTGACCATTCCAGCTGGCGCGTTTCTCTCAATTATCTTTTTCTTCATTTTCAGAACCATCCTGCCCTGATCGCAGGTCAGGTGTTCCGACGGCTGGCGGCGAAATGGTGAAATTCGTTGATTGACCAAAAAAGCGATTCGATAAGCAATACAACCCGACGGTATGCGCTTGCGATGCTTGCCGCAGTTTATGTTTTCAACTTCATAGACCGGCAGATCCTTGCGATCCTCTTGCCTGCGATTAAAGCGGAATTTGGTGTCGACGACTGGGTGCTGGGTTTCCTCGCAGGATCGGCGTTTGCACTTTTCTACGCGACTTTGGGTGTGCCGATCGCGTTACTGGCTGACCGGTGGAACAGACGCAATCTGATTGCGATAGCGTTGACTTTCTGGAGCGCCATGACCGCACTGTCCGGCGCCGCCGGTAGCGTATTTCACCTGGCCCTGGCACGGGTGGGGGTTGGCATCGGCGAAGCCGGATACTCGCCACCCGCACATTCCATGATCGCCGACTACTACGGTCCGGAAAAGCGCTCCCTGGCAATGGGTGTTTTTTCACTCGGCATCTCCATAGGCATCATGATCGCCTATCTTGGCGGCGGCTGGCTCGTACACAATTTGGGCTGGCGACAGGCCTTTCTGGCTGTTGGAGTACCCGGACTGGTGTTTGCCCTTATTTTTCGACTCACGGTGAAGGAGCCACCGCGTGGGCTGTCGGACGGGCGGGTGGATGGCGGTGAAAAATACGGCGTCCGGGCCGTCGCGAAGTTTCTTCTGCGTCGAAAGTCGTTCATGCACATGTCAGTGGGCGCCGGATTGTCGTCTTTCACTGCTTACGCAACCCTGAGTTTCTTTCCAAGTTTTCTCGTGCGCAGTCACGGAATGAATTTGCAGGAGATCGGTGCATTCCTTGGCATCATCATCGGTATTTCGACCGGCATCGGTTATATCGGTGGCGGCTATTTCGCCGATAAGATCGGTGCAACCAGTCGGCGAAGGGCGCTACAGGCCGTTGCGGTTACGCTTTTGCTGGGATGGGTGTTTGTATTTCCGCTTTATCTCATGAGCAATCCATACTGGGTGCTCGGACTTTTCTTTCTTCCTTCAATGCTGTCGAACTGCTATTTGCCAACGACCTTCGCACAGACGCAGGGACTGGTTGGCATCCGGATGCGATCGGTCGCGTCAGCGATCATGCTGTTCGTGCTGAATATAATAGGGCTGGGCCTGGGACCGCAGATTGCGGGCATCCTCAGTGACTATCTCGCATCGACAGTGGGCGCGGAGTCACTCCGTTACAGCCTGCTCATTGTCAGCGCGATCGCCGGGCCGTGGGCCGCCTGGCATTTCTACATGGCCAGTCGATACATCGATGCTGATCTCGCTCGGGTCGATGAGCACTGAACGCCAATAATTACGCGCCTGGCGATCTGTGGATAATGCGCGCGGTTGAACTGGCCCTGGCGAGCACGGTACCTTGTTCATCAAGCAATTCAGCTTCGAGAAAGCTGATTGTTTTTCCCATTCTGCAAATCCAGCCGCGACCAACAAGTTTGCCTGGACGTGCAATCGCCAGATAGCTGACTTTGATTTCCAGTGTGGCGACGACAACGATTGCGTCCAGTACGCAGAAAACAACGTGCGCCATTGTCGCGTCCAGCATGCCGGCCAGAAATCCGCCCTGAACAATATCCCCTGAATGACAATGAGATTCGTCGGCAACGAAATACATTTCGATCGTGCCCGTGTCCTGATTGAATGATTGAACCTTTCCGCCAAGCAATTTCAGGGCGGGCGGCGCATGAAAATTCATATCGTCAATCGAAATTGTTCTGGTCATTGGGATTAAGGTCCGTCCTAAACTGCCCGCATGTACCAGTCGAAGTCGAGCGTGCTTACTGCATTGTGAAATTGGCGGGATTCATCCCGGCGATGCATTGCGTAGATTTTGCAGAAATCTTCACCAAGATATTGCGGAAGAATTTTGCTTCTCGAGAACAGATCAATAGCAGCGTCCCACCGATTGGGAATTTTCAATACCGGCTCAATCACCTCATGCACTTGAACCATACGACCGGGGTCACATTTATTCTTCAGTCCGTAATGGACGCCAGCAAGTATTGCTGCCGTGACGAGATAGGGGTTAGCGTCAGCGCCTGGTACTCGGTGTTCGAATCGCAAATTTTTCTCGTCCGACATCGGAATACGCAGCGCGACGGTGCGATGATTTGCGCCCCAGTTCGGTTCGACGGGTGCCTGCATGTCGGGACGTAGACGGCGGAATGAGTTGGCATTTGGAGCAAAAATCGCTGTGGATTCCGCCATTATCTTCGCGAGGCCGCCGACCGAATGTCGAAGCCTGCTGGAAAACGGCGGCGATGCCATGTTCTGTTTGCCCTGTGAAAAATAATTCTTGCCGTTCCTGTCGACCAGGCTCATGTGCACATGCATACCCGAGCCCGCGTCTTCCTCGAAAGGCTTTGCCATAAAACAGGCAACAAGGCCATGTTTTCTCGCGATCGCCTTGATTGCGCGTTTGAGGAGTACGCCTTGATCACAGGCGAGCACCGGATCGTCGACGTGCTGAAGGTTGATTTCAAACTGGCCGGGTGAAAATTCAGATGTCGTTGTGCCGGCGGGGATTCCCTGGGCATCGCAGGTTTCGTTCAGGTCATTGAGAAAGGTCTCAATGTCCCAGAGATCGTCGGGGCTAAATACCTGCGGGCCCGGTTGCACTCTCCCGATGCCCGGCACTTTCGACACGCGAGCTGTGGGTTTGTCGGCCTTGCCATCAAGCAAATAGAACTCGAGTTCTATCGCCATTACGATCTTAAGCCCCATTTTCCGAACAGGTTCCGCAGCACGTTCGAGAACGTGTCGCGAATCTGCGAGAAAGGGTTCCCCATCGTGTGTGAAAAAACGAAACATTACCTGCGCGCTTGGCTTTTGTGCCCACGGAATTGGAGTCAGGCTGCCGGGTACGACGATGGCGTTGACGTCGGGGTCGCCATCCGTTGACGACCAGGGACTGCCCTTGATGTCGCCACCGATTGTGTCGAGGAGCACTGCGGCGCCGGGCATGTAAAATCCGTTTTTGAAGGTCTTCGCAAAATCGTTATTGCGGATACGCTTGCCGCGTAACGCGCCGGTGACGTCGGCGATCAGTAGCTCAATGACCCCGGTGTCCGGGTGTTTTTTCAGAAATTTCTGCAGTTCAGTTTCAATCTGGCTGATTCGTTTGCCGGGCATCTTTTCTTTCCAATCTCACGTATTTGACTATTAGGCATGCATTTTTAACGGGTTACCAGACCACCCTTTGGCCATTCCTAACTATCGGAATGCTCGCCTTCGGTGCAACTTGAGGTCATAATATGAAACCGAACGCCACAATATGACCCGACTATCATGAACCAGACCCGTCCACCGCAGGGCGCACAGGCGGCACTGCGAGCTGTCCGCCTGCTGAAATTGTTCTCTACCGAGCGCTCGGAGATGTCGCTCGCAGAGCTTTCCCGCGCATCCGGATTAAACAAAACAACGACTCATCGACTTTTACGCGCGTTGCAGAGCGAGGCGTTAATCGACAGAAATCCGGCAACCAGTACGTACAGCCTGGGGGCGGGGCTGATGGCGCTCGGCGTGCAGGCGCTTGCGAGTAGCGACCTGCGAAGGCGAGTGCGACCGGTCCTGCGTTCTCTGGCCAAAGAAACCGGCGAGACGGCCACGCTCGAGGTTCCGTTTGAAGACAGCATGCTGATACTGGACGAGGTTGCAGGCAGCCACGTCCTTGGGTCCGCCGGAAACATTGGAACACGCTGGCCTATCCATGCGACCTCGACCGGCAAGGCATGGCTGGCGTTCGACGAGTCAGGCATCGACAGGCTGGAGCACACGCTCAAAGCACTGACGTCAAAAACCGTTGTTAAGAAAGTTGATTTTCAGCCGCAACTCGCAGAGATCCGGCGGCGTGGGTACGCCATTACCATCGATGAACTCGAAGAAGGGTTTACGGCAGTAGCAACCATTATTCGAGGGGTCCTGGGTGATGTCCAGGGAGCCCTGTCTATCGGGGGCCCAACGCAACGACTCACCGCGGTGCGACGTGCGGAACTTGGATCCACACTGTGTCGGGCGGCGCAAAGGCTCAATCCGGAATTTTAATTCGCCCATCATTAGAGCCCGGCGAAACGACTGATTAAGTCACTCGATAATGCGCCTTTCTTTGAGACTGGATGGTGGCTGTGCAATACGATTATGGTGCGAATGTCGTGCCCCTGTCGTATACAGGGCAATGACGAGTCGCTATATTAACTGCCTCAAAATGATACCGGAGGTACGGGCCCGCACGAAATATCAGGGCCCTGTATGTGTAGCAAGCCGTTAATTGGTATACCGGCAGACCGAAGAGTGCTGGACCCCCACCCGTTTCATATGGTGGGCGAAAAATATATTGCTGCAGTCAGGGATGGCGCAGGGGCGATTCCATTTCTTATTCCCGCATTGGGTGACAGCATCGATGCTGATGACATTCTGTCGCGGGTTGATGGTCTTCTGCTGACCGGAAGCCCATCGAATGTTGAACCGCATCATTACAACGGTGATCCGAGCCGGCCTGGAACCCTGCACGATTCGCATCGTGACGCCACAACGCTAAGACTGATTGAGCGTGCGCTCGAAAATGGGGTGCCAATGTTCGCAATCTGCCGGGGTTATCAGGAATTGAACGTGGCACTTGGGGGGAGCCTGCATCAGCATGTTCATGAGCAGGAGGGCTATCACCTTCATAAAGAAAATCCGGATGATCCTCTTGATGTCCAGTACGGACCATCGCATGAGGTTCACCTGGTCGAAGGTGGACTTCTGAGGAAGCTTGCCGGAAGAGATACCGTTGTTGTCAATTCTCTGCATTCGCAGGGTGTTGCCCGGTTAGCAGACGGAGTGACTGTTGAAGCAGTTGCCGATGACGGACTGGTAGAGGGTTTTTACGTGGACGGCGCGACGAGTTTCGCGCTTGCTTTGCAGTGGCATCCAGAATGGAAAGTTACTGAAAACGAATTCTCAATGAAAATTTTTAAATCATTCGGTGACGCGTGCCGCGAGTACGCCAACCAAAAAACAGGTGTAACGTGAGTGGACAAGATTCTATACAAGAATGGCTAAAGACTAATGGCATTGAAGATGTAGAAGCGTTCGTGCCGGATATGGCCGGAGCCGCGCGCGGCAAGGTGTTGCCGGCCGGAAAATTTGGTGCGGGGGAGTTGAAGCTTCCGGAAGGTATTTTTGCTCAAACCGTGTCCGGCGACTATGCGAAGAACGCCGCGAATATCGAGGACCGGGACATGTTGCTCAAGCCTGATCCCTCGACATTACGGCCGGTCCCCTGGGCGACGGATCCATCCGCGTCCATTTTCCTTGATTGTCATCACAGGGATGGCACGCCAGTCAATACATCGCCGCGCCAGGTTCTGCGGAACGTATTGAAACTGTATTCAGACAAGGGATGGAGTCCGGTTGTTGCGCCGGAGGTTGAGTTTTACCTGATCAATCCGCATGCAGATGCGAATGAAGAGGTTGAACCGCCGGAGGGCAGGCTTGGCCGGACCGAAACATCCAGGCAACCGTATAGCATCGATACAATGAACGACTTCGATCCGTTTATTAACGACGTTTACTCTTACTGCGAGACTCAGGACATCGCCATCGACACGTTGTCTCAGGAAATGGGCCCGGCACAGTTTGAAATTAATTTTCTGCACGGTAATGCAGTGGATCTCGCCGACCAGGTTTTTCTGTTCAAGCGCACCGTCCGTGAGGCTGCAATTGCACATGAGATGCACGCCACGTTCCTGGCGCGGCCTATGTCAGAGGAAGCCGGCAGCGCCTTGCATATACATCAGAGTGTTGTCGACAATAACGGCAGAAATATTTTTTCAAATGACGATGGCAGCGCCAGTGAATTGTTCATGTCTTATATCGGTGGCCTGCAAAAATATATGCCTGAAGCACTGCTTATATTCGCGCCTTACTCGAACTCGTACCGGCGCTTCCTCAGCTACTGGGCGTCGCCTGTGAATCTCGACTGGGCGATAGACAACCGAACCGTCGGCCTGCGCGTGCCGGATTCAGAACCTGAAGCCAGGCGTGTCGAAAACCGACTTGCCGGCTCCGATGTCAATCCTTATCTCGCGCTCGCCGCCAGCCTCTCGTGTGGGTATCTTGGCATGCTTGAAGGATTGAAACCAAGCGAGCCCATCCAAGGCAGCGCGTATGACCGTCCGTTTGGTTTGCACCGTTCTCTGTATGAATCGATTGATTCGTTTGAGAATAGCGTCGCCATGCATTCGACGCTTGGAGAATCGTTTGTCAATCTCTACGCCACCATAAAAAAGATGGAGTGTCAGGAATTCCAGGAAATCGTCACGCCGTGGGAGCGTGAGGTTCTGATGTTCAACGTCTGAGATGAAGAGGGTCAGAGACGGGCTCTGTCATCGTTTCTGCTTGGGTTGCTGCGTTCATCATGACGAAATTGCTGCGATGCCCGTGATGCGGGCCGTTTTCGTAAATTTCAGGATGTGGAGCGGGGATGACCTTCTCTGCCTTCTCAGCTAGCATCACCGCCATTAAATCGTGGCCCGCCGGCTGATTTCGGGGAAAACCAATGGCTATTGCTGAGAACCGCTCAAGGTCAGAGTGGCAGGAACTCGACCGTCAACACTATCTTCATCCTTTTACGGATCATAAGGATCTTGGGGAAAAAAGAAGCCGCATTATCACGCGCGCCGAAGGCGTGTATATCTATGATGCCGATGGCAACAAAATTCTCGATGGGATGTCCGGGCTGTGGTGTGTCAATACCGGTTATGGCAGAGAGGAACTGATCGCGGCAGCGACAAATCAGCTAAGAGAGCTGCCGTACTACAACAGCTTCTTTCAGTGCGCGCATCCGCCATCTATAGAGCTGTCCCGAATTCTCTGCGAAGTAACGCCGCCGCATTTTAATCGCGTTTTCTATGCAGGTTCAGGATCTGAATCCATCGACACGATGATACGAATGGTGTGGCGTTACTGGGATCTTGTGGATCAGCCCGAGCGCAAGATAATCATTGCACGCAAGAACGCTTACCATGGATCGACCGTAGCTGGCGCAAGTCTCAGCGGTATGGAGCCTATGCACCAGCAGGGCGGAATTCTCGGCAATATCGCCCATATTGATCAGCCCTACTGGTTTGGCAGCGATCGATCGATGTCAGAGGATGACTTCGGCGTGCATACGGCGCGTGCGTTGGAACGCAAAATCGAGGAGCTCGGCGCGGATAAGGTTGCAGCATTTGTCGCTGAGCCAATTCAGGGTGCCGGTGGTGTCATTATTCCGCCCAGTACCTATTGGCCTGAGATTCAGCGAATCTGCAATGAGCACGGAATACTCCTGGTCACGGACGAGGTGATTTGCGGATTTGGCCGCCTGGGTGCGTGGTTCGGTGCGG
The DNA here is from genome assembly GCA_027621915.1 of Pseudomonadota bacterium. Lineage (GTDB taxonomy): Bacteria > Pseudomonadota > Gammaproteobacteria > Steroidobacterales > Woeseiaceae > SZUA-117. The sequence continues at coordinate 24,252 of JAQCAD010000036.1, forward strand.
ATTACTACGGTGTAAAACCGGACCTGATGACTTTCGCCAAGGGCGTCACGTCCGGGTACCTGCCGTTGGGTGGTGTCATGGTCGGTGACCGCGTTGGCGATGTTTTGATCGACAAGGGTGGCGAGTTTTATCACGGATATACCTACTCGGGACATCCTGCGACATGCGCTGTTGCCATTGAGACTGTGAATATATTGCAACGCGAGAAACTGATCGAGCGTGTCCGGGACGACATCGGTCCCTATCTGCAAAAGAAATGGGCCACGCTGCGCGAACATCCGATTGTTGGCGAGACACGCATGGTGGGACTGATGGGCGCACTGGAGCTGGTCAGGGACAATCGTTCCCTCGAACGTTTTGATGGAGACTCCAAAGCCGGTGTCGTCTGCCGGAATTTCCTGGTGAACAATGGACTCGTGATGCGCGCAGTAGGTGATACGATAATCACTGCTCCGCCTTTCACGCTGTCACATGACGAAGCAGACGAACTAATCGAAAAGGCGTGGAAGTGCCTCGATCTCACACAGAAAGCGCTCTCTAAAGGGAGTTAACGATGACGGTCAAAAAATCAGGTGACAACGCGATCGATCGCGATACCCTTTACGGCACAATCAGTGAACCAACTTATGCAGGCGCCGTGTCATTCATGCGCCGCAAATACACGCGTGATCTCACCGGTGTAGATCTGGTTGTGACCGGCGTGCCGCTCGATACAGCAACGACGAACAGGCCAGGTGCTCGCTTCGGTCCGCGTGCGATTCGAGCCGCTTCCTCATGTATTGCCTGGATGCGGCCATACGACACCAAAGTCGATCCGTTCGACAAACTTGCTGTGGTCGACTATGGCGATTGTTTTTTTGATTTCGGCCGTCCTGAAACCGTACCGGGCGCGATTGAGGCCCATGCGAGCAGCATTATCGATCAGGGCCCAGGATTACTGTCATTAGGCGGCGATCATTTCATCGCGTGGCCGCTCCTGAAGGCGCATGCGAAGAAACATGGCAAACCGTTGTCACTCTTGCATTTTGATGCACACAGCGATACCTGGGCCGACGAAGAAGGCCGAGTTGATCACGGCACGATGTTCTGGCATGCGGCGAAAGAAGGTCTCGTCAATCCGGAGGCATCGGTTCAGATCGGTTTGCGTACCACGAACGATGACACGCTTGGATTCAATATTTTCGACGGTCCCTATGTTCACAAACATGGCGTGGAAGATGTCGTCGCGAAAACCAGGAAAATACTTGGTGATAATCCAGTCTATCTGAGTTTCGATATTGACTGCCTGGATCCAAGTTACGCGCCCGGGACCGGCACACCGGTTTGTGGCGGGCTCACATCGCATCAGGCAATCGCAATCATTCGTGGGTTGCTGGGCATTAATATAATCGGTATGGATATCGTAGAAGTGGCGCCGGCCTATGATGTCGGTGAAATCACTGCACTGGCTGGCGCCACACTCGGAATGGAAATGATCAATCTGTATGCCAACCGGCCCGGAAGTTAATGGTTGACGCGCGTTCTCTCGATCCACGATTTCTGGACGCGGCGATAGAGGAAGCAGTAGCCGGACGTCGCGCCGGCGGAATCCCGATCGGATCGGTGCTGGTTATTGACGGCGAAATCGTGGGCCGCGGACACAACAAAAGAGTTCAATCCGGCAGCGCCGTGCTGCACGCTGAAATGGATTGCCTGGAAAGTGCAGGGCGCCTGACCGCCGCCGAGTATCAACGATCTGTATTATATTCAACGTTGTCACCGTGCGACATGTGCAGCGGTGCCATTTTGTTATATAAAATTCCAACCGTTGTTGTCGGCGAGAATCGAACATTCCAGGGTCCGGAAGAGCACCTCCGCAACCGGGGAGTTGAATTGCAAATAATGGATAACGCGGATTGTGTTCACCTCATGGAGGCATTCATTGCGAAAGATCCATCGCTGTGGCATGAAGATATCGGTGAATAGGAATTACTCGTGAAGATATGGGTCGATGCCGACGCGTGTCCCGTCGTCATCAAAGAAATTATTTTCAGGGCTGCCAGGCGAACTGCGACTGAAACGACCCTTGTTGCCAATCAGCCGATTCGCGTTCCAGCGTCCCCATTCATCACGGCAATCCAGGTTGCGTCAGGGTTTGACGTGGCAGACAACGAAATTGTCAGGCGTTCGTCGGTCGGTGACCTTGTAATTACTGCAGATATTCCGCTGGCAGCGGAAATCATCGAGAAAGGCGCCCATGCGCTCAATCCGCGAGGCGAGTTGTATACGACGGAAAATATCAAGGCTCGTCTTAATATGCGGGATTTCATGGACACGCTTCGGGGTAGTGGAATTCAAACTGGTGGCCCAAAAGAATTTAACCATTCAGATCGACAGGCCTTCGCGAACGCGCTTGACCGGATGCTGGCCAAGGCCAATATGTAGAGATTTGTTTAAGGTCAAACCGGAACATCAGAAGCTGGCGGCTGCAGAAGAACAAAGAATGCGGCAACGGCGTGCATCAAGACACCGATAAGAATGGCACTGATCAATGCAACCTCGGAACTCGGCCTGCCTTGTCTTTTCTCCCATTCCTAAAAACTTGGCGGTGTGCAAGCAGATACGACTATGCAAGCGTCGTTGCCCGTATTCCTGAATCGATGTGGCAGGAGACTGCTGAAACGATAAGCATCACCCGCCGACAAAGTCTTCACCTGATCTCCGACGGTCACCTCGAGCCGTCCCTGCAGGATAACTCCGCCTTCCTCAGCATCATGGGTCAGCATAGATTGGCCGGTATCGGCACCTGGTTGATAACGTTCGTACAATATCTGCAGCTGACTGTTGCTAAGATCGCTGCCAACTTGCCGGTACGAAATCGCGCCACTGCCAATTTCCGACAGTTCGTTATTGAGATAAAAATACTTGCCGTCACTCAAAGCGTCTGCGGAAAAAAACTCGGCGAACGATACGCCCAGCGATTCCAGAATACGTTTCAAGAGGCCCATGGACGGATCGGTACGGCCATGTTCGATGAGCGAAATCGTCGCGTTCGACACGCCCGCTGCCGCTGCCAGCTTGCGTTGCGACAGGTTCCTCGAGTTGCGAAGGTTTTTCAGTCTGTGGCCAATATCTTCCATGTCGATTTTCCACGTTGAATCGTTGAATATAATCAACAATATGGATTCATATTCTAATAAAAACAAAGAGTTAAATACAATAGTTTAAATATTGTTAACTGTTCAGGCTTCCAGTACGCTGCCGGGCTATGCGCGACACCACTGAACATGCGAACTCCTATTACGCAGCTACGGCGAATTGGCAGACCGACTATCCAAAGCTCGTCGGCGAGCACCGCTGCGACGTTGCGGTTGTCGGTGCGGGATTCACTGGCGTCTCGGCTGCCCTGCATCTGGCGGAGCGAGGCTACGACGTTGCATTAATCGAAGCCAATCGCGTCGGTTGGGGCGCTTCGGGTCGAAATGGTGGCCAGTTGATCGACGGAATCGTCGAGGTTGACAAGATCGGGCTGATTGGCAAGCGGTTCGGCAACGAAGCGGCAGAAGTTGTACGAAAGATCGGAGTCGACTCCCGCGACGTCGTCCTCGAGAAGATCAAAAGATATTCGATCAATTGTGATCTCAAGTTTGGCTTCCTGGATGTTGCGCTCAGTCAGGGCGACCTTGACTACTTCCAGTCTGAAATCGCACGCAAGAATGCGAATCAGTATCCGCACAAAATGGAACTGGTGTCGAAGGAAGACATGCATACGGTGATCGGTTCGGACCGTTACATCGGGGGGATGGTGCATCACGGTAATGGACACCTGCATCCCCTGAATCTCTGCATTGGTGAAGCCCGTGCTGCAGAAGAACGGGGCACCCGAATTTTTGAGCAGTCAAAGGTGACGCGGATCGTACATGGTGACAAGCCGAAAGTGGTCACTGTCGATGGAGTCGTGCATGCAAAGAAGGTCGTGTTGGCCGGTAATGCATATCTCGGAAAGTCCGAACCGAAACTATACGGCCAGGTTATTCCCGCGGGCAGTTACATCATTGCAACCGAACCGCTTGATGCCGACCTGGCGAAGGAACTTCTGCCCCGTGACATGGCCGTGTGTGATCAGCGCGTCGGCCTCGATTACTTTCGACTATCTGCTGACAAGCGAATGCTGTTCGGCGGACTATGTAACTATTCGGGACGGCACCCGAAAAGTATTTCGGGCGCTATCCAGCCTAATATGATCAAGGTTTTCCCGCAGCTAAAGGACGTACGTATTGACTACGAGTGGGGCGGCTACATTGCGATCAGCATTAAACGAATCCCGCAGTTTGGCCGCATCCAGGGTAACACCTGGTATGCGCAGGGTTACTCCGGGCATGGTGTCGCGCCAACGCACATTGCCGGCCAGATACTCGCTGACGCCATTGCAGGCGACATGGAACGTTTTGATGTTTTCGAAAAAATTCGCCACTGGAAACTTCCGGGTGGCAAGTGGTTTGCCAATCCCGTGCTGGCACTTGGCATGCTTTATTACCGACTCAAAGAAATTTTCTGAGGCTAAACCGGAGCTCAGCTATGACTGATAATACCGTTCGAAAAATTACGCCGAATCTCCCTGATCTGGAATCCTACTGGATGCCATTCACCGGTAATCGCTATTTCAAACAGAATCCACGCATGATTTCACGCGCTGAAGGCATGTATTGCTACTCACCCGAGGGGAAGAAGTTGCTGGATGCAGTGGCGGGTCTGTGGTGTTGCAACGCTGGCCATTGCCACCCGAAGATTGTCGAAGCGATCAAGAATCAGGCTGAAGTGCTCGACTACTCGATGGCGTTCCAGCTTGGTCACCCGAAGGCGTTTGAGCTGGCCAACCGGGTGACCAGCATTGCACCCGAGGGCATTGACTACGCATTCTTCGTCAACTCCGGTTCAGAAGCCGTCGACACGGCGCTCAAGATGGCGCTTGCGTATCACCGAACTCGCGGTGAAGGTGCACGCACACGATTGATCGGTCGGGAAAAGGGCTACCATGGTGTTGGATTTGGTGGAATATCGGTTGGTGGCCTGTCGGCAAATCGAAAGATGTTTGGTGCGATGCTGCCAGGCGTTGATCACCTGCCACATACGCACAGCATAGAGCACAACGCCTATTCAAGAGGTCTGCCAAAATGGGGCGCTCAACGGGCAGACGAACTCGAGAACATCATCGCATTGCACGATGCATCAACCGTTGCAGCGGTGATCATCGAGCCGATAGCCGGCTCTGCCGGTGTCCTGCTTCCACCTGAGGGATACCTGAAGCGAGTTCGGGAAATTTGTGACAAGCACGGCATTCTCCTGATTTTCGACGAAGTTATATGTGGTTTCGGTCGGACCGGGGACTCGTTCGCTGCCACCCGTTTCGGCGTTACCCCGGACCTCATGACCACCGCAAAGGGTCTGACCAGCGGCACTGTGCCGATGGGCGCGGTCCTTGCGTCAAAGAAAATCTACGATACGTTTATGACCGGTCCGGATGGTGCAATAGAATTCTTCCACGGCTACACCTACTCCGGGCACCCGCTCGCGGCCGCTGCCGGTGTGGCAGCAATGGACGTTTACGAGAGCGAAGGTCTGTTCGATCGCGCCAGGGAGATGGAGGACAAATTTGCCGATGCGTTACACAGCCTAAAGGGTGAGCCGCACGTCATAGACATCCGAAATTTCGGTTTGATCGGAGCCGTGGAACTAAGGGGCATCGAAGGACAGCCGACGGCTCGTGCAATGTCAATTTTTCGCGAGTGTTTCGACAAGGGAGTCATCATCCGCACAACGGGCGACACTCTCGCATTTTCGCCACCGCTGATCATTAGCGAGACGGAGATCGAGATCGTTGTTGATGCAGTACGCGCTGCATTGCGTGCGCAATAAATAAAAGGGTTAGACCAATGGCACGAATAGCTGAAAACGTGAACGCGATCCGGACGGTATCGAACTGGATCACTGGTGAAGTTCAGGTCGCACAGTCTGATCGATGGGCAGACGTGTTCGATTCTGCGACGGGCAAGAAATGCGCCCAGGTCGTGATGTCATCAGAAGCTGATGTCGATGCGGCGCTCTCTGCCGCAAAAGCGGCATTGCCAGCCTGGTCCAAAACTTCGGTGCTCCGTCGCGCCAGGGTCATGTTCCGGCTCAAGGAGCTGATCGAAAGAGACCGTGGCGAAATCGCGGCGTTAATTACGCAAGAACATGGCAAGGTCCTGCACGATGCGGATGGATCGATCCAGAGAGGCCTGGAAGTCGTCGAATTCGCCTGTGGCATTCCGCATTTGATCAAGGGTGAATACAGCGACCAGGTTGGCGCCGGCGTAGATTGTTATTCCATGCGCCAGCCGGTTGGCGTCTGTGTTGGAATCACACCGTTTAATTTTCCTGCGATGGTACCTTTATGGATGTTTCCGCTGGCAATTGCCTGTGGCAATACTTTTATTCTGAAACCGTCCGAAAAAGATCCCAGCTGTTCGTTAAAGTGGGCGGAGCTTTTGGCGGAGGCTGGATTGCCGCCCGGTGTTTTCAATGTTGTCCAGGGCGATCATGTTGCAGTTAATGCACTATTGAACGACAAGCGCGTATCAGCAGTCAGTTTCGTCGGATCGACTCCGGTCGCCGAACACGTGTACAAGACGGCGTCGGCAAACGGGAAACGTGTGCAGGCGCTTGGTGGAGCCAAGAATCACCTCGTCGTTTTGCCGGATGCCGACATGGATCAGGCTGCAGACGCATTGGTCGGTGCCGGTTACGGATCGGCCGGTGAGCGATGTATGGCGATATCGGCCATCGTAGCTGTCGGTGATTCGGCGGAGCCTCTGCTCGAAAAGTTACTGCCGAAAATAGCGGCGTTGAAAATCGGCACCGGTATGGACAATAACAACGATATGGGCCCGCTGATTACTGCAGAGCATCGTGACAAAGTCCGATCGTATATTGACGTGGGTGAGGAAGAGGGCGCCACGGTCGTTGTCGATGGTCGCACACACGACATTACTAAATCAGCTGGGTATTTCCTGGGACCGACTCTGTTCGATAACGCGAAGCCGCACATGCGCGTTTATAATGAGGAAATTTTCGGGCCGGTCCTGACGATGGTCCGGGTCGCAACTTTCGATGATGCGATCAGGCTGGTAAACGAGCACGAATATGGCAACGGCACTGCGATTTTTACACGTGACGGTGACGCTGCGCGTGAGTTTGCCAATAACATTGAAGTCGGTATGGTTGGTGTCAACGTGCCTATCCCGGTGCCGCTTGCATTCCACAGCTTCGGCGGATGGAAGCGCTCATTATTCGGCGACATGTCCATCTACGGTATGGAGGGCGTTCGATTTTATACTCGCCTCAAGACAGTAACCTCTCGCTGGCCCACTGGAATCCGGTCAGGCGCGGATTTTTCAATGCCGACGATGTGACCCGCGCTAACTGATCCTTTGTGATGTGAAATGACAGCTACCGGGTTACTCAACGCTTTTGCTGCATGGTCCGCGGAAAGAAAGCCGCTGGCGCTTGCCAGTGTGTTTGAAACGGCAGGTTCGACCTACAGCAAGACGGGTGCACAGATGCTCATTACGGGCGATGGCGATTTCCGGGGAATGTTGTCCGGAGGTTGTCTCGAGGGTGACCTTGCCGAACGGGCCCGTGCCGTCCTCGATACCGGTCGTCCACAGTCGGTGACATATGATCTCGGTAGCAACGATGAAGAGCTGTGGGGTCTTGGCGTTGGCTGCGATGGCCTGATGAAAATATTCCTGCAGCCGCTCCATCCTGACACGGGGTACGAACCGTTCGCGACGATGGTGCGGGCACTGGAAGGAGATAGCGAACAGGTCGCCGCTACTGTGATTGAATCAACGCTCGAAAATCTTCCTGTCGGTGCAACTATCGTAACAATCGACGGCGACGTGTCGTACAGCGATATGGATGACGAATTTGCACATCAAGTCAGTACGATCGCAAAGGCAACACTGTTTGCGCGCCGGTCCGATAGCCATAAGATAGTGACGAAAGCGGGCGGCGCAACATTGCTGCTTTCTTTGCTCCAGCCGCCGCCGGCAATTCTTGTGCTTGGTGCCGGCCTGGATGCCGAGCCGGTTGTACGTTTCGCAACCGAGCTTGGTTGGCGGGTTACCGTTCAGGATCACAGGCCGGCTTATATCGGGTCAGGAGAATTCGCCGGTGCAGAGGTGCTTCACTGTATTCCGGTTCAGGAAGTCGCTGCCACGATTGACCTGGATCGCTTTGCCGCCACAATTGTCATGAGCCATCACCTGGCAAGCGATCGGCAGTATCTCAGTCAGCTGGCATTGAGTCGGATACCCTACATCGGTTTACTAGGGCCGATCGACCGACGCCGACGCCTGCTAGCTGAGCTGGGTGAACTATCTTCGAAACTGGAGTTTCGATTGCACGGGCCCGCTGGCATGGATATCGGTGGTCGCGGTCCTGCATCCATCGCATTGTCGATTGTTGCCGGGATACATCAGCAACTCATGCGACCGGGCGCATATTAATCCTTCGCGACGTCTCCTGGAAGGAAAAACGCAATTATCAAATCGGCAAGCTCGTCCAGATCTTTCGATCCCTCGAGGCTGATATTTGAAGTACTTTTTAGTTCGAGGGCCAACGCAATAAGTCCGCCGGACGAAGCACGAATCATGTTGTAAATGAAGTGGTCTACTAAAACCGGACACCGAGTTAAGGCGTTAAAATGCCATAACGAGGTGAATGATGACAACAGAAACGAGAACGAGACG
>JAQCAD010000037.1 GCA_027621915.1 Pseudomonadota bacterium
GTTTCTGTTGTCATCATTCACCTCGTTATGGCATTTTAACGCCTTAACTCGGTGTCCGGTTTTAGTAGACCACTTCACAGTTTTTGTCGTCGATACGATCACGAAGCAAAACATTTCCGATTGAGGTAAAGCACCAGACCAACTATGCGGCTGGCATTACAGCTGCTCGAAAGGAGTTATCGAAATGACTGGTTCCGCTGAAAGTCATGTGCCGTGGATCCTGTGGCCGTTTTACGCAATCTGGAAAATTCTTACTTTTATTCTGAATATTACAGGTCGCATTATTTGTGCGGTGCTGGGGTTGTCCCTGATGGTGGCAGGTGTGGCGATATCGCTGAGTATTGTCGGTGCGGTTCTTGGCATCCCGTTGGCCGCGTTTGGCTTCCTGCTCGCTGTTCGGGCACTTTTTTGATGCGTCCGATCGGCAGGGACTTACCTGTGAATTGATGGGGATTTAGGATGGCCGACAGATACACAGTAAAAAAGGCACTGACACTGGTCGCCGAGTCAGAAGACAACGCCTACGGCGTGCTACTTGAACACGGTACGCTGGAGCTGGGATATTACAAGCCAGATAAAATCGATCCGCAGCAACCGCATACCCGGGACGAAATCTACGTCATACAATCTGGCTCTGGCTTCTTCGTTCTCGATGGCGACCGCCACCCATTCGAGACGGGTGAGGCATTGTTTGTGCCGGCAGGCATGGTGCATCGGTTCGAGGACTTCACCGATGATTTCGCCGCCTGGGTCGTGTTTTACGGGCCCGATGGGGGCGAATAGTGCTGGGACGGCAAAAACTGAAAACCCTGCTTTCCGTCACGGCTGGAGTGACCCTTGTTTCGTTTCATGCGTATGGGGATTTGTTGCAGCTCAACTGGATGACGGGGTGTTGGGCACCGGCAGGGGCGGATCCGGGGTCCGTAGAACAATGGTCGAGCCCTGCAGGAGGAACGATGTTCGGATTCAATCGAACGGTAAGACAGGGCAAGACAGTTGCTTTTGAGTACTTGAGAATTGTCGATGAAGGCGACAACGTGATCGTTCTGATCGCGTCTCCGTCCGGACAGGAAACTGCACAGTTTCGAATGAGGGAACAGACCGAGCGCGAGATCGTGTTCGAAAACCCCCTGCACGACTTCCCACAACGAATAAGTTATCGTCTCGATGACGGCGGCAATTTACTCGGTCGAATCGAAGGAAAGATCGATGGTGCAGAACGTATCGTCAACTTTCCAATGTTAAAGATTAGCTGTGATGGTGACGATAACGCCGCCAGTCAATCAAGTATTTTCTAACTCGACAGCCAGACCACTTCCTGAATCGCCGTTAGTCCCGCCGCCCGGAATTTGGGCGGACAGGTATCGATGTCATCTGTCTCGTCAACACGCTGCAGATCATCCCAGTACGTTACGATCTCTGCGGGCAGCACAGCAAACGGCGGGCCCTGCACAATGCTTTGGTCATATTCCAATGTAATGATTAATCGAAACGCATCACGCCGGAGCAACTGTTTCGTTTGTGCGACGTACTTTGGCCGCATTGACGGTGGCAACGCGACAAGTGCACCACGGTCATACAACGCATCGAACGGCGTTGAGACAAAGTGGAAGTAATCACCACAATAAATTGAGATCGGCAAGTCATCCGCGCGATAACGATCGAGATGATCGCCATGCGATATCTGAAACGCGAGATTGTTGTCTGAAAAGAATTCTCGGATGGCAATTTCCGCAAGCTCTACACCTACAACCTCGTGCCCACGCTCCGCAAGCCACAGCAGGTCGGAAGTCTTCCCGCACAAGGGAACGAGAACACGGTTTCCACAGTCATTAGGCGGCCAGTGGCATTTAAGCCCGGCATTGCCGTTCGCTTCGTGCCAGCCGGTCCTGCCATTTTTCCAGCGATCGAGCCAGTCCTCCGTCACTGTCTTAGCGCAGGAACGGTAGCCGATCGGAAAAACCATCATCGAGGCCGGCAATGCGCCCTGCCGGAACCATACCAAGCACAACAAAGATCACCAGCCAGACTGCATCGTGATTCGTACCGTCAAAAAAACCCTGGCCTTTGGCGAACCAGAAGTTTAATACGAGCAGTGCTCCGGCTGCCGCGGCGTAGCGGGTCGCCAGCCCCAAAATCATGGCGATACCAATCGAGAATTCGCCCCATGACACGAGAGATGCAAAAACTGCCTTATTGGGGATCACAATGAATTCGATGAACGACCGATAGAATTCGAATGATTTGTCGGCCTGTGCATTGAGGAACCCTTCCATACCATCCGCAAAGTTACCTCGCTGAAGTTTGGAAAATCCGTTCCAGGCAAAAAATAGTCCGGTGTATACGCGAAGCATCACGATTGGCCAGTGTTGAATAGCCAAACGGCTTCTCGAATCGATACGATCTACCATGTTCAATTCTCCTCGCCACTGAAACAGCGCTTTGGCGGCTCCCGCTCACTCAATGTTAGCACCGGCTCAGGCTGTTTGTGGTGGAAATCTGGAGGTCCGCTCTGCTGCCGCCAATTCGTTTTCCTTCGCAGACGCCAGAGGTTACTATCTGCGGCCCTGATTTGACCGCCAATATTGTCGGTCGTTAAAGTTTGGAGACAAATACATGGCAGCGACGATTATCGATGGCAAAGCCAAAGCGGCAGAATTGTCAGAATCCATATCTGCGGCAACAGCTGTTATGGTGAAACAGACGGGCATAAAGCCAGGTTTGTCCGTAGTGATCGTCGGAGAAGACCCCGCCAGCCAGGTCTACGTCAGGAACAAGAAACGGACTGCCGAGGCCTGCGGTTTCAATTCGATTCAGCATACGCTCCCCGAGGACTCTGCACAGGATGACGTCATCAATCTGATCGAACAGCTAAACGCTGACCCCGCGGTTCACGGCATTCTTGTGCAGCTGCCGCTGCCTTCACAGCTTAACGAAGAAAAAATTACACAAGCGATTTTGCCTGGCAAAGATGTTGACGGGTTTCACTTTCAGAATATCGGTATGTTGACCGCCGGAAATACGGACAGTGCTTTTGTACCGTGCACGCCCGCTGGTTGCATGCTGATGATTGAGGATCATCTGGGTAAGGACTTGTCCGGTCTCAATGCAGTAATTGTTGGACGTTCCAATATCGTCGGCAAGCCAATGGCCAGTTTGTTGCTGAAAGCAAATGCCACAGTAACCATTTGTCACAGTCGAACCAGGGACCTGCCATCCGTTACAAGAAATGCGGACATCCTTGTCGCGGCTGTCGGTCGTGCACAGATGGTGAAAGGCGATTGGATCAAACCTGGTGCAATAGTCATAGATGTTGGGATCAATCGAATTCAGGTCGATGTTGATGGCGCGTCGAAAAATCGCCTGGTAGGCGACGTCGATTTCGATGAGGCTGTCAGGGTGGCCGGCGCTATTACCCCGGTACCCGGTGGCGTAGGTCCGATGACTATCGCTTTGCTGATGCTGAATACCCTTCGATCGGCCAAACGATCTGCCAGCTAGAAGCTCCTTTTCGATTCTATCGAAAACTGCACACCGTCGATCGATGGGTCTCCATCGATCGGAAATGCAACGTCAATGTGAATAACATCACGTCCACTCGCTCGAGTTGGAACAAGTCGTAAACCCAAACCTACGTCTTTCAGCCAACCGATAGGCGGAGTCCCCAGCGGGCTATTACCCCAGGTTCGGCCTGCATCGGCAAATATCGCGCCCCCGATGCGCGCGAGTCTGAACGGATACCAATTTGTGAAATAACGCTGCTCAGCAGTAATAAGAATTTTTGATTCACCCGTCTGGTATCGCAGCGGGTAACCACGCAAGCCGTTTTCACCACCCAGATCGACCACGTTGTCGAGATCGAGGTTGTGGCCATAACTGCCCGCGAGAGTCATGAAAAAAAGTCTTTTCTCGGATATCTGATTGTAATATCGGGCGTCAAACGAAATCTCGTTATTTGCAGCATCTCCATTGTCAAAGCGACCGGTGACCGACGACGACAGTATCAAAGCTTTCTTCCCGATTGAACCGAAGCCTTTGTGCGCTTCGACCCGATAGATGAGCGAGTCACGGTCAGATCCAAGTTCGTTCGTAGCATATCCGACACTCGCGAAAAGGCTTGTACCAAGAAAGAAATCTTCTGTGCGCTCTATATGGTCCCTGTTCGAGGCCGATTCGAATTTGTCTTCAATTAGTTCGAATCCGAAGAACGGGTAGATCAAGGTTCGATCTGCAGGTATCAACGGTGGCAAAACGCCATCGACCACGCTTGTGAAGTGCTGTTCATCGTGGACCATGCCGGCTGACCAGCGCCTGACCCATCCTTTCTGAAGGCCCCCGGACCAGCCAACAAATCCGGTGTACCTATCCGTTTCCGCGTCATACTCCGCCGCCTCGTGGCCAAGCTCGTAGAAGGTCTCTTCCCGCGCATCTTCAAAGAACGTGACGCCGCCAGACCTGAGCGAGTCCAGTGCGTAAAAGGGCCGAACAACGCGAACGTCCGTCGTGTGCCCGTCAGAGTTGTCTGCCAACTCAAGAAACATGGATGTCCAGCTTGCACCAAGATTTCTGTCGTAGAATTGAAAGCTGGTTGATTCGCGATCGACATCGTCGTTGTAACTCAACTGGAGCGACATGCCCCTGCCCAGGAGATTACGCTCCGAGATTTTGACCCCGGTGCGATTTTCACCACCGCTGCGCGAGGCGGAAAACCCCGGCATCAGCGTCCAGAGGTCGCGTGTCCGGACATGAATATCGACGATGCCATTCTCGACTCTGACGGGTTCAATATCCACGTCGTAGAGATAGGAATTCTGACGCAGTAGCCTCTCGGATTCTTCGATGAGCCGTACTGAAAACTTGTCCCCCGGACGAAAGAGGAGCTGTTGCCGAATAACCGATTCGCGAGTCACGATATGCCAGCGATTTGCGAGTCGAAAAAGAGACTTGTTCTCTCCGGGTTGCGTCGGATCGAAAACGTTTTGCCTGTCGTAAGTGACCTCGCCGACCACCGCTCCCATCGCTTCGAGCGCTTCTGCCGATGGCAATTCATCCTCTGCCGTCACGCGCGCGGGCATCAAAGTCAGGAGCACAGCCAGAATGACGGTGTATTTCTCAGTATGTGACACAGGGCTAATCTATCACCGGGATCGGTGACTCGTGGCAATATTGTTCACGCTTTCCGCCCTGCTTTGCCGATCGGGCGTTAGAATGATGCCGAGCAGTCGAAGCCTGCACGCAGAAGGAGCACAGCATTTTGAGAAAAACCGGCGAAGAATTCCGGAGCATTTGGCAGAATCCTGCGGATCCGACCGTTGTGCAGATCATCGATCAACGGCGTCTGCCCCATGAATACGTCGTGCACGATCTTAAAACCTGGCAGGACGGTGCCGATGCCATCAGTGACATGCTGGTTCGTGGCGCCCCGCTAATCGGTGCTACGGCCGCATGGAGCCTGTACCTTGCAGCGAACCAGCGGAGCGGAAAATCTGACTGCCGGGAATGTGTGTTGCGAGCCGCCGAAGCGTTAGGTCTAACTCGACCGACCGCCATCAATCTCAAATGGGCACTTGATCGATGCCGGCGCGTTATCGACGCAGCAAGCGGCGATTCGGATCTCGTCTCTTTGCTTGAGGTCGAGGCCAGGAGCATTTGCGATGAGGATGTGGAGATTTCTCGCCGAATTGGCGAACACGGACTCAAGCTCATTGAAGCTATTTCGGCAAGCAAGCCCGGAGAACCAGTCAACATTCTCACGCACTGCAACGCTGGCGCTCTGGCGACCATCAACTATGGCACAGCAACTGCACCTGTTTATTTCGCTCATGCCAAAGGGATCGACGTGCATGTATGGGTGGACGAGACGCGCCCGCGCAATCAGGGATCGCAACTGACCGCCTGGGAGCTCGCAGAAAATGGCGTGCCACACACGCTAATTGTCGACAACGCCGGCGGCCACATCATGCAGCACGGATTGGTTGATATTTGTATTACAGGTACGGATCGGACCACTAGAACCGGTGATGTGGCCAACAAGATCGGAACCTACTTAAAAGCGCTTGCTGCACACGACAACAGTGTTCCTTTCTACGTAGCGCTACCGTCGACAACGATTGACTGGACAATCAGCGACGGAATTCGCGGCATTCCGATCGAAGAACGCGATCCCGATGAGGTCAGCAGGATTTACGGCCGGATTGGCGACAGGCTCGAAACGGTCAATACGGTCGCAACAAATACGAAGATCCGGAATTTTGCGTTCGATGTCACACCGGCGAAATTTGTTACCGGACTGATTACCGAACAGGGGATTTGCGCGGCTAGCGAGAAAGGACTGACGGAGCTCTTTCCGAATATGGCCGCCCAGAAATCGTGATTGATGAGGGCTACATAAAGTTCGAATCCCGCTGGCAATGCACGGACACATTGACCGACCCGGAGATTGTCGAATTAATCAGATGGCGCAATCTGCTCTTCTCTGCCGGATTGATCGGCCATTATGCAGACATCAACATCGGCTATGGCAACATCAGTGCACGTGTCGATACAAGAAACGAGTTCATCATCAGCGGGACACAGACGGGACATCTGTCGGAAGTGAGCAACCTGCATTTTGCCCGAGTGACCGAATTCGACATTGAACGAAACAGGGTGTTTTCCGAAGGCGCGACAGAGGCCTCATCTGAGTCGATGACTCATGCGGCTTTGTATCAGCTGGATCCCGGAATTCGCGCAGTAGTTCATATTCACAGTGATGCAATGTGGCTAGGATTAAAGGATCAAGCACCGACGACAAACGGTGATGTCGCCTACGGCACGCCGGAAATGGCCGCTGAGTTCGGTCGACTGTTCCGGGAAACGGATTTTTCCACGACAGGCATTGCGGTGATGGCGGGTCACGGTGGTGGATTGATTAGTACCGGTGCCAGCGTACAGGAAGCTGCCGAAAAATTTCTGTCTCGTCTCGACGGTTTCTGAATCGAGGTCGCAACGCTCCGAGGCGGCATAGGGTGTGATGATGAAACTCAGAACCTCGATGATCCTGCTTCTCGTTTTCTCCTGGCTGGTGCAAAAAGTGCTCGCCGACACTGTCGACATTCGTGAGTGGCTGGTTCCCTGGGCGAACTCTGAACCTGGACCGGCTTATGTCGACACAGGAGGGCGAGTCTGGTTTGTCGGTCAGCGTGCAGATTACGTCGCCAATTTTTCACCAGAGACCGGTGAATTCAATCGATACGACTTACAGGCGGGTACGGCGCCGACGGCACTCATTGTCGACTCCAACCGCACGATCTGGTTTGCCAGCAACAAACGCCGGCACATTGGTTCATTAAATCCATCGACCGGACGTGTTGACGAATTCTCGATGCCGGACAGGAAAGCGAAGGATCCAAGGGCCATGACAATCGACCAGGCTGGCGATATCTGGTTCACAGTTGAGGACGGCAACTTTATCGGGCGCCTGATGGTGGCCAATGGCGAAGTGGTTTTGATTCCGATTCCGACAAAGAAATTCAGACCCCACGGTATCGTAGTGGACTCGGACGGCAATCCTTGGGCCACCTCATCTGAACGAAACATGTTGTTACGGGTGAGTTTGTCAGACATGTCAGTTACCGAATTCGAAACACCAAATGTGAATTCCAGATTTCGAAAAATCGTAGCAACATCAGATGGCACCGTTTGGTTTACCGATTACGCACTTGGACAGATTGGCCGATTCGATCCACGAAACGGCGAATTTTCAGAATGGCCCTTGCCTGGTGGTTCTGACAGCAAACCATCTGGCATTGCCGTCGACAGAGACGACCGCATCTGGCTTGTTGAAACCGGCCGCATACCGAACAGTCTGATTGGATTTGATACCGGTACCGAAACTTTCCTGACAGTAACCGACATCCCCAGCGGGGCAGGCTCAGTAGATCACATGCACTACTACGAACCTGCAGGAGAGGTTTGGTTTGGAACGCGGACAAATTATATCGGACGCGCGAAGGTCCACTAAGCGAAAATTAGATACGTGGTTTTCAACGTCGGAGCAGGGAAAATGACAGCGCGCTATTCCTGATCGTCGCTGTCGACCCTGACCAAAATCGGGTCCAGGCGGAAGCGATAAATTCTGCAAGACCTTGCCGTTCCGACTATTTGTCCGGGTCCCACTGGCTCGAAGCTTGATTTCTTCATTGCCAGAAGTGCCGGCCTGGCAAAAATGCGGTGGCTGCTCTCGGTCACGACCGGTCGGGAAATCTGCCCGTTGGCCTTAATCTTGAAACAGACTGTTGTTTCCCCTTCTATTCTGTCGCGACGGGCGATCGAAGGGTATTTCGGGAATGCCGTCACGGCCGGGCTTCTATCGGTATTCAAGTCGATGAAGTGCGTAACGTCGGGCGAGTCCTGTGCAATGGCAATCGCCGTTGCCAGGACGGTCACTGCAACAACACAGCACACGGCCGCGACAGATGGCCGACCTGAACTACGGCTGCTGTGGGTCCCCTGTATTTTCATTCTGTCTGTCGTCAATTTCGATTTCCGGACGAACCGGATGAACAGCATCCATGTACATCGACCGCGCGACTTTCATTGTACTCGCGCCGGGATTGAGTTCTTCGCCCTTTATCAGATCCTGTTCTGCTTTATTCCACTGTTTCGTCTGGATATAGATGACAGCCCGGTTGTTATAACCGCGCCAGTTCTTGTCGTTTCGCGCTAACAGGATGTCGCAGTACTTGAGTGCTTCCTGGTACTTTCCCAACTTGATATATCCGGCACACAAATTGGACAAAGCCGCCTCTTCCTCCCGTCGCCCTTGTGCAATCTCCAGGCCCTGATGCGTGAGCGCTACGCCTTTTTCATTTTCGCCCGCCAGAAGTGCCTGCGCCCCATCGTACAACGGGATATTTCGCGGCCCGATAACTGTTGTCGGACTTTGTCCACGGTTAATTCTCTCCCCAACCTGAGCCCAGCATAGTGGCGCAAGAAACAGAGCGAATATGAATAAAGCGAATTGTCTGTACATGAATTGGAGCTCCCGCGAACCCGCCCATTCTAGACCAATTTCCGGCACCCGGAGGCATAATACCGGACGCCCCTTAGTCGAATTGGGTCAGAACGAGCCTACAGACCACGGGCTCCGCGCCCGGGCCGGTCCGCTTTCATATCAGACCAGATTCTTATCAAAAAATTCAATTGTCCTGTGCCATGCGAGCCGGGCGGCAGCCTCGTCATAGCGGGGTGTCGTATCGTTGTGAAAGCCGTGATTTGCAGCAGCATACATATGCATCTCGTATTCCTTGCCAGATTCATCCAACGCAGCTTGGTAGGCGGGCCAACCGTCGTTCACCCGGCTGTCGAGCTCCGCATAGTGAATCAGCAAGGGCGCCCGAATCTGTGCGACCTCCTCCGCAGCGGGTTGACGCCCGTAAAAAGGTACGGCCCCGCCCAGATCCGGAAGTCGGACAGCCAGCGCGTTCGCCACACCACCGCCATAGCAAAAACCGACACATCCAACTTTGCCGTTACATTTGTCGTATTCCTGCATCGTGCGGACAGCGGCGACGAAATCTTCGAGCATCTCATCTCGGTCGCGCTGCTGCTGCATCGTACGGCCATCATCATCGTTGCCGGGGTACCCGCCCAGTGGTGTCAGGGCATCAGGCGCGAAGCCGATGAATCCGGCTTTCGCGACCCGTCGTGCAACGTCTTCAATATATGGATTGAGGCCACGATTCTCATGTATGACCACGACGGCTGGCAGTCGACCCCTAGCCCCCGCAGGAATTGCCCTGTAGGCGCGCATTTTTCCTGCGCCATCTGGCGAATCATATTCCTGGTAGCCAACCTCGATTCCGGGGTCGTTGACGTCTACCTGACTCGCGAGCGCGTAATTCGGGGCAAGTGCATTGAACACCGCTAATGCTGCGGTGCCGGATGCTGTGATAGCGCCAATTCTGTCAAGAAATTCCCGCCGATTGATTAACCCGTGGGCGTACTTGTCGTATAGGTCCAGGAAGCGCTGGTCATTCAAATGTTCGGTATTCATCATGTCCCCTGCAACAGAATCCGATTGCTGCGAAGCTCGCGTCGCAGCAAATTCTAGCGTATCGGGAAGGCGAGTGCGGGCCTTCGGTCGGCCAGTGAGGGAATGTGGGGACTTAAGATGCCTTGTGCGAAACCTGCTGGCCTTCGGTTATCGGGAGTCGGTTTCAACTCGCCCGGCGATATTCGAAAAATCCAGGCCCCCGCTGCCATCTTCAACAATGATCAGATCTTGCTCGACATCGCTGACGTCGATCCCGCCGGATCCGTCATCAATCGTGACACTACCGGCTACATCGCGAACCTCGATGCTGCCGGATCCGTCGTTGATATAAATATTCCCCCCGACACTATGCACGGTGATCGCACCGGAGCCATCATCAATTTCCACGTTACCGCCCACGTCCGTCATCAAAATTGATCCGGAACCATCGTCGAGAACGATATTCCCACGGACATTTGTCAATTCGATCGAGCCGGAACCGTCGTCAACTTGCAGGCCAAGATGCTCCGGCATGCGAACTGCGAGTTGGACAGATGGACTGTCTCCAAAGTCAAAGAAACCTCCCTGCTCGAAATAAGCTTTCAGAACAGCAGAGTCACCGACCTGCTCCAGTACCAACACGAGGTCCCGTTCGATTCTTTTTTGCGCCTTGTCCTCATTCTTGTCAGGTACGACTATGGTTGCTTTCACCGTAATGTCAGTCGCCCCGGAAACTCCGACGATATCGATACTGCCAGAGCCGTTATCTATACTCAGGCTGTCGATCCCTCCGGTATCCAGCGTCAGCTCACGAACTTCCTCGTAATCGATCCAGGCAGCGCTTGTCTGGCCAGCCAGGAAAACCGTCATTACCAGCAAGCTGCGCATGATATTGCCCCTCTGAAGTTGAAAAACCCGAATAGGTCGAGCCTTGTCGATATTAGATACCGCAAGTCGCCAAACGGTTGCATTCCGGGTCATTCCGGCCCATGAGCAATCTAGCGCTCGAATCGTCCCAAGAGACGATCGAGGTCGGCTCTGGACAGCCAGGTCCCCCGAACCATGACGCCATGAATGCGCCTGGAATTCCTTATATCCTCGAGCGGGTTTGCATCGAGAAGGATCAGGTCAGCCTCGAGGCCCTCGCGCACTGATCCGAAAGAACTTTCTGACGAGAAGAATTTCGCCACACTGACGGTGCCCGTCTGCAACGCTTCGAACGGCGTCAGGCCAGCAGCGACCAGAAATTCAAGTTCCCGATGTAATGCGAAGCCGGGAACATTGAATATTTGTGGAGAATCGGATCCCAGCAACAGACCGGCACCTGCGTTTTTCAACGCCAGAATTATTTTCTGTCGAATCTCGACTGCCCGACGTGCTGTTTGGGCGTCGTAATTGACATCATTTAGAACGTCACGCTTGGCGCTTTCCCATTGCGCAACAACTTCTTGTGGCATGTACTTCATTTCTGGCCAGCGAGCCATATCTTCCGGTGACCAGTCGGCAACGGTTACGTGCTCGAATAACGATTCTGTCGGCACGTTCCAGACTTTCGCGTCAGCAGTCGCCTGGGCAACCTTTTCGATTTTGGACAAGTCCGCCTGATCCGCAATAAAAACGCCGAAGAATCCGGCAAGTCCGCCCAGAGGATCATCATTCGGTGGCAACAGGGCCTCCATGTACCCGTCCAGATGGTCGATGGTCGCAATGCCGGCCGCCAGTGCTCTTTGCACACCGACATCCTCTGGCACATGGCCCGCGAACCGAATTCCCAGGTCATTTGCGGCGCCGGCGACAGCGTTAAATTCTTTCAGGGTCAGGCCCGGATGTATTTTCAGAAAATCGTACCCTGCCTCGTGCTGATCCCTGACCATTTGCGAGCCCTGCTCCGGGCTGCTGACGCTCCGATCATTGAAAGACGGGCCCGATGTGATGAGCCTGGGGCCCAACATCGTCCTGTTTCGAATTTCACTGCGCATGACCAGGTGCGACGGCTGACCGAGCATTCCGCGTACGGTCGTAACGCCGTTTGCAACATACAGGCCCAAAACACGGTCGAGATTTCCGGATGTGCGGCCAGGGACATGTCCGTGCATCTCACCAAGACCTGGCATCAGGAAACGATCGGTGCCATCGACAACGACCGCATCATCCGGCACCGCAGTGTCCGCAACGCCGCCGATTCTTGTGATTACGCCGTCGACTACGATGACTGTCTGCGACTCAACCACAACCTCTGACGTCATTGGAACGACATTTACGTTGACGAATGCGGTGGATTCACCGTTCGCCGCCGAGACGGCAAGAGCAGCACACCAGAAAAAGGACGTCCTGATTACAAAAGATGCTGTCATTGATTCAGCTCACTAATTCAACTGTTGATTGGAGCCTAAACTCGACTGTCGGTTCAATTTGCGATCAACACGCCTGGATTGAGGTCAAATTACCTTTTTTAGTGTTTCCCGACTGATATTGCCGCCACAAATCACGATTACGACGTTATTGCCTTTGTACTTGTCGGCCACGTCAAGGAAACCGGCAATCGCGACTCCCGCTGCACCTTCAAGAAGCATGTGGTGTGAGTCGATAAATTCGCGCATCGCATGCGCGATCTGCTCCTCACTGACCAGGACGTACCTGCTTACGACGTCACGGCATATCTCAAAAGTGATCGCACCGGGTTCTATTCCTCCGGCTGTGCCATCTGACAAGGTCGCATCACTTGGCAAATCCAGAATTTCGCCGGCCTTTACCGACTCGGTCATGACCGGTGACGCCGTTGGTTGACAGGAGACAACTTCGACACTCGGGTTGACCGATTTCAAAAAGACACCTATGCCGCTTATCAACCCTCCGCCGCCGACCGCGACGAACACGGCATCGACTTTCGGTAGCTGCTTTGCCAGTTCAACGGCGATCGTACCCTGCCCAGCAACTACGTCAGCATCGTTGTAAGGTGACAGGTAGACCATGTTGTTCTTAACGGCATACTCTCGCGCATGCGTCTCTGTATCGAGACCATCGGTGCCAAAGAAACGAATGTCTCCGCCGGCTTGTTTGATCGCATCAATTTTTGCCTGGGATGTTTTTTCGGGGACAAAAATGACTCCGGTAACGCCAAGTTTTTTCATCGCAAATGCTACTGCGGCACCATGGTTTCCGCTCGATGCGGCCACACAACCTGCTCGGCGCTGCTCCGGACTCAAAAGGAGCAGCTTGTTAAATGCTCCGCGTAGTTTGAATGATCCAGTGTATTGCAGGTTTTCAAGCTTCAAATGAACATTGGCACCGGTCAGCCCGCTCAAGTACGGTGAATAATCCAGTGGCGTCTCACGAATATTCGGACCAATTCGATTCGCGGCAAGAACAATATCTGCCGGCAGTCTTGCTCTGTTCATTTTCCATTGCTCCGGCCAAGAAAGAATTGACTCAATATTTCGTCGAGACGGGACGATCGGCCCTTGTTACGTTCATTAACCACGATTTCATTTACACCGGAGCCGAGATAGCTGGAATCGTTCTTGACGGGATCTTTCGTGGACAGAAAATTTCGACCTGCATCTGAACTCATTCTTAGACACATTTTGCGAGGATTTCCATGTCGTTCTCAAACGATTCTGCGGACAGCGGGCCGAATGAGAAACGAATAAAACGATGCAGCGGCCCGCTATCGCCTTTCCGGCGTTCCATGTCGCAAAGGACTCCCGGAAGAATGCCGGCATTGTGGCGAAACAAGCGTTCATTAAATTCATCGGCGGACCATTCGCCTGGCAACCTTCCCCAGTGATAAAAGCCGCCATCCCCGGTGTACAACTCAAACCCAAGTTCTTTAAACCCGACTTCGTAGCGCCTGCGCTGGGACGTGAAGAAATCGTTTACCGCCCGCCTCGCCAGGCGAACTCGGGCCGGCTCAAGGAGATCCGCAACGTACAATTGAGACGGGCGCGATATCCCCCCCATACCGAACGAAGAATAATTCCTGAAAATCTCAATGTGTCTTTTCGCTGCGATAACCCATCCGGTCCTCATTCCGGGCACCTGCAATCCCTTGGTCGCCGCGCCGACCACAAAAATATCGGTCTGATCAATGTCTTTAATATACCGGAGCGCGCTCACGGGTTCCGGATCGCAGTAAAATTCATAGGCTTCATCGAACAACGCGCCTTGTCCGGGTTTTGAGAATCTCTCAACCAGGCCCCGAAGTTCCTCTCCGCTGGTCACGACACCGGTCGGATTGCACGGGTTACTTTTGATCAGCATCAGGCGGGATGTATCACCTGGGTACTCAACGTCATAGTCAGATGCAGTCGGCCGGAATCTGTTTTCCGGATTACTGGGGATCAATCTCACCTGGCGATTCAGGATTTTGAGCATGTCGTAGTAAGGCGTGTACTCAGTTTCCTCAATAGCGATGCCAACATCGCGTTCAAGAAAAGCGAGCGTCGCGAGAATACCGGGTCGACCTCCTGCGAATACCGCGACGTGTTCTGGTGTGACAGCGGCTGCATAGTGTTCGTTGTAGTAATCAGCGATTCGCTCGCGTAGTTCTATTTCGCCGGTCGCTTTCGGATATTTGAGGTCCGACGCTACCAGATCGATACGATCGGGTAACGCGGGTCCGCCAGGCAATTGGGTCGTCAGCGGGTATCCTTGCGCCCATGGGTGTGTTCCTGAATCACCCATGTACTTGGCTGTCGCATCAGCGAACTTAAAGAGCGTCTCATAGACACCCATCGGTGGAAATTGCTGCAGCATTCGAGTGGCACCCTTTTGTTGTTTCGTCGTGTCGACCGAGCTTATCGAGCTTGTACATTGGCAACAAGGCGGCGGCTTCCCTGCCATCGGCCGTGAGTGGGGGGACATATTTCAATAGTCATTTTGATATGGCGTATCAACCGTTGTTAATAGAAATCTCATCTAGATGGAATCCGCTGCAAAGGTATCGCAGCGACCGGGGTTGCCATGCTCAAAACCTGCGCGAAACCATCGAACGCGTTGCGCGGACGTGCCATGTGTAAATGAATCTGGCGCAACCGAACCTCTTGATTGTTTTTGCAGACGATCGTCCCCAATTGCGCTTGCGGCATTGAGCGCCTCTTCGATATCGCCAGGTTCCAGCGAAATATTACCGGTTCGCCGTGAGTGATGGGCCCAGATGCCCGCAAAACGGTCCGCCTGCAATTCCAGGCGGACAGACAATCGATTTGACTCGGCATCGCCTGACTGGCGACGAAGTCGGTTTACTTCGCCGGATGTGCCAAGCAGATTCTGTACATGGTGGCCCACCTCATGCGCAATTACATAGGCTTGGGCGAAATCACCGGGCGCATTGAAGCGATTCTGCAGATCCCGGTAAAACGACAAATCGATGTACGCATTTTTGTCGGCAGAACAGTAAAAAGGTCCCATAGCCGCCTGGCCAGTTCCGCACGACGATGGCGTTGTGCCGGAAAACAGAACCAATCGTGGCTCCTCGTACCGTTGATCGGCATCTGCGAATATTTCGCGCCAAACGTCTTCAGTGTCAGCAATCACGACTGAGACCATGTCGGCGAGTGGGTCATCCGCGAGATCTTCGGCACCAGGTCGCATCTCCTCAACTCCTGGGGAAACGTTCGCGGATTGCATTCCCTCCAGCAGGAAAGTCGGATCAACGCCAAAATACATCGCCGCAAGGATAATCACCAGGGTACCAATTCCGCCGCCGGCCACTTTCTTTCCCGACCCGGATCTGCGCCTGTCGACGATATTTTTGCTTCTCCTGCCGTCACGCCATTTCATTGTCCATTCCATCCCGCCAAATCGAAAGTCCTGCTAAATGTCATGCCGATCCCGCTTATGTCAAGGCGGCAAGCAGGTGCAATTGCCCGTCAGCATTCATGCTAATCCGACGCGAAACCAAGCAGCATCACAACTTCAGCCCCATTATATGTCGGGACCCGGATGCCACCTGCATTGAATGTTTTCTCAAATTGACAGGTTCAAATTTACTGTGCAACGATTGACCACGTTTGATAAAGGCACACCTTCCGAAAGGAGGGGTCGCAAAGCTACCGGTCTAAGGGGAAACCTAGGATAGCGGGGTTGCCGGGTTGAATCTGCCAGTTTGCATCGCAGTCAACCTGTAATGACAATCGTCAGGCAGCCCCCCCCCTCTTCGGTTTCATACCTGATCGCAGGCTCCGATTACTGCCGGTATTCAAATATCGAATATCGTCCCGTTCGATCTTGGAGTAAGCAATGTCAGGTAACGCAATGCACTTGCGACGGTCAGGTAGATATCGGTCATCGATATTGCAGGGCCCAACAGCAATCAGGCCAACTCGTGTCGTTGATATCAAGAACGCCCTCGGGCCGGACTCACATTATGCGGCGCCGTTCAGGCCGACAGGCGCCAATAGTTCGGCTACCGGTTGCACTTCTTCTTCTACCGGCACCCTCATCGACCTCACCGCGCTCAACCAGATCCTCAACATCGATCCCAATGGACAGACAGTTACCGTACAGCCCGGCGTGCGGATCGGGGACCTGGTGCGGGAGCTTTCAGACTATGAAATGGAGCTCGCAGGCGGGCATGACCTTATGAGTCGTACTGTCGGTGGTGCAGTTGCTGGCGGATGTATCGGCCCGTCTTTCGGTGACGACAGCGCTTTCTTGTCGTCGCAGGTTGAAAGCATCCGCCTGATCACACCTGCCGGCAAACCGATTGAAATTCGCAGCGACCAGAAAAATCTACTACATGCGTTTCGACTCAGTTTCGGAATGTTGGGAATAATCTACGAAATCAAGCTGCGAGTTCGCCCAATAAGAACGTTCCCGGTTACACATCGACGTTGCACGTTTGAACAATTCAGTGCTGTTGCAGAAAAACTCGCGAATGTCGACGTCGGCCTGAAATTCTTTCTGATGCCTTTCAGGGATCGTGTCTATCTCGATATTCGCAGAGTTAGTGCAGGAGAAACCGCGACGCATCGTATTCCATGGAAAGTGAAAGACTGGGGCGAGAGCACTGTTCTTCCTAACGTATTCAAATCCATCAGTCGAATCGTGCCATCGTCTGGAATTCGCTATCGAATAATCGATGAGATAAGCAACCTTACACAGGGCATCGTAAATAATCGACTCGTTAGTTCCGGAAGCAATTCGACCGCCTTGTCCAGCAGCACGAAAACAAACGATGCCGCCAAGAAACTGCTCTATTCGACCTGGTTTTTTCCGGCGGCTGACTTCGCTATCGTTGTGCAGGCCTATCGGGATTTTTGCTTTCGCGCAAAGGAAAGCAGTGGATTCCGCTGCGACATGCCAACGGTTGGTTTTCGCCTGGGTAAAGATGACTCTGCGCTTCTGTCGCCAAGTTTTGATGAACCGATGATCGCTCTGCGCGCAATATCGACGCAGATGAAAGGCTGGGAGGATTTCGCCATTGACTTTGGCGACTTTGCCCGCCACTGGGGTGGGTCTCCGTTATTTAATCAGACACTCGAAGTTCCGGCTGACTACCCGGCGCATGTGTTCGGTAGTCGGCTTGATCTCTTTCGCAAGATCCGCCGGCAATTTGACCCTGAAAACCGTATGATGAATCCGTTTCTGTCACAGTACTTTCTTTGACGCACGCAAACGGTGGAAAAAGTGGAGTCCGTCAAGGATCACTACGATAGTTTTCTCGGCGAAGTTTATTCCTGGATACTCGGGGACTTTGAGGTTGCGTACAGGAAAAACGTCGAACTCTTTGCGGAATTAAACCTGGTTCGTGAAGCAGGCGAACTCGCCCTCGATCTCGGCTGCGGCCCAGGCTGTCAATCACTGCCACTGGCTGAACTAGGCTACGACGTTCTCGCTGTCGACTTTTGTCAGGACCTGCTGGACGAGCTTTCGTCCCGTGCCGACCAGATGCGCATCAAGACGGTTTGTGACGATATTCTGAATTTCCCTGATCATCTGACAGAGCAACCGAACCTGATCGTTTGCATGGGTGACACACTCGTACATCTGCCCAACCGGAAGTCTGTCGCGTCCCTTGTAGACAAGATCTGCGTGGCCCTAAAACCCGCCGGCCTGTTTATCTATGCAATTCGTGA
This sequence comes from Pseudomonadota bacterium, assembly GCA_027621915.1. Taxonomy (GTDB): domain Bacteria; phylum Pseudomonadota; class Gammaproteobacteria; order Steroidobacterales; family Woeseiaceae; genus SZUA-117. Next base: position 18,094 of record JAQCAD010000037.1, read on the forward strand.
CTACATTAGTTACGTGCCAACCGGCGCAGACCGTTTCATTCCGATCCGCGCGGATGACAATCGTATTTTCACCTGTTTTCTCGAATACAGGGACGATGTCGTACATGTGCACGACATCCTGCACCGTCGACAGGATGACAATTGGCACACGAGCATCAGCGACTACCTCAAGCTTCGCCTCGACACCTCAGATATCAACCATCAACTTGAAATTAACGGCATGACCATTCGTCGCCGTTTCGTTGTCGAGGGGATGATCACAGTTGTGGCCGAAAAATCCTGATTTCACCGGGACGCCGCCTCTGAAGACGGCTGTTTCGGCCTCGTCATGGTCTATTCCGCCACGATCCGGGGTCGAAAGAGTCAAATAACTCGTTGATATATATTATTATTCTTTTTTGTTGTGAGTAAATTCGCTGCTGCGCTGGCTTTTATATATCAAACTGATAGTATGCATCGCCCCGATATATGGCCGACTGAGTTTCGGCGGATTGAATTCCTATGGATGTAAAGACTGTTTGCCTTGGCATGCTGACTGACGGCCCCGCCTCCGGCTACGACATGAAAAAGTGCTTTGAATCTTCGTTCGGACATTTTTTCCCCGCGGGCTACGGTTCGATTTACCCGGCTCTCGCCACGCTGGCGCGAAATGGCATGGTCGAATTCGAAGAAGTACCTCAGGAAGGGAAACCGGATCGCAAGGTTTACACGATCACCGAAAAGGGACGTAAAGAGCTAATGCAGGGTCTGTCGAATCCGCAGCCGACCCATAGAGTTCGCTCAGAGTTTTTGGCAATGATGTGCTTCGCGCACTTGATGACGGAAGAACAGGTCAATCTCGTTATCGACAACAAACTTCTCGAGATCGAGAATTTTCTGAAGTTATTTGAGAAGCCCCTATGTAATCAATGTTCGTCAATGCCGAACGGAGCGCGCTTTGTCGCAGGCTTCGGACAGTTCGTTGCGTCGTCGCTTAAGGGGTACATCGAGGAAAATCGTGAAATGTTGACAAGTTCCGGCGCGGAGAAAGTCAAAGTGGCTGTCGGTCAATAACTCGGCAAAATCAGATGATACGAAGGCACTTGAAATGAATTTGGGCAATTTTGAAAGATACAAATCCTGGCTGGTCTCTGCCGGCATTGCTGTTGGCATTGCGCTTTGGCTACTTAGCGGTCGAATAGGCAATGATGCCGATTTGCGTGCCAGCAAGCCGGAGCCAACCACTCATGTCGATGCGCGCACGAGCGTGCGTGTCAGAAACCAGACCGCAGAAGAAGTTACTCGAACCATTACTGTCAACGGAAAGACTGCACCGGCGCGCATTGTTGAGCTGAATGCTGAAACGGACGGTCGTGTCGTCTCTATCGGCGGAGAGCGCGGCGATCGACTTGATCGTGGTGAAGTAATCGTTCGACTTGATGAACGGGACAGAAGCGCGAGACTCGCGCAAGCGGTCGCGACGGTCAAACAACGTGAACTCGAGTTTGCTGCCAGACAAAAACTCATGGGCGAGAGCTATGTTTCGGAGGCTCAGTTGCAGGAGGCGTCGGCAATGCTGGAGGCCGCAAGAGCAGAACTGGCCCGGGCGAAACTCGATATTGAATACATGGTTGTTCGTGCTCCGTTTAACGGCGCATTGCAGGAACGTCAGGTTGAAATAGGCGACTACGTAAAGACCGCCGACCCGATCGCGACATTTGTTGACGAAAGAACGCTGATTGTTAGCGCCAACGTTTCAGAATTCGATGCGCACAATGTGAGCAAAGGCGAAGTAGCGTCGGCCAAACTTGCCACCGGCGAAACGGTAACAGGCGTCATTCGTTACGTTGCCCCGATGGCGGACGAAGCAACGCGCACCTTTGTGGTTGAGCTTGAAATTGACAATGCGGCCGGAAAATATCGCGGCGGCATGACGGCCGAGTTGATGATTCCGGCTGAGACCATTTTTGCTCACCGAATTTCGCCGGCGCTGTTGACGCTCGATGACAACGGCAACCTCGGCATTAAGACAGTCAATGAACGTGGCTTGGTTGAGTTTCATCGGGCTGATATTGCCATGTCTTCCGGTGAAGGCGTATGGATAGCCGGTCTACCTCATTCCGCCGTAATCATTACGGTCGGCCAGGGATTTGTGAACGCTGGCGCGCTTGTTGACTCGGTAACCGAGGTCGAAGTTGATATGGCAGTTGCGACCAAATCCGCCGAGCAGGGCCAATAGCAGTGAAAATTATTGACACCGCAATGCGACGATCCCGAACCGTCATCCTGTCGCTGGTGGTGATTATTGTTTCGGGCGTTGTCACATATATCAACGTTCCGAAGGAAGCCGAGCCTGACATCAATATTCCGATGATTTATGTCAACGTGAAACACGACGGAATTTCTCCTGAGGACGCCGAAAGGTTGCTGATTCGACCGATGGAGCAAGAGCTTCGTACGATCGAGGGCATCGAGGAGCTAACAGCCAACGCATACGAAGGCGGGGCGAATATCACGATCAAGTTTGACGCCGGCACCGATGTCGACCTGGCGCTGCAGGATTCCAGGGCAAAGGTAGACGCGGCCAAGGCCAAACTGCCGGGTGAGACCGAAGAGCCAACCGTGACGGAAATCAAGTTTGCAAGATTCGATCCGATGTTAGTTCTGAATCTTGCTGGAGACGTACCGGAGAGAACGCTGACGATAATTGCAAGAGACCTAAAGGAGAAAATTGAAGGTATCTCTGGCGTTCTGGAGGTTTCGCTGGTCGGTGTTCGCGAAGAACTGATGGAAGTGGTCATCGACCCGCGCGCCATGGAAAGTTACAACCTTGACCAGGCGCAAATATTGTCCCTGGTCGATCGTAATAACCGTCTGGTAGCGGCCGGAGCATTGCATACAGACGAGGGCAGGTTTCCGGTCAAAGTTCCGGGCGTATTCGAATCGGCGGCCGACGTGCTCGAAATGCCGATTAAAGCGGTCGGTGATCGTATTGTGCATTTTCGGGATGTAGCCGAAGTACGACGTACTTACAAAGACGCAGAGAGTGTTGCTCGCTTGAATGGCAACCCCGCACTGGCTATTGAAGTTGTGCAGCGCAGTGGCGCGAACATTATCGGCACAGTTGAAGAAGTAATGGCGCTGATTGAAGCAGAGAAAACGACATGGCCGACCGGCATTCAGGTCGTCGCGTCGCGGGACAAGTCCATTGATGTCCAGAGAATGCTTTCAAATCTGCAGAACAGCGTTATTTCGGCAGTGCTTCTCGTTTTTATCATTATTGTGGGCATTCTTGGCCTGCGCGCCGCCGGACTTGTCGGTGTATCGATTCCCGGCAGCTTTCTGCTTGGAATCCTGACCATCGCTTCTTTCGGTGTCACGATCAATATGATGGTTTTGTTCGCGTTAATTATGGCGGTCGGCATGTTGGTCGACGGCGCAATTGTCGTCACCGAACTGGCAGACAGACGCATGGCTGAAGGTATTGAGCGCCATGACGCATATTCCAGCGCAGCGAGACGCATGGCGCTGCCTATCATTGCTTCCACGTGCACGACACTGGCGGCATTCATTCCGCTCGCGTTCTGGCCGAATGAGATGGGCGAGTTCATGAAGTTCCTGCCAATTACATTGATTGCCGTGCTCTCATCCTCATTAATCATGGCACTTCTTTTCGTACCAACGCTCGGATCGTTGTTTGGTGGATCAGGAACGATGACGGATCGACAGCGCAAGGATTTGACGGTTGCGGAAACGGGCGACCTCGACGATATATCAGGGTACACCGGACGTTACGTTCAGTTTCTCAGGCGGTCGCTGCTCCGGCCATGGCTAAATGTAGGAGTAGTGTCGCTCGTACTTGCCGGAATTATCGCGACGTTTCTGCTGTTTGGTCGTGGTTTCGAATTCTTCCCGGAAGTTGAACCCGAATTCGCCACGATTGAAATCAGGGCACGCGGAGATCTTTCTACTACTGAAAAGGATTTCCTGGTCAGTCAGGTCGAAGCCTATGTACTTGATCTGGATGAGATCGCAAGTGTGTACACAAAGACCGGCGGCAACGGACAGGGTGCTGCTGAAGATCAGATTGGCACGATTACGCTTAATTTTGTTGAATGGGATGAACGCCGCCCGGCTAACGAAATACTCCGCGATATTCGCAGGAGTGTAACGGGACTCGCGGGCGTTTCTGTCCAGACACGAAAAGCTCAGGATGGCCCTCAACAGGGCAAGCCGGTTCAGATCGAACTCTCGGCGATATCCCCTGCGCTGCTGACCGAGGCGACGGGCCGGGTCCGGGATGCGCTGGAATCGATCGAAGGCGTGTTTAATGTTGACGACACGAGACCACTTCCGGGCATCGAATGGCAGATCGATGTTGATCGTGCTGAGGCTGCCAGGTTTGGCGCCGATGTAACAATCGTCGGAAACATGATTCAACTCGTGACTAACGGAATCAAGATTGGCGAGTATCGTCCGGATGATGCCGAAGATGAAATCGATATCCGCGTTCGATACCCCTACGATAGCCGTAATCTCACTCAGATAGACGACCTGCGTATCCCTACACCCAATGGCCTGGTGCCAATAAGCAACTTCGTCAAGAGGGTGCCCGCCAACAAGGTCAGCACCATACAGCGGACCGACATGCGCCGGACAATGAGAGTCGAAGCCGATGTCGAGAGCGGCTACCTTGATGGCGATATTGTCCGCGAGATGGCGGAGCTACTGCCATTTCTCAATATCGATCCAAGCGTCAACCTGCAGTTTCGCGGCGGCAGCGAAGATCAAAATGAGGCGGCGGCCTTTCTTCTGCGGGCGATGATGATCGCGATTGCCGTAATGGCAATTATTCTGGTGACTCAGTTCAACAGTTTGTATCAGGCGTTCCTGATTCTTACAGCCGTCGTCTTCTCGACGGGTGGCGTACTGCTGGGCCACCTTATAATGAACAAACCGTTCGGTACCGTTATGAGCGGTGTCGGTGTGATCACGCTTGCGGGAATCGTCGTTAACAACAACATTGTTTTCATTGACACCTACAACGTATTGCGCAGCAGAGGAACTGAAGCCTTTGACGCAATATTAAGAACCTGTGCAGTCCGTTTACGACCCGTTTTGCTTACAACGGTTACGACAATCCTTGGATTGATGCCCATGGTATTTGCGGTCGATATCGACCTGATTAACAGGGACGTTTCTGTTGGCGCCCCGTCGACGCAGTACTGGACACAGTTGTCTTCTTCCGTTGCCGGTGGCCTCGCATTTGCAACCGTACTGACTTTGTTCCTGACACCCAGTCTTTTGATGATCGGCGCCAATTCATCGGACTGGCTTGTCAGCAGACGCGGCAGGGTCAGTCGAAATCCAGCCCAAGTTCCTTCCTGATCCGGGCGAGGTCAGAGGCCTTCTCTGACCCAGGCCGCGTGACGATCTACATCCAAAGCCGCGTTGCATGCATCTAGGTCTTAAGAAAAGCCTTTTTTGGGCCCTTCTGAATAGCGTGGCAGCCTGAACCGGATCACATGATGCTCGTCGATTGATACAGTCATCTGTCCGGCAAACACGGATATCACGTTGATTCTATTAGCTATTTTAGATGTTCTTAAAAGCGATTGCGTTATAGTATTCTAGTGTTTTACTTAACTACAACACTATATGTCCTTACCGACGTTACACCATTACCTGGCAACTAACATGAATCTCAAAAATACAGTCTTCGCCGTCACCGCGCTCTTGCTGAACTCAGCATTGACGGCATGCGGCGTCGGTGAAGCAAGCACAAGCAATGATGAACTGTCAGTGGCAACACCGCTCCAGGTTAAAGTCGTTTTGCCGCACAGGGCCGAAATATTTGCTACCTATCATACGACCAGCACGATCGCATCCGATGTCGACGCTCCGGTGACTGCCCGTGCGAGCGGCGAAATCATCGACATCCTGGTAGAGGAAGGAGACCGGGTCGAAAGAGGACAGATTCTTGCTCGACTCGACGGCGATCGTCTGCGGCTGGAATTAAACCAGGCAAAAGCTAACCTGGAAAAGACCACGCGCGAGTACGAGCGTTTCGTCAATCTGCATAAGCGCGGTCTCGTCAGTTCAACCGCCATCGACGGAATGAAATATGACATGGATTCGCTTCGGGCCACCTTTGAACTAAAGCAGCTGAGTTACAACTACACTTTCATTCGCGCACCGGTTTCCGGTGTCGTTACAGCGCGCGACGTCAAAGTCGGCCAGCATATTAGTGACGGTGACACGACGTTCAAAGTTACGGACACATCGAAGCTTGTCGCGTATTTACGCATACCGCAAAGTGACATGAGCAAATTCTCAGCGGGGCACGTTGCCAAGATTCAGGTCGATGCCATGCCGGAAGAAGTGTTCTCCGCCGCTATCTCGCGTATCAGCCCGACAATTGATACACGGAACGGGACGTTTCGTGCTACGGCATACATTGACAATGACGACGGCCGCCTGGTGCCGGGTATGTTTGGACGTTTTGAAATTGCCTACGAAAGTCACACAAACGCGCTGATAATTCCCGCTGCGGCTATTTTGGAAGAGGACAGCGTGTCAGTTGTGTATGTCGTGGACAATGGTGCGGCTGAACGACGACCAATTGAGACGGGCATTCAGAGAGACGGAAATGTCGAAGTCCTCAGTGGCCTTGATGGAACCGAACACATCATTGTTACCGGTCAAAACGGCCTGCGTGATGGCAGCAGGGTCTTGGCCAACGCACAGTCGCCTGGTCCCGTGATCGGCTAGCCCGCAACTTTTACCGGAGCGGGATAATGCCAAACAGTGAGCACATTGATCAGGTGATGAAACCTGGTCGTATTTGGTCGGGACTTGTCGTTGCAGCTATTTTTATCACGGCGTGTGGTGACGATGGCAAGTCTGCTGACAAGTCCGAAGATGAAGAAGTGCTTTCAATTCCAGTCGAGACCGTCCGACCTTCTCGCGGCGATATTGTCGCCATGTACTCCGGAACCGCACCTATCGAAGCGTTTGCGGATGCAGCCGTCATTGCCAAAGTAGGCGGCGAAGTCACGGAGATTCTTGTCGAGGAAGGCGATGATGTAGTCAGTGGGCAAATTCTCGCTCGCCTGGACGGAGACCGCCTGCGGCTCGAATCCCAGCAAGCCGAAGCAAATTTGCGAAAACTGGAACGAGATTATCAACGAAACGTCGATCTTAAGGACAAGGCACTTATCAGTGCCGGCGACTTTGAAAAAATTCAATATGAGATGGAAGCTCTGCAGGCGTCGTTCGACCTCGCAAGACTTGAATATGGTTATACGGAGATACGCGCTCCGATTGACGGCGTGATATCCGAAAGATTCATTAAGCTAGGCAATACCATTGACCTGAATGCCAGGACATTTCACGTGACCAGTCTCGAGCCCCTGGTTTCCTATTTGCATATACCCGAACGAGAATATCGGCGCATTGATCCGGGCCAGGCGGCCACTATCGGGATTGATGCGTTGCAAGGTGCCTCGTTCGAAGCTGCCGTTGCACGCATCAGTCCGGTAGTCGACCCTGAAACGGGTACCTTCAAGATCACGATTGAAGTATCCGACCCGTCGCGCCACCTGAAGCCGGGCATGTTTGGCCGAATTGGGATTGTTTATGACACGCGACAGAATGTGCTGCAAATTCCTCGAAGCGCGATTATCGAAGAAGCGGGTTCGTCAACAGTCTTCGTAGTCACAGACGCGGTAGTCGAGAAGCGCGACGTTCGCACTGGATACACACAGGGCGGGCTTATTGAAGTGCAGGAAGGCATAGACGATGACGATGAAATTGTCTCCGTCGGCCACACTAACCTGAAGAATGGATCAAAAGTATCCGTGATCAAGACGATCGATGCCGTCGATCTCAATGCAGCAACTATCCCGTCGACTGGCGGGATAGATAACTAGCCGGCCAGAAAAATGCGCAGACTCATTGAGATTGCAACCGAACGTCGCGTGACAATTGTAATGTTTACTGTGGCGATCGTGCTATTTGGCATGGTGTCGTTGTCACGGCTGAACGTAAATCTTCTTCCGGATATCTCGTACCCGACAGTCACTGTTCGAACCGAGCTGACTGGCGCAGCGCCAGTTGAGATTGAAAATCTTTTAAGCAAACCGATTGAAGAAGCTGTCGGCGTCATTAGAAATGTACGCCAGGTACGTTCCGTCTCCCGATCCGGACAGTCTGACGTCACGCTGGAGTTCATGTGGGGTACAGATATGGATATTGCGGGCGTGGACGTCCGCGAGAAGATCGATATCCTGGATCTGCCGCTCGAGGCAAGCCGTCCATTGTTGCTGCGATTCGACCCGTCGTCGGAGCCAATTGTTCGACTCGCGCTCATGGAAACCTCAGGCGAGGCCGGAACAGGGGCAACCGAATCGGATGAGGCGGACCTGAAAGCGCTTCGCCGCCTCGCTGAAGACCGGATTAAAAATGCGCTGGAGGCGGAAGAAGGCACCGCTGCAGTGAAGGTCAGCGGTGGCCTGGAAGACGAAATTCAGATTCAGGTCGACCAACAAAAGCTTTCGCAACTCGGCATCAGTATCGAGCAAATCGCAGAGAGGATTCGAGCTGAAAACGTCAATCTCTCCGGCGGTCGACTTGAAGAAGGATCGCAGCGGTACCTCGTCCGAACGATCAACGAGTTTCAAAAAGTCGAAGAATTCGCCGGCGCAATTGTTGCGACCGTAGCCAACCGACCGGTCTACCTCAAGGACGTCGCCACTGTGGTTCGTGGCTATAAGGATCGCGAGGCGATTACACGGGTCAATGGGAGAGAGTCAGTTGAGCTTGCCATCTATAAGGAAGGCGATGCGAACACGGTTCAGGTCGCCAGGCGCGTCAAAAACAGACTTGAAGCGCTCCGCGAAGAGTTGCCTGATAACCTTGAGCTGGTAGAGATTTATGACCAGTCGAAATTCATATCTGCCGCCATTTCGGAGGTAACCTCGGCCGCTGTTATCGGGGGACTTCTGGCGATTGTCGTATTGTTCGGTTTCCTGCGTGATGCCCGTGCAACGTCAATTATCGCCATTTCGATTCCTGTATCTGTCATTGGCACATTCCTGCTGATGTATTCGAACGACGTGTCGCTCAACATCATGTCTCTGGGTGGCGTGGCGCTTGCTGTCGGAATGTTGGTCGATAACGCGATTGTCGTTCTCGAAAATATTGTACGCAAGCGTGAGCAAGGCGAAACGATTCTCGACGCTGCCCGAAATGGAGCGTCGGAAGTATCGGCGGCAGTTATCGCCTCAACGCTAACCACTGTTGCTGTGTTCTTTCCCATGGTCTTTATTAGCGGAATCGCGGGTCAGTTATTCAGAGACCAGGCGCTAACCGTAACTTTTGCACTGGTGTTTTCACTGATTGTGGCGCTGACACTCATTCCGATGCTGGCTGCAATGGGTACTGGTGCCCGTTACGAGGTTGGCAATGAGGCTTCATCTCCCAATCGCTTCACTCGCGGCGTCGCCTATCTGGTAAGAATGGCCGGCGGCGTATTCGCCGGTATTGGTTGGCTGTTTCGAATACTTCTATGGGCACCCAGCAAAATATTTCAGAGTCTGAACACGTCGGCCGCCAGAATTTACGAACCATCACTACGTTGGTCGCTTGATCATCGCGCGATCATAATCGGCGGTGCGGCAGCTATTTTTGCCGCCACGATGCTGTTGATCCCAAGGTTGGGGACCGAACTTATTCCGCAACTGTCGCAGGGCGAGTTCAATGTCGACGTCAGGCTGTCGCCAGGTGCCCCGCTTCAGGAAACGGATCGGGCTATCAGGGCAGCTCAGGCAGTGACCCGAGATATGGAAAATGTGGAGCTTAGTTACTCAGTTGCCGGTACCGGAAATCGACTTAATGCCAACCCAGTCGACTCCGGAGAAAATACCGGCACACTGAGTCTTACATTGACACCGGGTGTCGGGCGCGATGCAGAGACGGCCGTGATGACCAAGATGCGTGAGAAGCTCTCTTCAATGCCCGGTGTCCAGTACGAATTCGGTCGCCCTGCCTTGATGAGTTTTGCGAGCCCGCTGCAGGTCGAGATCTCCGGGTTCGATCTGGAAGGCCTGGAGGCGGCAAGCGAGGCACTTGTTCGTGAGCTTTCCGAATCTGGCCGATTCACCGATCTCAAAACGACGATTGAGCCCGGCAATCCCGAAATTCAAATCCTGTTTGACCAGGACCGAGCGGCATCACTCGGCCTCGCCGTGCGCGACATTGCGGATCGCGTTGTTGCGAACGTTCGCGGCGAGCTTGCAACGCGCTATACCTGGCGCGACAAGAAAATTGACGTTCTCGTGCGCAGTATTGATTCGCGCGAGGCAAGCCTCGGCGAAATTCGCAATTTGATCGTCAATCCTGCATCTGAACGTCCTGTCACACTGGATGCGGTAGCCGATATTCGTGTTTCGCGAGGACCCGCCGAAATTCGCAGGGTAGCCCAGGAACGAGTGGCCATCATTACTGCAAATCTCGCCTATGGAGACCTCGGCGCAGCGGTCGCCGAAACGAATGCTGCGATCAACCGCATCCCGATGCCGAACGGAATAGCCGCAATGGTATCCGGACAGAATGAGGAGATGCAGGACTCGTTTCGCTCAATGCAATTTGCACTCGCGCTGGCAATTTTTCTCGTTTACCTGGTTATGGCGTCCCAGTTCGAATCTCTTGTACATCCACTTGTCATTCTCTTCACGATTCCGCTGGCACTGGTCGGTGCCGTCCTCGCGTTGTTCTTGACCGGCACGACGGTCAATGTTGTCGCATTCATCGGCGTGATCATGCTTGCGGGCATCGTCGTCAATAACGCGATTGTGCTGGTCGATCTGATTAACCAGCTACAGGCCAAAGGGATGGAGAAAGCGGCGGCGATTATAGAGGCCGGAACGGCAAGACTCCGCCCGATCCTGATGACGACACTGACAACAGCTCTCGGCCTCCTGCCAATGGCAATCGGCGTCGGCGAAGGTTCGGAGGTTCGAACGCCAATGGCGATCACGGTGATCGGCGGACTGCTGGTTTCGACTTTGCTAACGCTTGTCGTCATTCCAGTCGTTTACTCGATACTGGATCGGAAGAAATGGCCAGCGCCGCATGTATCTTCCGCCAATGCGCGGCTTTCGCCGGCGGGCTGACACCGTGAAGCATACTGAGATTTCCCTGCGTCGTCCGGTCACGACTGTTGTGTTGTTCGTAGCGCTCGCACTGATTGGCCTGATCGCTACGCGTCTGCTTCCGCTCGAAAAGTTTCCGGACATCGAGTTTCCGGGAATTATCATCCAGGTACCCTATACGGGATCGACGCCCGAAGAGGTCGAACGGCTGATCACCCGTCCGATTGAGGAATCGCTCGCGACATTGTCCGGAGTTGAACGAATGTTTTCATCGTCAGGCGAGAACATGTCACAGATTTTTCTGCAATTCGGCTGGGACCAGAGCATGGGCGCCAAGGGCATTGAAGCTCGCGCCAAGGTTGACGGAATCCGGCACCAGTTGCCTGCCGACGTTCGCCGCATCCTGATTTTCACCGGCTCACTCGGCGATCAGCCGATATTGCAATTGCGAATCTCGAGTGATCGTGATCTCACCAATAGTTACGACTTGCTCGACCGCATGCTGAAAAGACGAATTGAGCGACTCGAGGGCGTATCAAAAGTCGAATTACATGGCGTTGATCCACGAGAGATTCGCATTTTGCTCAGTCCCGACCAGCTATCAGCACATGGCGTTGATATCGACCAGGTACGCCAATTGCTGGAAAAGAGTAACTTTTCAGTCAGTGCTGGACGAATTACTGACAATGGTCAGCGATTCAGTGTTCGTCCACAAGGTGAGTTTCAGTCGGTCGCAGATATTCGGAACATGGTTATCAACACCGAAGGCCTCAGACTGGACGATGTCGCAGACGTAGAACTTCGCAGCCCCGACCGCGATTACGGTCGCCGTCTCGATCGGAAGTACGCTATCGGTGTGCAGATAAGCAAGTCAACCGGCTCGAACATGGTCGATGTAACTGACCGCGTCATGGCGGAAGTCGCAGAAATTTCGAAACTACCGCAGATGCAGGGCATCAATATATTCGATCTTGACAATCAAGGGGACAGCGTTCGCGAGTCTCTTGGCGACTTGTTAAGCGCTGGCGCGATCGGCGCGTTGCTCGCGCTGGCAATTCTTTTTGTGTTTCTCCGCCAAGTCACGACAATGTTGATCGTCACAGCATCAGTTCCTTTCTCCCTATTGATTACACTCGGTGCGCTGTATTTTTTCGGCTTGAGCCTGAACATGCTCACGATGATGGGATTGATGCTCGCGATAGGCATGCTAGTCGACAACGCTGTTGTCGTCATCGAAAGCATTTTCAGGCATCGAGCTTTGGACCCCGATAACCCGATGGAGGCAACGCTCAAGGGAGTCAAGGAAGTTGGTATCGCCGTGGTCGCAGGTACGCTGACGACGATCATTGTTTTCGTACCAATCATGTTCGGAGCGCAGACCGATATTTCAGTATTCATGACGCACGTCGGAATTACCATAATCGTCGCGCTTCTCGCGTCTTTGTTGATTGCGCAAACACTGGTACCGATGCTCGCGGCACGTATCGCGATTCCACCGCCACAGAAAAGCGGCTCGTTTATGGGAAGGCTTACCGCGCGTTACGTATCAAGCCTGCGCTGGGTCTTGGCGCGCCCGTGGAAAACGTTCGCAGGCATCATTGGAATCTGCCTGATTGGCTTGGCACCGATTGCGCTGAAGCTCGTCAAGTTCGATGCGTTCCCGCAAGACGTGGGCCGCCGTCTCTACATGGACTTGTACATTGAAGGGGAACATCCACTTGAGCGCGTCGAAGCCAATGTCCGCACTATCGAAGACTACCTGTTCGAGAACCAGGAAGAATTTGATATCCGGTCTGTGTACAGCTACTACGAGAAGGGTGATGCCAGCGTCGTAATCCTGTTGACGGAGGAAGAGGACGCGAAACTATCGACTACAGACGTAGTCGCCCGAATTGAGAAAAACCTGCCGGAAATCGCCATCGGCAAACCGAGTTTCGAGTTCGATCAACAGGCTGGCGGAGACCGATTCAGTTTGCAGATATCGGGAGACTCAACCGTCATCCTCAATGAGATCGGTGTCGATGTCACTCGATTGTTGAGAACTGTTGAAGGTCTGCAGGATGTTCGTTCTGAAGCAAAAGTGGGCGACAGAGAGATTCAGATCTCAGTTGATCGGGCCCGCGCGGCCGCAGTCGGCCTGACGACCGAAGATATTGCTCGCGACATCGGCGTTGCAATGCGTGGCCAGAATTTGCGAGAGTTTCGTGGCGAAATGGGCGAAGTCGCGCTCAGACTGGCGTTTCGCGAGAGTGACAAACAGAGTATTGATCAGTTGGCGGATCTACCTCTGTCCACACCTGACGGCCGACGCATCTCTTTGGGATCGGTAACAGATTTTAGAATCGCAGTTTCTCCGGACACCATTCAGCGCACCGATCGTCAAACCGCCGTGGTTATTTCCGCTAACCTCGATGATGAAGAAAGCCTCGAATCCATCAAGCCGAAAGTTGAAAAGTTGATGGGCGAATTCAAATTGCCACCCGGTTATAAGTGGAAATTTGGAAAGGGGTTTGAGCGCCAGGACGAAACGCAGCAAATGATGGCGACTAACATCATTCTCGGCATCGCCTGTATTTTTCTTGTCATGGCTGCGCTATTCGAATCGATGCTGTTTCCTTTTTCGATAATTCTTGGTTCGATTGTCTTTTCAGTGTTCGGCGTGTTCCTTTTTTTTGCGGCTACCAGCACTACTTTTTCGTTCATGGCATCTATTGGCATCATGATTCTGATAGGTGTTGTAGTTAACAACGGCATTGTACTGGTCGATCACATCAATAACCTGCGGCTCGCGGGTGCTCCCAGAAACGAAGCGATCGTTGAGGCGGGGAGAGAACGTATCCGCCCGATTTTGATGACGGTCGCGACCACCATCCTTGGCCTCGCGCCTCTAGCTTTCAGCAGTACCCAGATTGGCGGGGACGGCCCTCCCTACTTTCCGATGGCCAGAGCGATCATCGGCGGGTTGGCGTTCTCAACTGTGGTTTCATTACTGGTAGTCCCGGCTCTTTACGCCTACTTCGACACGCTGGCGGTCTGGGGCAGGAACGTTATGCGCGTCGCGCGCGGTGGTTCCGGGCGGTCAGTGACAACGATTAAGACCAGCG
>JAQCAD010000038.1 GCA_027621915.1 Pseudomonadota bacterium
CATCGTCGCATCGAATGTCATCGGCGAATTGGCGTTAATCAGGCTGGTGATCACCGTGTTTTGTTCGACGAACTCGTCACCAAAGACGATTTTCGCCATATCGACGGAATCCTGAGCCCTTTCAGGTGCCGTGACAGAACCCATGAATGGTTTGTCGCTGTACTTGATATGGCTGTACACCATATCGAAATGTCGTTTATTGACAGGCAGATCGACGGGTTCGCATACCGTACCGCCGGAATGGTGCAAGCCCGGACTCATATAAGCCAGCTTGACGAAGTTACGAAAATCTTCGATCGATGCGTAGCGTCGGCCCTTGTCGAGGTCCCGTACAAACGGCGATCCGTAGGCCGGCACAAGCACGGTTCGTTTGCCACCAATAACGACGTTGCGGCCGGGATTACGCGCGTGCTGTGTGTACTCGGATGGCGCGGTAGCCTGCACAATGGATCGGCATAAGCCACGCGGAAATCGCACGCGCTCACCGTCTATATCGGCGCCTGCATCCTTGAACAATTTCAGCGCCCGCGGAAACTCCTTGAATTCGATGCCGATTTCCTGCAACACGGTTTCCGCATTGTGCTCAATCAGTTGCAGCGCTTCTTCCGAGAGCATTTCGAAGTACGGAATTTTGCGGTCAATATAAGCAGCCGTCGATGTTGGCATCTTCTGGCGCGCGATGCGCCGGGCCTCGCGACCAGCACTTCGTTTTCTGGGTGGATTGCTGCTCATGATTGCACCTGGTCTGTAGCCCAAAATAAATACTAATCGCTTGGTTTGAAAAACATTTTTTGGCAGCGAAGTGTGTTCCAGTTACCGTCCCGCTGCATGGTCAATTGCGACATTGTTCTGGTCAAAAGCGACAATTATCGCGGCTGGCGAACCCCGGCAGGGACCATCTCGGCCGCGCCGCCGGCGTCAGTATGGCCGGCATGAATCAGAACGTTCTCGGTACGCTCCCAAGGTTCGCGTAAATCGTCTTTACCTGTGTGTAGTACTGAATCGCCTGGATTCCGTTTTCCCTGCCCAGGCCGGACTGTTTATAGCCACCGAAAGGCACTTCGGGCGGCGTTACGTTGTAATCATTGATCCAGACCGAGCCTGCCTGGAGCCGGTTAGCAACTCGATGTGCGCGACTGAAATCCCTCGTGAATACAGCACTCGACAGGCCAAACCGGGTGTTGTTCGCCCGATCGATCGCTTCGTCCTCCGTCTTGAACGACAAAACAGACATTAAAGGTCCGAACACTTCTTCGCGCACGAAACTCATATCGTCGCGACAATCGGCAAAAATTGCTGGTGACATAGGCACCGCCGACATAGTTCCGCTGTTTCGGCAGCGTGGTCCCGGGTCCGCAGATGTTGGGCATATCAAGCTTTGTCATTGGGTAGCCTGATCCTCGTCACTTCGCCTGCGAATGAATGCATCGACCGCGACGACGCCTTTTGGTAACACCAGTAAAGGATTTACGTCGAGTTCGAGCAATGAATCATGATGCTGGACAGCATAACGGCCAATTGCCTCGATGGCATCCAGGAGCGCCTGCCGGTCACCGGCCAATTGGGTGCGAAATCCCGCTAACAGCCGGTTTGCCTTGAGTGACCCGATCGCCACGTCTATTTCGTGACGTTGTGCCGGCAACAGTACGGGGACGGTGTCATCGAGCAACTCGACCAGGGTGCCGCCAACTCCAATCAACATGGTAAGACCGAAGGTCCTGTCTCTGCTGACGCCGACGATCATTTCGACCACTGTCGGGCCCACCATTTTTTCGATCAGGAACCGGTCAAATCGGTCGCTCATTCTGTGCAACGCGGCGGCTACGGCTTCACTGCTACCCAGATTGATGGCGACGGCACCTGCCTCGCTCTTGTGGGCAAGTTCGCTGGAAACTGCTTTCAATACGAGCGGATAGCCCAGCGTCTCGGCGGCATCGAGCACTTCAAGAGCGCTGCACAGGCGGCCGTCCGGCACCTCCAGGCCACAACCAACCAGTTCCTGCTTGCTGTCCCATTCATCCAGCGCAGTCGCTGGTCCGTCGTACCCGGCTGCAGCCATCACGGGTAACACGATTTCAACATTGCGTTGTGCCCGACCGATGAAAGCCGCGGCCCGAATGGCATACAGACAATCGTCGATGCCTTGCATCGGTGCGATACCGGCAGCTTTAAGGCGGTTTCTGGCGCTTTGGGGCATTGTTTCCGGCAGTGAGGACACAATCACCGCATGGCGACCGGTAGCCGCTACTGCGCCGACCAATGCACGCTCGGCGATCTCCCAGTTTGCGGTTCGGTCGCCGTCACCGGGTGGGTAGTCGAGTACGAGCAGGGTGCAGGCGAATTGATTATTGAGTACCTCGGCAAAGCAGTCGCGCAACTTGTCGTAATTGCCCCAGACGTAAAGGTGATAGTCCAGCGGATTCGAGATGTGCACGTTAGGCCCGAGTAATTTCTGCAGCGTCGCGGCGGAATGATCGGAGAATGACGGCGTACTCAAGTGCAACGCTTCGGCACAATCAGCAACCAGCGACGCATCGCCGCCGGAGCAGCTCATCGATCCTATCGTGTCATCGGCCAACGGACCGACAAGAGACAGGAACTTGAGTGTTTCAACAAACTGCGACAAAGAATCGCAGCGTGCGATGCCCACCCTTTTGAATAATGCAGTGTAAAGTTTATCGGATCCGGACAGTGAACCCGTATGGCTCAAGGTTATCTCAGCACCGCGTGATGAGCGCCCGGTTTTAAGCGCGACGATCGGAATACCTTGGTGCAATGCCCGAATGGCTGCACTGGAAAATGCCGCAACATCATCTATGCCCTCGATGTGCAGACCAATTGCAGTGACGCGTGGGTCCATAAGCAATGCGTCAATGTAGTCGTGGATTCCCAGTGTGCTGTTGTTTCCCACCGAAATGACATAGCCATAGTCGAGGCCACGTTGCTGCATGGTCAGGTTGATCGCTATGTTGCCGCTTTGCGAGATCAGGGCGACACCGCGATCGACCCGATTGCCACCGTGTTGATCCGGCCAAAGCGCAACGCCGTCAAGATAATTCAGGTAACCATGGCAATTCGGTCCGATCACCGCCATGTGTCCGGCCGCGTCCCGAAGGCGTCGCTGCAATCCGGCCCCATCGTCACCGATTTCCGCGAAACCGGCAGCGAAGCAAACGGCCCCCGGTGCACCCAGCGCCGACAATTCCCGAACGATCTGAAGTGATGCCTCCGGAGGTGCCGCGATGAAGCTTGCATCGGGGACTGAGGGCAGGTCATTGACGCTCGCCACGCATGGAACGCCGGCCAACTCTTTCCTGCCAGGGTTAACGGCCCAGAGTTCTCCCCCAAAACCAATGGCTTTGCACTGGCGGATAACCTCCGCTGCGCTCTCGCCACCGATTACTGCGATCGATCCGGGAGTTAGCAATCGCATCAGCGCGCGTGCACGAGACATAGCGTTGCCCTGCAACCGTTACTTGCCTTGCCAGACCGGGTCGCGTTTTTCTGCAAACGCACGCGCACCCTCGAGCTGATCTTCACTGGAGTAGAGCGCATCGACGGTTGAAAATTCACGACCGGTTATTTTTTTAAGCGCCGGCAGGAATTGCATGTTTTCAGCTTCCCGCACGACTTCCTTGATTGCCGCATAAACCAAAGGTGGTCCCGCTTCGATTACCCGTGCGATCTCCCAGGCCCGTTCCATCAATTGCGCAGCCGGCACGATTTCATTCACGAATCCCCAGCGATTGCCCTCAACGGCGTCGAGCCAGCGACCGGTTAACAACATCTCCATGGCAATGTGATACGGAATGCGTTTCGGCAATTTGATTGACGCGGCGTCGGCTACCGTGCCGGAACGAATTTCCGGTAATGCAAACGTTGCGTGATCGGCCGCAATGATGATGTCGGCGCACAATGCGATTTCAAACCCACCGCCGCAGCAGATGCCATTCACCGCGCAGATCACCGGCTTGTTGAAATTCTCCAGTTCCTGGATGCCACCGAACCCGCCGATGCCGTAGTCACCATCGACCTCTTCACCGCCTGCAGCCGCTTTGAGGTCCCAACCTGCAGAAAAAAACCGGTCGCCGCCACCGGAAATGATTGCGACTCGCAGCTTCGGGTTGTCCCGAAAATCGGAAAAAATCTCACCCAGGCGAGTGCTGGTTGCGCGATCGATAGCGTTGGCTTTCGGGCGATCGATGATGACTTCGAGAATACCACCGTCCGTACGCGTTTTAACTTCTGCTGCTGTCATGTTGAGTTTCCGGATCAGGATTCCAGGGGCCGCAATAATTCACGACTGATTATGTGCCTTTGTATCTCGGATGTGCCGTCCCAGATCCTTTCGACGCGCGCATCGCGCCAGAAGCGTTCGAGCGGTAAATCACTCATCAGTCCCATGCCACCAAAAATCTGCAGCGCCTCGTCTGTGACCCGAGCCAGCATTTCTGTCGCATAGAGTTTCGCGCTCGCGATCTCACGATTGCACGGTAAGTCCCTGTCGACACGCCAGGCTGCCGACAGCGTCAGCCAGTCAGCGGCATCAATCTCGGTAATCATGTCCGCCAGCTTGAACGAGATGCCCTGGAATTTGCCGATCGACTGCCCAAATTGCTTGCGCTCGACGCAGTAAGGCACGGCCAGGTCCAGGACACGTCGCGCCCGGCCTACGCTCATCGTAGCAACGGTGAGCCGGGTCGCTCGCAACCAGCGATTGGCCAGTTCAAATCCGCGATGCGGTTCACCAAGCATCTGCGTCCCGGGTAAACGGCAATTGTCAAAGTTCAATATAGAGTTGTGATATCCCCGGTGCGACACGGATTCGTACCCGGTTCGAATTTCGAAACCGGGAGTTCCCCGGTCAACCAGGAAGCAGCTTATTTTCTTTTTCGGTCCTCGAGAGGTTTCCTCCTCGCCGGTGGCGACAAACACGATGACAAAGTCCGCAATATCGGCATGGCTGATAAAGTGCTTGCTGCCATTGACAACCCAGTCGCTTCCATCCTCGCGGGCATTGCACTTCATGCCTCGCACATCGGATCCGGCATCAGGCTCGGACATCGCCAGCGCGTCAAATTTTTCGCCTGCGATCGCCGGCAACAAATAACGCTCACGTTGTTCACCCTCGCAGGCAACGAGAATTCCGGAGGGTCGCCCGAAATAAACACTGAGCGCCATCGAGGCTCGCCCCAGTTCCCGTTCCAGCAAGGTGAAGTCCAAATGATTCAGCCCACCACCACCGAATTCCTCAGGCATGTTGGCAGCAAAAAAACCGATTTCCTTGCACTTCGCGGCAATCGACTGTCCCAGTTCGGGCGAGACCTTGCCGGTTCGCTCAACTTCGGCTTCGTGCGGATACAGTTCATTTTCAACAAACGACCTGACGGTATCCACGATCATTTGCTGTTCGTCGCTCAGTGCAAAATTCATAGTGCTTTGCCCGTTATCGCTGGCCAACAAATCGACCTGCTGTCTCTGGTTTCGGCAAAGTCGAATGTGCACTCGACATTGCCATCAGTTTTGCCGTCGCAGCGCTTTGGGCAGCTGCAACCTTGCCCGACTGCGTATTTACGTGCAGGTACATCGCCTCCAGTGTCGCCAGCAGTCGGTCATCGGCGGCGGCGTGCATGCGATAGAAAACATGCAGCCTTTTTGCATCCGCCATCAGAATCTGTGCGGTTGTGTAATAAGGCTCGTTCGCGCCGACCTCATCGTAGTATTGATTGTGCGTTTCAGCGGTGTAGTAACTGTGGCCAGCCGCTACATAGTCGTCATGCAGCCCGACTCGTCTTAGCAACGCTTCGCAGCTATCGCTGAACACCTGGACGTAACGAAACTCAGTCATGTGACCGTTGTAATCGATCCAGGCGGGCAGAACGGTGGATTCAAGCAGGCGCGTTGGTGCCGAATCGTCAATCGACGCTGCATCACCGGTCATTTTGGCGAGTCGTTTGTCATTCTGATTCAGAATTCGGCCTGCGCCCCAGTCACGTTCTTTCAGGGAACGCAGGAATCCGACGAGGTTGCGATCACGTATCGCCTCAAGTTCGCGTATCCCGTATTGGCCGGACTGCGCATCGGACTGGCTGGCAATCTTCTGCACCAGTTCCTCATCGAGATCCGGCACATCGGTCAATTTGGTCCATGGCCACGCGAGGCACGGTCCGAATTGACGAATGAAATGCGCCATGCCTTCTTCACCGCCGGCCAGACGATAAGTTTCGAAAAGTCCCATCTGTCCCCAGCGCAGGCCGAAGCCGTAACGAATCGCGTTATCGATTTCTTCGGTCGTCGCAATGTCGTCCTTGATCAGCCACAACGCTTCGCGCCACACGGCTTCCAGGAATCGATCCGCGATATGGGCGTCGATCTCGTGGCGGACTACCAACGGCTCCATGCCGATCGAACGCAATAACTCGCAGGCCCGATCCCGAACGTCGTCGCTGCAACCGGGACCGGCAACGACTTCGGCTAACGGCAGCAGGTAAACCGGGTTAAAGGGATGTGCAACCAGTATCTGTCCGGGCCTGATCGCGCCGGCCTGCAACTCGCTGGGTTTGAAACCCGACGTAGACGAGCCAAGGATCGCGTGTGCCGGTGCATGCTTTTGAATTTCGGCGATGACTTTGTGTTTCAGCGCGAGCTCTTCCGGAACGCTTTCCTGAATCCAGTCGGCCTCGGCTACCGCCTGGGCCAAGGATGCCGCATAGCTCAGCTTGCCTCTCGCTGGCATCGGTACGTCGGCCAGTGCGGGCAGACTTTTGCCGGCGTTTGCCAGGATCTCTGCTATTTGCGTCCTGACCCGCGGATTCGGATCGGACACGGCCACGTCCCAGCCGTGTAACAGGAATCGTGCAGCCCAGCCGCCACCGATTACGCCGCCACCAACAATGGCTGCTTTCATCGCGGCGCGCGTTTCGTCAGTTGCAGTTTTTCGCGCACTGCCGCTGGCGTCATTACCCTGGCACCCATCGCCTCGATAATCGTCACCGCGCGTTCAACCAATTGCGCGTTAGTAGCCAACACACCTTTGTCGAGATACAGGTTGTCTTCGAGCCCGACGCGCACATTGCCGCCCGCCAGCACGGCCGCGGCAACATATGGCATTTCATTTCGACCCAGGGAAAAGGCAGAGAAATGCCAATCACCGGGAACGTTCGCGACCATTGCCATAAAAGTATTGAGATCATCCGGCGCACCCCAGGGAACGCCCATGCACAACTGTACGAGGATTGGTGATTTGATTATTCCCTCAGCGGCCAGTTGCTTGGCGAACCACAAATGCCCGGTGTCGAATGCCTCTATTTCGACGCGCACGTCAAGGTCGGTCATCATTTGTCCCATCGCACGCAGCATGCCGGGTGTATTGGTCATGACGTAGTCGGCTTCGGCGAAATTCATTGTGCCGCAGTCGAGCGTGCAGATTTCGGGCAGACATTCGGCCACATGTTCGACGCGCTCGGCCGCTGACGCCATGTCGGTGGCAGCTTCATTCAATGGTAGCGGCGCTTCGGCCGGCCCGAATATCAGGTCGCCGCCCATTCCGGCCGTCAGGTTGATGACGACATCGGTATCCGCTGCGCGTATACGTTCGGTAACCTCGCGGTAGAGGTCGACGCGACGGGAGTGCTTGCCGGTTTTTGGATCGCGTACGTGACAATGTACGATCGCGGCACCCGCTTTGGCCGCGTCAATCGCACTGTCCGCGATTTCTTTGGGCGTTCGCGGCACATGCGGCGACTTGTCTTGTGTATTGCCCGAACCGGTTACGGGGCAGGTAATAAATACTTCTCTGTTCATTGCCAAAGGCATGGTGTTTCCTCCACTGGATGGGAGACTGAATAAAGGCTTGTTGTGGCGCAGGCGTCAGGAACGGGTCTGGAAATCAGTCTGGTAAACCGTTGTCGGGTTTACAACGGCGGCGGCCACCAATCGAGCACTTTTTCGTAGCACCACAAAATTTTCATGACTTTGACTGCAGGAGTAGAGCGTTCGAGCTTAGTGCATACCTTAACTGCCGACAAGATGCGTGCAAAAAGATTGTCTGCAGAGGTTGTTTTCTGGCAGCGCGATGAAGCACGATGTGGCTTCTGGTTTCGGGGGAGACGATCATTCAAACGCATGCCCAAATTGTCATCATAGGCGGCGGCATTATGGGTGTCGGTCTCCTTTATCACCTGGCGGAGGAGGGCTGTTCCGAGCTCTTGCTGATCGAAAAGGGCGAGCTGACGTCCGGCTCGACCTGGCATGCGGCAGGCCAGTGCCCCAGCCTTGTCGGCAATTACAATCTCGCCAAGATTCACGCGTATGGCAATAATCTTTACCCACGCCTCGAGGGTTTGACCGGCCAGTACGTCAGTTGGCATGCATCGGGTGGCATCCGGCTGGCGCGCGAGCAGCAGGATCTGGACTGGTTCAAGTATTTACGTGGCATCTCGCAAAGTGTTGGATTCGAGATGGAAATCATTGGCCCGGACGAGATCAGGCGCATCATGCCGCATATGAACATGGCCGGCGTTATTGCGGGCGCCTACACGACGGAAGATGGTCACGCTGATCCTTCCGGGCTTACCAATGCAATGGCGCGCGGCGCGACCAACATGGGCGCGAAAATCGTGCGCCACAATCGTGTTCTTGACATCAATCTCCTGCCGTCCGGCGAGTGGGAAGTCGTGACCGAGCAAGGGAACGTCATCGCCGAAACGGTCGTCAATGCGGCCGGTTGCTATGCGCGCCAGGTTTCACAGATGGTCGGCAGCGATATGCCGCTCGTCAACATGGAACACCAGTACATTGTCACCGGCAACGTGCCCGAATTCGTCGCCAGCGATGTCGAAATACCGGTGATTCGCGATCCGCGTGCATCGTCCTACATACGACAGGAACAGAAATGCGGCCTTATCGGAATCTACGAAGGCGAACGCATGACCGAGGCCTGGGCACCAAACGGGTATCCACCGTGGGAATCCGATAGTGAGTTGTTTCCTGATGATCTCGATCGACTGATGCCATGGCTCGGGCATGCGATGGAACGATTGCCGATACTCGAAGACGCCGGCATCAAGCGGATTGTGAATGGTGCTATTCCTCATCCGCCCGACGGGCCGCCGTACCTCGGCCCGGTCGCCGGCCTGAAGAATTTCTGGTTGTGCTGTGGCTCGTCGTTCGGCATCGCCCAGGGTGCGGGATGCGGCAAATACCTCGCGCAATGGATGGTGCATGGCGATGCAGAAATCAACATGACCGGATTTGATCCGCGCAGACTCGGTGTTTTTGCCGACGAAAACTATGCGCGCGCCAAGGGCTTCCAGGACTATCGGATGACGTACACGACGCCGCTGCCCGGCGAGGAGTTGCCGGCCGGTCGGCCGCGGCGAACGAGCCCGCTATACGAAAAACTTAAGAGTAAAGGTGGCGTGTTCACGGAGACATTCGGCTGGGAGCGACCGAAATGGTATTCGCCTGATGGCCGTGAGGAAAATTACAGTTACCGCAACAACAATGTTTTCGAAATCGTTCGCGACGAATGCCTCGCAGTCAGAGAACGAGTCGGCATTCTGGATCTCAGTGGATTTGCCAAATACGACGTGAGTGGACCAGACGCCGGAAATTTCCTGAATCGGTTATGTGCCAACAGTATGCCGGCGAAGAATGGCGGCATTGTGCTTGCACACATTTTATCCAAAAACGGACGCATTCTTGGCGAGGTGACGGTCACCCGACTGGGTGATGATCGTTACTATTTATTGTCTGCCGCGGCAGCAGAGCTTCGCGATCTCGACCACCTGATGCAAGGGCGCCTTCCTGCCGAGGAGGTCACGGTCGAAAACGTCACTGATGGTCGTGGCGTACTGGTGCTGGCCGGGCCCAGGGCCCGTGAGGTATTGGCGAAACTGACCAGGACGGATCTCACCAACGCATCGTTTCGCTGGCTGACGGCGAGGGAAATTTCAATTGCGGGCATCCCGCTTCGGGCCTTGCGCGTCAACTATGTTGGGGAACTTGGCTGGGAGTTGCATCCGGCAATGCAGGATCTGCCCAGGTTGTACGAGGCTTTATCGGAAGCTGGCAGCGAATTCGGTATCGCCGATTTTGGTTTGTATGCAGTGAACAGTCTTCGTATGGAAAAAGGCTATAGAGGCTGGGGTGGCGAGCTGACCAACGAAGTGACGATGCTGGATGCAGACATGGAACGATTCCTGAAACTCGACAAAGATCACTTTACCGGCAAAGAGGCGACGCTCGAACAACTGAAAAAGCAGCGACTGTTGCAGTTGGTCTACTTCGAAGTTGACGCCGGCGATTCGGACGTACGGGGAAACGAGCCGATTTTTTCCGGTCAAACCTGTGTCGGCGTTACGACGTCAGGTGGCTATGGGCACTTCGTCAGGAAGAGCCTCGGTTTCGGATATGTGACACCCGGTCTTTCGAGCCCGGGCACCGAGCTGGAAATCGGACTCCTGGGCGAGCGACGCATGGCGCGAGTGCGAAAGGACGCAGCGCACGATCCGGACAATGACAGACTGCGGGCCTGAGCTGTGACTGAACTTCCAAAAAAAGCGAACGTTGTCGTTATCGGGGGAGGCGTCATTGGTTGTTCGATTACCTATCACCTGGCCAAACTTGGCTGGTCCGACGTTGTTCTTCTTGAGCGTCAACAGCTGACCAGTGGCACAACCTGGCATGCTGCTGGCCTGGTCGGACAACTTCGCAGTTCCATCAATATGACCAGGCTCGCAAAATATACGAGCGAGTTGTATCGGGGTCTCGAAGCGGAAACGGGGCAGGCGACCGGGTATCGACAGTGCGGATCAATTTCGGTCGCTACCAATGCCGAGCGTTTCGAAGAACTGAAACGCAGTGCATCGATGGCGAAAGTGTTTGATCTTGAAGTTAATGTCGTTGCGGCCGATGAAATCGCCAGGCGCTATCCGCTGGTCAACGACGAGGATCTGCTTGGCGGAATTCATATTCCCTCGGATGGCTATGCCAATGCCGTCGACATCACCCAGGCGCTTGCGAAGGGTGCGCGCAGTAACGGCGCGCAAGTTTTTCAAAACACCAGGGTCACGCAGATCAGGCACGACGGTTCGCGTGTGACAGGCGTATCTACGCCATCCGGCGATATCGAAGCAAAGTATGTCGTGATTTGCGGTGGCATGTGGTCACGGGATCTCGCCGCCAGCATCGGCGTTAACCTGCCACTGCACGCCTGCGAGCACTATTACGTTCTGTTTGAATCGGTCGAAGGGCTAAGCCCGGACTTGCCGGTCTTACGCGACTACGATGCCTGCACGTATTACAAGTACGATGCCGGCAAACTGCTCGTGGGCGCTTTCGAACCAACTGCAAAACCCTGGGGCATGGACGGCATCGCCGATGATTTCTGTTTCGATGAAATCGCCGGTGATTTCGATCACTTCGAACCTGTGCTGCAGGGTGCGATGCATCGGGTGCCGGCGCTGCAAAATGCAGGCATACAGAAATTCTTTTGCGGCCCCGAGAGCTTCACACCGGATGTCCGCTATCACCTGGGCCAGGCGCCGGAGCTCGAAAATTGTTATGTGGCAGCCGGCCTGAACTCGATCGGCCTGCAGTCGGCTGGCGGCATTGGCAAGGTCATGTCGGAATGGATCCGGGACGGTTACCCGCCGGCGGACCTTTGGGAAGTGGATGTGCGGCGCAATATGCGCTTTCAGGGTAATCGCAAGTATTTACGCGAGCGCGTCAGTGAAAGCCTTGGACTGCTGTATGCAACGCATTGGCCGTATCGGCAGTACGAAACCGCTCGCGGCGTACGAAAGTCTGCCATACACGATCGACTGGTCGCGGCGGGTGCCTGCCACGGCGAGGCCTTTGGCTGGGAACGCCCGAACTGGTACGCGCCCAAAGGGGTCGATGCGAGATACGAGTACAGCTACGGCAGGCAGAACTGGTTCGAATTCTCCGCCGCCGAGCACGCGGCTGTGCGTAGCGGCGTTGGCTTGTTCGATCAGTCCTCATTCGCAAAGTTTCGACTGGAAGGACGGGATTCGACCAGAGTTTTAAACCGGATTTGTGCGAACGATATCGATCGTCCGATCGGGCGCCTCGTCTATACACAATGGCTTAACG
This sequence comes from Pseudomonadota bacterium, assembly GCA_027621915.1. Classification (GTDB taxonomy): domain Bacteria; phylum Pseudomonadota; class Gammaproteobacteria; order Steroidobacterales; family Woeseiaceae; genus SZUA-117. The sequence continues at coordinate 12,118 of JAQCAD010000038.1, forward strand.
AAAGAGGCGGTATCGAGGCAGATCTGACGGTGACACGAATCGACGAGCATTCGTTTTTGGTCGTGACTGCGGCCGAAACGGAAGTTCGCGATTTCTCGTGGCTCAAAACGCACATTCCGGCTGATGCGCATTGTGTACTCACGAATGTAACGTCGGGAATGGGCGTAATCTCGATTATGGGTCCGCGCGCTCGCGAGCTGTTGCAATCGCTTACGCCGGCGGACATGAGCGACGCTGCATTTCCGTTCGCGACCAGCCAGGAAATTGAGTTGGGCTACGCGATCGTACGCGCATCAAGAATCACCTTCGTAGGCGAACTCGGTTGGGAACTGTATGTGCCCACTGAGTTCATGCCTGGTGTCTACGACGAGATTATTGCGGCAGGGGTCGAATTTGACTTGGTGCACGCCGGCTACCACGCCCTCAACTCGCTGCGTATCGAGAAAGCGTATCGGCACTGGAGTCACGACATTACAGACGAAGACACGCCGCTCGAAGCAGGATTGGGATTTGCTGTAAAAATGGCAAAGGCCGGAGGGTTTATCGGCCGCGACGCCCTGATGACCCAACAGGAACGAGGTCTCGACAAGCGTCTTTTGCAGTTCAGGCTACAGGATCCACAGCCGCTCTTGTATCACAACGAACCGATCTGGCGTGACGGAAAGCTGGTAGGGCACATCCGGTCCGGCGCCTACGGACACACGCTGGGAGGCTGCATCGGGCTCGGTTACGTCAGTACGGAACCGGGTATGAATTCAGGCGAAATTCTGGATAGCAATTATGAGATTGAAATCGCCGGTGAGCGCGTCGCGGCCGATGCATCTTTTCGACCCATGTATGACCCGGGTAACCAGCGAATCCGCACTTGAAAAGGTTTTGAGTCAGGCGCGTTTCTTTGCCATGAGGGCCAACGCAGTCTCGACTGCGATACCCGCATCACGACAGTACGCATCTGCGCCAATCGCTTTGCCAAATTCTTCGTTCAACGGCGCGCCGCCGACCATGACGATGTAGTCGTTACGCATGCCTTTCTCAATAAGCGTATCGATGACGACTTTCATGTACGGCATGGTTGTCGTTAACAACGCAGACATCCCCAGTATGTCTGGTTTGTGTTCTTCGAGTGCGCCGAGATAATCGTCCACCGAGTTGTTGATGCCGAGATTGACAACCTCGAAACCGGCACCTTCCATCATCATGCTGACCAGGTTCTTGCCGATGTCGTGAATGTCGCCTTTGACCGTTCCGATAACCATCTTGCCTACGGGCTTCGCGCCGGTTTCCGCCAGCAGCGGTTTAAGGATCGCCATGCCGCCTTTCATCGCATTCGCGGCGAGCAGTACTTCGGGCACAAACAGGATGCCGTCGCGAAAATCAATACCGACGATTGTCATGCCGTCGACCAGCGCAGTGTTCAGTACTTTTTCGGGTGACCAACCCCGCGCGAGCAGGATCTTCGTACCCTCGATAATTTCGTCGAGCATGCCGTCGTACAGATCGTCATGCATTTGCAATACGAGCTCATCGTCAGGAAGTGCTGCCAGATCAATCTCGTCATCAAAGTCCTTGTCATCACTCATGTCAGGCACGTCCTACTGATTCTGGAGACAAAGCGATCGGGAATTGTTCGCGAACCCTTCGATCTGTCTCGTCACTGATGTGTTTCGGAAAATGACTGGCGAGAATTTCATCCCGCCGTTCAATCGCTTTTTGCAATAAGACCGGTTTGCCGTGATCCGCCCAAACCGTTGGGCTGTGACGGTCACTGAATTCGGGATAGATGTATTCGCTCTGCATAACCTCGAGCGTCTGGTCCGAACCCAGGTAGTGGCCGGTTCCGCTGGTGCAAACGTCGTGCAGATTATCAAAACCCAGCGTCTTTTCATTGACTTCGATGCCGCGCGTAATCCGTAGCGCTGCGCCGAGGATGTCGTTATCGAGCAGCAGGCTCTCGGGACATGCACCCAGCAGACTTGCATACATACCGGCGGCCTCATAAATAATGTTCGCGCCGGAAAGGGCAGGTGGCAGCACGGTATAGGCACGCTCGGCGCCAGCCTGTAAATCGGGAAACTTCGAATCCGTCATGCCGCAGGCCGTACCGAATGGCAAATCGAAATGATTTCCCATCTGCGCACACGCCGCCGACAACAATCCCTGCTCCGGCGATCCGCCACTCATGGCACCGGTTCGTAAATCTGAAACGAATGGCCACGCACCGAGAATTGCCGGCGCGCCCGGTTTGATTGCGTTCAGGTAAACAAGTCCGCCGAGGCATTCTGCCCAGGCCTGCGACACAGCTCCAGCGAGGCATGCGGGCGTGGTCGCGCCGGCTTGTCCCGCAGATAACAACAGAATTGGCATGCCGCCTTCAACACCGACCCGCAGGCACTCAAGCGCATCCTGCGCGAATTTCATCGGTGGGACGACAAAACAATTGGACTGGCTGACGAAGGGTCGGGCTCGCCACTTGTCTTCGCCGCCTGCGATGATGTGCAGCATCTCGAATGTCTTCTCGAGATGCGTGTAGTGCGTCCAGCTTGCACCGACATGTTTGCTTGTTCCGGCGACGGAGCAATAGGTCGTGTTCAGATCCATCTCGTAATTGTTGGTGACATCGCGCAACACGCACATGCGCTGGAACATATGAATATGCTCGCAGGTATCTACAATGCGAGCCATGTCGTACAAGTCTTGTGCTTTGGATTCGCGATAACTGTTACTGGCCGGATCGGCAATCATCACCGCAGCGCCCGCTGTCGAAAAGTGCACACGTTGCCCGCTGATATCCAGATCGTGGTCCGGATCCTGTCCATGAAGAACGAGATTGCGATTCGTTTGTTGCAGAGACTTTTCGACGACCGATCGGGGCATGCGCAATCGACCGTCATTGCCGAGTATCGCGCCAACCGCTGTGCAGGCTTCTATGCAATGCGGCGTCGCGTCATTGAATCCGACTTCTTCGAGGATTCTGAAAATATTTGCATCAATTGCGGCGACGCCGACGTCATCAAGCGGTCGGTACCGACCACCCAGCTCGCCGGCGTGTACGGGTTTTGCAGCGTCAGTCAACGGCGCGCTGCGCAACGCTTTGCGCGCTTGTCTTCCACCGGATCGTCTGGCCATTTAGCAAACCTCTTGTAAATCGAGGCTCAGGTTCTTGAGCGCAAAGGAGTTTGGCGATTTCAGCGGATAACTTCAACTGAAATAAATCAGTGTGTTGCCTGGTTTTCGAACAGGCGGCTAAGTGCTTTCTTCCCGCAGTCCTTTATAGAGGCTCACACACATTAACAGGAGCACGAAGCAAAACGGCAGGCCAACCGATATGGCCAGAGCCTGAAGTGAGGCCACCCCGCCGCCGAGCAACAATACGATAGCGACCAGGCCTACCAGCACGCACCAGAAAACTCTCTGACGCACCGGCGCATCCATTTTCCCACCCGCCGTGATCATATCGACGACCAGTGATCCCGAATCGGCCGAGGTGACAAAAAATATCGCGATGAGGACCAGTCCCGCAGCAGAAACGAACTCGGTAAACGGCAGGCCTTCGAGCATCTTGAACAACGCGAGCTCCGGTGCCGAGTCTGCGACGCCTCGGTAACCATCGACGAGAAGCTGTTGCAATGCTGTGCCACCGAAAGTTGACATCCAGATAATGCCAATAACGGTCGGTATGAGCAAAACCCAGATTACGAATTCACGTGCAGTCCGTCCGTAACTGATACGCGCGATGAACATGCCGACAAACGGTGACCAGGAAACCCACCAGGCCCAGTAAAACGTCGACCAGTCGTGGTAGAAAGCGGTGTCTTCGCGGCCGATCCAGTTGCTCAGGCGCGGCAGGTAATAGAGGTAGTCGACAGTTGCTGTTACGAATGTTTTTAAGAGAATCAGTGTTGGCCCCGCAATGATGACAAACAGGACCAACACACCGGCCAGGACCATGTTGATTTCACTGAGCAGTTTTACGCCCCTGTCCAATCCTGTAACGACGGAGACCAGCGCGATGGAAATAATTCCGGTAACAAGGACAACCTTGGTTGTTCCGGTAGGTGAAATACCAAACAGGTAATTGAGCCCGCCGGCCATTTGTTCTGCGCCCAGTCCCAGGGACGTCGCCAGTCCAAATATCGTCGCCAGCACGGCAGTGACATCAATGACGTGACCTAACGGCCCCCAAACGGCCTTGCCGAAGAGCGGATAAAATGCCGAGCGCATCGTGAGCGGCAGGCCACGGTTGAAACAGAAAAACGCAAGCGCGAGGCCGACGAGTGCATAGACACCCCAAGCGTGCAGGCCCCAATGCGCGATCGCTGCCGACATCCCGGCCGCGGTTGCTGCAGCGGTATCTTCCGGATCAATGCCCAATGGCGGATGCAGGGAATGCGTGACCGGTTCAAGGACGCCGAAGAACATCAGTCCAATGCCGACGCCGGCCGCAAACAGCATGGCAAGCCAGCCCGCGTACCCGTAACGAGGCTTGGCGTCCGGCCCACCCAACCGCACTCGCCCTAACTTGCTGACCGCGATGTAGATGCAAAAAAGCACGAATACGTTCATTGAGATCATGAACGTCCAGTCAAATTTTGTGGTGATCCAAACCTTCAGGTTCGCAAAAGCAACGCCAGCAGTATCGAGAAAAATGAGCGTTCCGGCGACGAACGCGACCACAAGAGCGGCAGACACCGGGAATACGACGTGATGAAAATCAAGACCGAGAAACCGGACATTGTCCTGGCCGATTTCATAGTTGACGACTGTCTTTTGTTCGGTGGAATTGTTATTGACAGGCAATCCGTATCTCCAGGCGTCGGCGCCGTTTGTTAACCAAATCCAGCGCCAGTATACGGAAAGAGGGCGTGCGGCATACAGGGTTGTGCCTCACGGCGTTTTATCGGCCAGAGGACGACATTCAGCAATTCAATCAGCAAAGCAACCCGCCTTAATACAAATACGTTGGGAGTCAAAAAGACCACTGAAACCAAAACGTATTTATGGCTGATTGGTCTGCCACGTCTGGATGAGTTCGTCGTAGGGTACGGTTTCGCCGCGGGGTTTTTCATCAGCCAGTTTGGGCTTCGGCGAGCCCGGCTGTTGCAGCCAGTATTCCGCCTCGCGGGGTTCGTTGAGTTGCGGTCCGCACTCGCCCAGGACCCCATGCTGCGCCAGGCGTTCCATCACTCTGTCCTGTTGCTCGGCCAACGAATCCATCGCCGCCTGCGGCGAAACTTCGCCACTAACGGCGTTGGCTACATTGGCCCACCACAACTGGGCGAGTTTGGGATAGTCCGGCACGTTGGTACCTGTCGGTGTCCAAAGCGTGCGCGCCGGACTGCGATAAAATTCGACCAGTCCGCCCAGCTTGGGTGCTATCGCTGACATGGCTTCAGAGTTAATGTCGGAATTGCGAATCGGAGTCAAACCGACCAGGGTCTTTTTCAGCGACACCGTCTTCGAAGTGACGAACTGCGCATACAACCAGGCCGCCTTGCGACGCTCCAGCGGCGTACTCTTCAGGAAAGTCCAGGAACCCGCATCCTGATACCCGAGCTTCATGCCTTCCTGCCAGTAAGGACCGTGGGGCGATGGCGCCATTCGCCACTTGGGTGTTCCATCGGCATTAACGACATCCAGCCCTGGCTCGATCATGTCCGCGGTAAACGTCGTGTACCAGAAAATTTGTTGGGCAATGTGGCCCTGGGCTGGTACCGGCCCCGCCTCTGAAAAGGTCATACCGCCTGCTTCCGGTGGTGCAAAGCGCTTCAACCAATCCATATATTTTTGCAACGCATACACAGCCGCCGGGCCGTTGGTTGCACCGCCGCGTGTTACAGAGGAGCCCACGGGGCGGCAATTTTCCACGCGAATGCCCCATTCATCCACAGGCAATCCATTGGGGATTCCGGCGTCGCCTGCTCCGGCCATCGACAGCCAGGCGTCGGTGAAACGCCAGCCGAGGGAAGGGTCTTTTTTGCCGTAGTCCATATGGCCGTACACGCGCTCGCCATCAATCTCTTTAATGTGCTCGGTAAAAAACTCGGCAATGTCTTCATAGGCAGACCAATTGACCGGCACGCCGAGGGGATAACCGTATATCGCCTCGAACTGATCCTGAAGCTCCGGCCTGTTGAACCAGTCATAGCGGAACCAGTACAGATTGGCGAACTGCTGGTCCGGCAACTGGTAGATCTTGCCGTCCGGGCCGGTGGTAAAGCTGATGCCGATAAAATCGTCGAGGTCCAGGGTAGGTGAGGTGACATCTGCGCCTTCCCCGCTCATGAAATCGCTAAGCGGCACCACGTAACCATACCTTGAATGGGTGCCGATCAAATCCGAATCATTGACGTAGCCGTCATAAACGTTTTCTCCGGATTGCATCTGGGTCTGCAATTTTTCGATCACATCACCTTCCTGGATCAGGTCGTGTGTGACTCGAATGCCGGTAATGTCGAAGAAGGCCTTGGCAAGTGTCGTGCTTTCGTACTCGTGGGTTGTCAGTGTTTCCGACACAACATTTATGGATAAACCGCGCAATCCATCTGCGGCTCCAGAGAACCATGCCAGCTCCGCGAGCTGTTCCGCTTCGCTTAAAGTTGAAGGCTGAAATTCCTCGTTAACCCAACGCGCCGCGTTGGCCGCATAGTCAACGTTACTTGCCTGTTCTTGCTGACCGTCCTGGTCCGAACAGCCGGACAACAACACCGCCAATAATAGGGTTCGCCACGCTTTCACATCGACTCCTGAATTTTTCTATCCTCGCACAGTATAGAGACCTTATCCCCATCGCATAAGTAGTGCCGCCCAAATCACGGAAAGGGCGGAGGCGATAACAAGACCGTCCGCAACGGTGCCCAGCCACAACAGATGAATGAATGCAGCACTCAACAGGCTGATAAAGAAACGGTCGCCCCGAGTGGTGGCCATAGGCAAAAAACCGCGGGCTGACTCGGTAGGTTGCAGCACCTCCCAAACGGTCATCAGCACCAGGGCGATGCCGACGCCGGCAAAAAAAATTGCAGTCTCGGTAGTCCACGCCATCCAGTTCATCGTTGCCGTCTCAAAACGCGCATTTCATGACACACGCCCCAGTGCAAAACCCTTCGCAAGATGTTTGCGTACAAACCAGACTACCAGCGCACCAGGTAACACCGTCAAAACGCCGGCAGCAGCCAACACGCCCCAATCCATACCCGACGCGCTGACCGTGCGCGTCATGACAACGGCGATTGGTTTCGCGGTCGATCCTGAGAGCGTGCGCGCGAGCAACAGTTCAACCCAACTGAACATGAAGCAAAAAAACAGCGTAACGCCAATTGCGCCGCGATTGATGGGCAGGAATACACGAAAGAAAAAGTAGAGAAAGGAGTGTCCGTCGATCTTTGCCATCTCGTCCAGTTCTCTTGGCACGCCGGAGAAGAACCCTTCGAGAATCCACACGGATAGTGGCACCGTGAACAGGCAGTGCGCGAGCGCAACGGCGAATGGTGTATCGAACAGGCCAATAGCAGAATAAAGCTGAAAGAAGGGCAACAGAAAAACGGCAGGCGGCGCCATGCGATTGGTCAGCAGCCAGAAAAACAACTGTTTATCGCCCAGGAACCGATAGCGGGAGAACGCGTACGCAGCCGGAATCGCGACGGTGAGGGAAATAATCGAATTGATAGCCACATAGGTCAGCGAGTTGCCAAATGCCTGGTACCAAACCGGGTTGGAAAATATTTCCGCAAAATTAGCCAAAGTGGGTGAGCGGGGCAGTACCGAGAAGTCACCTGCGATGTCGGCGTTGCTGCTAACGGCCATCGATAGCAACCAATAAAGCGGCAGAAGCAGATATACGACGTAGGTGGCCAGTACCCAGCGGCTTGAGCTACGATTCATCGCGCTTCACCACCGTCGTATAAAATAACCAGCAGAACAACAAGATAAACAAAAAGTAGATCACGGAGAAGGCTGCCGCCGGCCCGAGATCAAACTGCCCGACCGCCATCGTTGCCAGATGCTGGCTGAGAAACGTGGTGGCGTTCCCCGGCCCACCGCCGGTGAGGACAAAAGGTTCGGTATAGATCATGAAGCTGTCCATCAAACGCAGCAAGACGGCGATGATCAGCACACCTCGCAGACGCGGCAGCTCCACCAGCGTGAACAGTTGCCACCTGTTTGCGCCGTCAAGTTCGGCAGCCTGGTAGAACGGCAGCGGGATCGACGTCAGGCCGGCAAAGGTCAGCAATACGACCAGTGAGGTCCAGTGCCACACGTCCATCGCGACCAGCGTCAGCCACGCATGCAGCGGTTCGGCGGTGTAGTTATATGAAATACCCAACGCGTTTACCCCGACACCCAACAAGCCAATGTCCGGACGCGCGAAGATCTGCCAGATGGTTGCCACGACATTCCAGGGGATGAGCAGTGGCAGGGCAAGCAGGATGAGTATGAAAGGTGTGAGTCTGCCGGTTTTCGGAATGCTTTTGGCAACGGCAATGCCCAACGGAATTTCAATCATCAGCACCGTCAGGCTGAAAACCACCTGCCGCAAGAACGCAGCCAGGAAGCGCGGATCGTTCAATGTTTCGCGGTACCACTCAAAGCCAACAAAAAACCGCGTGTTCAGATCCAAAATGTCCTGAACCGAATAATTGACTACAGTCATCAATGGAATAACCGCGCTAAAGGCGACAATCAATACGACCGGCAGCACACCGAGCCAGGCACGGTTATTGTGCGGCTTAAACGAGCTCACCTTCGCCTACTTTTTGTTGGTCAGCAAAAGCGACGTAGCGATGCACGCGAAGCGCGGTGTTCGTGCCAACCTCGATGTCAGTCGCACCGCGCACAGACAGTTCGCCGTGCAGAGTAGCCAGCGTCACCAAGCCGTATGGAATACTGTCGTGAGTTCTCTGAACGCGGGTTCGTGTCACTACACCTTGTACCGGTCCGCTCTCGTCGATTACGGCCCATTCCGGACGAAAACCCAGGCGTTCGCCCATGGATACGTTAAGTGCTGAATTCGGCACGAAGTTCATGCCGGGGCTGCCCACAAAGTGACCGACAAATTCGTGACCAGGTGTTTCATAGATCTCAGCGGGTGTGCCCGTTTGCAATATGCCGCCTGCGGTCAGAACGGAAACGCGATCTGCAAATGTCAGTGCCTCGGTTTGATCGTGCGTGACGTAGATCATCGTTACGCCTAAATCTTCCTGTACTTTTCGCAGCGTTTGTCGCAACCGCCATTTTATCCGCGGCTCAACGGCGGTCAGTGGTTCGTCAAGCAACACCAAAGACAAATCCGCCCGGACCAGCGCCTTGCCCACGGCCACCAGTTGTTTTTCAAATAACGACAAAGCGCCGGGTTTATGCTCGCGCAACGGAGAGATCGCCAGTTCATCGCAAATGTAATCGACACGCTCTGCAATTTGTGACGCAGCAACACCTCTGCTTTTGAGCGGGAAGGCAAGATTTTCTGCCACGCTGAGCGATTCGTAGAGAACAGGAAACTGAAAGACCTGCGCAACATTCCGGGCATGACCGGCTAATTGAGAAACATCCTGTCCATCGAACAACAATTTCCCTGCGGTTGGTGATAACAGGCCGGACAGCAGGTTTAGCAGCGTTGTTTTACCGGCACCGCTCGCGCCCAGCAAGGCATGCGCTTCCCCGTTGGCTATTTCCAGATTCAGCCCGCTCAGAGTGTCCTGCACCGCACCGGGATAATGGAATCCAATATTCTCGAGGGTAATTCGCGCCATTTCAGAAACTCACGACGTCGGCGGTACGTGCGTAAAGGCTAAGCAGGGAACCCGCACGCACCTCCTGCATGCCATAACTGCGGACCACCCAATCACATTCATCCACGCGACCATGGATAAATGAATCATCGCCGTTGGTCTCACAGGCCGTCACGCTCATGTCGAAACGAATCATATTGGCGGCGTCGACGTCCCCACCCACGGTCACATGCTCCGGGCGCAATGCGCACGTTTTACCTGCTCGCGTGAATCGATTGATGCAGGGTTCTGCCAACAACTCCATGGCGACAAAGTTAATTGGGCGGCGATACACTTCGATCGGCGTTCCAGCCTGAACTTTTCGACCGCCCTCCAGAAGCAAAACCTGGTCACCCAGCGCAAAGGCATCCCGCGGATCACTGCTCGTATAGATGACAACCGTATCGGTCGATCGCAACAGGTCGCGCAACTCGTATTCCAGAGCTTCGCGCAACTTGAAGTCGAGATTCACCAGGGGTTCGTCGAGCAGCAGGGCGCGGGCGTCTTTGGCCAGCGCGCGGGCGATCGCCAGTCGTTGTTGTTGACCACCGGATAGCTCATGCGGATACCGTTCCAGAAGGTCGGCTATCTGCAGCATAGTGGCTAACTGGTTCACCCGATTGCGCCGGGCGGCGGCGGTCATCCGCCTGGCACGCAAGGGTGAGGCGATATTTTCAGCGACCGTCAGGTTCGGATAATTAACGAATGCCTGGTACACCAGGCTGACCGACCTTTGTTGTGGTTTCAGACCGTCCAAGTCCGAGTCATCAAGACGAATCTCTCCGCGGGCACAGGTGTGCAGGCCTGCAATTAGTCGACACAGATCAGTTTTTCCGGCGTGATTCGCTCCCAGTACGACGGTGATTTCCCCGGCAGCAAATCTGTGATCGAAGTGCTCTGCGCCGTCAACCGTGAGGGATACGCCAGCAACATCAAGCACGGGGCGTCAAATCTCTTTTCAGTGTTGTCACTCTCATCGCCGTCAGATCCTACACGTTGAATCGGCCAAAAGCCCTGCTTGGTCATCGCACAGTTTGTCCGGGGCCGGAATCGGGTTTCGCCCCATCACAGCGCCAGCAAGATTCCCTTCGATACTGAATTCAACGCACAGTCTCCAGCTCCCTTTGCTGCTGCTGCAGCTGCCACATGTGGGCGTAATGCCGGTCCGCGGCCAGCAATTCTGCGTGGGTGCCGCGCTCGACGATCCTGCCGTTGTCCATCACCAGGATTTGCCCGGCGCCCATGACGGTCGAAAGGCGATGCGCAATCACAAGTGTTGTGCGTCCGACCTGAATGCGGTCAAGTTCAGCCTGGATGGATTTCTCCGATTGCGAATCGAGTGCGGAGGTTGCTTCGTCGAATATCAGTATGGCCGGGTTTTTTAATAATGCACGTGCGATTGCGACGCGTTGTTTCTCGCCGCCCGACAGTTTCAGGCCGCGCTCCCCAACCTCCGTTTCATAACCATCGGGCATGCGCAGGATGAAGTCGTGGATGTGCGCGGCACGCGCGGCAGCCTCGACTTCTTCGCGACTCGCGTCGGTGCGGCCATAACGGATGTTGTAGAAAATCGTGTCGTTGAATAGCACCGTATCCTGCGGCACGATCGCGATCGCCGCGCGCAGTGTTGCTTGCGTGTAATCCCGAATGTCCCGACCGTCGATCAGGATTTTTCCAGCGTCGACATCGTAAAAGCGATACAGAAGGCGGGTGAGTGTCGATTTGCCGGAGCCCGAGTGACCGACAACGGCGATTGTTCCGCCCGGCGGAATTTCGAAGTCGACGTCGTCCAGGATCTGGCGTCGTTCGTCATAACCGAACCGTACACTTTCAAAACGCACTTCAGGATGTGTGGCTTTAAGTGGAACCGCATCGGGTCGGTCATTGACGTCCCTGCGCTGGTCGAGCAGGCTGAAGAGGCGCTCCATATTCGTCAGCGCCTGCTTCACTTCGCGATACACCATGCCGAGCAGGAACAACGGCGCCGACAATTGCAGCAGGTATGCATTGACCAGCACCAGGTCGCCGATTGTCAATTGTCCGGAAACGACGCCGGCTGCGGCGCGCCACATCATGGCCGTAACGCCGATGGATACGACAATCGTCTGACCGAGGTTCAAGGCTGCAAGCGATGTCTGCGCCTTGACTCGTGCATCCTCGAGGTGCTTCAGGTTTTCATCGTAACGGGTCGCCTCATGGGCTTCGTTGTTAAAATACTTGACCGTTTCATAGTTCAGCAACGAGTCCACCGCCCGTTCATTGGCGCGAGTGTCGGCCTCGACCGCGGCGCGGTAGAAACGCGTACGCCATTCGGTGACGGAAAACGTCCAGAGCATGTAGGCGATCAGCGTGCCGAGCGTGATGAATGCAAAGCCCCAGTCATAGGCCCACACGAGTACTGCGGTAACCAGCGTCACTTCGATTACTGTCGGAATGATTGTATACAGTGACCAGTCGAGCAGGTCGGACACCGCACTGCCGCCACGCTCAACATCTCGGGCGATGCCACCGGTACGACGGCCAAGGTGAAACCTGAGGCTTAAGCCGTGCAGGTGCCGAAACACTTTCAACGTGATCTCGCGTGAGGCTCTTGCCATGACGCGGGCGAAAACGACCTGCCGCAATTCCGTGAACAGCGTAACGCTGATGCGCGCTGCGCCATAAGCGACCAGCATCGCCAATGGCAGGATCAGCAGGGTGGGCTCGATATTGAGCCGGTCGACGATGCGCTTCAACGCGAGCGGCACCAAGAGATTCGCAAGTTTTGCCAAAAGGATCAGGAACAGCGCAAGCGAGATTCGGCCGGCGTACGGGCGAAGATAGGGAAGGAGCTCCGCAAAGGCATTCATGTCTCCCCGCGCATCGTTAGCGCGCGCCACCGGGATCACGGCGCCGGGAATGTCAATGTCGCCAGTTGTCGCGTCAGTCTCGCTGTCTGTCCCGTCGGTGGCGCCGTGATTCAAGAGTTGCATTCCTCAATGAATGGTTTTATCGAGCGGGAGTTTAGTCGCATTCGAAAGTGTCCGGTATTGAATGGTCGATTTTGTAGCGCCGGTTCAGTTCGATAATCGACCATACGGGATCCTGAGCGGTCTGATGATCGCGGTAATCTTCTTTATCAGATGCTCCCCCTTCGTCGCCAATGATTTTTGCAGGAGCGAGGTCAGATACACGTTTGGCCATTTCGTCACGTCGGCCTCGTTCCTCGTCGCGCCTACGCGGCGCATACTGAGCGAAATCCGGTATACCAAATAGTGCAATTCCGTCCGCAACAGGCCGCCAACCGGTCGATATCGCCTTCTGGATAAACTTGAATCTAACGTAGTTGGAAAGTGCAACTTAATGAAAAACAGTATTAAAGTCGCGCCGACGATGGATCGGACGGGAACAATCGAATCAGCGGCTCCGGGTCAATCGCGCATGAATTCGCTGTATCGGCGTGTCGCACCAGAGTCGCACCGGGGAGTCTTGTAAGTCGAGAGCGCAATCGGCCTCGCGTTGCCGAGATTGATCGAATCAGCCTGGAGTCTCAATTCAAGCGTCCGTATCTTCGAGCGCCAATCCTGCGGCGCCCATCACGGTCGCTCCGACCGTTCTGACAACGATTGCGGCAGTGTCGTTGCTGTTGCCTGGTTATTTGAAGGTCAGCTGAGACGCTCAAATGCAGCCGGTCGTGCACCAGGGCCGCAGCAACAGATTGAGGGCTCAGCCTAACGGGCTGCGTACACCGGCGAATCCCTGTCCAAGGACGTGCGTGTAGATTTGCGTGGTTCGCAAATCCTTGTGACCGAGCAGTTCCTGAACGGTGCGGATGTCGCTGCCACGGTGCAATAATTCGGTCGCGAACGTGTGCCGGAAAGTATGACAACCTGCCGGCTTCTCGATCTTTGCGCGCCTTACCGCAATTTTGACCGCTTTTTGAACACTGCTCGTGTGGAGGTGATGGCGCACGACCATGCCACGGTCATCGCGGCACAGGCCGTTCGATGGAAACAACCATTGCCATGGCAGCGAACAGGCCGCGTCCGGATACTTCCGTGCGAGTGCAAAGGGGAGTGTCACCGGGATCCGATTCCCGGCGGTTTCTGCCCGGTGCATATTGCGGATGGCCGCAACCTGATTGCGAAGCACCTCGTCGAGGCTCTGTGGCAGGAGTGTCGTGCGGTCCTTGCCACCCTTGCCGTTCCGGACCGTGATGACACGCCGCGAAAAATCGACATCCTTGACCCGCAGGCGGACCGACTCGACCACTCGCAGTCCGGCGCCGTACATCAGCGAGGCCAGCAGCCGGTAGGGCATTTCCAATTCCGCGATGATGGCCAGTGCCTCCTCGTGCGTCAGGACAACCGGCAACCGGGGCGGCCGTTTCGCGCGCACGGTTTCACCGATGTTGCCAAGCGGTTGCTGCAAGACCTTGTCGTAGAGAAACACCAGCGCGTTAAGGGCCTGGTTCTGGGTGGCGGCCGCGACATTGCGCCGGACCGCGAGCCAGCTCAGGAACGCGCGCACCTCTTCAGGCCCCATCGTCGACGGATGGCACAGACCGTGGAAGCGGATGAAGTAACGGATCCAATACCAGTACGATTTCTCAGTGCGGATGCTGTAACGCCGCAGGCGGATCACGGCTTGAAACTGATCGTGCAGTCTCGGGGTACGATTTCCGGATGACAAAACAGCGCTCGGTAATGCCTGCTTCATAATGCGAGGACAGTAACGCAGCGGCAAAAGAAGCGGCAACGATATTACATGGCAAACTCGGTAGAAATGCAGTAAGGTACTGACTTCAAAGCAGTTTTACATACTTTGTCTATGTTACAGATTCGTACTTATTACGCGCTCCCGTTGATTCAATATCGCGGAACGCGGTCTATGAACTGTTATACGCCATCATGACCGTATCGAGTGACCTTTATCGATCGTGGCGCTCTGAAGGTAGCTATTTCAGCGATATGCTTGATTGCGGTGATCGATACAATCGTTGGGTTGAAATCGCGCTCGAACACGTGCCACCAAATATTCTCGACGAGTACAAGGAGCGTCTAGTCTACGTTTCGACTGCCGACCGCGATGGATGCCGTCTGGCTCGAAAGTATTGCGAGGAGCGCGAAGTAATACTGGTCTCAGAAAGGATATTGCCCAAAAAGGGTGTGAGCCTCGGGGATCCCGACGTTCGGTACTTTGTTTTCGTAATTCTTCACGAGACTGTCCATGCCATAAAGCGTCACCAATCGCCGAAATTCGATTCATTGTCAGAATCCGACAATATAAGCTCAGGAAAACGAAGCGGATGCCCTAGCACTAGAGTGGTTCAACTCCTATGTGGCAGCTCAGGAAAATCCCTATATGCAACGATTAACAATGGAAGAAGTAAAAGACGCCCAAGCGCGAAGTCGAGAAAGGATGAATGACCTGTACAATGGCGTATAACAAATCGCTGCAGCGGTCGCCGGACGGCATCAGTCGCGCTTCTTGCAGTGGTTTCTACTTTTGCGGGCAACAAGCGCGCCAGCTGCCTGGCGCCGCTGAGCTCAAGCGTTATGCCCACAAAAGATCGAGATTATGGAAAATTACATAACATTCCAAGAAATTGCAGAAGAAAATGGTATCGGAATCGATACTGTGCGTAGGAACGCAAAGAAATTAGATCTGGAAATTACACGGAGAAAAACGCCAAAAAGTAAAGGTGCTTTAGTTAACTGTTTGTCCAGAGGCGACGCTGACCAATTAAAAGCATTTTTCGATCAAAAGCAAAACTATGAGTTTGTGCCTAGTGAAAGTGGCCTTTCTGTTCAAAGGTATGGTTATTTTTATTTAATTCAATTGGTTCCTGAAGCACTACCAGACAGAATGAAAATCGGATACACAGACAATCTTGAGCAGAGACTAAGTGAGCACAGAACGTCTGCGCCAACATTAAAGCTTATAAAAAGCTGGGAGTGTAAACGTACATGGGATCAAGCCGCAATGGATTCAATTACTAGAGAAAACTGCAAACACGTTTTAAATGAAGTCTATGAGGGCAATGTTGAAGGCTTTATTGAAAGAGGTGACAAATTCTTTGGCAATATGCCAAACAGCAATAGTGAAGTTGTTTTTTCTGAACATTCACCATTAAATGAAAATGAATAGGCATAACAATCGCTTTAAAAAGGACGCGCAAAATGCGCGCGCCTTTTAAGCGGGCGTTATGAGTGAAGGAGAGCATCGTGTCGCCCGAGGATAAGGTCAAAGAATTTCTGGAGACGTACCAGCTCCGACCTGAACGATTCACGGCTACTGAAATGGCCGCCGGCAAGACCCCAGACTTTCTGGTTTTTAGTGGAAACGATTTGGAGCTTTACTGCGAAGTGAAAAGCCCGGAGGAAGATACTTGGCTCGACGACCACCTGGATAATGCGATTCCAGGAGAGATTGTTGGCGGCTTGAGAAACGATCCGATCTTTAATCGCCTCACCGCTCATATCCACAAGGCAAGGAAGCAGTTCGATGCTGTAAATCCTATGGAAGCGCTCCCCAATGTGCTTGCCTTCTATAACCAAGACACGAACTCAAGCTTCTTGGATCTTTTGGCGGTAACCACCGGCAATTTCTTTTCCGAAGACGGCAGCGTATTTCCAATTTATAAGAATTATTCTGAGGGTCGCGTGAAAAAGGATATTGAGAAAATCCATTTATTCATATGGCTGGATGTGCATAAGCCCCACCGGTTTCTGTTTAATACAATAAACTCCAAATTCCAGAGTGGTTTGTGCCAGCGGTTCGGATTCGATCCGGAGAAATTGCAGCTTGTTCACTCATAACAAGGCGTTCCAAACGGACAAAGTTGCCGTGTCACACCTTTTTAAAAAGGCGCAAAAGCTGCGCCACAACAACTTCGCCGTTGAACAGCGGCGTTAGACGGCTCTATGGCGGACGAAGGTTTTTCCAGATCGGATTGGCTTAGACTGATATCTGGCATTGCTTGGCTCGCGATCCTCGTGTCCTGGCCCCGACCCACGCTCGCCGCGACGCTGCTGATCATTGGCGGCGCCATGATTGCTTTCAACGCGATGATCTTCTGGCTCGCGGTAGTTCGCGGACAGGAGGCCTCTTCCGTGGCACCCATCTTCGGGGGCATCCTAGCTGCTGCAGGGGTCGCCCTGCTCCCGTTCCCTGGGAGCTGGCATTGGGCCTGGGTGCCATTGCTAGTCGACTGGGGCGGAATACCTAAGTTTATGGTGGCTTTGTTTAATGAGCCTCCGCGATAGGCCACATGCCGCCTAATACGCTCCCACAGCCGTCTAACTACGCGATGGACAGCGACACCATTCGCTCCGCGCTACGCGCGTCGCATGGTGCGCGTCATCGTGAACGTTATGCGCCTCCGAAGCCTTTCCTGGATGCCTGAGTTCGCACCTTGACTTAAGTATCAATAGTGATACCATTCCCGGGTGGCATCCGTTGAGGACATTCTGGCCAATATGAGGCGAAACCCGAAAGGGGTACGCTTCAAAGACTTGTGCAAGGTTTGTGACCACTTTTTTGGGGAACCCCGGAAGCGGGGTACCAGCCACAGGGTCTATCGTACGCCGTGGTCCGGAGATCCCCGAGTCAACATTCAAAGTCACAAGGGCGAGTCGAAGGCGTATCAGGTTCGTCAGGTCCTCTTGGCAATCGAACGTTTAGAGATGAGAAATGGCTAAGGAAGTTGATAGATTTACATACCGTGTTACCTGGTCTGACGAAGATCAGGAGTACGTTGGTCTGTGCGCGGAGTTTCCAAGCTTAAGCTGGCTCGAAGCGTCGCCTGAAAAATCCCTGCAGGGTATTCGGAAACTTGTGAAGGAAGTGGTTGCGGATCTCAAGCGCAGCAAAGATCCGGTTCCGGAACCGATATCAACGCGTCCATTCAGCGGCAAGTTCATGGTACGTATCCCGCCGGAAGTACATCGAATGCTCGCGATTCAAGCTGCAGAATCCGGAGTCAGCATTAATCGATTGGTATCAAGCAAGCTTGCGTGAAAGAGCCGTATAACAAGTCGCTGCACCCGCCGCCGGACGCATCTGTCACGGCGCTTGCATTCGCAATCGCCGCGCCAGATGCTGGCGCGGGTGAGCTCAAGGGTTAGGCGACAAGAGGAGGACTCAATGAACACGACATTCAACAATCTCATCATGCGGAACAACGTGTTCGCCTGGATTGCTCTGGCGACTTGTGTGATCTTGCTGGTGCCCTTTGGGGCAATGCAGTTCACAAATGCGGTGCACTGGGGCGTCATGGACTTCATTGCCATGGGTCTCCTTGTCTTCGGTGCGGGTACGGTGTTTGTACTGGCTGCGAGGAACGTACCTCAAAGGTATTGGGTGGCTCTCGGCACCGTCGTCGCGGCTGCGCTTCTTTACGCGTGGGCAGAACTCGCGGTCGGTATCTTTACAAATCTGGGCAGCTGAGCAGCCTTGCAGGCTTCAGGTCGAGCGATGTCGCCTAACACTTATGAGGCCTCCCGTTGTCAATAGGCAATAGCGTATTGGCGGCGATCTTGGTTTCGCCGTGCTTGAAGCATTCGCGTCGTTCTCCGACTTGGTTTCACAAGCGGCGTCAGGCAATGCCTGCACCAAACACTTATCGAGGCTCAATCATCCGTTCAGGATGATGCGCGTCGATCACGACGCACGGCCTGGAAACAATTCCGTACCCTCATCCGTTCCTAATCATGCGGTCGGGCGCGATGGCGCCAGTTCGTTACGGGCTTTGGCGAGGGGCAGACAACGAAAAGCGAATGCGAAGTGGCGGAGCAGGACCGCGATCCAGTCAAACGGAACGGGTGAGCGGGCGGATGGCACAGGACCGATGGGCGCTCGTGGCGCAGTGAACCGCCCCGGGTTTACCGGAGACTCCATTTCTTGAGAGGATGGAGTTATGAACAAGTCAACGAGATATGCGCCGGAAGTCCGAGAGCGGGCTGTCCGGATGGTGCTTGAACACCAGGGGGAGTACGCGTCACAGTGGGCCGCGCTCACGTCGATTGCGAGCAAGATTGGATGCACGGCGGAGACCTTGCGCAAATGGGTGCGTCGGGCTGAGACGGATCAAGGTCAGCGTTCGGGCATGACGACGGACGACCGTGAACGGCTCAAGCGCCTGGAACGCGAGAATAGAGAACTGCGCCGTGCCAATGATATTTTGCGAACGGCCTCAGCGTTTTTCGCCCAGGCGGAGCTCGACCGCCGACTAAAGTGATGGTGACGTACATTGACGATCATAAAGATCGTTTTGGGGTCGAGCCGATCTGCGCGGTATTGCCGATTGCCCCGTCAACGTACTACGCGCACAGAACACTGCATCGCGACCCGGATCGCCGCTCGGCTCGGGCGAGACGTGATGCTGAGTTGAAGCCAGAGATTCAACGCGTCTGGAACGATAACTTTCGCGTTTATGGCGTCCGCAAAGTATGGCGTCAGCTCAAGCGAGAAGGCTTCGAGGTGGCGCGCTGCACGGTAGCTCGCTTGATGCGAGACTTGGGTCTACGCGGCGTGGTGCGCGGCCGCAAGGTCAAAACAACCGTACCTGATGAGCTGTTGGATCGCCCGCTGGATCGTGTTAAGCGGCAATTCAACGTGGTCAGGCCCAACGCCCTGTGGGTGGCTGATCTGACCTACGTGGCGACCTGGCGCGGCTTTGTCTATGTGGCCTTCGTGATCGACGCCTTTGCCCGCCGTATTGTCGGTTGGCGCGTATCCGGTTCGCTACGAACCGGCCTGGCATTGGATGCGCTGGAACAGGCGCTGTACGACCGTCAGAAAAGCGACACCGAGGAACTGATTCACCATAGCGATCGCGGTGTCCAGTACCTGTCGATTCGTTACGCTGAACGATTGCAAGAGGCCGGCATTGAACCCTCCGTTGGCAGTGTCGGCGACTCATACGACAATGCGCTGGCCGAGACCATCAATGGATTGTACAAGACTGAAGTGATTCGTCAGCAGGGTCCTTGGCGAAACATCGAAGAGGTCGAGTTCGCGACATTAAAGTGGGTGGACTGGTTCAATAACCGCCGCCTATTTGAACCGATCGGCAACGTGCCACCGAGAGAAAAAGAAATCGAGTACTATCAGCAACTGCAAGAGTCGGCCATGGCGGCCTGACTCAAACTAACGAGTCTCCGGAATACCCGGGGCGATTCATTCATTCGTTGGTTGTGTTCTCGGGGGATTGCGAGCTGAAGACGCTCATGCCAGCG
>JAQCAD010000083.1 GCA_027621915.1 Pseudomonadota bacterium
CACTTTCGTGCCAGCGCTGACAATCATGTTCACTCCGTATTGCTTCGTCAGGCCCTCGATTCGGGAACCGAGATTCACTACGTCGCCCATAACCGTATAGGCAATACGAAATTCCGATCCCATGTTGCCGACGTTCATCTCGCCGCTTGCAACGCCTACCCCGACAGCGATTGGTGGCCAGCCATTTTTCTCGAAAATACCCTTGAGATCCGCAACTGCCTCGATCATCTTCAACCCCGCCTCGACCGCGTGGCGCGCATGCTGTTCATCGTTGAGCGGAGCGCCCCAGAATGCCATTACCGCGTCGCCCATATATTTATCAATCGTGCCGCGATGATTTTGAATAACTCGCGTGATGGGTGTCAGGAACTCGTTCATCAAATGCGTCAACTCACGCGCATCGAGACTCTCCGAAATTGTCGTGAAACCGCGCACGTCGGAAAACAAAACGGACATTTGGCGACTCTCACCCTCAAGGGATATCTCTTCGCCACTCTCATCCATTTCCTCGACCAAAGAAGGTGGAATGTACTGGCCGAAAATTCGGGACAAGTGACGCTTGTTTCTCGATTCAATAAAGAACCCATAGTTAATCTGCAGGAGCGCGGCGATCAGCGTGTAACCAAGCAGTGATGCCACGGGGATGACGAGGTTCAGTGACGTCCACATCCAGAGATTCAATGCCATCGATGTGAACAGGATGCCCAGCACAAATGCCAGCGCGGTAATCGGTGCCAGTCGCGGCAACACCAGCACCGTCAGGAGGCCGATTACAACCAGGAGAAACAACTCGAGACCATCCGAATAGGACGGCTGCTGCCGGATCGCACCATCAAGAAGTCCCGCGATCAGGTTTGCGTGCGCCTCGACACCAATATAACGCTGACCGACCGGCGTCGATCGCAGGTCGAGAAGACCTGCGGCGCTTGCGCCCAGGAGCACGATCTTGCCATTCAGGGAGTCGATCGGCGCACTTGAATCGAATACGTCTTTCGCCGGAACAAACGGAAAGCTGCCCTGCGGTCCGCGAAACGGAATATATACTGCCACCTGTTCATTGACGGGAATCGACCTGTCCCCCAGTCGAAAAGACTCGAGATCGATACCACTTCGCTGATCCGCCCGGTTAGACGCAAATTCGAGCCCGACAGCAGGTGACCCCAGTGCGGCGTGGGTAACTGCCAGGGCCAGTGATGGATAGAGATCGCCCCGGTATTGCTGTACCAGCGGGGCCCTGCGAAATACGCCATCCGAATCGATTAATGGCGAATCAAAGAAACCGCCGGCACTGGCGTTTTCCTGCAGGTCTTTCAGCGTGCCAGCGTATCCGCGTGCCTGCACGAACGGCACGGTGACACCGGCAAGCTCGGCTTCACGAATGATCGGCAAAGGCAAAGTGCCGGTCGTCTCGGGTTCGTTGTCGCTTAAGGAATCCTTGAACACAAATCCTGTAACGACATCGCGCGCAATGAACGATTCCGCAAAACGGATATTGCTGTTAAGCGATTCACGTAGCTCCGCAAGTGTCGCCTGCACCTCGGGCTGCGAACCAATCTCGCTCGCCGCCAGCGATTCGATCAATCGCTCCGCCGAGGTTTCTTCCGCTTCCGCGAACAGCGCGTCGAAACCCAGTACCTTGATTTCGTAATGATCGAAGAGGTTATCGACAATTCTCGCCAGCGTATCCCGAGGCCAGGGCCACTGGCCGAGTTCCACCTGGCTGGCCTCGTCGATATCGACAATGACGATACGGTCGTCCAATGTGCCGGGCATGGTCAGGCGAATGCGAACGTCGTAAAGATAATTCTCAACACGATCGACAATTTCGAAACGCGGCTTACCCGCGATGTGCATGGCGAAAATGGCGAGAGACAAACCACTGATGGCGATTCGTACCAGTAGCCGTATTCCGCGAATTCGTGCAGCAGATGACATTCGCTGAATTTACACGATATTGGTCTGCTAAACTCCTCCGCCAGTTGAACTGTCTGCACGGTTTCTGTTCAAAACCGGGAAATAAATCGAGATGGGGAATTCCGAATGACTTCTATTGGCAAAGTGGCCCTGGCCGCATTCTTTTTCATTTTCGCTGGAATGGCTGCTGCGCAGGACGAAGCGGGGCCCGTTGATGAAAAATACACGTGGGACCTGACAGAGTTGTATCCGTCGGTCGAGGCGTGGGAAAAAGCCCGCGTTGACGTAATGGCGCGTTTCGAGGAGATCGAGGCACATCGCGGCACGCTGGGCGACAGTGCCAACAGCCTGTATGAGGCGTTGCTGCTGATTTCCGATACGTCGCGCGAAGCTGCAAGGGTCTCCACGTACGCCAGCCTGAATGCTGACGAAAACGTTCGGGTTAATGACACCCAGGAGCGCGAGCAACTCAGCGACGTAATGCACGCGCGACTCGGAGAAGCAACCGCATGGCTGCAGCCTGAGGTGCTTCGCGTTGGTGAAGAGGTGATTGCGTCCTATATCAGGGAAGACGAACGCCTGGAGCGATTCGCTTTTGGCCTGGAGGACAGTCTCAGAAATGCGCCACATACGCTTAGCGACGAAGCGGAGGAAACGCTCTCTTATTTCTCGCAGGCATTCGGATCTCCCAGCACCACTTACAGCATGATGTCGAATTCCGATATTCCATGGCCAACCGTCACGCTTTCGAATGGCGATGAGGGCGTTGTTGACTCGCAGGGTTATAGCCGGTTTCGCAGCAGCGATAATCGGGACGACCGCAAGATGGTCTTTGACGCGTTCTGGGGTAAGTGGCTTGAGTACCGGAACAGCGTGGGCGCTGTGCTCAATTCGCATATACAAACACAAACTGCGCTGGCCAAAGCACGTAATTACGATTCCGTCTTGCAACGTGAGTTGTTCCAGGACAATTTGCCTGAAGCAATTTTCCGAACGCTCGTCACCGAAGTAAACGCGGCGCTGCCGACCCTGCATCGTTATTTCAAACTTCGCGCGAAGATGCTCGGTATCGAGCAGATGCGTTATTACGACATCTATCCGCCGCTGGTATCGTTGGACAAAAAATTCGATATAGAAACGAGCAAGCGAATTACGCTTGAAGCGATGGCCGTACTCGGCGCTGACTGGGTCGATATGCAGCGGGAAGCCATGAACCAGCGCTGGATGCATGTCTATCCGCAACGCGGCAAGCGGTCGGGCGCGTACATGAGCCCCGGTGCGTACGATGTGCATCCCTACCTGCTGCTGAATCACAATGATGACTATGAGGGTTTATCGACGTTAGCGCACGAATGGGGTCATGCAATACACACGCTCTATTCGAAAGAGAACCAGCCTTTCGATACCTCATTTTATTCGACCTTCATCGCTGAAATTCCGTCGACGTCCCTGGAGTTGATCCTGCAGGATTACATGGTCAGGAACGCCGAGTCCGATAACGAGCGTCTCTATTATCTCGGCAGCGCGCTGGAAGGAATGCGCGGTACATTTTTTCGTCAGACGATGTTCGCGGAATTCGAGCTCTCGCTTTACGAGGCGGCCGAGAGAGGGGAGGCGCTTTCCGGCCAACGCATGACGGAATTATACGGTGAGCTGCTGAAGCGCTACCACGGACACGACGAGGGCGTCGTAATTATTGACGAGCTGTACACGAATGAGTGGATGTTCATCCCGCACTTTTACCGCAACATGTACGTGTACCAGTACGCAACCTCTCAGACTGCCGGCACCGCGCTTTACGCCAGCATCGTTGAACAGGGCAAGCCGGCTGTTGATAACTACAAAAACCTGTTGAAGGCAGGTGGGTCAGATTACCCGTACGAATTGCTGAAAAACGCTGGCGTCGATATGGCGACGCCAGGACCCTACCGTGCTGTCGCTGCGAAAATGGACGCCATCATGGACGAGATGGAAGAGATCCTGTCGCGCCGGTGAACTGCCAGGAAAAAAGGGGTCAAAAAAAGGGGTCTGACCCCTTTTTTTGCTTCTGTTAGTTCGCAATTCTCGCTGCGGTAATTTGTACCGGGCATCCGGCGCCCGTCACATACGGCCCAATTCCCGTATTGCGGTCGCTGCGTTGTCCTGCCGCTATCGGACCGCGAACCGATTCCTCTCGATTTCGCAGCACGCCGCTTGAGTCCCGATACTGCAATACAAATCGCACATCCCTGATCGCGACTGTCGTCGCATTGGCGATGGCGACGATCAGGTTGCTGTTGCTGTCGGCGTAGCATCCGAACTGGATATATTTTCCAGGGTTGTCCTCGAGGTCCAGCCTGACCAGTTTATTGCGCGCGCTGAGCGCGGATTCACCCTGGCCGCCGGCTACGGTCGTGTAGTATCCGATGGCCTTCGCCTTGTCTCCCTGTTTCGAGGCTATGTCCCCAAGGGCGGATGTCGCGATCGCCGTCGGAAATAATTCGTTACTCTTTTCGAGATCGGTCCGCGCGCCGTCGTCAATACCGAGCTTGTCTTTCGCAAGGCCGCGTTGCAGGTAATACTGGAAAAAGTCCCCGCGACGCCTGATGGCGATATCGTAGTTACTCACGGCCATGTCATATTTTTCGTCGACATAACGCGCGTCTCCACGTAGGCCGTAAAAATGCGCTTCATCAGGGTTCAGCTCGATCGCCTCATCTGCTTTTTGCAGCGCCAATTCGTCATTTTTCTCGCCAAGCGCCTTGCGCCCTTCATCGTAAGCGTCGTACGCAGGTTTCGTATCGAGCGTTTTTTTCATCGCAGCCCGAAAACGCTCCTCACCGCTGTCGCCGCCGGCAGGCAAGGTTGTTGCGGTCCGAATATTTGCGCTTACCCGTTCCTGCGATGGCGGATGACTCGAGAACAGTCCGCTGAGCCAGTCTGTCGACCTGCCCTCACTGAGTTTGACGAATGTTTGCTGCAGGGCGACTGCACCTTGCGGGTCGTATCCGGCCCTCGACATGTACTGCATGCCATAAAAATCCGATTCGAGTTCCGCACTGCGACCGTACGTCTGATTGATCAGTTGCGCGCCAATATTCGCGCCGCCCATCGCGAGATTCGAGTAGTCGCTGTCGCTGGTCATTATCGCGGTACCAACGACGGCGACCTGCAACAGCATGCCCCGCTCCATCTGCCTTGCGGAGTGGCGGGCGGCCGCGTGTACGATTTCGTGCCCGAGCACCGCGGCAAGTTCCGCTTCGGAATTTAATTCCGTCAGCAATCCGCGATTGATGGCCATCTTGCCACCGGGCAGCGCCCAGGCGTTGGGAACCGAACTGTTCAGCACGACAAATTCGTAAGGCAACTTCCGATCACTGACGGCAACAAGCCGATCGCCAACGCCCTGCACGTATTTGGTGAGCACAGGATCGACGTCATATTCA
>JAQCAD010000006.1 GCA_027621915.1 Pseudomonadota bacterium
GACGGCACCACGCACGTGATCTTCGAGCCCGAGGACTTTATTGCGCGACTCGTCGCGCTGGTGCCAAAGCCCCGCGCGCACCTGACGAGGTATCACGGCGTGTTCGCGCCGGCGAGCCCCGACCGGGCACAGGTTGTGCCCAGGATACACGCCGCCGCTGCCACTGAACGTGGCGAGGTATCAGCCACCGATCGGCAACGGGCAATGTCATGGGCACAACGCCTCAGGCGGGTGTTCGCCATTGACATCGAGACCTGCCAGCAGTGCGGCGGCTGGCTGCGCGCCATCGCCAGCATCGAGGCACCGGCGGTCATTGAACGGATTCTCGAGCACCTTGGCCGCGATG
Organism: Pseudomonadota bacterium; assembly: GCA_027621915.1. Lineage (GTDB taxonomy): Bacteria > Pseudomonadota > Gammaproteobacteria > Steroidobacterales > Woeseiaceae > SZUA-117. The sequence continues at coordinate 347 of JAQCAD010000006.1, forward strand.
CCGGGTCCGTACGGGCCGAAATCGCAGACGTTGCGAACGGCTGCAATGGGTCAACTGCTGAAATTATATAGCAATTCTGGCGACCGGCAGGAATGTCGACCATTGCAGCCGTTCGTTCCGACGCCTGGTCTACTCCCGCAGTCGGCCAGAAGTGGACATCTACGGAGCACAGGATTTCTTAATCTTTCGATTGCTATTCCTCGAGCAATTGCGTTGCCGAACACTCCATCAGATCGGCAGATTCCTGTGGATCCAACGCCGCTAAATCGTTCATGGAAAATTCCCCGTAGTAGTTCATCTTGCAGGGATCGTCTTCCCAGTTGTTTCGCTCGCCGGCTTCCCACGCTCGCTTCTTCCTTTCGTCCTTGTAAGATTTGTACTCCTTCGGGTAATTCAAAAAATCATATCCAAGGTTAGTCCAACACGTCTCCTGTTCCAGTTCACCTGTTAATGCCAGACATCGATCGTTTTCACTAAACCACCGATCATGTAACACCTCTTCAGATACCTGCTCTTGCGCTTCGCTCTCGAACGATATCGCCAAGAATATCGTGGCGATCGTTAGTACTCCCGCGCCACCGATTGCGTGCAAGAAAAGTCTGGATAATTTCATTGGTCACCCCTCAATTGGTAAACAAACGTCCGCAAAGTAGTCCAGCCCCGGTTTGGTGGACACCTTTAAATGTGCGCAATAATGCGTAAGGAGGTGTTCCATGACAAAGAAGAAATACCAACGCTACAGTCCCGAGTTCAAGCGACATGCGTTAAAGCGAGCAAGCGAAGATCGCGTGACGGACAAGGACGTGTGCGAGGATCTTGGTATCAGCGCGCGTCAACTGCGCCGTTGGCGGGATCAGTACCGGCTTTTGGGTGACGAAGCCTTTCCAGGCCAGGGCAGAAATCGAGACGAAGAAATGGCAGAGCTTAAGCGCAAGCTCGCCAAGGCAGAGCAGGAAAGGGATTTTTTAAAAGATGCGGCGGTTTTCTTTGCCAAGGAGTCGAAATGAGATACGTCTGTATCGATCGGCGCCGCAACCAGTATCCAATGCGAATGATGTGCCGCGTGCTGCGCGTTTCGAGAAGCGGTTACTACGCATGGCGAGTCCGGCCTGAGAGTCAGCGAGCGAAGACCGACCGGGAACTAACGGTTTTGATCCGCCGCATTCATATCGACAGCGATGGCGTGTATGGGGCAGCGAAGATCACCGCTGAACTCAAAGAAGAAGGTCACCGGTGCGGCAGGCACAAGGTGGCCCGATTGATGCGAAAAGCGGGACTTAAAGGCTGTCCGAAGCGGCCTTTTAGGGTCACTACACAGCGTGACCCAAGCCACCCGGTAGCGGACAACCTGCTTGAGCAAGACTTCACCGCGGGTGGTCCGAACGCGCGTTGGGCATCTGACATCACGTACATCTCAACACACCAGGGGTGGTTGTACCTTGCGGTTGTGATGGATCTGTATTCACGTCGCATTGTCGGTTGGTCGATGAGTCGCTGGATCAACCGGCACCTGGTGATCGATGCACTCAATATGGCCATTGGCCAGCGCTGTCCTGAAGGGGAGCTTATCCATCATTCCGATCGTGGCAGCCAGTATACGAGCGATGACTTTCGGGACGAACTCGAAAAAAACAAAATCCAATGCAGCATGAGTGCGCGGGGTAATTGTTACGATAATGCCGTCGTTGAAAGCTTCTTTGGACTACTGAAACGCGAGCGAGTTAATCGCACCCGATACCTGACAAGAGACGAAGCCAAGCAAGATATCTTTGATTACATCGAGCGTTTCTATAACAGAAAGCGTCGACACAGCTATCTTGGTAATATAAGTCCGGCTGCGTATGAGAAACGTAACCAAAGCCAATTTCAAACGGTCCATTAAACCGGGGTCGAACCAAAGGGTCAGTAGCAGCCATTTCCAATGTGCTCAATCTTAGCATTTGACCGGCCGCTTGCCGAGCATACCGGCCGTTCGAGTGTCTTCTTTACGGAAACCATGAGGGGCTGGAACCGCAAGCGAAAGCACTGACCCCAAAAATTGCCTTGGCTACTCCTCAGCGAATCAGCCCTGCGTAGCTGCAATGAACCCCGTACCCGCGCCACAGCGGAACAGGCGCCTCGCCATCCGTCTTCAATTTCTGCTCCGTGCTTACGAATGCAACGGACGCGAAGTGGCCGATTTTGCTGCGCCTTGCACATAAAGCGGCAATGTCGCCCCAGTTGTGGGGGCGTTTGGCTTCCTTCTCGGGATAACGCACGGCCCGCACCACAACCCATTCCGGCCCCTTGCTGTCGCCCAAAAACCAGATGGCTGGATCGACCTTCGGGTTGCCTTGCCACCCCATCAATTGGCGGCCTTCCTTGACAAGCTGATCCCTCACCACCTGCACTGCGAAGTCGTGCATTTCCCAAGCCGTGATTGGTATTTTCTCGTCCGTGATCAGGTTGACCGGATTGACAGGCTTTTTCGTTCTCGCGTCGAACAGGTCCCAGCCCGGATGAGCAGGGATCCAGTCCCCGCCAAAGACCTTCTTCTTCATGGGCATCAGACACGCACTGCCCTGGCAACCGTCCGCTATCGTAAGCAGTCCGTGCAAGGAGCCCGGCACATTGAGACGCTCGTCCACGTCCTCCAGCCGAATAAAGAAAAGCTGATTCCCTAGGCGAAAAGACAGGTGCTCAAGAAACGGCGGCTTCAGGTGCGCGCGTAGCCAGGACTGCAGACCGTCTTGCACCTGGCCATTGAGGTATGCCCCAGCCGCAGACCAGCATCGCTCGAATTCCGGTGAGGCTTCATGCATTTCGATGTCGTACATGGCGCCTCTCCGGTGATTCGCTATTCCTTCTCGATCCGCTGGCCTGTGAACAGAGTCGCTAACCCTCCACTTTGTAGCGCGACGAACTACTGCTTTCGGGCGCATACCGGACGTTCGCAGGCCCTCGTTACACTGAGGATGATAGACCCCTATTTTCGATTTTTTGTGCGGAGAATCTGGCTTCCGTATGCGCCTTCGCCCAAATAGTCCAGATGGGACCCATCGGTTTTATCGTCACAGGCCCAGCCAAAAATCGGCACCACCATGCGATCAGGGCAATTCACGCCAATCGCTCATTTCCAGGCCACTCTCCTCGCTGCCAATCAACTTAGAATAGGCCTTAACTCATTGTTTTTAAAAAATAAAACACGCTTCAGGCGTCGATTGAACGATTCAAGAAATAGCCCCTTTTTATGACTATAAATCAATGGGTTACAGAGGACTACAATCTTGTCCCCGTTACACCGAAAAAGGCCCTTTTGTTTTTCTCGACCGCTACAAGCACGTTTATGACTACATTCGGACAAGGGTTTTTGCCCCCCCCTACGCCCTTAATGACAAACACGTTTCAGGATGAAAAGCCTAGATTCAGATAAGGCAATCAATCCTAAGTCTAGGCATGCTCAACGAATGTCATGTCTTCAATGTGAATTACCCGAAATCCTTGAGGCAACCAGGCCGCCTGATCCTGAGTTGGTGGACCTGATTGAGCAGGCGTTTCTTGAGGGGCAGATTGATAGCCAGAGGGCGGAGTTGGCGTATGTATTCATGATGTGGCATCGCGACAAGCTGGGCTGTTGAGTTTTCGTCTTTGCTGTTTGGAGTATTCGGCACGCTCACCTATTAATTTTGGCGGTGTGTGATCAGGCGATCTGAAGTTACCGTTTTAATGCACAATTTGCGCAAATTGCTACCCACAGCGCTACCCAAGAACAAAATGGCTACACCAATGATGATGTAACCCTTTGTTTTATATGGCGCGCCCGGAGAGATTCGAACTCCCGACCGCCTGGTTCGTAGCCAGGTACTCTATCCAACTGAGCTACGGGCGCGTTGTATGGTGAAGAAAAATCGTGGCGGAGAGAGAGGGATTCGAACCCTCGGTACAGCTTTATACTGTACAACGGTTTAGCAAACCGCCGCTTTCGACCACTCAGCCATCTCTCCGTTTAATTTTTCTCATCGTGCCATTTCAGGCACGTTTTTCGTTTTTCGACGCATTGAGTCGCATTACGAAATTGTTCAATTTTCAGATATAGGCCCGTCCGCGCCGATCAGATTTGCAATCAAATACAATCCCGGCAGATTGGGGCTCTGCATCTTACTGATGGGATAACACAAGGTAAAGGCGGAATTTCAGCCTGTTACTCGGCGGATTCCGGTCCGCCACCACCGCTCTTTTCGCTCTGAATCCGCTCGTAGATCTCTTCCCGGTGCACGGCAACGTCCTTTGGGGCGTTGATTCCAATACGCACCTGGTTCCCTTTCACGCCCAGAACGGTGATCGTGACATCGCTCCCGATCATTACCGTCTCGCCGGCGCGTCGCGTAAGGATAAGCATGACTTCCTACTCCTGCCTTATTGGGCATCTGGCCCTTTCTTATTACGCATCATTTCGCTGTTAAGCGGCTGTAATTGTAGACGAAATTGAGGCGCAGTGCCCCGCAGAGTCTAAATAATGCGCATAGTCCACTGAATTGTTTAAGGAAACATCAGCCGAGCTGTTCGGAAACCCAGCCGGGGACCGAGGCAAGGGCTGCATCCAGGGCGTTCGGATCGGTTCCGCCCGCCTGGGCGAAGTCCGGCCTGCCGCCCCCCTTTCCACCCACTTGTTCGGCGACAGGTTTAATTACGTCGCCCGCGCGAATGCGACTGGTGTTGTTGCTGGTGACCCCGGCAGCGAGTCGCACCTTGCCCTCTTCCACGGATCCAAGCACCACGATGGCACTTTGCAGCTTGTCCTTGAACCTGTCGACGGCATCGCGAAGCGTTTTGGCATCCGCTCCATCAATACGACCGGTCAGGACCTTGATGCCATCAATCTCTGTTACGTTCTCTGTGGCGTTGGCACCGCCTGTGAGGAGTTGTTGTCTCGTGGCAGCCAACTCTTTTTCCAGATCCCTGTTTCGACGCAAAAGTTGCTCAACTTTAGCCGCCGCCTGATCGCGAGGAATCTTCAAAACGGCCGCCACAAGTTCCAGCGAACGCTGATTCGCGCTTATCCATTCCATGGCGTACTTGCCAGTGACAGCCTCGATTCGCCTGACGCCCGACGCAACGCCGCCTTCAGATGTTATTTTGAATACGCCGATATCACCCGTGCTCGAAACGTGCGTACCACCGCAAAGCTCCACCGAATATCCGTCGCCAAGCCGAAGTACGCGAACGTCGTCACCATACTTTTCGCCAAACAGGGCAATAGCGCCGGATGCGACGGCATCTTCATAACTCATCAGTTTTGTATCAGCGGCCACGTTCCTTCGAACCTGTTCATTGACGAGATCCTCGATCTGCATCAACTGACCGGCCGTTACTGCTTCGTAATGCGAGAAATCGAATCGGAGTCGATCGGGTGCAACGAGAGAGCCTTTTTGTTGTACGTGATCGCCCAGTACGTTTCGCAACGCCGCGTGCATCAAATGCGTTGCTGAGTGATTGAGGACGATAGCTGCCCGTCTGTCGCTGTCGACTTTGGCGGACGAGTCCGCCCCGACCTTGATTGTCCCCTGCTGAATTTTGCCAATATGAACACTGGCTTTCCCGGCTTTCTGAGTGTCTGCAACACGGAACGAACCACTGCCGGATTGAATGGTTCCCGTGTCACCGATCTGCCCACCGCTTTCCGCATAGAAAGGCGTGCTATCAAGAATCACAACGCCCTCGTCGCCATCTGTCAGCGCACTAACGGACGCGCCATCTTTGTAGAGCGCAAGAATTTTGCTCGAGGCCTCGACGTTTTCGTAACCTGAAAAACCTGTCTCAACATCTGTCTTGATGCCGGACTGGTCAACAATACCGAACTTGCTTGCAGCGCGGGCCCTGCCGCGCTGCGCCGTCATCTGTTCCTCGAATCCATGCTGATCTACAGTCAGGCCACGCTCCCGGGCAATGTCAGCGGTCAGATCAACGGGAAAACCATAAGTGTCATACAACTTGAACGCGATATCGCCTGGCAGCTCCTTGCTCTTCAAATCACCAATGGCCACTTCAAGAATTTCCATTCCCTGGTCCAGCGTCTCAGCAAATCGCAGCTCTTCCTTCTCAAGCACCTTTTCCACGTGAGCGCGTGATTTAACAAGCTCGGGATACGCATCACCCATTTCTTTACATAGCGGTCCGACCAGCTTGTAAAAAAAAGTGTCGTCAACACCCAGCTTTTTGCCGTGGCGAACGGCTCGACGAATGATTCGCCTGAGGACGTATCCTCTACCCTCATTTCCCGGCAGCACACCGTCGGCAATCAGAAACGAGCACGCGCGAATATGATCGACTATGACATTAAGCGAACTCGAACCGTCACTGGTGACACCTAAAACTTTCGCCGTGGCAGCGATAAGGTTCGCAAAGAGATCAATATCATAATTGGTAAGCACACCCTGCATAACGGCAGCGGTACGCTCCAGTCCCATGCCGGTGTCTACGGACGGCTTCGGCAATGGCGTCATATCACCATTCGCCGCACGATCGAATTGCATGAACACGAGATTCCAGATTTCGACGTAGCGATCGCCGTCTTCACCCGGCGACCCAGGCGGACCGCCAGGCACTTCCGGCCCATGGTCATAGAAAATCTCGCTGCAGGGTCCGCACGGTCCTGTGTCGCCCATAGCCCAGAAATTATCCTTGGCACCCATGCGCGAGAAGCGCCCGGGATCAATTTTCATCGTTTTTAGCCAGATATCGGCTGCTTCGTCGTCGTCCTCGAACACCGTGACCCACAGTTTCTCGGCCGGCAATCCCAGCGTTTCGGTCAAAAACTGCCAGGCATATTTGATGGCGTCCTCTTTGAAGTAGTCACCAAAACTGAAATTGCCGAGCATCTCGAAAAAAGTGTGGTGCCTTGCGGTGTACCCAACATTTTCGAGGTCGTTATGCTTGCCGCCGGCACGCACGCAACGCTGCGACGTGACTGCCCGTTTGTATCTGCGCTTGTCCACGCCCAGAAAAACGTCTTTGAACTGCACCATGCCTGCATTGGTAAAAAGCAAAGTAGGATCGTTGCCCGGAACGAGCGGCGAACTGGCGACGATTTCATGCCCGCGCGCCTGGAAGAATTCCAGGAACGCCCGGCGCAGCTCATTGCTGGTCATACGTTTCATCAATTTCGTTGAATCGCGGACTCTGCCGCTCCTACAGGTGATTCTGCAAAAGCCGGTAGTTTATAGAGATCTGTTAGTCATCACCATTCGATCGAACGGCCGACTGGATGTGTTCCTGCTCGAACCCTCGATATTGAAGAAAGCGCATCTGACGGGCCTTTTCCTTGAATTCGCCAGGTATGCCAGCACCGAATTTTTTGACCCGGACCTCTTGTGCCAGCGCGAACCAGTCCTTCGCCACTTCTTCCAACGCATCATCGACCACCTCGGGTCGAATCCCACGCTCTTTGAGTTCCTGTCGAATTCGAACGGGCCCCTTTCCCTGGCTGACTCGTGACTGCAAAAAGCTTTCGGAGAAGCGTTGATCACTTTGCAGATTTTCATCGCGCAGGACACCGACTACCGTCGCCGCGATTCCGGATTCAAATCCGGCTTTAGTGAGTTTGTTGATGAGTTCATCGTGACCGTATTCACGGCGGGCCAGATAATCCATCGCCTTTTTTCGAACTTCTTTCGGATCAGCAAAACGATCGGCCTCTTCCGCCTGGAAGAGGTCATCGTTCAACTCATTGATGGATCGAGGTTCGTTCATCGAACCGATTGACGATCAGTCTTGTCAGGCAACCGCCTCGTCCGCATCTTTCTTGGCAGCGACGGCATCTGCGTCCGCGACCTGCTGCGTTGGCGGCATCATCACAGCCCGGATCTTCGCCTCGATTTCCGCCGAAATTTCGGGATTTGCCTTCAGATAAACCCGCACGTTTTCCTTGCCCTGACCGATGCGATCAGTGCCATAGCTGTACCAGGAACCTGACTTTTCTATGATGCCCAGTTCAGAACCATGATCGATGATCTCGCCCTCGCGGGATATGCCCTCGCCATAGAGTATTTCAAACTCCGCCTGCTTGAATGGGGGTGAAACCTTGTTCTTGACGACTTTGACGCGCGTCTGGTTACCAATGACCTCGTCACCCTTCTTGATGGCACCGATGCGCCGAATATCCAGGCGAACCGAGGCATAGAATTTCAGCGCATTACCACCGGTCGTCGTCTCAGGGCTGCCAAACATTACGCCGATCTTCATACGGATCTGGTTGATGAAAATCACCATCGTGTTGGAGCGTTTGATGTTACCGGTCAACTTGCGCAGTGCCTGAGACATCAGGCGCGCCTGCAGACCCATATGAGAATCGCCCATTTCGCCTTCGATTTCCGCTTTCGGCGTCAGTGCCGCCACAGAGTCGATGACAACGACGTCAATCGCGCCGGATCGCACCAGCATGTCGGTGATTTCGAGAGCCTGCTCACCGGTGTCCGGTTGGGATACCAGCAGTTCATCGACGTTGACGCCCAGCTTCTCGGCATACGCCGGGTCAAGCGCATGCTCCGCATCGACAAAGGCCGCCGTGCCGCCGAGCTTCTGCGCCTCAGCGATTACCTGCAGCGTCAAAGTCGTCTTACCGGATGACTCCGGGCCATAGATCTCCACTACGCGACCTTTAGGCAGGCCGCGGATACCAAGCGCCGCGTCAAGGCCGATAGAGCCGGTCGAAATCGACTCCATATCCTTGATAACACCGCCGTCGCCCAGGCGCATGACAGATCCTTTGCCGAATTGTTTTTCAATTTGTCCTAATGCGGCGGCGAGCGCCTTCTTGCGATTGTCATCCATTGTTTTTTGCGCCATTAAAGGGTGAGAAGTCAATGCGGGATTATTCCACTTATTGGCGCTTCGCGACAGCCAGAGGCGCAAAGACTAATTCAGCAATCTGTGAAGAATTACACCGAAGCTATTGTTTCACAGGGCGGTACTGAACTTCGCCCCGGTACGATATCGTTTCAATCAGCTCGAACCCGGACCACTGGAGTTCAATCGGTCGCGCCAGCCGAACTTCCTGAAATGCCCTGACTTTCCGTGAGACCGTGATATGCGGCCGATATACCCGCTCGTCAGGCTCGATTCCGAATGGAATCAGGGCCTGATGTAACGCTGCGACAAGTCGTTCGAGCTCAGGAGGGACCATTTTGGTGTGTACGCAGGCGATCTTGGGTTTTTGCCAGAATGTCAGGCTGTCAAACCTCAGTCGGATTTCACCGGGATCGATAGTGTCCACGGCGGCCATTAATGCGGGAATGCGCTCCTCCGGAAAATCGCCTATATAGACCAGCGTTACATGCCAGTTGTTGCGGCCGACAGGCTGTCCTTCAACCGTTGAGAGAGCCGGGTTGATTGCGTCACGCAACAGGTCGAGCTGTCGCGGAGACGGCCACAGTGCGTAAAAAAGTTTCCTGTCAGCCACTTGGATTCAGCCGCTCCCTGATTCCCTGTAATGCCACTATAACGGCACTCGACCGCACTGACCGCCTGTCGCCCGAAAAATGGTGCCTTTTCGCATCGATTGTTATCTCGCCTCCGGTCCGCACTGCCCATGCGAACCACACCGTACCGACCGGCTTTTCTTCTGTCCCTCCGGACGGTCCCGCTATTCCGCTGACGGCAGCCGAATAGTCCGCACCACTCAATCGGAGCGCGCCGGATGCCATTTCCCGCACAACCGCTTCGCTCACCGCGCCGAACTCCAGTAGCGTCGCTTGGCGAACTCCCAGCAATGCCTCTTTGGCCGCATTGGAATAGCTGACAATCCCATAGCCAAAACACTCCGAACTGCCACTGATGTCAGTCAACGCTTTCGCGAGCCAGCCGCCCGTACAGGACTCGGCTGTCGCAACAGATTCGCCCGCTTTGGTTAGCTCGCTGACCAGGCTTGCTGCCAGTTCGTCAATATTGTCTGGTTGTGTCATTCAGGATTTGTTCGTAGAGCTCAATGTGACTTTCTACCATTGTATTGACGGAGAAATCATCCCGCATTCGCTTGCGGCCCGCCTTGCCGAATTCTGACCGAATTTCCGGCGCGTCAATCATCAACTCAATCGCTTTTTGCAAGCCGGCAAGATCGCCCGGTGCGATCAGCACGCCGGTCTTGCCATGTACGACCGCCTCTTTGGCTCCTGCCACATCGAACGCTATAACCGGCAACCCGGCCGCAGCACCTTTCAGCATCGCGACTCCGAGACCTTCTCTTTCAGCCGGGTGCACCAGGAGATCAAATGCGGCCAGGTAGTCGTCAAGGTCATGACGAAATCCGACAAAGAGCACCGTCGCACTAAGCCCGAGCTTTCGCGCCAACGCTCGCAACTGCGCTTCGTTTTCACCCGCACCAAAAAAAACAACCTTGATGAATGGATGAGTTGCACACAGGCCGGGGAGCACATCCAGCAAAAAGCGATGTCCTTTCCGTGGTATCAGTTGTGCGACGACGGCAATCGTAAAGGCCGTCGTTGCAATATCGAACTCCCGATACAGCGAATCGCGCCCGGCCTCAGCATCGATACTGTCGACATCCACAGCGTCGCGAATCAAGGCCAGTCGTGACCAATCCAGGCCGTTCTTCGTGAGAACAGACGCGATATTTTCCGATATCGCAATGACTTTCTGAAATGGCTGATAACGCATCGCTGCGGTCCACGCCGGTTCCGGATTGTCAACGCGCCTTGAAAGGACCGCAGGTACCTGAGCTGATCTCGCAGCCCAACCACCGACGAAATCTGCGCCGCGCCGACTATGACAATGAACGATGTCCGGCTGTATGGCGAGTATCAGTTTACGCAGGCGCCAGCCAAAGCGTAAATCGTGATCGCCTCTGCACGATATCGCCGATAGTGGAATATCCTGTTTGCCCGCCGCCACAGAGACGTCTGAATCGGGAGGACAGACAAGGCGACAGTCGACTCCCGCTGCGAGCAGGCCTTTTAGCAGCCAGATAACCTGTTGCGCGCCGCCGTAGAAATGGCGCCCGGTTTCGACGTGGATGATCTTCATGCATTCATGGTGAGGGCATCGACTTCGTCATTCTCAAAGGCTAGCATGCCTTGTCTCCGTCGCTGTTAAAAAATAACTAGATGAGCGCGAACGTCAGCCCCGTCCATACGCCGATGATGCAGCAGTACCTGCGCATCAAAGCAGAATACAGCGACATGCTGGTTTTCTACCGCATGGGCGATTTTTACGAGCTGTTCTTTGACGACGCCCGTCGAGCGGCAACTTTGCTCGATATCACTCTGACCGCCCGTGGCAAATCGGGCGGCAATGCTATCCCGATGGCCGGCATTCCGTATCACGCGGTAGAAGGCTACCTGGTCAAGCTCGTGAGGAAAGGCGAGTCGGTTGCGATCTGCGAGCAGATTGGTGATCCGGCAACCAGCAAGGGGCCCGTCGAGCGAAAGGTTATGCGTGTTGTCACGCCCGGCACACTAACGGATGAGGCGCTGCTACCGTCTGCGCGCGACAACCTGGTTGCATCGGTTTGTGTGCAAGGGGAGAAAATCGGACTGGCGTGGCTGGACCTGGCCGGCGGTCGGTTTCGAATGACCGAGGTAACGGGCCGTGAAGCGCTGGACAGCGAACTTGCAAGACTACAACCGGCCGAAATTATATTTGATGAGGAGAATCCGCGGCATCGTTTCCGCGACAGCGTACGGAGTACGGGACGCCCCCCGTGGCACTTCGATCCCGATAGCGCGAGGCGACTGTTAAATTCGCAATTTCGCACGAGGGATCTTTCTGGCTTTGGCTGCGATGATCTTCCGCTCGGTATTTCTGCGGCGGGCGCTTTGCTGCAGTACGTAACAGATACACAAAAAACCGCGCTGCCACATCTCAATTCGATCACGGTCGAGCTTCAGAGCGACGCCGTGATAATGGACGGCGCCACCCGGCGGAATCTCGAACTTGACGAAAGCCTGACAGGACAGCAAGAACATACGCTCGCTGGCATCATGGATCGTTGCCAGAGTCCGATGGGCAGCCGCCTTCTGAAACGCTGGATTCAGCGCCCGCTGCGAAATGTTGATGTCTTGCGTGGTCGGTACCAGGCAATCGATGCACTGTTACTGGGCAATCTTGTCGAGTCGGTGCAAACCAGCCTGCACGGTATTGGTGATGTCGAGCGAATTCTCTCTCGAGTGGCGCTTCGCTCGGCCCGGCCGAGAGACCTTTGCCAACTGGCATCCACTCTGTCGCGCATACCAGACCTGAAGCGCCTGTTGAAAACAGTCGACTCTCCACTGATCGAATCGCTTCGCCAGAGAATATCGGATCACGGCAAGCAAAAAGTCCTGCTGCAAAAGGCGATTGTCGACAATCCGCCGATGCTTATTCGCGACGGAGGTGTTATAGCGACGGGATTTGACGACGAACTCGATGAACTCAGATCCATTGCAGACAATGCGGATCAATACCTGATCGACCTGGAGGCGAGGGAGAAAGAACGTACGGGCATTCACACACTGAAACTTGGCTATAACCGTGTTCACGGTTACTACATAGAAATGAGCAAGGGTCAGGCCGGTAAAGCTCCCGACGATTACGTTCGCCGACAAACCCTTAAGGGTGCCGAACGATTCATTACGCCCGAGCTTAAGGAATTCGAAGACAAGGTACTCAGCGCGCGCGATCGCGCAATGAGCAGGGAAAAGCACCTTTATGAGGGGCTGATCGACTCTCTGAATGAGGTACTCCTCGATCTGCAGTTGACCGCCGCCGGCCTTGCCGAGGTAGACGTCGTGTCATCGTTTGCGGAGCGCGCAGAGCATCTGGGTCTTACCAAACCGGAACTAGTTGCAGAACCCTGCATCGAAATTCGCGGCGGTCGTCACCTCGTGGTCGAACAAGTCATCGATACGCCGTTCGTTGCCAACGATTTGTCGCTCGATCGCGAGCAAAAACTGCTGGTTATTACGGGGCCCAACATGGGCGGCAAATCGACGTACATGCGCCAGGCGGCGCTGATAACCGTCCTTGCGCACATGGGCTGTTTCGTGCCGGCCGAACACCTGCGAATCGGGCCTGTTGATCGTATATTCACTCGCATCGGCGCGTCTGACGATATCGCCGGTGGCCGCTCTACATTCATGGTCGAAATGACTGAGACCGCGACTATTTTGAACAATGCCACGGCGTCGAGTCTGGTTCTGATGGATGAAATAGGACGCGGTACCAGTACGTTTGATGGACTATCGCTGGCCTGGGCAGCCGCGCATCACATGGGAGAAACGGTAAGGGCGTTTACGCTTTTTGCTACACACTATTTCGAATTGACCGCGCTTGCGGATGAAATTCCTGCGTGCCGTAACGTCCATCTCGACGCAACGGAACACAAAGGTCAGCTGGTATTCCTGCACGCCGTCAGGCCTGGGCCGGCCAACAAGAGTTACGGATTGCAGGTCGCTGCCCTCGCCGGTGTGCCACCTGGTGTTATCAAACGAGCCAAGCGGTATCTCGCACTTCTCGAAGCCCAGCAAACACACGACCATCCGCAAGCGCAGCTGCCATTAAACGTTCCGGCCACAACTGAAGAAAAACAACTCTTGCTGGCCCTCGACAAAATGGAGCCAGACGAATTGACTCCGAGGCAAGCGCTTGATGCGCTCTATGCGTTAAAGAAGTTGAGAGACGAGGAAGGCTGACTACAGAGTCGGGACAACTGACCAGACCAGCCACCCGAGACCCAGCCCGGGTAATATATCGGCCATTTGATGCTGCTTGACCAACAGACACGAAATCGCGATCAGGCCGGCGAAAATCCAGGCGGCATTCCCAATCGATGGATAGAGCACCAGGCTGACGTACATGGCAACCGAGCAATGCATGCTTGGCATGCAGTTGCGGCCATTGTCTTTGCCTTGAACAAATTTGAGAAATCTTGTCGCCAGTGACTTCGCTTCGTATTGTCGATATTCCGGCGGCACTGTCGACGGAATGATAAAGAAGAAAGCAACTTGCGCAAGCAATAACATCACTGCGCCGAAAATCAGGTAGACACCTTCGGCAATCGATTGTATCGAGGCGACAACAAATCCGATCGCGATGTAATAGAGAAAAGAATAAATCCAAACCCAGGAAGGCCAGAATGGAATATAGCTATCCAACGGAATAGCAAAACAGCGAGTCTTGAAATGAAAATTATTTCGCTGCACCCAGAAAAAAAGCTGGTAGCAACCTGTCACCACGATCGCGACGAGTGTTGAGAAAATTATGTACTCCTCGAGCGACAACGGTGAATTGAAGAATGCAGTCCCAGTCACGTAGTAGAGCCCCGCGAAAACCGGAATTGAAACAAGCAGGAGCAACATGTAGCGGGGTGTAATTCTTACTTCTGCGGAATCGTCTGCACTCATCCCGGTCTCCGTTCATTTGTGTCCGCGCCAACTCGCTCAGGACAATTAACTCGAATCATACCTTCAAAATATTCTGCTGCAATTGTGTTTTCAATTCCTGCAACGCTTCTTTATTGGTCCATGACCAAACTGTGTCAATTGCTTCATCTATTGGCGCCCAACGATGCATGTCATGCTCACTGTCTTCGATTCTGATATCACTCGTATTGGCGAGACGATAGTGCATTTCATGCTCGATATTCTCAGTTGTCCCTGGCGCGTATCGATCGATCCAGCGAGGGTCGATCGTAAACGATCGACAGCGATTCTTATCGATCAGCAACCCTTCGGCGCCAAGGCCAGTTTCCTCTGCCAGCTCGCGTTGTGCCGCCTGCATGGGAGTTTCGCCCGGATCCAGAGAGCCGGTTACACACTGCCAGAGCTGCAAAGGCGCACGGCGCCTTAATAGCAGTACATTTCCGTCGTCCGTGTAAACGATGACGAGAACGGATTCCGGGCGCCTGAATTCCTTGGGTGTACTACTCAGCCCTCGGCGCTCGCAGTCGAATACCGGTTTCTTTCAACTGCTCGGCCGACACTTCGCCCGGCGCATTCGTCAACGGGCAACTTGCCGATTGGGTTTTCGGAAATGCGATGACATCCCGAATGCTTTCGGCGCCAGCCATTAACATCACCATGCGATCGAGGCCGAAAGCGATTCCGCCATGGGGCGGGCAACCATATTTCAAAGCTCGCAGCAGAAAACCGAACTTCTCCTCAGCTTCCTCACCGCTGATACCGAGGAGCTCAAATACTGCCGCCTGCATTGACGTGTCGTGAATTCGAATTGAACCGCCGCCGATTTCGGAACCGTTCAGAACCATGTCGTAGGCTCTCGATAAAACTTTACCCGGTTCGGCACGCATTGCATTGACATCATTGACGGCGGGCGCTGTAAACGGGTGATGTAATGATGTCCATCGCTTGGATTGCGCATCCCTTTCGAACATTGGAAAATCGACAACCCAAAGTGGCTGCCAACTTTCCTGCACCAGCCCGCGATCCTGGCCGACCTTTACGCGAAGGGCACCGAGCGCATCATTTACAATATGTGCTTTATCGGCACCAAAGAAAATGAGATCGCCGTCTTTCGCACCGGTTCTTTCGATAATGCCATTAACTGATTCATCGGGCAGAAACTTGAGAATTGGTGACTGCAGCCCATCCCGGCCGGCACCAATATCATTCACCTTTATATAGGCAAGCCCCCTGGCTCCGTACCGACTTACAAACGCAGTGTAGTCATCGATTTCCTTGCGACTGAGTTCGCTGCCACCTGGGACACACAATGCGGCGACACGGCCTTCCGGATCTGACGCAGGCCCGGCAAAGACCTTGAATTCAACCGTCTTCATAAGATCGGCAACCTCAACCAGCTCGAGGTCTATCCGCAGATCCGGCTTGTCGGAACCGTAACGATGCATTGCTTCCGCATAACTGATCCTTGGAAACGCAGTCGGTAAATCAACGTCCATCACTTTCTTGAAAAGTGTTCGGACGAGTCCTTCCATCATTACCATGATGTTTTCTTCGTTGACGAAGCTCATCTCAATATCGAGCTGTGTAAACTCCGGTTGCCGATCGGCACGAAGATCCTCATCGCGAAAACATCGCACAATCTGGTAGTAACGATCGAGACCAGACATCATCAGGAGTTGCTTGAATATCTGCGGTGATTGCGGCAACGCAAAAAACTTACCTGGATTCGTACGACTTGGAACGATGTAGTCGCGCGCGCCCTCCGGCGTTGCGCGGGTCAACATTGGCGTTTCGACATCGACGAAGCCATTGTCATCGAGGTAATGACGCATTTCCCGTGTCACAGCGTGACGAAGGCGAAGATTCCCGAGCATGCCTTCACGCCGAAGATCGAGATATCGATATTTAAGTCGAAGCTCTTCGTTCACTAGCTCATCATGATGAAACGGCGGGGTTTCCGCGTCGTTGAGGGTTACCAGCTCGTGCGCCAGCACCTCGACGCGTCCGGTTGACATATTCGGATTGACGGTACCCTCCGGCCTCGGCCTGACCTTGCCTTTTACGGCCAGCACGTACTCACCGCGAACGCGTTCCGCTTCCGCGAAGATGTCCGCCCGATCCGGATCAAAAACGATCTGAAGCAAGCCTTCGCGATCGCGCAAGTCGACGAATATGACGCCGCCGTGGTCCCGCCGCCGGTGCACCCAGCCGCAGACGGAGACGTCCTCTCCAATCTGGCTCTCGTTTATTTGTCCACAATAATGGCTGCGCATTGCTAAGTTCCGGTCTTACCTGAATTTTTTGGAGGCGAGATGGTACGGCTTGCGGAGTTGAGCTGCAACACCGGTCATACCTGTTTTTTGGGCTCGTCCGGCATCCTTAATGGTAGCTCGCCCAGCTCGCTCATTTTCCAGGAGGGAACGACGACGCCGAGTGAGATAATCATTTTGAGCGCTTCATCGACCGTCATGTCGAGTTCGATAACGTCTCCGCGCGGAACAATAATGATAACCCCTGACGTCGGGTTCGGCGTTGTCGGAACGAACGTGCATATCACGTCCTCCCCTGTCCGCTCCTGCACTTCTCCCAGCTCGCTGGAGGTCTGGAAGGCAAGACTGTACAGGCCGAGTCTTGGATACTGAATCAACAGTACTTTTTTGAACGACTGGCTCTTGTCCGACAACACCATCTCGGCAAACTTTTTTACTGCGGAGTAAATCGCCCGCACAATGGGAATTCGATCCAGAAGGGATTCCCAGCCTTTCATAAAGGCGCGACCAACGAAATTCGCGGCAAGCATGCCCGTGATTACAAGCAACAAGAAAGTGAAGATAACTCCCAAACCCGGGAGCGAGACTCCCAGCAACTGATCCGGGTTGTAATGATCCGGCAGCCACGTCAGGAAATTGTCCAGCCAGCCATCCATCTGTCTGACGACAAATCTCAACAGGAGGTAGGTAACAGCCAGCGGCAACCAAACCAAAAGACCAGCAATGATGTATCGGCGCAGGTTTTTCATGCGGTGTCGCTCTTGGTAGCGGTCCTGGGCGAGGACTCCACCGTTTTGGATTCTTTCGACACTTTGGGTTCCTTGGCGTCTTTGGAATGTTTGGAATCCTTCGAATCTTTGGAATCTTTGGAATCTTTGGAATCTTTCGAATCTTTGGAATCCGTTTTTTCCACCTTACTGTCAGATTTCACGGAATCGGTATCGCCTTTGGCGAGGTTGCGCTGATTGTCGCTCTTAAAATCCGTCTCGTACCAACCCTGACCCTTCAGGCGAAATCTTGGGGCTGAAATCAGGCGCTTCAGTTCCCGTTTGCCACATTCCGGACAGTCGACAAGCGCGTCGTCGCTCATCTTCTGCAGGGCTTCCAGCGTATGTTTGCAACTCTTGCAGGCATACTCGTAAATCGGCATGCGTTGGTCTCCGTATCGTGAACACGGCAGCCAGGATGTTGGCTGCAGCGGCGATTCAATTATATGTCGTTTTGGCGGCTTCAGGCAGCGTTCTGGAATTCAAGGTGCCCCGCCGCTACGCCGACTTCGATCGTGTCGCCGGGTTTGAAGCGACCCTGCAGGATTTCCTGGGCGAGCGGATTCTCAACTTGCTGCTGGATAGCCCGCTTTAACGGCCTTGCACCATAGACCGGATCAAATCCAGCCTCAGCCAAGCGATCACGGGCTGCGTCAGAGAGGATTATCTTCATATCCCTTCCGGCAAGTCGTTCGTACAGGTACCCGAGCTGAATGTCCACGATTGCGCGAATATGCTGTCTTTCCAGAGGATGGAAGACCACAACATCATCGACGCGGTTAATGAATTCAGGTCGAAAATGTTGCGAAACGATTTCCATGACCGATGCCTTCATTTCATCGTAATTGTGTTCGCCGGCCAGTTCCTGGATTCGATGAGAGCCCAGGTTGGAGGTCATGACAATCACTGTGTTGCGAAAATCGACGGTCCGGCCCTGCCCGTCGGTCAATCGCCCGTCGTCGAGCACCTGCAGCAGTACATTAAAGACATCCGGATGCGCCTTCTCCACCTCGTCCAGCAGGATGACCGAATATGGCCGTCTGCGAACTGCTTCAGTCAGGTAGCCACCTTCGTCGTAGCCCACGTAACCCGGAGGTGCCCCGATTAATCGGGCAACAGAATGCCTCTCCATGAACTCCGACATGTCGAGACGGACCATCGCTTCGTCCGTGTCAAAAAGGAAGCTTGCAAGCGCCTTCGTGAGTTCTGTCTTGCCTACCCCGGTTGGGCCCAGGAACAGGAACGAGCCGATCGGACGATTGGGATCTGATAGTCCGGCACGCGAACGGCGTATTGCATTGGCGACTGCCGTAACAGCCTCTGCCTGGCCCACAACCCGCTTCTGGACCAGCTTTTCCATCTGCAGCAATTTTTCCTTTTCGCCTTCGAGCATTTTCGAGACGGGAATGCCAGTCCATTTGGAGACAATCTCGGCGACCTCCTCTTCCGTCACGTTGTTACGCAGAAGCGTTGTTTTCTGCCCTTCGGCTTTCAGAGCCGATTCCAGCCGCTTCTCCAACTCCGGAATCCGGCCATACTGAAGTTCCGACATCCTGGCAAGATCGTTTGCTCGATGAGCCGTCTCAAGTTCGAGTCGCGCGCGCTCAAGCTCTTCCTTGATGTGCGTTGTTCCCTGCATGGCCGCCTTTTCGGACTTCCAGACCTCTTCAAGATCGGCGAATTCTCGCTCGAGCCCCTGAAGCTGCTCTTCAATATCCCCAAGACGTTTGCGCGACGAATCGTCAGATTCCTTTTTCAATGCTTCACGCTCGATCTTGAGCTGGATGATGCGACGCTCAAGCTTGTCCATTTCTTCAGGTTTGGAATCGATTTCAATACGAATCCGTGAAGCGGCCTCATCGATCAGATCAATCGCTTTGTCCGGCAACTGTCGATCTGCAATATATCGATGCGACAGCGTGGCCGCAGCGACAATTGCCGGATCGGTTATTTCAACGCCGTGGTGTACCTCGTATCGTTCTTTCAGTCCGCGCAGGATTGCAATCGTGTCCTCCACCGTCGGCTCTTTGATCAGGACTTTCTGAAAGCGACGCTCCAGCGCGGCATCCTTTTCGAGATACTTACGGTACTCGTCCAAAGTCGTAGCGCCCACGCAGTGCAACTCCCCGCGGGCGAGCGCGGGTTTGAGCATGTTCCCCGCATCCATCGATCCTTCAGCCTTGCCGGCACCGACCATCGTGTGCAATTCGTCTATGAAGAGAATGATCTGGCCTTCCTGCTTCGCGAGATCATTGAGGACTGCCTTCAATCGCTCTTCAAATTCACCTCGAAATTTGGCACCGGCGATCAGCGAACCCATGTCGAGCGACAGGATTCGCTTGTTTCGCAATCCCTCGGGAATCTCATTATTGACGATTCTTTGCGCGAGGCCCTCGATGATCGCTGTCTTGCCTACACCAGGTTCGCCGATAAGCACGGGGTTATTCTTGGTCCGTCGCTGCAGAATCTGAATGGTACGACGAATCTCGTCGTCACGACCGATGATCGGATCGAGTTTTCCCTGCTCGGCACGTTCGGTGAGGTCGATCGTGTATTTTTCGAGCGCCTGGCGTGTGTCTTCTGCGTTGGGATCGTTCACCTGCTGCCCGCCGCGAACTTCATCAATCGATTTCTCTACAGCACCACGTACCGCGCCCGCCTGCGTGAGGACCTGGGCAAGCGGCGTTTTACTCTCAAGCGCAGCAAGTATGAACAGCTCGCTGGAGATGTATTGGTCATTGCGTTTCTGCGCAAGCTTGTCCGTAAGATTCATCAGGTTCGAAAGGTCACTGCTGATGTGAATCTCGCCACCGGTGCCCTCGACTTTTGACAGGCGATCGATCGCGTCGCCCAATTGCGAGCGCAACAGGTTTATGTTGACGCCGGATTTAGTCAAAAGCCCACGAACAGTACTTCCCTGCTGATCCAGGAGAGCCACCATGACGTGAGTGGGTTCAATAAACTGGTGGTCAAGGCCCACAGCGAGCGACTGCGCCTCCGCCAGTGCCATCTGAAATTTGCTGGTTAGTTTGTCCATTCTCATGGGTGTCAAAACAAGGGGCCTGACCCCTGCCCTCAATCAGGTTTGAAGAAAATGCATCAAAAACCGGGACTCTCCCGTTCTTCTCATGACATTAGATTGCGTTAATTCGGCATATTTCAAGCGCTCTCAGGCGCTATCGCCATAGCGGAAAACGAAATTCGCCATACGGCCACATTGGCCGTCCCTGCGATAGGAAAAAAAACGCGTGGGATCGCCGAAGGTACAGTGATCGCCGCCGAAAACCTGTTGGACACCTGCCATCGCAAATCTTTGGCGGGCAAGGCTATAGAGGTCGGCCTGCCAGCGACTGCGGTCATTCCTGGCGAAATGTTCGGCGGCTAACGGGTTGTGGTCGACAAATGCCTGGCGAACCTCATTGCCAACTTCAAAATTTGACTGCGAAATCGCCGGTCCAAACCAGACCAAAATTCGAGCCCGTGGAGCCTGGAACGCGTTCAACGTTGCTTCGATGACGCCAGCGCACAAGCCGCGCCAACCCGCATGTGCGGCCGCCAACTCATCGCCGTTTTCCGAGACCAGCAATATCGGCAGACAGTCCGCTGTCATGACGGTACATACCGTGTTCGACTTCCGGGTCACGACCCCATCCGCCGGAATTTGCTGGCCCGGTTTCGGATCAACGATGACGTGGGTACCATGCACCTGCGATAGCCAGACCGGCTCTGCAGGCAATTTCAATTCATCGACGAATCGACGCCGGTTTTCAGAGACATTCCCGGTGGCATCTCCGACATGTGCGCCGAGGTTGAGGGACTCATATACACCGCTGCTGACCCCGCCCGCCCTAGTTGTGCTGCCTGCCACAATTCCGCGTGGCGCAGGCCAGTCCGCCGGAATCCAGTCTATCGGCACTGTCATTTCCCTGCAGCAGCGGCATCGGCCCGCAGAATATCGAGCAATTGCGTCAGGTCATCGGGCACCGGCACTTCGATCTCCAGCATGTCACCGGTAGCCGGGTGAGCAAATGAAAGACTGGTCGCGTGCAATGCCTGGCGTCGAAAACTGCGCAGCTCGCCGATAAGCGCATCTGTCGCCCCCGCCGGTATGGCGAGGCGGCCACCATATACCGAGTCCCCGATTAGCGGATTACGACGATAGGCAAAATGCACGCGAATCTGGTGGGTGCGTCCGGTATCCAGCTGCACCCCAACATATGTGTGTCCCCGAAAACGTTCCTTAACCCGAAAATGGGTTACCGCAGGTTTGCCCCTGTCCTGTACGCTCATTCTGAGTCGATCAACCGGGTGTCGCCCGATGGGCGCGTCAATCTTCCCGCCACCTGTGAGCACGCCGCAACACACAGCCAGGTAATGGCGGGAAATGTCGCGGTCAGCCAACGCCCGCACCAGCGCGGTATGCGAGGTCAGGTTCTTGGCGACAATGAGCAGGCCACTGGTGTCCTTATCAAGGCGATGAACGATGCCCGCGCGGGGTAACGACTCAAGCGCCGGCACATGGTGCAACAGACCATTCATTAACGTCCCACGCGTATTCCCTGCCCCCGGGTGTACCACCAACCCGGCGGGCTTGTTCACTATCAGAAGATCGTCGTCTTCAAATGCAATAACAAGATCGAGCGGTTCCGGCCCGCTTGTGACGCTGATTTCAACCTGAGGTCGGACAACGACCTGCTGGCCACCGGACACGGCATCTCGGGGGCGCAGTTCAAGATCGTCAACCCGAACATTACCCTGCAGTATCCAGCTCTTGAGCCGGCTTCTTGAGAATTCCGGAAACATTCGGGCCAACGCCAGGTCCAATCGCTGGCCGGACAATTCTGGTGGAACAAGTTTTTCGAGAAGTTCGAGCGACATACAACCCATTGACCGCAATTCAGAACAGCGACCAGTTTACGATATACTTGCCGATCGCGCCGGTTTGATGCAAAGTCCGGCCGCGCGTCCACCCCCAGACTTCCGTCTTGACGGAGCAATTCTGACTCGCTGCATAAAAGATGATCATTGACCGCCTGAAACCTTGGAATAGCACCGTACCTGCCGGCACTGGCACGCGTCGTCCTGTGCGTACTCTCGCAATGCTGCTAATTGCGGCACTGATCGGTGTCGGCTGCGCCGGCAACGACGAAGAATTTGACCTCTCCAAGAATATTCGCGATGCCTATGCAGAAGCGCAACTGGCATTGGACAATGGTAACTATCGAAAATCGATCGGAATCTTTGAGGCATTGCAGGCCCGCTTTCCATTCAGCGAATTCAGCACGCAGATACAGCTGGAACTGGCCTACGCCTATTACAAGGACGGGAAGGAGGATCAGGCGATCGAAGCCGCGGAGACGTTTCTCCGGGAAAATCCCACCCACGCTCGCGTGGATTACGCACTTTATATACAGGGGCTTGCGCTGTTCGAGCGTGGCCAATCGACGCTTATGCGGTTTTTTCGGAAGGACATAAACGGACGACCGCCACGCGACGGCCAAAAGGCCTTTTCACTGCTAAGCCGACTGGTGGAGCGGTATCCCGCAAGTCCGTATGCTGAAGATGCGCAACAGCGTCTGGTCTACCTTAAAAATCGACTGGCAGCTTACGAGAACGTCGTTGCCCGTTTTTATCTCGAGCAGGATGCGTATATTGCCGCGCTCAATCGAGCCAGAGATGCACTGGAGGTGTACCACGGTGCCGACAGTGGGGCGGAGTCACTTCGTATCATGATTGCGGCCTATGAGGCGCTGGGCATGACCGACCTTGCGCAAGACGCCCGGCGGGTGCTGGAATCGAATTTTGCGGACGTTCCCAATCCGCCTACTTGATCGATAGCAACTAAATTTCAACCGCGGATTGATCTTTAGTACCGATCAGTAAAAGCGCAACTGCCCTACTCCGGAAACGTATACCGCGAAGTGATGGGATACCTCCAATCTCTCCCAAACGCCCTGTTCGAGATCCTGATCCCTGGCGGCGCCTGCCGCCGCTTGTATTCATTTCGCTTTACAAGCTCGAGCACATGTACGACGACATCCTTGTCGAATCCGGCCGCAACTATTTCGGCCACTGAAAGGTCCTTCTCGATAAACGCTTCCAGAATCGGATCAAGGACGCTGTAGTCGGGCAGCGAATCCGAATCTTTCTGGTTCGCACGCAATTCGGCCGATGGCGGCCGCGCGATTACTCGCTCCGGTATCGCTTCACTAACTGAATTGCGGTAACGGGCCAATCGGTATACCAATGATTTGCTGCAATCCTTGATGGGTGCGAATCCGCCAGCCATATCGCCGTACAACGTGGCATAGCCGACTGCCATCTCGCTCTTGTTGCCGGTAGTGAGTAGCATCCACCCGGTCTTGTTTGATATCGACATCAACAGGAGACCTCTGCAACGTGCCTGGATATTTTCTTCTGTGACGTCGGCCGTGCGTCCCTCAAATATTGTTCTCAGCTGCCCTATTGTCGCGCCATACATTGGCTCGATCGGAATGACATCATAGCGGACGCCTAACAGCGCCGCCTGCTTCGCAGCATCTTCCTGGCTCATGTTACTCGTGTAACGAAAGGGCATCATGACAGCCCGAACCCTGTCAGCACCGAGGGCGTCACAAGCGACAGACAGTACCAGCGCTGAATCTATTCCTCCCGATAATCCGAGGATGACGCCAGGAAAGCCGTTTTTTTCGACATAGTCCCGCGTCCCGCAAACAATTGCTTCGTAGACACTATTCTCGGTCTGCAGGATTGACGATACATGTGTTGCCTGCGGTTTCACGCCGGAACCGTCAGCTTCGAGGACCAATTTGTAGAGGTTCTCAACATACGGCTCTGCACGAAAACAGATCTCACCTTCAGCATCCATTGCAAAGGAACCGCCGTCGAAAACGAGTTCGTCCTGCCCGCCCACCATATTAAGATAGACGGTCGGGATCCCAACCTCCTTGATTCTTTGCCGAACAACCAGCTCCCTTTTGGTTTGGCTGTTGAGTTCATACGGCGAACCATTAATCGCGACGATAACCTCTGCGCCGGCGGCTCGACTGGCCGCTACGGGTCCGCTTTTCCAAACATCCTCGCAAATGTTGATTCCGATTCGGATTCTGTTCAGGGAAAAAACGGATGGTTCTTTTCCTGCCGTAAAATAACGTTGTTCGTCGAACACACGATAATTCGGTAGCAAGTGCTTCCGATAGCGCGCCAGTACGGCACCATCTTTGAAGACAGCACAGGCGTTGTAAATATTTCCCTCGCTGTATTCAGGAAACCCGACGAGGACAGCAATGTCCCGGGCCGTTTTTTGAATGACGCCGATCGCTTCATCGACACGCCCCCGTAACCCGGCATGAAATAGCAAATCCTCGGGAGGATAACCGCTGACACAAAGTTCCGGAAACACGATGAGATCCGCCCGCATTTCACTTTGCGCACGTGCAGCGTACTCGAGAATTTTTTTGGTATTGCCGGATACGTCACCGACGATGAAATCCAATTGGGCCAGTGCGACAGTGATCTTGTCAGTCATTGCTTAACTCCGAACACTAACGCTTCTCGCGACGCGCTCGACAACTGTCAGAAAGCATGGAATCTCGCGGATCAGCCTTTTAACAGCTCCAGCATCTTGCTGCCGAGCTCTGCCGGCGATCTTACCGTTGCTATGCCAGCGGCATCGAGCGCTCTGAATTTGTCATCCGCCGTACCCTTTCCTCCGGCGATGATAGCGCCTGCGTGTCCCATCCGCTTGCCTGGTGGCGCCGTTACTCCAGCAATGTAGGCGACCACCGGTTTGGTGACTTCAGACTGAATGAACTCGGCGGCGGCCTCTTCATCAGACCCGCCGATTTCGCCCACCATCACGACACCGTCAGTGTCCGGATCCGCCTCGAAGAGCGCGAGGCAGTCGATGAAATTCATGCCCCGCACCGGATCACCACCGATACCGATACAGGTGCTCTGCCCGAGCCCGTTCTGGGTCGTCTGGTAAACGGCCTCATAGGTGAGCGTGCCCGACCGGGAGACTACTCCCACCCTGCCTTTCTGGTGTATGAATCCTGGCATGATGCCAATCTTGCACTCTTCGGGCGTTATGATTCCCGGGCAGTTAGGGCCAATCAGCCGGCATTCGTAACTCCTCAGCGCAGATTTGACTTTCACCATGTCCAGAACCGGAATGCCTTCGGTGATGCAAACAATCAGGCCAACGCCCGAATCAGCGGCTTCCAGAATCGCATCTGCGGCGAAGGGCGCCGGCACATAAATCATGCTGACGGTTGCGCCTGTTTTCGTGACGGCTTCTCGCATTGTGTTGTAGACCGGTACGCCCAGATGTGACTCGCCGCCACGACCCGGCGTTACGCCAGCGACAACCTGAGTGCCATATTCAATGCATTGCTGTGCATGGAATGAACCCTGATTGCCGGTAATTCCCTGGCAAATGATTTTGCTGCCCTTGTTAACCAATATGCTCATGTGACGGGAATTCCTGTTACCGATTCGAGGCCGCAACCACTTTTTGTGCTGCGTCTGTCAAATTTTCAGCCGTGATGATGTTCAGGCCACTTTCCTTCAGCAATGACCGGCCCTTTTCTACGTTCGTACCTTCCAGCCTCGCTACCACTGGCACGTCGACGCCAACCTCTTTCACGGCGCTAATAATCCCTTCAGCGATCAGGTCGCAGCGCACAATTCCACCAAATATGTTGACAAGGATCGCTGAAACATTGTCGTTGGAAAGAATAAGCTTGAATGCGGACGCGACCCGCTCGGCCGTCGCACCGCCGCCAACATCCAGAAAGTTGGCGGGTTCACCACCGTGCAGTTTAATCAGGTCCATCGTCGCCATAGCCAGTCCGGCGCCGTTTACCATGCACGCGATATTGCCGTCGAGCGATACATAGTTCAGCTCATGCGCCGCGGCCTCCCGCTCTTTTTCATCCTCCTGGCTCGGATCGCGCATTTCAATCAGCTTTGGCTGGCGGAACAACGCGTTGTCCTCGATGTTGATCTTGCCGTCCAACGCGACTACGTCGCCTGCTTTGGTCACGATGAGCGGATTGATTTCGACGAGACTTGCATCGCAGTCGACAAATAATCGATACAACTTTTCTATCAAATCGGCAAATTGGCGACTTTGTGTTTTGTCCAGACCCAGTCCAAAAGCCAGTTGTCGTGCCTGGTAAGGCTGCAGTCCGGCATCGGCAGATATTGCAACGGTAAAAATTCGTTCTGGCGTATCAGCGGCGACCTGCTCGATGTCCATTCCGCCCGCAGCTGAGGCTATGAAGGAGACCTTGCTGACTTCGCGATCAACCAACATGCTGAGATAAAGTTCGCGATCGATATCAGAACCTTCCTCGACATAAACCACATTGACAGGCAAGCCCTCCGGTCCCGACTGATGCGTAACTAGCATCGTGCCAAGCAAATCGGCAGAGAACTGTCGAACTTCATCGGCCGACCGGGCAAGTTTCACGCCACCGGCTTTGCCACGGCCGCCTGCATGCACTTGTGCCTTGACGACCCACAGGTCACCGCCGAGCGCCTTGGTCGCTGCGACAGCTTCCTCAGGAGTTCTGGCGGGGACGCCCTGCGGAACAGGAATGCCGTATTGAGCAAAAAGTTGTTTCGATTGGTATTCGTGAAGGTTCATTGTTGATTTTTTTCGTCTGGCCGGTGCGAAAGTCGGCGTATTTTGGAGGAAAGCACACTAAGACGCAAAATTACCTTCGGTCTTGGACTACAATCTGCGCTGATCCGGATTGAGGCCGGACCGAAGCGATTCAATTGATGCGGAGATCATGAACCAGGCTCTTACTGATACGACGTCACGAGTGAACGGTCTCGCGCTCCAGCGAACCGTCGACGAATCGGATCTTACCTGGCGAGTACTCGGCAGTCTTAACCTGTTCCGCTTGTTCCTTGCCGTTATTCTCCTCGGGCTGTTCTTTGGTGGCGGCGAGCCACGACTATTCGGCGAGCGCTACCCATCGCTGTTTTCGGCAATCGCCGCAGGTTACCTCGTTTTCTCTGTCGTCTCAGGACTCGCGATAAAGGGTCGGTGGGTTTCAGCTGGCCCTCAGACGATCACCCAGGTCACAGTAGACATTGCCGCAATCGCCATATTGATGCACGCGAGCGGTGGTATCAGCAGCGGACTTGGCGGTCTCCTGATCGTGTTTGTCGGCGCAGGCAGTTTGGTTCTGCCGGTTCAGGTTCCTGCCTTTTTCGCGGCGATCGCGACGATTGCCGTTCTTGGCGAACAGTTCTTCTCACAAATCGGTGGCGTCAGCGATACCGGCAATTATTCTGCTGCGGGAATTCTCGGCGCAATCATCTTCGCTATTGCGCTGGCGGCCAGGCCACTTTCGAGACGCATTCAGTTCAGTGAAGCGCTCGCCCGACAACGCGGCGTCGATCTCGCGAATCTCTCTGAATTGAACGAATATATCGTGCAGCATCTTCGCGAAAGCATCGTTGTCATCGACAGCGAAAACTGCGTGCGGTTGATCAACGCCTCAGCAGCGATATTGCTCGGTGCCAAAGCTGACTGCTACGGTGACAACATAGGTGCAATCTCTACGGACCTGGCTGATTACATCAAGAACTGGCGCCGGGATCTGGAAGCGAGTCCGCACACTAATCTGACCGTGAACGCCGGCGACGACCGCGCCTCAATAAAGGCCCACCTGGCGCCGCTCGGCAAGGATGACGCCAGACAAGGCCCCGTCCTGGTTTTCCTGGAAGATGCCAGCCTGATGAACGCCAGGGTGCAACAGTCGAAACTGGCCTCCCTCGGGCGGCTCAGTGCGAGCATCGCGCATGAGATTCGAAATCCGGTTGGCGCGATGAGTCACGCCGGGCAATTGCTGGCAGAGTCCGACGCTTTAACAGCGGACGATCTGCGGCTGACGGAAATTATTCGCACGCATGCCGAGCGCGTGAGCCATATCATCGACAACGTTCTGCAGCTTTCCAGACGGGAATCGAGCCAACCGGAACGATTTAGGCTCGTGCCCTGGCTAGGCGACTTTGCCCAGGAGTTTTCCCAGACTCTTGAATTGCAGGAAGGCGAGCTGAGTGTCGCCGACTCAGGTCAAGACCTTGAAGTACGCATGGATCCCAGCCACCTTCGGCAGGTACTGTGGAATCTGTGCGATAACGCGGTGAAATATGCGAGCGAGACTGGCGGCATACTGGTCGAGGTTCAAACCGGGCGCACAACGCGGGGACAACCGTACCTGGAAGTTCTTGACCAGGGTCACGGCATTGACCCCGGAACAGCAGATAAGATATTCGAGCCGTTTTTCACTGCTCGTAGCGGCGGCACCGGCCTCGGCCTTTATATTTCGCGAGAATTGTGTGAGCTCAATCGAGCGACTCTGGCTTACCACGACAGAGAATCGGGCGGCAGTATTTTCAGAATCGTGTTTTCCGATCCAGACCGGTGGGAAGACGTTGACAATTGAGTCCCAAATCCAATGAGCAAGCATTTCGCACTGGTAATTGACGACGAACCGGATATTCGAGAGCTCCTGGCATTGACGCTGGGTCGAATGAATATCGAGACAGTCGTCGCTCCTGATGTTGGTATCGGCAAAGAATGTCTCAGGAAGCAGCGCTTTGATCTGTGCCTGACTGACATGCGCTTGCCCGATGGCGACGGTCTGGAACTCGTCGACTGGATGCAGAGGAATGCCGCAGGTGTTCCGGTCGCGGTCATCACCGCGCACGGTAATGTGGAAACAGCGGTTCAGGCCCTGAAACTCGGCGCATTCGACTTCATTACCAAGCCACTTGATTTGCAGAATTTACGCAACATCGTGGCGAACGCATTAAAGGTCAGCGGGCAGAAAGCAGACGGGCCGTCACGCCTGCTCGGTGACTCGCCTGCTATGCAGGAGCTTCGAGAACTTATCGATCGAGTGGCAAGAAGTCAGGCGCCTATCCATATCTCCGGCGAATCCGGTACTGGCAAAGAACTGGTTGCCAGACTAATCCATGACAGCGGCCCTCGGTCGGACGGACCGTTCGCCCCGGTCAACTGTGGCGCAATTCCGGCAGAATTAATGGAAAGTGAATTTTTTGGTCACCGCAAGGGCGCCTTCACCGGGGCGGTTCACGACAAAGTTGGGCTGGTGCAGTCGGCCAATACCGGAACGCTCTTTTTGGACGAAATTGCCGATCTGCCGCTTTCCATGCAGGTCAAGCTCCTTCGGGTGATTCAGGAGCAAACTGTTCGCCCGGTCGGCGCGTCAAGGGAGGAGTCCGTCGACGTCCGAATATTGTCCGCCACGCACAGAGACCTTTCGCAAATGGTCAAGAATGGAGAATTTCGAGAAGATCTTTTTTACCGGATCAATGTCATCGAGTTGAACGTGCCCGCATTGCGTGATCGGGGCCAGGACATACTGATGCTTGCCTCGCACATTCTGAAGCGTCTTGGTTCGTCAATAAATTCCCTTGATGACAGCGCGAAGAAAGGCCTTGGAAATTATTCGTTTCCCGGCAATGTGCGAGAGCTTGAAAATATACTGGAAAGGGCGGTGACGCTTTGCGCCGGTAGCCAGATTTCTGCCGCGGATCTCGCGATTCGCACGGGCGTCACGAACACATTGCCAGTCGGCAGCGGCGCCGATCTGGGTGATCAAATCGAGGACGTTCAGCGTCAGGCAATCGTCGAGGCTCTCGAAAAAACCCGCTTCAACAAGACTGCAGCAGCCAAACTTCTCGGCCTGACATTCCGGCAGCTACGCTACAGGATCAAGAAGCTGGGCATCGAATAACGATTCTGCCCGGTACGCAAAGGTGACAATTTTTGTCACTTTTGGACATTCAATGGCAAATACTGTCTCTAAATTCGCCGGTCCAGCGTGCCTGCAATTTTCTTGAATTCTATTAATTACTTAATAGTCAATTACTTACATATTTCAGGCCCAGGTTGGCACGAGGATTGCTTTATAGAGCATACAGGCGGAAGCGCCGTATTCGTTTTGACTAACACGCTCAGATATTCCATGGAGACAAATGAGATGAAGAAACAACAGGGTTTTACATTGATCGAACTTATGATCGTAGTTGCCATTATCGGCATTCTGGCTGCGATCGCTATCCCGGCTTATCAGGACTACACCATTCGTGCACAGGTTTCTGAAGGTCTGAACCTGACCGGTGGCGCTAAAGCCGCTACGACCGAGTTCTACCAAGACCAGGGCGTTTTCCCGGCTAACAACACGCAGGCCGGTCTCGCTGCAAACGTCAATATCAACGGCAAATACGTGTCTCAAGTGAACGTTGCAGGCAACACGATTACTGTTACTTACTCGAGCACAGCTCCTCGCTCGGCTAACAACAACATCAACGCTGCTACGCTGACAATGGTTGCAAACGACGCTGGTGGTAGCGTTACCTGGACTTGTGCCGGTGGTAACATCCTTAGCGCAAACGCCAAGTGGCTGCCAGCTGCTTGCCGTCCGTAATAGTTTTTTAAAAGATCTAGTGAACGATATCTTTTAATACGGAATAAGAAGCCCCGGTTAATCCGGGGCTTTTTTTTGCCCGCGTGGACAGTGTGAATCCCGTCACACTTTCTGCGCTGACCTGATAGCATGAAAACGCACGCTAATCCGGGTAGGCTCTGCGTTAATGTCGGCATGATCTCTGGCCGGATGTTTAATAGACGGAACATATCCATGCCACAACGCTGTCGGGGATTTACCCTCATTGAGCTGATGATCGTTATCGCGATCATTGGCGTTCTTGCGTCACTCGCCGTGTCGGCATACCAGACCTATACCGTGCGTGCACAAATTGCTGAGGGATTAAGCTTTGCCGCCGGGGCCAAAGTCCCGGTCGTCGACGCCTACACCAACGGCGGTATTGCGCCGGTGAATCGCCAGGCAGCGGGAATGACGCCGATGGCTACTGACACGAGAGGCAGCTATGTCACCTCCGTCGAAATCGTCAACGGCCGCGTCGATATCACTTTTGGCGGCCCGCTCGCCCATCAGGACATCATTGGCACGGTGCTGTCATTGACGCCCTATGAGACGACCGGAAACACCGTAAGCTGGCGCTGCGGGTACGGAGCCGCCCCACAGGGCGCGTTGCTGAACGGTGGTTCCGGACACGTCGCACCAACCGTCGATCCGCGTTACCTTCCCTCCAATTGCCGCTAGGCTGCATGACGAACCAGTCCGCCGAAGTTCCGCCGAAAACCTGTTGCAACTGCCCAATGTTTGTACAAATGGCCCTAATTTGATTGTTTGACTTAATGAAATTCTGCAACTGTGAACAGCAGCACAAAATGCAGTTGATCCGGTCACTTAGATCAGTGAGACTGTGAAACTCACGCATCGGGCTGATGCAACCTAAGGATATTCTGCGTCTATGGCAGTGACGGCCTCACAATCTCCGCTTGCGGGCTTATCAAGGCGCCTGGTTCAGGATGGTATTGTCTCGGAAGAGGTGGTGCTGCAGGCGGCCGAAGCTGCACGCAAATCCAAGCTAACGCTCGTCGCCTACCTGGTGGCGAACGAGATGGCCGATTCACGTGCGGTAGCAGTTGCCGCGTCTCACGAGTTCGGCGTTCCGCTCCTGGATCTGGACGCGATCGATATCGATCTTGAAACACTTCGGGCGGTCGATCAGAAGCTCCTCAACAAGCATCGCGTGTTGCCATTGGTCAAGCGCGGCCAACGGCTATTCCTCGGCATATCAGACCCGACCAATCTTCAAGCCATTGATGATGTCAAGTTTCAGACCAGCCTGCGAATTGATCCTGTCGTTGTCGAAGAGGCGAAACTGCAGGAACGGATTACCAGGGCGCTTGAAGCTGTTGACACGACGATGTCGTCGCTTGATGACGATGACTTTGACCTCGAAAACCTCGATATCAACGGTGATGAACGGGAAGACGATGGCGTCACGAAGGACGACATCGAAGATGCTCCGGTTGTGCGCTTCGTTAATAAAGTACTGCTCGATGCCATCAAGCGAGGGGCGTCAGACGTTCACTTCGAGCCCTATGAGAAAATTTTCCGCGTCAGAACCCGTCTCGACGGCGTGTTGTCCGAGGTAGCGCAACCGCCGGTCGCCCTGGCAAACAAGGTTTGTGCGCGGCTTAAGGTCATGTCCCGGATGGACATCGCGGAACGGCGAGTCCCACAGGATGGCCGCATCAAAATGCGACTGTCGAAGAATCGGGCAATTGATTTTCGAGTTAATACCTGCCCCACACTCTTTGGTGAAAAAATTGTACTGCGTATCCTGGATCCGTCGAGCGCCAAGCTCGGTATCGATGCACTTGGGTACGATGACTTCCAAAAGAAAATGTACCAAAAACATCTGGACAAACCTTATGGCATGATCCTGGTGACCGGGCCTACGGGTTCAGGTAAGACAGTTTCACTTTATACCGGACTTAATATTCTCAACACGGAATACCGTAATATCTCGACAGCCGAAGATCCGGCGGAAATTAACCTGCCTGGAATCAACCAGGTCAACGTCAATCCAAAGGTAGGCCTGACGTTCGCGTCCGCTTTGAAAGCCTTCCTTCGCCAGGATCCGGACGTCATCATGGTCGGTGAGATTCGTGATCTGGAAACTGCCGAGATAGCGATAAAAGCTGCTCAAACGGGCCATCTTGTCCTATCGACGCTGCACACCAACGACGCACCGCGCACGCTAACGCGCCTGGTGGACATGGGTGTCAAACCCTATGCCATCGCGACATCAGTCAGTTTGATTATTGCCCAGCGGTTGGCGCGAAAACTTTGCGACAACTGCAAAGAACTGCAGGACATTCCTCGAGAGGCGCTTGAGAAAGAAGGGTTCAGCGCAAGTGACATTGACAATGGAGTCACTATATTCCGAGCGGTCGGCTGCAAAATGTGTAACGACGGATATAAAGGTCGCGTTGGCATATTCCAGGTAATGGAAGTTTCCGAAACGATGGGAAGAATAATAATGGAAGGCGGCAATGCTATGCAGATCGCCGACCAGGCAGCGAACGAGGGGGTTCACGATTTACGTCGTGCTGGTTTGAACAAAGTTAAAGACGGGCTAACCAGCCTTGTGGAAATTAACCGGGTAACAATTGAGTAAATTGCAACCCAGCTAACCAAGAGAACTGCAATGGCAACAACAGCGACAATGGGTAATTCGCCTTTCGTTTGGGAAGGTACAGACCGCAAGGGCAACAAGATCAAGGGTAAGAGCATGGCGGCCAATGAGGCCGCCGTGCGAGCTGACCTGCGCCGCCAGGGCGTAGTGCCAAGTCGGATTAAAAAGCAAAGCGCAGGAATGTTCAGGGGCTCGGCAAAAATTACCGCGGGAGACATAGCGATATTCAGTCGTCAGCTCTCTACAATGCTGGCCGCAGGTATTCCCCTGGTGCAGGCATTCGAAATTGTCGGCAGCGGCCACGAGAATGCCTCTATGCAAAAACTGATAATGGCAGTCAAGTCAGATGTGGAAGGCGGTAGTTCGCTTGCTGAAGCATTGGCAAAGCACCCGATATATTTTGACGATTTGTTCGTAAACCTCGTTGAGGCTGGCGAACAGGCCGGTGCGCTTGAAACGCTGCTGGATAAAGTCGCCACCTATAAGGAAAAAACTGAGGCTATTAAAAAGAAGGTCAAGAAGGCGCTGACATACCCGGCCGCCGTACTGGTCGTCGCTTTTGTCGTGACGATTATTTTGCTGGTATTTGTAATTCCGGCTTTCGAGGATTTGTTCCAGGGCTTTGGGGCCGACCTCCCCGCGTTCACTCGACTGGTTATCGACATATCTCTGTTTGTGCGTCAACAAGGCTGGATATTAGCGAGTTTCGTCGGCGGCGCAGCCTATGCGTTCTTCTACTTCAAGAAGCGTTCGCGACCAATGCGGCAATTTCTGGATCGCATGACCCTGAAAACCCCGATCATCGGGCCAATCATGCAAAAAGCTGCGATTGCCCGGTACGCCCGTACCTTGTCAACGATGTTCTCTGCTGGCGTACCGCTGGTCGAGGCACTGGAATCGGTCGCCGGCGCGACGGGCAACATTGTCTATGAAGTCGGCGTCTTGCGAATGAGAGATGAGGTCGCTACGGGTCAGAGACTCCAACAAGCAATGGAGAATACCGACCTGTTCCCGAACATGGTAATTCAGATGATTGCTGTTGGTGAGGAGTCAGGCTCCCTCGATGAAATGTCGGCAAAAGTCGCAGACTTTTACGAAGAGGACGTCGACAACGCGGTGGACAATCTCTCCAGTTTGCTTGAGCCGCTGATTATGTCGATCCTTGGCATTCTCGTCGGCGGCCTGGTCGTCGCCATGTACTTGCCTATTTTCAAAATGGGTTCCGTCATCTAATTCCACTCTGGCCCCGACGGGCGCAAGAGCTGATAATGAAACGGCGTCGAAAGGCGCCGTTTCTGTATTCGGGAAGATAAAAACATGCAAGCGCTACTGACACAATCACCACTCATATTTATATCGGTCGCGTTCATTTTGGCCTTATTGATCGGCAGCTTCCTTAATGTCGTGATTCATCGACTGCCTATCATGATGGAACGAGAGTGGCGCACCCAATGTGACGAGATGTCGGCGGTACCCGCCGACAGTCTGCCTGTGGGCCGCTTCGACCTGATGGTGCCCGGGTCACGCTGCCCGTCCTGCGGCCACCAGATCACAGCGCTGCAGAATATACCGATATTGAGTTTCGTCCTGTTGGGTGGAAAATGCGCCGGCTGCGATATGAAGATTTCGGTTCGCTACCCCGTAATCGAACTGGTGACAGCGGTGCTGTCGAGCATCGTTGCATGGCGATTCGGATTTGGCTGGGAAGCGGCGGCGGCCATCGTAATGACCTGGGCGCTGGTGGCAATCAGCGTAATCGATTTCGACCACCAGATAATTCCGG
This sequence comes from Pseudomonadota bacterium, assembly GCA_027621915.1. Taxonomy (GTDB): domain Bacteria; phylum Pseudomonadota; class Gammaproteobacteria; order Steroidobacterales; family Woeseiaceae; genus SZUA-117. The sequence continues at coordinate 35,682 of JAQCAD010000006.1, forward strand.
ATTCACTGTCTCTGCCACTGGTTTGGGCCGGTCTGACACTGAGCTTGTTCCACCCGATGCAGGGTGCGCAAAACCTGTTTGTCGATCCTCAAACGGCCATTGTGGGCGCATTAGGCGGCTATTTAAGCCTGTGGAGCGTTTACCAGCTGTTCCGTTTGATCACCGGCAAGGAGGGCATGGGTTATGGCGACTTCAAGTTGCTGGCGGCGCTAGGCGCGTGGCTGGGCTGGAAGATGTTGCCTGTAATTATTTTGATGTCAGCTGTCGTTGGCGCGACCGTCGGAATCATGTTGATCGTTTCGAAGCGCCATGAACGAAGCGTACCAATTCCGTTTGGCCCGTATCTGGCAGCCGCCGGCTGGATCGCTATGCTCTGGGGTCCGGATATCGTCGACTGGTACCTCGATCTTATGAGCTGACAAGGCTGATCAATGAGAGAAAACAATATTCTTCGAATTGGCCTGACAGGCGGTATCGCCAGCGGCAAATCCACTGTGGCAGATTTTTTTGCGGCATTGGGCGTGCCAATCATAGATACCGATGTTATCGCCCGCGAGATCGTTAAACCCGGTGAACCTGCGCTCGACGAGATCAGATTTGCATTTGGCGACGACATCATCAACGCGGACGGATCTCTCGATCGAACACAATTGCGAAAAATTGTATTTGCTGACGATGCCCTGCGAGCGCGACTCGAGTCCATATTGCATCCTCGAATAAGAGACGTCGCATTACAGCAGGCCTCGCTGGCTTCAGAGCCATATGTAATCATCGTCGTTCCTCTCCTGTTTGAATCGCCAATGAAGGACGCCATGAACCGAATACTCGTGGTTGACTGCGACGAGGAAACGCAGCTACAACGTCTGACCACGCGAGACCAGGAAAGTGAGGAGCAGGCGCGTCGGATCATCGCCGCTCAGGCGTCCCGAGTTGAACGCCTGTCGATTGCTGACGACGTTATAACCAATGAGAACAATTTGGCCGACACACGAAGCGCCGTTCGTTCGCTGCACGAGTACTATCTCAGCTTGGCCGCACAGATAACTTAAGCCGCTTTCATTTGCCTGAAATGTATCGGTGGCGCAGAATACTGCCATGATCGCCTCCGCTCACAGATCAACTCCTCATGCGTCCCCGCAACGGGCGCCCGATTACGAACAACCCCTCAATGAGCGAATGCGAACGTTCATGCGCCTCGAATTTCTGTACCAGCAGTTGCTTTACAACTGCGACGTAGACTCTGACTGGGCGACCCGGGGCGCGATATCGAGCCTCCTGGAAATCATGGCCATACTTATGCGTGGCGATGTCCGCAGTGAAGTGCATAAAGAACTGGATCTTCAAATTGATACCTTGGCCAGGTACCAGAAACAGCCTGGAGTGGACGCCAACAGACTTGGCGCGCTGCTCGGAAACCTGATGAGGAGTCGCGACGACGTCGATGCTGTCGGCACGCAGTACATGCAAACACTTAAGGATTGTGAATTCCTGAGTTCTATCAAACACAGAAGCTCGATTCCAGGAGGAACCTGCGAATTCGACTTACCCGAATACAGTCACTGGCTGCGACAACCTTTTGCCAGGCGTGCTGAAGATATGTCGAATTGGCTCGCGAAGATCAGGCCCCTCTGCGACGCCGTCGCTGAGTCATTGTGGCTTATCAGAGAGAGCGCTCAACCGATCAACAAGATCGCGATAAGCGGCATGTACCAGCATCGAATGCAGAAAGATGCGAGTTGTCGCATTCTGCGCGTCACGCTGCCGCAGTCAAGTCAGTTGTACCCGGAGATTAGTGGGAGTCAACACAGGTTCACTGTGCGATTCCTTGAATGGTCTACCATCGGCAGACGAGCGGTTCAAACGGGTCAAGACGTCGAATTCAAGATCAGCGTTTGCTGATTCAAATGTCCACGGCAGCAGAACCGATCTGGGTACTGGCAAGCCGCTCCCACAATGCATTGAGGACAGGGGCATCGGCCGGCAGCAATATCTCCGCTACCAGCTCATCCTGATCAACCCAGCGCAATTGCTGGCCTTCGGAGCCTGCCGGCGTGCCGTGCCAGCAGGAGACCACGAAGAAGTCGATGGACACGCGAAAATTGAGGTAGTCGTGTTCGATATTCTGAAAATGTTCGAATTCGAGCTGACTGATACCGAGTTCTTCCTTGAGCTCGCGAGTAAGCGCCGCCCTGGCCGACTCCCCGTGCTCGATCTTGCCGCCTGGAAATTCCCACAGGTCTTGCATGGAATCTGCCTGGGCACGATCCGTGATCAGTACCTGGCGCTTCGCATTGTGCAGTATTCCTGCGACAACCCGCGTATGTTGCGGAATGTCGGTCAGTTCAATTTTCCGTGGCACTGTTTGAATTTTTTGCCTGACCCGCACGGACAGGATTCGTTACGTCCGACCTTGCGTCCAGGCCGAACGAATGGCTCGGGCGCCGGCATTTCAGGGCCGCTGGTCCCTCGAGCCTGCTGTTGTGGGCCCTGGCCCAGCGACGGCGCTTTTTCGTGTTGAAATTCCATCGCCTGTGCTTTGCGACGTTCGGCTTCCAGTCGTTGCACGTCCTGTTCGCTCTGAATTCGCACGCGCGAGACGATGCTGATGGTGTCATGTTTGACTCGCTCCAGCATCTCTCCGAACATTGCAAAAGCCTCTCGCTTGTACTCCTGTTTCGGATTCTTCTGCGCGTAACTGCGCAGCCCGACACCCTGGCGAAGGTAGTCCATGGCACCCAGATGTTCTTTCCAGTGAAAGTCGAGCTGCTTGAGCATTATTTCCTTTTCGACCAATCGCATGAGTTGCGGCCCGATCGCCGCTACTTTGGCGTCGTAATGCTCCTGCATCTCCCTGACACAGCGTTGTCGAATCTGGTCCTCGTTCATGAGTTTGTCAGCCCTGAGCCAGCCCGGCACATCCATATGGGTCGCAAAATCACTCTCGAATGCCTGGGCAAGACCCTCCGGGTCCCACTGCTCCTCGAGACTGCCGCGGGGAACGTGTAAGTCGACCAATACTTCGACGACTTCCTCACGAATTGCCGTTATCGAATCGGCAATTTCATCCGCAGCCATTAGTTCAGTTCGCTGGTGGTAAACAACTTTACGCTGATCGTTGGCAACGTCATCGTACTCGAGCAGATTTTTACGCATGTCGAAGTTATGCGATTCGACTTTGCGCTGCGCTTTCTCGATCTGGCGAGTCAGTAATTTACTTTCAATCGCCTCGCCCTCCCGCATCCCGGCCCGCGACAGCAGGTTCTTGGTCCTCTGCGGGTCGCCGAATATCCGCATCAGGCTGTCTTCCATCGATAGATAGAATCGACTCGATCCGGCGTCTCCCTGACGACCGGATCGACCACGAAGCTGGTTGTCAATTCGTCGGGACTCGTGACGTTCGGTACCGACAATATGCAATCCACCGGATTTCAGTACGTCGTTGTGGCGATCCAACCAGGCCGCGCGAATCGCCACTTCGTCGGCATCGGCCCCTGCTTGCGCGATCTCAGCATCGAGGTTTCCACCAAGCACGATGTCTGTTCCGCGACCGGCCATGTTCGTCGCAATCGTGATAGCACCCGGACGTCCGGCCTGCTGCACAATGTTCGCTTCGCGCTCATGCTGCTTGGCGTTCAGCACTTCATGACTGATTTTCTTTTTCGTGAGTTCAGCGGAGAGCAATTCAGAGGTTTCAATAGACGTCGTACCCACCAGTGCCGGCTGGCCTCGCTCGCGGCAATCGATAATATCTTCGACGATCGCATCAAACTTGTCCTTCTGAGTAAGGTAGACAAGATCAGGCATGTCCCTTCGAACCATCGGCATGTGGGTTGGGATAACGATGACTTCAAGGCCATAAATCTGCTGAAACTCAAATGCTTCTGTATCCGCCGTACCTGTCATTCCAGATAAGTTCTTGTAAAGTCGAAAGAAATTCTGAAATGTAATAGACGCGACCGTTTGGTTTTCCTGTTTCACAGCAACGCCTTCCTTGGCCTCGACCGCCTGGTGCAGCCCGTCAGACCAGCGACGTCCCGGCATCGTGCGACCCGTGAATTCATCGACGATCACAATTTCACCGTCTTTTACGATGTATTCGACATCACGATGAAACATCATATGCGCCCGAAGTGCGGCGTTCAGGTGGTGCAACAACTTGATATTCTGTGCATCGTAAAGACTCTCTCCTTCACTTAGGAGCCCGGCCTTTGTCATCAGCTCTTCAACGTACTGATGACCCTCTTCAGTCATATGCACCTGCTTTGACTTTTCGTCGGCGGAGTAATGACCGCGAACGACCAGCTCACACACCGGTACATCGCCGTCTCTTTCCGTCAGGACGACGTCCGCGCCGCGTTCAACACCGATTTTCATGGCGGCACCGACTGACATGGTTTCGGACACCTTGCCTTCGCTGTCTGTAGTGGTGAGTACTTTGCCGTGCTCGTCGAGAACCGCAATTTCCTTGAGAAGAATATTCTCGTTGTGCAACGCTTCCGGATCTTTGTGCGATCGCAGTTTTGGGATGAGCTTGTTAATCTTTAAATAGAGATCGGTGCTTTCCTCCATGGGCCCGGAAATGATCAGTGGTGTTCGTGCCTCGTCGATCAGAATCGAGTCGACTTCATCCACGATCGCGAAATTGAGCTCGCGCTGAACTTTGTCATTCAGCGAAAACGCCAGATTATCCCGCAAATAATCAAATCCGAGTTCGTTGTTCGTTGCGTAAGTTACGTCGCATTCATACGAAGCATGTTTTTCGTCGTGTGACTGGCCGGACTTCGATACACCGACTGTCAGCCCCAGAAACTCGAATACCGGCCTCATCCAATCTGCGTCGCGTTGCGCCAGGTACTCGTTAACAGTAACGACGTGCACGCCTTTACCGGCAAGCGCATTAAGGTAAGCCGGCAGCGTGGCAACGAGGGTCTTTCCCTCACCCGTTCGCATCTCCGCGATGTTGCCATGGTGCAGCACCATGCCGCCGATCAGCTGAACGTCGAATGGGCGCATGCCCAACGATCGTCGCGCGGCTTCGCGGGCGACCGCAAAGGCTTCTGGCAAAATGTCGTCGAGTGTCTCGCCCTCATTCAATCGGCCGCGAAAATACTCTGTTTTCGAGCGCAAATCGTCGTCACTCAGAGGTTTAATGTCCGGCTCAAGATCATTGATCCTGGCGACAACCTTCGAGAATTGCCGAAGCATCCGCTGGTTGCGGCTACCAAAAATTCGGGTCAAAAAATTTGCCACAGAGGGCTCCTGGGATGGCCGGCGCTTGCACCAAGCCGGCGACGCACAAAAAACGGGTATTTTACTGACTAATCAGGAATTTGCACGGTGCATCCGTGCATTTTTTAATCCCGGCAAGGAAGCGGATATAAGATCGGTTTCGGCGAAAACAATATTGCCTCCCCAGGTCCACCACGACCATCGAATTGCGGCCGAATTATGCGACCTCTGGTTCCTGTTGAAAAGCGACCTGTGGGCGCTCAATGAGCGCGGCTTGCGGGCGTTGTGCGGCCGGGTCAGGGTTCGCTTAGTCGTCTGCCTGGCGAATGAATGTCACCGGATTGACCCTTTGGCCGTTCTTCAGCACCTCGAAATGCAGATTCGGCCCGGTGGCACGACCAGTATCACCCATCAGGGCAACGGCCTGACCTTTGTGAACCTCGTCACCAATGCCAACCAGGTTCCTTTCGTTGTGCGCGTAGCGGGTCGAGTAACCATTGCCATGGTTGATCTCGACCATGTTGCCAAAACCGTAGCGATCAGAAGACCAGGTAACGACACCATCTGCCACCGCAATAATTTCCGCACCAGCCTTGCCGGCGAAGTCGACGCCCTGATGGTTGGCGGGTTTACCCGTAAACGGGTCAGTGCGGCGACCAAAGTAGGATGACATCCAGCCAGACAGAACGGGGCGCCCCTTCGGATGCACTCTTGCCGACAGGTTCTGATTCCAGATGACTGTCTCCAAGGCGCCAAGTTGCGCTTCTCGATTATTCAGCTGGTTGTTGAGTTCGGCCATCGCGGTCAATACTTCCGGAACTGCGACTGCGGATCCGGTCGGATCCGGTTCTTCCGGGCCACCGATGGCGGGCTCAGAATCAAAATCAAATTCCCCGTCCTCAAGATCGGCCATTTCTGTCAGACGGCGACCAAGCGCGTCCAGACGAATGACGCGTGCATTCATTTGACCAATGCGGATGGCAAGGGCGTCCAGGGTGTCTTCTGTTTCCTGCCGTGTCTCCTGAATCTTGCTCTTTTGCACGACCAGCTCTTCTGAGAGGGTCGCGACTTCAGATTGGCTGATACCTGAACCGGTTTGCGCAGAATACCAATATCCGGCGCTGAACATGGCGCTTCCAAGAATACCTGCAATGAGCACGGACAACGCACTGGCAGAACGACCCGACAGGTTGATCTGGCGTGGCTTTCCGAAGCCCTTGCCGAAGATGACTACATTCATTGGGTTGCCCCCGGAGACGATCCGCTCAACTTATAAGTTGTTGATTTATCTACTACTGACAGACAGGCCGGCTGCCACGAATGGCGCTCTCTCATTGTTTTGGGCCTGCAATGTTCTATCACTTCGGTAGCCCCGCTGTCCTAGGGCTTATCGCCCCTTAGATCGGTGGTTTTGCGCCCCCGTCTTTCGGCGGGTTTGCCCTTGTCGGATCGCCAATATGCAAAATTAAGCTTTTTATTACAAGATCGGCTGTGCCGAATCTTGATTTTGGTCACCGCCCAACCCTGAAAAGCGCTAACCGCGTCACATTTTTATGCCCATAATAAAGCTCGAAAACCTGCTGAAATCCCACGAAAACAAGAACCTGGATAAAATCATCCGGCGAGCTCGATCTATGGACTCGCTGACAACCGCACTTCAGGCGGTTTTGACCGATGACCTGGCGTCGAACCTCGTGGCCGCAAATGTCCGCGAGGACGGCAACCTGATCCTGGTCTGCAGCAGCCCTGCCTGGGCGTCTCGACTGCGCTTTGAGGCCGATCAGTTGATCGATGTCGCGCGCAAGCATGGCGCAGAGGTCACCGCCTGTAGCGTCAAGGTATCACGCTAGGCATTTATCGGTTTGGTCATCAGGGAGCCCTCGCCGCGGGAGCGAACCTGTGTAAGGCACACAACGTGATGTACGCCATGTTTATTCGGATTTTCTGTTGTATTGTCCATGCAAGCCAGCGCGGACAACCGGACTGACGGCGTCGTGTCCGGCGATGCCCCTGGCCATTTGACCAGTTTAGTTAACTAACCGGACATTTTCGGAGCAACCAGGTATTGGTGTCGTAAATTTCGTCTGTTGCTGACTGTACAAGCAACGATCCTGCAATCGACCAGGTCAGGTGTTCGGCGAATGGCTGGTGCCTTCAAACTGAGCATCGGCCTGTGGATAATGCAAGTGCTGCGCCAGGTCTCGAAAATCCGAATTGCTTGAAATATTAAAGGCTACGCCATTGACACACGAAAACGACCTTGCGGACAACGATCTGGCTAATACCGACATCGCCGTCCTGATCCCCTGTTACAACGAGCAAGCGGCGATCGCTAAGGTAGTCAGCTCTTTTCAAGAGCAGCTGCCGAGCGCCACAATTTACGTTTACGACAACAACTCGGGCGATCGAACAGCGGAAATCGCCAAGCAGAGCGGCGCAATCGTTCGCAACGAATCGCAGCAAGGCAAAGGGCACGTCGTTCGCAGGATGTTTTCAGATATCGAAGCCTCCATATATATCCTCGTGGACGGCGATGACACTTACGACGTGGCGAGCGTACGCAGCATGCTCGACGCTTTTCTGCGCGAACGTTGTGATCTGGTCAACGGCAGACGCGTTACCGAAATTGCCGCCGCCTATCGATTTGGCCATCAATTTGGCAATCGGTTATTGACAGGTATCGTTAGCTGGATCTTTGGCAAACGGTGCCTGGATATCCTGACTGGTTACCGAATATTTTCGCGGCGATTCGTTAAGTCATTTCCGGCATTGTCGACTGGGTTCGAGATCGAAACCGAATTGACGGTTCACGCCCTGGCATTGAACATGCCAATGACAGAAATCGACACACCTTACAAAGACCGTCCTGACGAAAGCGCCAGCAAGCTAAATACTTATCGAGATGGCATTCGAATCCTTTGGACGATTCTTGTCCTGACCAAAGATGAGCGGCCGTTTTTTTTCTACTCAATCGCATTTTCCGTACTGGCGCTGTTCTCGCTGGCACTGGGCATCCCTGTCGCCCTGGAGTTTATGGAAACCGGGCTGGTGCCGAGATTTCCTACCGCCGTACTGTCGGCGAGCATCATGGTACTTGCTTTCCTGGCGCTTACCACTGGCCTGGTACTGGATTCTGTTGCCCGGGGGCGACGCGAGGCCAAGCGATTGCATTACCTGAGTCTGACATGGCTGGGCCAGGACAGGCGCAAACCAACTCCTGTACTGAAATAATGTGGTCAACCGGTCGGCAGGCCAGCAGTTTTGCCGTAATCGGTGGGCTGGGATTCATCGTTGACGGTGGCATTCTCACGTTTCTCAATAGCGTATACGGAGTTGATCTGCTTCCCGCCAGGTTGCTTTCGTTCTCCGCCGCAGTGACAACCACCTGGCTGCTGAATCGGTATCAGACTTTCTCGGATCGAAAAGAGGCTCGACTGGTTCACGAATGGGGGCGATATGCGGTGGTAAACAGCATAGGGTCCCTGATGAACATGGGCATATTTTTCTGGTTATTGAGCCATTATCCGATTCTTGCCGACGTCCCCCTCGTACCCCTTGGCATTGCGGCATCAGTTGCGCTTGTTTTCAATTTTTTCGCGTCGAAATACGTTGTCTTCAGGTACCCATAGCCATGACTGATCGGCCGAACATTTCGACCGCTGTTCACCAGCATTCCGGTGGAGAGAACCTTGAGGTCATGCGGGAAGCCCGCAAATACAATCAATATCTCAGGGAACTAATTCAGCGTTTCGCCGGCGACGCAAAAACGGCTCTCGACTTCGGCGCAGGCATAGGCACTTTCAGTGACAGCGTAGATGTCCCCCGGAACCAAATTCACTGTGTAGAACCAGACGAGGGCGTGCAAGAGCACCTCGCGAATCAGGGGTTTAAAGCACATAAGGATCTTGCAGAAGTTGCAGATTCCAGCATCGACTATCTCTTTACATTAAATGTTCTTGAACACATCGAGGACGATTCAAGCGCACTTCGCGAAATATTTCGAGTTGTCAGGCCGGGTGGTCGACTACTCATTTATGTGCCTGCATTTATGAGCCTTTACACGTCAATGGATTTGCATGTCGGACATCACCGTAGATACCGCATGGCGCAACTGGTAGATATCGTTGAAAAAGCAGGATTCCGGGTTGAGAAAAGAGCTTATTTCGATGCGCTCGGTTTTTTCGCGACACTGTTGTTCAAACTGTTTGATAGTCCAGAGCCGGCTCCGCTTAATTCGCGCATGGTCGGTCTCTATGATCGGTTCGTTTTTCCAGCAAGCCGGATTCTGTCGGTCCCGCTCGCGAGAGTCCTCGGAAAAAATGTGTATGTCGTCGCAAGCCGACCAAAATCAAGCAGCGAATGATGGCTGCGTAGCCAGGCTGAAAGGGTCCATATGAAAAGCAATTCGGCATTTATCGCCCTGTGGTTGGTCGTAACGACGATCGCAATACTCCTTGCGTTATTGATGAGTTCCGCGTCACTTGTCGATGGCGAGTACATACCGGTAGGCAACGACTCTTTTTACCACGCGAGGCGAATTCTCGATGCCGCCATCGGCGAGCGCGGCTTCTATCAATTCGACAACATGATCCATGTTCCTGAAGGCAGCTGGATCAACTGGCCGTGGGGTTATGACTACCTGATGGCGGTCGCTCTTTCCATCGCTTTGTGGATAAGGCCGGCGATGGAGCCCATGGCATTCCTGGCTCATGTACCGGTGGCATGGCTTGTCGTCAATATGGGTTTGCTAACGCTGATCGCTCGCAAGATGTCTATCACGCCGGCCCTCACAGCGGTTGGCCTGTTTGGCTTCGCATTGCTGCCGCTGACGCAGACATTGCACGGGGTCGGGATCATCGACCACCACTACGTCGAACTCACGTTTGTGCTTGCGTCGCTTTGGGCCGGATTGGGTTTCTTTTCGGAGCAAAGGGGTTCCCGGGATGCGCTGATATTTGGAATTGTCCTGGGTATCGCGCCCGCATTTCACAATGGCCTCTTCATCCTGCAGGTTCCTGCTCTGGCGTGTTTTCTCGTACTTTGGTATCGCGCACAGATGCCCGATGTCCGAACTCTCACTTACTTCGCGGCTGCCTTGGTCGGCAGTACTTTATTGGTGTTGCTGCCGTCAGAGCCGTTTTGGGACATGCAGTTCGAATTCTGGACATTGTCATGGTTTCATCTGTACATCGTTTGCTGCAGTGCAATTGGCGCGATGTTTTTGGGTGTTCGGCCTTTTCAGAAACTCAATGTTACGCTTCTGATTGCTTTAGGCGCTTTCCTGGTCATCCCGCTCTTCGCAAGAATCATGACCGGTGCCGCGTTTCTGAGCGGAGACCTCATTCTTCTCGACCAGATCGCGGAAGTTAAGAGCCCTGTCGTACGACTTCAGGAAGAAGACGGGTTGTATTGGATCACCAGCTTTTACAGCTGGCTGGTATTCCTGACACCGTTTCTGATCGCGATTTTCGCATGGCGCGCGTGGCGCGACACCAGATCGGTCAATGTGTACTTTTCTATATTCGTCGTTTTCGGACTATCACTGATGTTAGTTCAGTATCGTCTGCATCCATTTGGCTCGTGGGCGATGATCTTCGCTGCAATACTGATTGCCCAGGAGTTGAGCAAAAAATATGGGATTTCGACGCTGGCGACGACCGCAGCTACGCTCCTTGTGCTGGCTGTCGCGTTTCAACCTCCACTTAAAAATCGCCTGATCAGGCTCTATACACCAGGGGCTGCCGTCGATTATGCAGCAAGCCGCTCACTGTTCAAAACCTTTGCCGAAAGTTGTTCCGAAATTCCAGGCGTTGCCATTTCGTACAGCGACGATGGCCACTATATCCGGTATCACACGGATTGCAGCGTCGTGTCTAATAATTTTCTGTTAACGCCGCAACATGATCGGAAAATCAAAGAAGTTCAGAGCATGTTGGTACTCAACCCGGAGGAGTTTCTTGAACAGGTTCACGATGTCGATTACATATTCGTTCGAATGTATGGCATCTTCGAGACTGGTCCCAACGGTTTCCAGCCAACGCCGATACCTGACGTTGTTGAACGGAACGCTCCTTTATTCGTTGCACTGACGTTTGCCGAAGAGTTGCCAATCGAATTCAAATTGGTCGGCGAGATCCGGGTTGACGATGATCGTGATTTTGCATTCGTACGCGTATTTCGCATCGTACGAAGTGAAAACTAGAGACGATTAAGACGTTGGCAGCCCTGGCGCTACTTCCGTTACTCGGGTTTATCCTGCTCTGGCGCCGGGTCACTGGCTCACGCAGCTCATCTGCCGCACTGCATGCTGCGTCTGCTGTGCTCTTGATACTTTATGTTGGCGCACTGGCAGGCCATTTGTTTTTCGCATTGGTTTTGCTATTGACGTCCGGCACTTTGCTGGCGATGTATGAATTGGCCAGCCTGGTGCGCCATCGCAGGGCACTACCTGTTCCTGTCGGTATTCTGCTGATCCTGTGCGCAGTGTTTGCGCTGCTGCACTACGACGCTGCTTATTATTTGTATGACGAATATTCGCACTGGGGAATATTTCTAAAAGAACTGCTCGCCAACGATGCGCTATGGGGTAGCGAGAGCAACGCTCTGGTCCTTCGCTATCCGCCCGGCGCACCGCTTTGGCAGTACTTTTTTTTGCGCCTGACCGAATCGTCCGAAGGTGGAGCCTACCTCGCCCAGTTTTGCCTTCTGATGCTCCCGCTCACAGTGCTGTGGCAGAATCTCAAATGGCGGCAACTGTGTTGGTTGCTGGCAATATTTGCCCTCGTTGCAGTGACACTATCGAATTTCGGTCACGGCTTTTCGAGCCTGTATGTCGATCATGTCCTGGCGACCTGGTTTGCGGGAATTATTTTCGGATTTATGCTGGACTTGAAAGATCGAACGCCGCGACAGCTGTTGTCCTACCTGTTGCCGCTGACAACTTTGGTTCTGATCAAAGACTCGGGGCTGTATTTTGCCACGGCGGCAGTCAGTATCATGTCGTTGCTGGTATTTTGGAAAACCGCTTATGCGAGTAACGGGCGAAAAGTCAGAGAGGGCCTGATTGGCGCAGGCTCGTTCGCCCTCGTGTGCATCGCATCTGCAGGGCTGATCGTCGCCTCGTGGAATGCCAACAGGAATGCGGCGGGCATTCCACCATCGGCATACTCAACTGGCGGAATCATCTCGGGAATTACTTCCGGCAGCAGCAATCTTGGTGCTGATGATCAGGAAGAGCTCGGCAGAAGATTTCGAGACGTCGTTTTTCATCAGCAAATTAGCAAAGACAAAGTATTTACATCGTATAACGAGTTCAAGTACTACATCATGCCGGTGTTTACCGACCGATTCCGGCTGACGACAGCGTCGTTGATTTTATTGTTTGTGCTATGGCAAGCCATTGTACTTTACAAAATAGTCGATCGCGAGGAGCGCTGGCGATGGACGATAGTGGCGACGGGATGTGTTCTGAGTGCAATTGTTTATCTCTGCATACTTTTTCTCAGCTATCGATTCGCGTTCGACGACAAAGGCATTATATTGCCGTCATATCTTAGATACGCCCATACTGCCCTGCTTCCCCTGGTCCTTCTTTTCTTCCTGCCGTTGCTACCGGGTTTTTCGCCTGGCCGGAAAAAGTTTCTTGAATTTTCCAATGACAGGAAAATTGGTCTTTCGGGGACGGTATTCGCAGGGATTCTTGGCGCGCTGCTGGTCTTCGAAACTCCTTATTTGCTACCGCTTTACAAAAACCATGAAGCGCCCGCAGTTCGGTATCAGTTTTCGCCATTTATTGAAAGCGTTCGAAATGTCGTTGGCGATGCACGATTGTGGATCTACCTGCCGGTGCCAGACGCGGATGCCATGCTCGGGCGTATTTTTCTGTATGAGCTGACACCCCTCCGGGCGGCGGTCGTAACTGATCTGGCTTTTCTGAACCAGGGACCCGGCGTGATGCAGGATGTGATCGCGGAGTGGGACTACCTTTGGTTTCCGGTTCAGAATCCAATGTTCGATCAGAATTTAAGAGCCTTTTTTGGTGAGGATCTCAAAGACCGGGTATTTCGTATAGATCGAAGTGGCGCCACCGTGGATGTTGTCGCGCTGAGCGGCGTGTTTGATCAAATTTAAAGCGGGATCCCGTCGCGATATGTCGCCTCGGATTGGTGTCGCCCATACTTAGATCCTGACGCTGCTGATGAGGAGTATTAACAATTGGCCCTGCTGATAATAATTCCGTTGCTTGGATATATTCTGATGTGGCGCCGAATTACGAGTTCGCGCAGCTCATCGGCGGCAATCCACGCATCGTCAGCCATCCTGGTCGCTCTCTATTTAGGCGCGCTGTGTGACGTATTGCGGCCGGTATCAGCGATCCTGCTGATTGCCGGCACGTTGCTCGCGCCTTATGAGGCCTCGCATTTGATGAGGCTAAAGGAGCCGTTGCCGGTCCCGCTCGGCGTTCTGGTGATTCTGTGTGTGCTGTTTAGCTGGTTCCACCACGATACGGTGTTGCGGTTTTACGACGAGTATTCCCATTGGGGCATCTACATTAAGGATTTGTTAAGCGCGGACAAATTATGGGGAGCGGATTCCAGCGCAATGCACTTGCGGTATCTTCCCGGCGCTCCGCTCTGGCAATATTTATTCCTCAGCTTCACTAAGTCGGGTGAAAGTGCTGCTTTCCTTGCACAGTTTTGCCTGCTCGTCTTGCCTCTCCTGGTCCTTTGGCAAAATATCAGATGGCAACAGGTATCCTGGATACTGGCAGTTTTTGCGCTCATTGCGCTTGTATTGTCCAATTTCGGTCACGGTTTCGTCAGCCTCTACGTCGATCACGTGCTGGGCGCGTGGTTTGCGGGGACGATTTTCAGTTTTATGCTGGACGTTGAAGATCGGTCGCCGCGTCAGCTGTTATCTTACCTGCTGCCGATTATGACGCTGGTCTTGATCAAGGATTCCGGCTTGTATTTTGCGGTGGCCGCCATTGGAATTATGGCGGTCATGCTTTTCTGGCGAATTTCATTTATCGAAAACGGGAGGAACATCAGGAGTGGCCTGATTCGTGCGGGTTCATTGGCTACTGTCTTTGCCGTTTGCGCCGTATCAATCGCTACATCCTGGAATGCCAATAGAGACAACGAGGGAATATCGAGGTCGACCTATTCATCCGGCGGCATTGTTTCCATCATTGCGTCGGGCAACAGCAGTCTCGACGAGGACGAGCGCGTGGAATTGAGACGCCGATTCAGCGATGTCGTCCTGCACCATCAAATAAGCAAAAGCGAGGATTACAAATTATATAACGAGTTCACCACGCAGATGATGCATGTGTTCACGGACAAATTTCGATTGACGACTGCGTCTCTTATTTTGCTGTTTGCGCTCTGGCAAATTGTCGTCCTCTATAAATTGACCCATTCGGGAGAGCGCTGGCGCTGGGTTATCGGGGCCGTCGGCCTGACTCTGACCACAGTAGCCTATCTCGGTATATTGTTATTGAGCTATCAGTTTGCGTTCTACGAACGAGGAATTATTTTGCCGTCATATGTTCGTTACGCCCATTCTGCTTTATTGCCGATGGTAATTTTCGTTGTACTTCCATTGGTACCGGGTTTTCGACGATGCGAAAAGCAATCGATTTCTCTGCCAGGGGGCAAGCGGCTGGATCGGGGCGCAACGATTTTCGCCGTCATTCTTGGGGCCCTGTACGTGTTCGAAACGCCTTACCTCGCGCCGTTATACGAGAGTCGCGAGCCTCCGCCGTTGCGAGTGCAGTTTGACCCGCTTACTGACACGATGCGCGGCCTGGTCGGCGATGGACGCCTGTGGATTTACGTGCCGATACCCGACCCGATCGGCTTGGTGCGTCGCCTGTTGCTGTACCAGATGACCCCTGTACAGACGGAGGTTGTCGTTGATCCTGAATTTCTGCTGCAGGATCCCAGCGCATTTGAGGAAGTTTTCGCCAATTGGGATTACCTGTGGTTCCCAATTCCAGACCCGCTAACAGACGACCGGTTGAGATTCCTGTTCGGCGAGGACCTGAAAGATGGCGTGTTTCGAATTGACCGAACTGACGGCGCGGTAAATATCGTGGCGCTGGATGGCGTGTTTGATCAGTCGCCTTAACGCCTTCGGCGTTACGCGTAGGCAGGAGTTGCGTAGGAAATCGGTGCTTTTTTCGGATCACTGAATGTGACCTCTTCCCAAGCCGTTTTATCGGCCAGCAAAGCGCGCAACAATTTATTATTCAGGTCATGACCGGACTTATGCGCCGAAAATTCGCCGATCAGGCTGTGTCCTAACAGGTAGATGTCGCCAATAGCGTCGAGAATCTTGTGGATCACGAATTCGTTCGCGTAGCGCAGACCGTCTTCATTCAAAATGCGATAGTCATCGAGGACGATGGCATTGTCCATGCTGCCACCGAGCGTCAGATTTCTTTCCCGAAGCGTCTCTACATCCCGAAGAAAACAGAATGTTCTGGCCCGACTGACTTCTTTCAAGAACGATGTTGAAGAAAAGTCGATTGATTCGTGCTGGCTCAGCTTGTTGAAAACGGGATGGTTGAATGCGATACCAAAATTCACTTTGAAACCGTTGAATGGCGTGAATTCTGCCCATTTATCACCGTCTTCGACTCGCACCTTCTTTTTGATCCGGACGAATTTTTTCGCAGCGTTTTGCTCCTGGATGCCGGCTGACTGCAACAAAAAAACGAATGGCCCGGCGCTCCCGTCCATAATCGGAACTTCAGGCGCCGATAAATCGACGTTCAAATTATCTATGCCGAGGCCAGCGGCGGCTGACATCAGGTGTTCTACTGTCGCGACTTTGGCGCCTTTGTGAATCAGTGTCGTGCCCAGCATCGTTTCTCCGACCAAGCGTGCGTCGGCCGGAATATCAACAGGATCATCGAGGTCAACGCGACGAAACGTGATACCGGCGTTTTCCGCCGCGGGGCGCAGTGTCATGTAGACCTTCTCGCCGGTATGCAGACCGACCCCGGTTGCCCGGATGGCGGTTTTCAGAGTTCGTTGTCGAATCACAATTTAAGAAACCATATTATATTCAATAACTTATTGGCGATGCCCGGGTGAAGTTCGCGAGAAATCCTATCATATTGATCGAAACTCACCAAAGATCGCAAAGCCAGGAGTATGGCCAGACAGGCAGAGTTTTCGCTACCTGCCTGGCCAAAGCGGAGATCAGTGGCGCTTTTAGTGACCGCGACGAGTGAGTGAGGCGCGGCCAAAGCACCATTCCCTCAGTCTGCCTGGCGCCGGAGGAATGCCGGGATGTCCAGCAATTCTTCATGAATACCGCCATCTTCCAAGCCGTCTCCAACGGCTCGCTTCCTTTGCACCGTAGGCTTGTCCAATTGTTGGTAGTTAGGCTCCGTTCCATTGGCAGGCGCACGTTTTACAACCCGGATTGGCGCGTTAAGTTGCGCCGCGTGTCTTCCGAGTCCGGTCGCGACGACGGTTACCCGAATCCGGTCTTCCATATCCGGGTCGATAACCGTACCAATTACAACCGTCGCATCATCAGCCGCGAATTCCTTGATCGTATTGCCAACTTCCTGGAACTCGCCAATAGAAAGATCCATACCTGCTGTAACGTTGACCAGGATGCCGTTTGCACCAGCGATATTGATATCTTCCAGCAAGGGACTGGAAATCGCCGCTTCCGCCGCTTCGCGCGCCCGATCCTCACCGGACGACGTTCCGGAACCCATCATCGCCATTCCCATTTCCGCCATCACGGTTTTCACGTCCGCAAAGTCGACATTGATCAACCCGGGACGGGTAATCAGTTCAGCAATGCCCTGTACGGCGCCTTGCAGTACTTCGTTAGCGGCACGAAATGCGTCCAGCAACGTGGTTTCTCCTCCGAGAACAGTCAACAGCTTTTCGTTCGGAATCGTTATCAAAGAATCGACGTATTTGCCGAGCTCGGCTATGCCGTGTTCAGCAATCGCCATTCGTTTGCCACCTTCCATGATGAATGGTTTGGTAACCACGGCAACCGTCAGGATACCGAGCTCTTTGGCAACCTGGGCAACAACCGGCGCAGCGCCGGTACCGGTTCCGCCGCCCATTCCGGCCGTAATAAAAAGCATGTCGGCACCTTCAATCACTTCCTTTATGCGGTCGCGATCTTCCATCCCCGCCTGTCTGCCAATATCCGGGTCGGCACCTGCACCAAGTCCCTTGGTAATATTGCAACCGATCTGCAACGCCGTTCGCACACGCGCACTGTTAAGTGCCTGCGCGTCCGTGTTGGCGCAAATAAAATCGACTCCTTCTATTCCTGATTTCACCATGTGGGCAACAGCATTGCCGCCACCACCGCCGACACCGATCACCTTGATGACCGCGCTCTGGCTATGCGCATCCATTAGTTCAAACATGTAAACCTCCGCTCTCGATATTGTTTTGCAATCTCACTCGTAAAAAACTGCCTCAGATTTCTGAAGCACCCACTCAAAACTGACCCCGGAACCAGGACTTCATTCGCCCCCACATATCGCCGATGCTGCCGCCCATCGGTGTTGTTCGTCTTCCTTGCCGCGCGATCGACTCGCTGCCGAAGAGCAGCAGGCCGACTCCGGTGGCGTGAATTGGGTTTCGCACCACGTCAAGTAACCCCTCAACATACTGTGGTGAGCCCAGCCGGACCGGCATGTGAAATACTTCCTCCGCCAGTTCAACGGCACCCTCCATTTTCGCGCTACCGCCGGTGATTACGACACCGGCTGCAATTAATTCCTCGAAACCGCTGCGACGAAGTTCGTCGCGCACAAGACCGAAGAGCTCTTCAAATCGCGGCTCGACAATTTCCGCAAGTGTCTGCCTGGCGAGCCGGCGGGGTGGCCGGTCACCCACACTCGGCACTTCGATCGTTTCGTCCGGATTGGCGAGCTGCGACAACGCACAGGCATACTTGATCTTGATTTCCTCCGCGTACTGAAGCGGTGTTCGCATGGACACGGCAATGTCATTAGTAACCTGATCGCCGGCTATCGGAATAACGGCTGTATGCTGAATCGCACCGCCGAGGAAAACTGCGATGTCAGTGGTGCCACCACCAATGTCGACCAAGCACGCGCCGAGCTCTTTTTCATCCTCAGTCAGTACCGAATAGCTGGATGCCAGTTGCTCGAGGACAATGTCGTCGACCTCGAGCCCACACCGCTGAATACACTTGACGATGTTTTGCGCTGCACTAACAGCACCTGTGACCATGTGTACCTTGGCTTCAAGGCGGACACCGGACATGCCGATCGGGTCGCGAATGCCTGCCTGATTGTCGATCAGGAACTCCTGCGGCAGGATGTGCAATATTTTCTGGTCAGCAGGAATTGCCACCGCTCCGGCGGCGTCAATGACGCGATCGAGATCTCCCGCGCTCACTTCCTTATCGCGGATTGCAACGATGCCGTGAGAATTCAGACTGCGCACGTGGCTACCGGCAATTCCGGCGAAAACCGAATTGATATCGCAACCAGCCATCAACTCTGCTTCCTCAACTGCCCGCTGAATCGAATGAACGGTAGATTCGATATTGACGACAACGCCTTTCTTGAGACCACGAGAAGGATGCGATCCGATGCCAATGACTTCGATAATACCGTCGTCACGAATCTCACCAACAATGGCCACAACTTTCGACGTACCAATGTCGAGCCCGACAATCATTTTGTTGTCGCTCTTCCTATTCACAACCCTGCAACCATTCCAGCTTCACCTGATTGCGGTCCGGCAACCGGCGATCGCGATCCATTCTTCCAACCGATCGTGAAGCCATTGCTGTACCGCATGTCTACGAATTCAATTTCCGCCTCGCGGCTGGAAACAATATTTGCCACAACGTCCAGAAAAAGCTGTGCCCGCGCGTCGACGTCACGGCGACCGAACCGGACATCCACACCGTTGCTGAGCTTCATTTCCCAGGCGCCGCGCGCGTCAAGGTCAACCTGGCGAAGATCGAGTCCGAAAGGAATCAACTTCTCGCGCATCATGAGATAACGCTGAGCGACGACTGACGATTGTCCTTCGGGGCCACTCAATCGAGGCAGTTCTGCAGGCACATGCCTTGCGTCTTTTACGAAAAGATCGCCTCGCGTATTGAGCAGGCCACTTTTCCCCCAGATGGCCGCTGGAACCTGTTCGGTCACGTTAATCATCAGCGTGCCTGGCCAGCGACGCGCGACATTGGCTTGTGCAACCCATTCGAGCTCAACGATTCGACTCTGAATCGTTTTCAGATTTGCGCTGAAAAAACCAGTCCCTAGCTCTTCGCTGATTGCCTCTTCGATCTGCAACGCGCTGACGCGCTGGAACGAACCTTCGATTGTTATCGATGAAATCGGCTGGTCCAGAATCTCAACACTGAACTGATAACTAAGAAAAATAATCGCGCTGGCAAACAGAACGGCAGAAAGCCGCTTAAGCGGAAACGAAGGAAAGCTAAGCTTGGGGATTTTTCTCTCCCTGCGGCGTTTTGCCTGTTTACGCGCCATTAGCATTTGACCCCTTTTGCTTTCGGCATCTTCCCTGTCCAGGTACGAGCAGAGATCACTCCTGCACTACGGTTAACAGCCTTGCTGGTCATGCTCGTTTCAAGCACGCGCCAGCAGAGCTCCGCGAAATCGATACCGGCCACCTTCGCAGCCATGGGCACGAGACTGTGACTGGTCATGCCGGGGACGGTATTAACTTCAAGCAACTGAGGCGCGCCGTCGCTTCCGGTCATGAAATCAACCCGACCCCAACCCGTGCAACCCAGTGCAGCGAACGCTGCGACGGCCATATCGCGAAAACGCTGTTCAAGCTCGGGATCATCTGTCCCCGGGCAGTGGTATCGCGTTTCGTCCGATTCGTATTTCGCACGGTAGTCGTAAAAAACATGCGGAGTCTCGATGCGTATGCTCGAGAGTGCCTGGCCCTGAAGGATGGCAACCGTTGACTCAGTGCCGATGACGCAACGCTCAGCGATGGCAGGACCATCGAAAGAAAGGGCGAGATCAACCGCCGCAGGAAGTTCGCTCGGCTCGAATATTTTGCTCATGCCAACACTGGAACCCTGCCCCGAAGGTTTGATCACCATCGGAAAGCCGAGCTCATCAGCAGCCAGCTTGCCGTCGCCGGGTGTCCTGACAACGACATAGTCCGGCGTATCGAGTCCTGCTGCTTTGAATAGTCGCTTGCTGCGGACTTTGTCCATAGCAAGCGCCGATGCCATCACGCCGCTTCCTGTGTACGGCATATCAATCCACTGCAATGCACCCTGAAGCGCGCCGTCCTCACCGCCGGGGCCGTGCAGCGCAATCCAGACACGATCAAAACCCTGGCCGGAGAACTCGGCAAGACCGCGATTGGCAGGATCCCAGCCATGCGCATCAACTCCTCGCGACCGCAGGGCGTCAAGGACCGCATTGCCGGAATCGAGCGATACCTCGCGCTCGCAGGAATCACCGCCAAACATAACGGCAACGCGCCCAAACTTTTCAGCGCTGTCGATTTGATTACGCAGATCATTGAGAGAAACGGTCACCGGCTTTCCACCCCAACGACGCGTACTTCAGGAATTAACTCGACCCCGGTTTGATCGGCGACGGTTTGCTGGACATGCCAGATCAGATTTTCGATATCGAGCGCAGTTGCCTCGCCGAGATTGATAATGAAGTTAGCGTGTTTCTCGGAAACCTCCGCCTCGCCAATTCTGCATCCCTTGAGACCACAGGCTTCGATCAAACGTGCCGCGTGGTCTCCTGGTGGATTGCGAAATACAGACCCGCAGGAAGGCAATCCAAGTGGTTGCGTGTTTTTCCTGCGCGCCAACATTTCTTTCAGTGTTTCCATACTCGCGGTGACGCCGCGATCGAAATGGAGTTCGGCCTCAACAAACCACTCCTCTTCGGGCCCGCGTACACTTCGATATGCAATGTCATATTCTTCCGGAAAGCGCTGTCGAAGCTCACCGAAACGGTCGATCGTGCGGACGCTGCGAATGCGTTCCCAGGTTTCATTTCCGTGGGCACCTGCATTCATCGCAAGAGCACCACCGAGCAATCCCGGAATGCCGGCGAAAAATTCTGATGGTCCATAGCCCCAGCGAATACATTGTCGCGCCAATTGAGTGCAGGGCACGCTCGCGCCGGCACGCACGGATCTATCACCGGTTTTTTCCAGTGTCTTGCACAAGCCTGCGGCAGCAATAACAACGCCTTTAATCCCGCCATCCCGAACGAGGAGATTGCTGCCCAAACCGAACCAGAATATCGGTACGTTGATATTCAGTGAACGCAGATAAAGCGACAGGTCATCGAGGCTTTCGGGCCGAAAGAATATTTCGGCCGGCCCGCCGGTTCGCCAGGACGTGTGGTTGCTCATTGGCTCGTTAAGGCTGATTCCACCGACCATCGAGGTTGTCTCTTGTGCTGCCATCATTTCTGCACCGACAGTTGTGGCGTTCGATCGAGGAGACCGGGCAACTCCGCAGCGAAGGCACCAATATCACCTGCGCCCATTGTTAGCAGGAGATCGCCGTCCGCCAGCACACCTTCAAGGACGGCCGGTAATGCGGCGAGCGTTTCGACGAATACCGGTTCCACGCCGCCACGGGTTCGAACTGCGCGGGCAATGGCACGACCGTCCGCGCCCGAAATCGGATCTTCGCCTGCGGCATAAACCTCCAGCACCACCAGCACATCAGCGGTAGAGAGGACCGCAGCGAAGTCATCCAGCAGATCACGAGTTCGGGTGTAACGATGCGGCTGGAAAGCGAGGACAACCCGCTTTCCCGGCCACCCCGCGCGCGCCGCTGACAACGTCGCCGCAATCTCTGTCGGGTGATGGCCGTAATCATCGACCATCATTACCTTGCCCTTTCGCGTGCGGATGTCCCCGAGATTCTGGAAGCGACGATCAATGCCCTCAAACTTCTCAAGCGCTGCCACAACTGCCTGATCACTGATTTGCAGCTCGCCGGCAACCGCGATAGTAGCCAGCGCGTTTCGCACGTTGTGCATACCGGGTAGCCGTAAATCGACATGCAGCAAATCGTCCCGGCCGGTGCGGTGAACATCGAAAGACGCGGTACCGCCCGAAAACTTGATGTTGTCAGCTCGGACATCAGCATCGTTGTCGACGCCGTAAGTCAATATCGACCTGCCGACCTCGCTCAGGATTTCATTGACACCAGGATCATCTGTACACAGTACAGCCAGGCCATAAAACGGCAGGTTGTGCAAAAAATCGATAAATCCCTGTCGCAATTTTCCAATATCGCCATCGTAAGTTGACATGTGATCGGCATCGATATTGGTCACGATCGCCAGCATCGGTTTAAGATGCACGAAAGACGCGTCGCTCTCATCTGCCTCGGCAACCAGGTATTCGCCTTGACCGAGCCGGGCGTTGGTATCAGCACTTTTCAGGCGGCCACCGATGACAAATGTCGGATCGAGACCTCCTTCGGCCAGTACGCTGGCAACGAGACTGGTTGTGGTTGTCTTTCCGTGAGTCCCCGCAACTGCGATCGAGTAGCGGAAACGCATTAGCTCTGCGAGCATTTCCGCTCGGGGCACAACCGGCAGCAGAGCCTCTCTCGCGGCAGCAACTTCGGGATTCGATTCGTCAACGGCACTTGAAACTACAACCGCGTTGGCATTTTGAATGTTCGATGCGTCATGACCGATAAATACGGTTGCGCCCTGGCCTTCCAGCCGTCGAACCTGTGCATTCTTTCTTAGATCCGACCCCTGTACCTCATAGCCGAGACTCAGCATCACCTCAGCGATACCGGACATGCCCGCGCCGCCTATACCGACAAAATGCACACGATTTATACGTCGCATCCGTTTGATCACGAAACTACCCCCGCGCATTCGAGGCAGACACGCGTAATTCGGTTAAGCGCATCGGGACGCGCAAGCGATCGTGATTTGCGGGAGCGATCCAGAAGTTCAGCGCGGTTCGCGAGCCAGATCCTCAAGAGCCGTGCCAGCGACTCATCGTTAAGATCGCTTTGCTGCACAACTGTCGCAGCGCCGGCATCAGCCATTGGCCTGGCATTCGCGGTTTGGTGGTCATCGACGGCGGAAGGAAACGGTACGAAAATGGCCGGCAAACCAACAGCAGACAACTCAGCAACTGTCAGCGCGCCCGCCCGGCAAATAACAAGATCAGCCCAGGCGTAAGCCTCGGCCATGTCTTCAATATAAGGCGAAAGCTCCGCATCAATGTTGTGGTCGGCATATGCGGTGCGTGCCTCGTTCAGGGTTCGATCTCCGGTTTGGTGGCGAACCACGGGACGGATGTCATCCGACAACAGCGCCAGAGCTGCCGGCACAATCTGGTTCAGTGCCAGCGCACCCAGGCTGCCGCCCAGAATCAATAAGTGAATCGGACCCTCCCTGCCGGCCAGGCGGGTGCCTGGCTCATCAATTGAAGCAATGTCGGCCCGAACCGGGTTGCCGACTGTTTCAGCATTTGTTTTGGCGTTAAAACTGCCCGGGAAGGCCTGCAGCACAACCCGGGCAAGACGCGCCAGAAGACGGTTAGTTAAGCCTGATATGGCATTTTGTTCATGGATGACGAGCGGCCGCCGTGTCAGCCAGGCGGCAAGCCCGCCAGGGCCACTGACGAAGCCGCCCATGCCGAGGACCGCTGCCGGGCGATGTTTCCACATGACGTAAAGAGACTGTGACAGCGCAAAAATCAACTTGAATGGGGCCAGTACCAACGCGGCCGGTCCTTTACCCCGCAGGCCACTCACAGCAACCCATTCGATTGGAATCCCGGCCGCCGGCACGACGCGTGATTCAATGCCACGGTGAGTGCCCAGCCAGACAATTTCCTGGGATTCCCGCTGCAACGCTCTTGCTACAGCCAGCGCAGGATAAACGTGCCCGCCTGTGCCGCCCGCGAGGATCATGATTGGTCGGGGCGTCATCGATCGCTGCTCCGCGCCGTACCGCGCCGATTCGCCGGCCGAGAATCTGATTGCAGTTCGTGATGGATACGAAACAGGATGCCAATACTGATTAGCGCAACGATCATGCTTGAGCGCCCATAACTGACTAGCGGCAATGTCAGTCCTTTCGTCGGCAGCAAACCCATGTTCACGCCGAGATTTATGAACGCCTGCAAACCCAGCCAGGTGCCAATGCCAATCGCCAGGTAGGCCTCGAAAAATCGATCGGTATTTGCAGCCCGCATACCGATCCGAAAAATACGCCATAGCAGCGCGGCGAACAGCGAGATAAGCAAGAGCGAACCCATCAGGCCAAATTCTTCGGCAAACACGGCAAAGACAAAGTCGGTGTGTGCGTCCGGCAAATAAAACAGTTTTTGAACGCCGTCACCAAGGCCCACGCCGAACCACTCACCACGACCGATCGCGATCAGTGACTGTGTCAACTGGAATCCTGAGTCGAACGGATCCGCCCACGGATCCATGAAACCTGTCAGGCGCTCCAGGCGATACTCTTTGGTTACGACCAGCAGTATCGCCGCGACGACGGCGAGCCCGGCGAATACGGAGAAATCACGGAATCGGGCGCCTGCCACGAACATCATCGCGAAAGCGGTGGCGACAAGTACAATCGCAGCACCAAGGTCCGGCTCCAACAGCAACAAGGAACTTGCCAGCACCAGCACAACGATGGGCTTCAGGAACCCGGCGAACTGCTCACGAATTGATTTGTTTTGCCGCACGAGATACCCGGCAAGATAAATCATCAGGCAAAGTCGAGCCGGTTCCGACGCTTGCAGATTCAGTACGCCTAGCCTGATCCATCGGGTACTCCCGTTCGCCGAGTAACCGACTCCCGGAACCAACACGACTACCAGCAACCCAAATGCAACAAGCAATGTCAATGGACCGATATTTGCCCAGAAGCGGATAGGTATGAACAGACAGGCAAATCCGGCGGCGCCACCGATCAAGGCCGCGACCGCCTGTCGACTGACGTAAAAAAACGGATCATCCGTTGTATTGTCACTGATAGAAATCGAAGCCGAAGCGAGTATGACCAGCCCGCCGAACAATAACGTTGTAACGATCGCAAGCAGGACCGGATCCAGCCTGATCGGCGTCTTCAGCTGCACCGGAAAAGGCATCGTTGCACTTTCAATGTTCATCGCAACAATGCTCCCACGGCTTTACAAAAAGCGTCGCCCCTGGCCTGATAATTTGCAAACTGATCAAAGCTGGCGCAGGCAGGCGCAAGCAATACGGTATCTCCTGCGCCTGCCAGAGAAGCTGCGCGTGCGACAGCCGTGTTCATGTCTTTTGCGTGTTCAGTAGAAATCAAACCGGCAAAAGCCTTCTCCAATTTCAGCGCATCTTCGCCTATTAGCACCGCGGCCTTGACGCGACCACAAGTTGCGGCTGCCAGTCTGTCGAAATCTCCGCCTTTGCCCTGGCCTCCTGCGATCAGCACCACCAGACCATTGACGGACTCGACAGACGCGATAGCCGCACCGACGTTGGTCGCTTTGGAATCATTAATGAACTGGACGTCATCAACCCGGCCTGCCGGTTGCATCCGATGCGGCAAGCCGGGAAATTCATTCAATACCTGGAGCATCGATGACAGGTCGAAACCAATCAGTTCACCTGTGGCAAGCGCGGCCAGCGCATTCACCTGGTTATGGGTGCCAACCATGGCAATGTCAGCGACTGACAGAAGGAGCTGACGGCCGCGCGCCAGGAAAAGCTCTCCGTTATCCTCGAGCACGCCAAATTGCCCTTCTTCAGGCTCATCCAGACCAAAGCTCACACGATGAATTCCTGCCGGCAAGTGCTCGTCGATTTCATCATCGGCGCGATTGACGACTGCCGCTTCTGCCTGATCGAAGATCCGGTACTTGGCCTGGCGATATTCTTCCTCGCTTGCGTGCCAGTCGAGATGATCCGGCGAGATATTAAGAAGAACAGCAACTTTGGCTGGAAGATGCTTTGTCCGGCACAACTGGAAGCTCGACAATTCGAGGAAATAGAAGTCCGGTTCGTCCTCGATCAGCAAATCGAGGGCTGGCGTACCAAGGTTTGCGCCGGCGAGCCCTTTCATGCCTGCCGCCCTGCACATCAGGTACAACAAAGTAGTGACAGTGCTCTTGCCGTTGGAACCGGTTACAGCAACGATTGGTGCAGTCGCTTCCTGAACAAATAATTCAATATCACTAACGACTTCAACGCCCGCATTTCGCGCGGCTCTCAGGAAAGCGTCTGAATCCTGAATACCGGGAGAAACGACAATTCGTGATGTATTTTTCAAAAATCTCTTGGGTATTTTTCCAACTACTGTTTCTGCATCAATGCAAATTTCTTTTAGGTCATTGATGCCGGGCGGCTCCGCGCGATTATCGACATAACGTGCCGGAATTCCCTTTCGCACAAGGTAACGCGCCACAGATAGCCCGGTAGATCCCAATCCGTAAACGAGATCCATTTCGGCTAGTGGCGATCTGCTTTTTGCTGCCGCGCTCATCGTATTTTCAGACTCGCCAAACCAACCAGAACGAGAATTACGGTAATAATCCAGAAGCGCACGATCACTTTCGGCTCTGCCCAGCCCTTTAGCTCAAAATGGTGATGTAGCGGCGCCATTCGAAAAACGCGTTTGCCGGTCAATTTAAAGGACGCCACCTGAATAATGACTGACACTGTTTCGACGACGAAAACTCCGCCCATGATTGCAAGCACGATTTCCTGTCGAACGACGACCGCTACAACACCCAGAGCTGCACCAAGCGAAAGTGCACCTATATCGCCCATGAACACCTGTGCGGGGTATGTGTTAAACCAGAGAAATCCGAGTCCGGCGCCGGCCATGGCCGCACAGAACACGAGGACTTCTCCGGTACCCGCAACGTAGGGAATACCCAGATATTCAGAGAAATTTGTATTGCCGGTCACATAAGCGAAGACGCCGAGTGCGCCGCCAACAAGCACCGTTGGCATTATGGCCAGACCGTCAAGTCCGTCCGTCAGGTTGACCGCGTTTGAAAAACCGACAATAAAAAGAAAAGTAACGACGATCTGAAACATGCCGAGCGGCACCCACAGATCCTTGAAATAGGGAATCAATAATGAATTGCTTATCTCGTCTGTCGCCATCATGTACAACGAGACTGCCGCGATGATCGCAGCCGTTGACTGCCAAAACAGTTTTTGTTTTGCCGACATGCCGGCAGGGTTCTGCAGAATCAGTTTTTTGTAATCGTCGACGTAACCAATTACACCGAATGCCAGTGTCACAAACAGGACAATCCAAATGTAACGATTCTCGAGATCAGCCCACAGTACGGTACTGACAACAATCGCTGTCAAAATTAGCGCACCGCCCATTGTCGGCGTACCAGCTTTCAGCAGATGCGTGTTTGGACCGTCGGCGCGGACGGGCTGGCCGGCCGCCTGGTTCATACTGAGGCGGGAAATCATTTTCGGCCCAATAATGAACGACAGAACCAATGCGGTCAGCGCTCCGAGAATTGCGCGCATCGTCAGGTAACTAAAAACGTTAAAACCGGTTTCGAACTGCGCCAGATACTCGGTGAGATAGAAAAGCATCGTCAGGCGCTCCCCACCTTGTCGATCTTGCCGGTCAATGCGTCAACGACGCGCTCCATACCCATCGAACGCGACCCCTTAACCAGCACGACATCACCCTGGCCGATCGATTTCCGGAGCTCGCCTATCAGTTCGTCGATGGACGGAATCCAGCGGCCGTTTTCTCCAAACGCCTCGACAGTATTTTTTGACAAAGGTCCGGTCGCCAGCAGGTTGTTAACGCCAGCCTCCCTGACGACCCAGCCGGTATGGGCGTGAAGCAATTTGCCGTCACTGCCAAGCTCTGCCATGTCGCCCAGTACTAACCAGCTGGTGCCGGTTTGCGATGCGAGGAACTCGGCTGCTGCCTGCACGCTTACCGGATTTGCGTTGTAGCTATCGTCGAAAAGAACCGCGCCGCTGGCGCTTCGCACGGGTTGCAATCGACCACCAAATGGCTGCACGGCCTCCAGACCCCTCCTGATTTGCTCGTCGGAAATTCCAAGTACTCGTGCAATTGCGGCGGCCGCACAGGCATTCAAGACGTTATGCTTGCCCTGTAGTGACAGAGCGACTGAAAACTGGCTTTCTGACAAATGCAATGTAAAGTCAGATCCTTTGTCAGTAGCCTTGATTCCGCTTGCCCGCACGTCTGCTTCGGCCCTTAGTCCGAAACTGATGACGCCCGATTTACCTGCCAGCGACTTCCAGTATTCGAAATAGTCATCATCCGCATTCAGTACTGCGTAATCCGGTTTGTGCGCGCCAGTCAGTATTTCGCCTTTCGCATGGGCAACGCCCTCGACGGAACCGAATCCTTCCAGGTGCGCGGGAGCCGCATTGGTAATCGCGACGATTCGTGGCGACGCCAGCGACGCGAGATATGCGATTTCGCCCGGGTGATTAGCACCCATCTCGATTACTGCATAACGATGGCTCTCCGCCATGCGTAGAAGCATCAACGGTAGCCCGATCTCGTTGTTCAGATTTCCATGTGTGGCCAGCGTCTTGTCGGACAACGACAGACAGCTGGCGATCAGCTCTTTCAGTGTTGTCTTGCCGTTACTTCCGGTTATTCCTACTACTGTCGCAGGCATCTGTTGTCGCCACCGTGCAGCGAGCTCACCTAGCGCAGCCAAAGTATCGTCAACGACAATCGTCGGCAGTTTTGTCTCGATGTGCCGCGGCACAACGGCAGCGGCAGCTCTGCGCTTTGCCGCTTCTCGAAGAAAATTCGTGCCGTCGAAATTCGGTCCCTGCAGCGCGATGAATAATTCACCCGACTGCAGTGAACGCGTATCCGTACTGACGCCGCGAAAATTCAGATCGCTGCCGTACAGAGTGCCACGCATCGATTCGGCAGCGTATGAAAGCGTACCAGACATCATTTCCTTTCCGCGCCTGCCTGGTCGCGAGCAACAAGGCACTTCGCCGAAACATCGACGTCAGAGAATTGAAGCCTTTCGGCGCCTATGACCTGGTAATCCTCGTGCCCTTTTCCGGCAACAAGTATCGTGTCTGTAAAACCGGCATTTGAAATTGCATACGCGATCGCATCGCGACGGTCCACGATCGCGATCGCGCTGCTACTCATGCCTTCGAGGACGTCAGCAACAATCCGATCGGGATCTTCGGTACGGGGATTATCGCTTGTCACCACGGGACAATCCGAAAGTTGCTCTGCAATTTTTCCCATCATTGATCGTTTGCCCCGATCACGATCGCCGCCGCACCCGAAAACACACCACAGCTTTCCCCGGCAGTGTCCGCGAAGCGCCCTTAGCGCTGCTTCCAGGCTTGCCGGAGTATGGGAGTAGTCAACGTAAACGGCCGGCAGAACATTTTTTGTCGGCGCCAGAACGGGCTGCATTCTGCCAGGTGGTGCCGACACTTTCCCCAACGTATTACAGGCTTTATCAAGTGACACGTCGTGGCACAGTAATAGCGCAAGGACCTGCACTGCATTGGCGACGTTGAAATCACCAATCAGAGGCAACGACAAGTCTGCCGATCCCCAGGAACTGGCAACTGAAATGTTCAGGCCAGATGGGGTCGCCACAAGATCTCGCACGAAAACATGCGGGCGCCCATCGACAATCCGGTCAACCTGAGTTGACACAGTAATAACATTGGCACCGCAGAGATCGGCAAGCTCAGCACCGAACTCAGTATCGAGACTGACTATTCGATTTCGAACGTCATAATCAAGGAAGAGACTGGATTTGGATTCGAAGTACGCCCGCATGGATCCGTGATAATCGATGTGATCGCGACTCAGATTCGTAAAAATTGCGGAATTGAAGTGCACGCCGCCAACGCGCCTTTGGTCCAGCGCATGCGAAGAAACTTCGAGTGCAGCGTGTCTCGCACCCTGATCACGAAAAGCAGCAAGTGTTTCGTGAATCTCAATACACGGCGGCGTTGTCATTATTCCACTATCATCGGCACCGGCAAACCCGCTTCCGAGCGTTCCGATGTACCCGCATTTTTGATTCAGAAGATCCATGCATTGTCGAATCAGATAAGCGACCGTCGTCTTTCCGTTGGTGCCGGTAACGCCGGTTACCTGAATATGTTTTGACGGTGAATCGAACCAGCGGTTTGCAACTTCGCCCAAGTGACCTTCCAGATCTGGCACAGGGATCATCGGTACAGCCGCTTCGATAGAATTTCCTGTGGACGAATCAAAAACGACCGCAGAAACATTTGCCTGGATCGCCTGTTGCAGATAGGCGAGTCCATGCGACGTAGCTCCCTGACAGGCAAAAAACACATAGCCTGGTTTCAACTTTCGGCTGTCATCGGCAATGCCAGTCACTGGCAGATCGGGTGCAGCCGCAATACCCTGCAGCAATTGAGCAAGGGTGGTTGTCGGGGCGATAAGTTCCGCCGGCATACTCATTGACTCATTGCCTGCGCGAGCGTCCCGTGACCACCCTCGGGCAGCGCGTCGGGGGCAATTGCCATCAATCGCAGTGACTCGGTCATGACTTCGCCGAAAACCGGCGCTGCTACGTCACCGCCGTAGTAAAGGTCCCCCGTCGGTTCATCGATGATTACGACGGCCGCAAGTTTGGGATTACTGGCGGGTGCGAGTCCGGCGAATACGGAAAAATACTCATCCTCTGAGTAACCGCCACCGGCTGAGAATTTCCATGACGTACCAGTCTTGCCCGCAACTCGGTAGCCGGCGACGCCAGCCTCGTCACCAGTGCCGCCGGGGCGAACGACTTCTTCCATCATGAGGCGAATCGCAGCAGCCGTTTCGCTACCCATGATTCGCTCGCCTTTGTTCGGTTGTTCCAGTTTCACGAGCGAAACCGGCCGGATTTGCCCGTCACTACCGAAGGCGGCATAGGCCTGGGCGAGTTGCAAAGGAGTGACTGAAACGCCGTACCCGTAACCCAGTGTTGCCTGACTGATTTTGCGCCAGTCATTGAAGTGCGTTAGCAGGCCGGCCGACTCTCCGGGAAAACCGCTGGTAGTCAGGGAGCCGAAACCGAACCTGGCCATGGTTTGCCACAATTGCTCAGGTTCAAGTGACATGGCAATTTTGGTTGCACCGACATTACTCGAGAGCGACAAAATCGTAGCCAGATCAATTCGGCCGAGATTACGACTGTCTTCAATTTTCTTTGGGCCAACGACAACATAGCCTGGGGAGGTATCAACCGTACTATTGGCGCGGTATCGACCGCTTTCAATTGCAGCGGCCATGATTAATGGTTTGATGCTTGAACCGGGTTCGAAAATATCGGTGATCGCCCGGTTGCGATAACGCTCTGCCGAATATTGCGAACGATCATTCGGGTTATAGGTTGGCTGATTGACCATCGCCAGCACTTCACCGGTTTCGATGTCGAGGATGACGACCGAGCCCGATTCCGCTTTATGTTGTTGAATTGCCGACTTCAATGCCCGGTAGGCAAGATACTGCAGTCGCAGATCAATACTCGAACTAAGGTCTTTGCCGTGACGCGGCGACTTGATGCTGGCGACGTTTTCTACAGACCGGCCCAACCGGTCTTTCAAAACCCGCTTCGATCCGAGCTCACCAGCCAGCCAGTGATTGTATTCCAGCTCCAGACCTTCCTGGCCGTCGTCGTCGACGTTGGTGAATCCGACCAGGTGACCTGTAACCTCACCAGCCGGGTAATATCGTCGGTACTCCCGAAGCGAATTGACGCCGGGCAACTTGAGCGCCATAACCTGGTGCGCAAGTTCAGGATTCAGGTGACGCTTCAGGTAGAGGAACTCCTTGTCCATGCTGCGTGTCATGCGCCGAATCAGCAGCTCGGCGTCCAGATCCAGCAGGCGAGCGAGTTCGGGAACACGGTCAGCAGCTGCTGCCAGTTCTTTCGGATTCGCCCAGACACTATCGACGGGAGTGCTTATGGCCAGTGGCTCACCATTGCGATCCGTTATCGCACCTCGATGCGCGGAAATTCTTTCAGTCCTAAGATGCCGTGAATCAGCCTGGTGATTTAGGAAATCTTTATTGAATACCTGCAGCTGGACGGCACGCGCCAGTAGCGCGCCGGCGAAGAAAACGAAAAACGCAATTACCAGCGACACTCTGCCCATAAATTTCCGGGCAGTCTGTTTTTTTGTTTCTGCTCCGCGATTCATTGCCGTTCAATGACGTAAATTTCCGTCGACTTCGGACGTACGAGCGACAGTTCTTCCGATGCGACACGTTCGATTCGTGCATGCGTCGCCCAGGTGCTCTGCTCAATCTCCAGCTGACCCCATTCGATGTTGAGTTCATCCCGCTCATTCGTCAGCTGTTCGAGCTCAACAAACAATTTCCTCGACTCATGCTTCGTGTAAATCAATGCGATTGCCGACATGACGCAGACAACTGCAAATATCATGGTCAGCAAAAATGGTTGGCGTGAATTGCCAAAGTCCATCACAAACGCTCCGCGATTCGCAGTCGCGAACTACGCGAGCGCACATTGATTGCAATTTCCTCGTCAGTCGGTCCGATAGCCTTGCCAACCAGCTTTAGCAGCGGCAGGTGCTCTTTCGGAACGTCCGGCATGCCGCGATACTGCTCTGACTCTCGCGATGAATTTCTCATAAATCGCTTGACCCGCCGATCCTCCAGCGAATGAAAACTGATTACGCAGAGACGACCACCGCAACAGAGCAAATCGATCGATGCCTGCAGCGCCTTTTCGAGTTCCGCGAGCTCGTCATTGATAAAAATCCGGATCGCCTGAAATGTCTTCGTCGCTGGATGATGCTTCTGACCAAAAGCCGGAACTGCGCCCCGGACGATTTCGGCAAGTTCCGTAGTACGGCGAATAGGTTCCAAGGCTCGGGCAGCGACAATTGCCCGGGCTATCCGCCCGGCGAATCGCTCTTCGCCGAGGCTCTGCAGCACTTTTTTCAACGTTCTTTCTTCCACAATCGCAATCCAGTCAGCTGCACTTCGTCCTTTGGTCGGGTCCATCCGCATGTCGAGCGGTCCGTCGGAGCGGAAGCTGAATCCTCGCTCTGCTTGATCCAACTGCGGCGACGAGACCCCCAAATCGAGTAGCAGGCCATCCACTTTTCCGAGCAAATTCCTTTCGATCGCATATTTTTTTACTTCCGAAAACTCACCGTTAATTAACTCCAGACGCGCATCGGACTTCAGGGCTGGGCACGCGCTTTCGATCGCCTGGGGATCCCGATCGATAGCCAGCAATCGACCTTCGGTCCCCAGATGCTCCAGAATCGCGCGCGAATGACCCCCTCGGCCGAACGTTCCGTCGACATACCAGCCATCTGGTTTCAGGTTCAGTCCCGCAATCGCAGGACCCAAAAGAACCGGCACGTGGTGACTGGTACCTTCTGTTTCTTTTTTCACACCGCCGGAACGGAATCAGAGCGTGAGCGTCTCGAGCTGGGCCGACAGGTCTGTATCATCACCCTCGTTTAGCCACCCATCCCGAGTTTCGTTCCAGCGTGTTTCGTCCCAAAGCTCAAACCGATTGCCCTGCCCCAACAGCACCGCCTGCCGATCGAGACCTGCGTACTCGCGCAATTCCCGCGACAGCAGGATTCGCCCATGTGCGTCGATCTCCACTTCGGTAGCATGTCCAACCATCAGTCGCTGCAGGCGGCGCGCCTTTCTGTCCAGGCTCGGCAGACGCATCAGTTTTCGTTCGATTTCTTCCCATTCCGGGAATGGGTATATAAGGAGGCAATAGTCCTTGTCGACGGTCGCCACCAACTGCCCTTCGCAACGGGTTTGAATCCGCTCCCGGTAACGGGTCGGAATTGCCAGGCGCCCTTTGGCGTCCAGCGCGACTTTGGTAGCCCCACGGAACATGATTTATTGTCAGGGTCGTTTGACAGTGCTTCTTTTGCTCACAGAGCCCGGCACGTGTCATTTGCCCCTTTCCTCCCACTTTTTTCCACTCCACGCCACTATATTCGGGCCATCACCCAGCGTCAACTGGCGATTCCAATTATTTCTTGTTGTACAGGGACTTAGAGGCTTTAGCGTGGCTCAATTCGGGCGAATTGTGGCACGCTTTAGGAACCAAAAATCAATCACTTACCTTGATTTTCTCGATAAAACATCAGTTTCGGGTCGCCAGACGGAGACAGCACTGGGTTTTCGCACCTTTTGATCGCCAAAGCGCAAAGGTCGCAACGGCCGCCGAAGTAGCATCGCAGCAGGAATTTTATCTTATTGATTTATAAAGAGAAAGAAAGAGCCGGCCATAAGCCGGGTTCTGTCGTGGGCAACCATTCATCTGGGACAGCCGTCACCGACTGCCTCAAGCAACCTACCCGGGAGCCCGCTCAGGCTCGGTGTGGGACATGCCCACCTGCTCCCCTATTTGGTCTTGCTCCAGGCGGGGTTTGCCGTGCCGCGGAATGTTGCCACCCGCGCGGTGCGCTCTTACCGCACCATTTCACCCTTACCTGCACTAAGTACAGGCGGTATATTTTCTGTGGCACTTTCCATGGGTTCGCACCCTCCAGGCGTTACCTGGCGCCCTGCCTGACGGAGCCCGGACTTTCCTCCGCATTTCTCAAAGAAATACAGCGATTGCCTGGCCGACTCTTACTTTCTCAGGTCCCGCGAGATCGCGGGGATGCGAATCATACGTGCTTTCTCCGCAGATAAAAGGGGTCAGAGCCCGTTTCTTGCCCGGTGGACGGGTTTTCTCGCGGGACCATGCGAAGAAACGGGCTCTGACCCCTTTTTAGGAAACGGGCTCTGACCCCTTTTTGAGCGCCACCATTCTTCGGTAGAGCTCGTTCCTGTTCTGCCCTGAAAGCTCGGCCGCAATGGCCACCGCCTGTTTGCCAGGAAGCACATTGAGGAGCGCGTGCAAGAGCCTGTCGGCGTCAATTGCAGATTCTTCGCTCGACGACTCCTGCACCCCCGCAACCGCGATTACGAACTCGCCCTTGGCAGGAATACTGCCATCGGCCAGCTGGTCTGCCAGGGTCTGAAGATCAGCTAAAACACATTGTTCATACAACTTCGTGAGTTCACGTCCGATAAAGGCCCTGCGATCGGCGCCATGTGTAGCGACGAGGTCAGCAAGCGTGTCAGCGATGCGATGCACGGATTCAAAGAAAAGTATCGTCCGCGATTCCCGTGCGAGCATTTCCAGTCGTTTTTGGCGGGCTTTGGACCTGGCTGGCAAGAACCCTTCAAATGCGAATCGGTCTGTGGGCAGGCCGCAGACAGACAGCGCTGCGACCAGCGCTGACGCACCCGGAATTGGTGAAACCCGAATTCCTGTCTGATGCGCCTCCTGAAGTAATCGGAATCCAGGATCGCTTATAAGCGGCGTACCCGCATCACTAACCAGTGCGATTGATTTGCCGGCCCTAAGCTCGCTGATGAACTTTGTGGTCATCGCGGCTTCGTTGTGATCGTGCAGTGCGATTTGCCGGCATTTTATGCCGAAATGCATTAGCAATCGACCGGTCACGCGCGTATCCTCGGCGGCGATGAGGTCTACCGTGTTCAGCACTTCCCTGGCACGTGGTGAAATGTCGCCCAGATTCCCGATCGGTGTCGCAACGACGTAAAGTGTGCCCTCATTCAATCTCTGTCTTCCGCATTCAGGTTAATCTGCAATGATAATTGTATCGACCGACATCCTGCTCTCTAACGACTCGATCAGGCAAGCCGAATGAAACTGACCGGAACTTATTTAACGCGTGCCTTGATATCGCTGTTAGCGACTCTTTTTCTTGGCGCCTGTGCGACGCCTGACTTCGGTGGAATTTCCGGCGGCCAATCAGAACGACGCGCAGAAGCATTGGCGCAGAATGGTCAATATGAAGACGCTGCCAGTACCTACATCGGGCTGGCAACGGCAGTGGGCGGGCAGGAACGGGATCGACTGACGCTTCTTGCGGTCGAGCAATGGCTTTTCGCCGGTGATGGTCGGCGGGCCCGTACGGCGCTTCGTACTGTCCCCACGCCCGCCGGCGGTGCGTTGCTCTGGTTGTGGAGCGCGGACGCCGCAGCACTGTCGTTATGGGACGGCAATCCAGACGCGGCGTTGTCTTTGCTTGAGCCACTGAGCCGCCAATCGCTGCCGGTTCAGCATCGCACCCGCATCGAAGCCTTGCGGGCAGATGCCTGGTTTCAGAAAGGTGACCCGCTTCGCGCAGTCGATCTGTACATGCAGCGCGAAATCTGGATCGACGACCAGCGGTCGATCGAAGCGAACAGACAGAGGCTCTGGACGGGTCTTACGAGTGCCAATGTTCAGGATTTAAGGGACGCAGCAAGTGTTACAGTCGATCCGGTCCTCCGCGGCTGGCTGTCACTGGCAGCACTGGCCAACTCTACAGGGCAACAGGGCATTGGCTGGGGCAACGGCCTGGTCCGCTGGCAGGAATCAAATATCGATCACCCGGCCATCGGCGTATTGTCCGATTTGTCGCGTCCTGAAGACAGCATCCTCAGTTACCCACGTCAAATCGCGTTGCTCCTGCCCTTATCTGGCAATGGTGGTATTCAGGGTAACGCGGTAAAAAACGGATTCCTCGGTGCCTATTTCGCCGCTGTCGGCGGCGTTGATAGTCAGCAGGAAATTCGGGTCTACGACGTTAACGTAGAAGGTGTTGGCAATGCTTACGCTCGAGCGGTAGAGGACGGCGCAGAGTTTGTAGTCGGTCCACTGCTGCGGCGAAGCGTCGCAGAACTGGCAACGGAACTTCTACTGCCAGTACCGATCCTGAGTCTAAATTACCTGGCGGACGATCAACTGTCGCCACCCGGGTTCTATCAATTCGCGTTGGCGCCGGAGGACGAAGCAGCGTCCGCCGCGCAGCGGGCTATAGATGATGGCGGCCGACGTGCCGTCGCATTGATCCCTGCGAATGACTGGGGCCGGCGCGTCATGACGAGCTTCGCCACCGAGTTCGAAGGTCTGGGCGGCAGACTGCTCGAATTTCGCAGTTATGAACCGAACAGCCAGGATTTCGCTTTTGAAATCGAAAACCTGATGGCACTCTCACAAAGCGTGCAGCGGTATCAACGTCTGCGCGCCAATATCGGCGGGCCCCTTCAATTTGATCCGCGTCGTCGCCAGGATGTTGACTTTGTCTTCCTCGCGGCCGACGCAAAAGCCGGGCGACTCATCAAATCCCAGTTGAAATTTCACTACTCGGGTGAATTGCCGGTGTATTCAACTTCGTTCATTTACTCAATGGACGGCCGATCTGACTCGGATTTGAATGCTGTAATGTTTGCTGACGCGCCGTGGGTTGTGGCTCCTCCGGCCTGGATCTCCGACTTTCCCAACATTTATAGTGAATACTGGCCAGGTGAAAAAAGGCTGACCCGCTTGCACGCGATGGGCTACGACGCGTACCACCTGGCCGGTGAACTTTTCAATGCACGCGAGAATTCGATGGAAGAGATCGTCGGCGCAACCGGTCGATTGTTTCTCTCGCCAGACGGCCGCGTCCATCGCAAACCGGCGTGGGCACATTTTGTACGAGGCGAACCGACTCCGTTGCAGAACAACAGCGACTTTCAAAGGCTCTTTGAAAATCTTGAGACTGACTTTGACGAGGATGAGAGCGCCGGTTTTCCGAACATGAGACTGCAAGAAAAAAATCCCAACGAATGAGTCGGGACAAAGGCAGTCGATTTGAGCAAATCGCGCTAAAACATCTCGTTGCGAACAACCTGCAACTGATTGAGCAAAACTTTCACTGCCGGCTCGGTGAAATTGACCTGGTCTTGCGCGATGGCGAAAGCCTGGTCTTTGTCGAAGTTCGATATCGCAAATCGAATCGATTCGCGTCTGCAGCTCATTCGGTGAACAAGCAGAAGCAGGCGAAGATTGCACGCACAGCTGCTATGTACCTGGCGAGACACCCCGCACTAAGTCGCTGCACAGTGCGGTTTGATGTCGTTGCATTTGATAGCGCAGATTCGGATCATGGCGCGTTACAATGGATCCGCGACGCTTTTCGCGTCTGAAGGGTTTTGGAATCGGGGGACTGCGCGCCAACGCCAGGACCGAGGAAATTGGACGATGGATGCTGAATCAAGGGTAAGCAATCACTTCGCGGAAAGCATCGCGACAAAGCAGGTCGCTGCGGAAACGCTCGCCCCGATCGTCGCCAGTGCCGGCCTGCTGATGGGCCAGTCATTGCAGCGTGATGGGAAAATATTGAGCTGCGGCAATGGCGGATCGGCTGGTGATGCCCAGCACTTTTCTTCTGAACTTCTGAATCGATACGAGCGCGAACGACCGGGGCTCCCCGCTATCGCTCTGACCACCGATTCATCGACAATAACCTCGATAGCGAACGACTATTCCTACGAAGATATTTTCGCCAAACAGGTGCGTGCATTGGGACGTAACGGCGATGTGCTGCTTGCAATATCCACTTCTGGCAATTCGCAAAACGTTAACCGCGCCATCGCTGCAGCTCACGAAAGATCCATGCAAGTGGTGGCATTGAGTGGCCGAGACGGTGGCGAAATGGCTGGGCTGCTCACTGCCGGCGATGTGGAAATCCGGGTCCCAGCAGAACGCACAGCGCGGATTCAGGAGGTACATCTCCTCATCATTCACTGTTTGTGCGATCTCATCGACGAGAGTCTTTTCGGCGACATTTAAAGCCGTGCGAAGGTAGTCTCCAACGCGCGGTCCGTGCGACCAGTACAGGACAACGGGAGGAACCCGCCTGACTGGCGCATGTCGAACTCGGGCGCTACTTCACAACGGTCAGGTGCGAGCGACTGCTCTTCTGGCGTTCCGTATCTTCGGGATCTTCGGGTCCTTCCGGCGGCTCCGGCTTTTCAGCGCCGTGTGAGAAGATCATGCCCTGGCCCGTCTCTTTCGCATAGATTCCCATGACCGATGCCGTCGGAACCCAGACGTCAAACGGAACGCCCGAAAACCTTGCTCGAAAACTCACGCCGCCATTACTAAGTTTAAGGTTATGGGCCGCTGAATGGCTGACGTTCAGTATGATCTTGCCGTCTTTGACGTGCTCGATCGGCACAGTCACCCCATCGATCGAAGCATCGACAACTATGTGCGGAGTGTGACCGTTGTCACCCATCCATTCATGCATGGCACGGATCAGATAAGGCCGCTTTGACTGGCTTGGATTCGTCATGATTTCACCGCAGGATACCACTCCAAGCCGGGAATGATCACGTCCGCCAACGCCTTCCAGCAATCAGCAGGGCAGCCCGTCTACAGGCGCATTTCCTGTTCAAGTTCCGTCAGGCTGGCCTGAAATGAACGCCGCTCAAACACTCGTTTCATGTATGCCTCAATAGCAGCCGACTGCGACCCAAGTTCAATGCCATAAACAGGCAGGCGCCACAGGATTGGCGCAATGCTGCAATCGACGAGCGAAAACTCGTCACTTAGAAAAAACTGCTTGGCGGCGAATAATTCGACGCTGGCAAGGACACTCTCGCGCAGCATCTTGCGCGATTTTGCGGGAAGTTTGTTCTCGCCCTCGGCGTCGAACTGCTCCGCCAACTCGTACCAGTCCGTTTCGATGCGGAACAACGCGAGGCGAAATTGTGCTCGCGTTACCGGGTCAACCGGCATCAGGGGCGGATGCGGAAAACGCTCATCGAGGTACTCAATAATTACGCGCGAATCGTACAGCACCAGATCACGGTCGACCAATGTCGGCACCGTATGGTACGGATTCAAGTCCATCAAATCTTCCGGCAGATCGGGTCCATCAACATTGACAATTTCCATATTGATGTTCTTTTCAGCAAGTACGAGTCGCGTGCGGTGGCTGTGAATGCACGTCGGTTTCGAAAACAGTGTCATCACGGAACGTCTGTTGGCAATTACTGCCATGATGCGGTCCCCTTAGGAAGGATAATTATCAGGCTCTAATATAGGAATCGATTTGGATCGATTGTCACGCTCGCCTGCTTCAGGTGACGTCTTTCCAAATCTGTTTTTTGAGCATTGATGCAATGATCCAGAAAACAATCAGGAACATCAGCACCCATACTCCGAGCACACGTCGTGTCGAACGAATTGGTTCACTAATGTATTCGAGGAAGTTGGTTGTATCGACGACGAATTCCCTGAATTCGTCCTCCGTCATCGTTCCTTTGCTCGCCGGCTCAAGTCCAACCACTTCAGGGTTGCCGTTTTCGTCTTCATGAAAAATGGCATTCTGATACCCCTGCAGCTCCCAAAGAACATGCGGCATACTTGTACCCGGAAGCACACGGTTATCCACCCCGGTCGGGCTTTCGGGATCAATGTAAAAGCTCATTAGAAAGTTGTAAACGTAGTCAGTGCCTCGCGCGCGCGCCATCAATGACATGTCGGGTGGTGGCTGACCGAACCAGCGTGCCGCATCATCAAGCGGCATCGTCGCCTGTATTGTTTCGAAAGTCTTTTCGGCATTGAACATCAAATTATTGACAAGTTGATCTTCACTGAGCTCAAGATCGCGAGCCAGTGTATTGAAACGAACATATTTGGCAGAATGGCAACCGGCGCAGTAATTCATGAAATTCCGCGCACCACTTTGCAATGACTTGATATTGTCGGGATCGTTACCCGCGCGCTCAAGTTCAAGATCGGTCGCCGCGAATGCGCCGGATGCGATGAACAGCGCGGCGCTGATTCTTACCGCCCCGACCATGATAAACCACCCTCTCCGGTCTTTCTTGGCGGCCATCTTCTCAACCATGATAAACCACCCTGTCCGGAACGGGTTTCGTCTTATCGATCCTCGTGTAATAAGGCATCAACAGGAAAAACGCGAAATATATGACCGAGAATATTCGTGCCAGCAACACGTAGGTCCCTTCCGCAGGCTGCAGACCCAGCCAGCCTAGTGTGATGAAACTAATGGCAAACAATGTCAGCGCCATTTTGTAAATCCAGCCGCGATAACGAATGGATTTCACCCTGGATTGATCCAGCCACGGCAAAAATACCGGAAGGAGTACCGAGCCAGCCATCAGAATTGCACCCCAGAGCTTGTCGGGCACCGCGCGCAAAATTGCGTAGAAAGGCGTGAAATACCAGACCGGCGCAATATGCTCAGGCGTTGCCATCATATTAGCCGGTTCGAAATTCGCGTGCTCCAGGAAATAGCCGCCCATATCCGGCGCGAAAAATACAATCGCGCTGAAAAGCATCAGGAAAACTATGATGCCGACCAAATCTTTTGACGTGTGGTACGGGTGGAACGCAACGCCATCCAGCGGCACACCATCTGGACCCTTCTTGTTCTTAATTTCCACTCCGTCAGGATTGTTCGAGCCAACGTGGTGCAATGCGACAATATGGACGAATACAAGCGCCACCAACGCCAAAGGTATGAGTATTACGTGGAATGCGAAGAATCGATTCAGCGTTATGTCGGAGATCGAATAATCACCGCGAATCCACTCGACCAGCGCATCACCTACAAACGGTATGGCACCCGCCAGCGAAATAATGACCTGCGCGCCCCAATATGACATCTGGCCCCACGGCAGCAGATAACCCGCGAATGCTTCTGCAAAAAGCGCGAAGAAAATCATCATGCCAATGATCCAGATCAGCTCGCGAGGTTTTTGATATGAGCCATACAACATCGCGCGAAACATGTGCAGATAAACAACAATAAAAAAGAATGACGCACCTGTTGAATGAGCATAACGAATCAACCAGCCCCATTCGACGTCACGCATTATGTATTCAACTGACGCGAACGCCTCTGTCGCCGACGGCTTGTAGTTCATCGTCAAAAAGATTCCGGTCAGAATCTGGATGACAAGTACGACCATCGCCAGCACACCGAATATGTACCACCAATTGAAATTCTTCGACGCGTAATATTCTGTAACGTGGTATTTCATCGTTTCCGAAAACGGAAAACGATCATCAATCCACTTCATGACCGCGCCGGCGCGGGTGCCGACTTCAGACTCAATACGTGCCATCAGGCGGCTCCCGATTCTGCGCCGATCATGATCAGATCCTCTCGAAGGAATCGATAAGGCGGCACTCGTAGATTGGTTGGCGCCGGGACACCCTTGTAGACACGCCCGGCAAGATCAAAACGAGATCCGTGGCACGGACAGAAGAATCCGCCCTGCCAGTCCTCTGCAGGACCTACCTGAAATTCGGCAAGTGGCGCACAACCCAGGTGCGTACAGGAACCCTCGACCACCAGGAATTCCGGCTTGATCGAGCGATACTCGTTTACCGCAAATTCCGGCTGCTGTTCCACGACTTCCGATCCCGGATCACGAAGATGCTCGGTCACTGCCGCCAATCGTGACAGCATTTCCGCGGTGCGCCGCAAGACGTAGACAAGTTTTCCACGCCAAATAACGCGAATCATTTCCCCGGGCTCCAGCATACCAATCGGAACTTCAACAGGTGCGCCGAGCGCCTGCGCCCTGGCGCTGGGCTTCATCGACGCTACGAACGGTATTGTTGCCGCTATGAGACCGGCACCGCCGGTCACCGCAGTAGCAACAGTCAGAAAATGACGCCTGTTGCGATCAACGTCATCAGTCATGTATCACTCCCATACACCGTGTAGTCCTTGGTGAAATTGATGCTATTGCTACCGCTCATGATGAATCAAAACCTGACAAATTCTTTGGCGTTTCAGAGCATTACGCATGGTACTTCCGTGTTTGCCCCGGCTATTGTCTAAACAGGGCGCCTCCCGCAACGATTTGACTCGACGCTTACCTGGTCGGTTTATCGCATTTTTCGAAATCGCAAAAATTTGCAGCAGACCCGATTCACCGTCAGGATGTCGGTGGGCTCGGGGCTGGGTGCGGAACCCGACGCGCATTATACACAGTGCCACTCAAAATTGGCTAGGCGTAGGGGCACAAGACGCGCCAGTATTAGTACAAATACTTAATGACGCATTGGCAGCAAACCGGATGGCACGACTTAAACCTGTTTTAGTATTCCTGATCCAATCTGTCGTGGTCGGATTGGCCGCTGCCTTCGTCGTCGTTCTGGTGCGGCCGCAACTGCTGCCAGCCATTAATATTGGAGGGGGATTACCTGCCGGGCAGCCGGCCAGCTATGCGAATGCCGTCGAAATCGCGGCACCGTCGGTGGCCAACGTGTATACAAGGCGACTGATATCAGACACGCCCGATATCGACGGGTCCGGCAAATTCCGGGTAAATACGAGTGTCGGGTCTGCCGTCATCATTGACGCCGAAGGCTACCTGGTCACGAACTACCACGTTGTGGCACAGGCGAATGACGTCCGAATACAGCTCGCCGATGGCCGGATTGCAAGCCCTGATCTGATCGGTGTGGATGCCGAGACTGATCTGGCGCTGTTGAAAGTGGACCTCGGTACGTTACAGGCTATTCCGCTGGGTCGATCTGACCAGCTGCGCATCGGTGACATTGTGCTTGCCATGGGAAATCCGTACGGTCTGTCAAAGACCGTAACGCAAGGAATAGTAAGTGCGACTGGCCGAGGCGTGTTGCAGTTGGCGACTTTTGAAAACTTCATTCAGACTGACGCCGCCATTAATGAAGGTAATTCGGGTGGCGCACTGATCAACACGAACGGCGCCCTGGTTGGCATCAATACGGCCGTTCTTGCGCAGGACGCCG
Source organism: Pseudomonadota bacterium (assembly GCA_027621915.1). Taxonomy (GTDB): domain Bacteria; phylum Pseudomonadota; class Gammaproteobacteria; order Steroidobacterales; family Woeseiaceae; genus SZUA-117. The sequence goes on from JAQCAD010000006.1 coordinate 79,559, forward strand.
GCACCGAAGGCATCGGCTTCGCAATCCCAGTCGACCTGGTGCGCGGTGTCGTCGAGGAAATCAAGAAAAATGGCCGTGTTGTTCGCGGATACGTTGGGCTGGTGCCGGATGAGTTAAATCGCATCGAGTCTGCAGCACTCGGCATTAATCCGGATGTTGGCATTCTGTTAAGTGCAGTAATCGAAGGAAGTCCGGCAGAGACCGCGGGCCTCAGACCGGGAGATGTGATCCTGACCATGAACGGTGAACCTGTTCGCTCCCGACAGCAGGCACTTCTGATCGTGGCGCGACTGAACCCGGGCGACGAAGTGCAAATGGAGGGACTACGTGATGGACAGCAATTCAGGGTAACGCTGGTCACCGTCGAACGAGTGCCCAGGCCCTGATGCAGATTTTCTTCAGTTGGCAAACAGACAGATGCGCGCCTGAAAACCTCCCACACATCCAAACCGCGTCTTAATTAGGAACTCTTTTAATCTCGGCACCCAGTTGTCTGAGCTTCTCTTCAATTCGTTCATAGCCGCGATCGACGTGATAGATCCGATCGACAAGCGTCTCGCCTTCAGCGGCAAGTCCGGCCAATACCAGCCCGGCAGAAGCGCGTAGATCAGTGGCCATCACCGGTGCGGCTGTGAGCTTCTCAACGCCCCGGCAGACAGCGGTGTTGCCCTCGATCTCGAAATCTGCGCCCATTCGCTGCAACTCCAGCACATGCTGGAACCGATTCTCAAAGATCGTTTCTTTGATAGTACCTACGCCATCTGCGATCGAATTCATCGCGCAAAACTGCGCTTGCATGTCCGTCGGAAAACCCGGGTACGGTGTCGTTCGAATATCTACGGCGCTTGGCCGCCGTCCTTTCATGTCGATCTCGATGAAATGCTCACCGATAATTATCTCCGCACCCGCCTCGCGCAGCTTGACGAGGACTGCCTCCAGGTGATCCGACGATGCTTGATTCAGCCGCACCTTGCCACCTGTTATGGCCGCAGCAACGAGGTATGTTCCAGCCTCAATGCGGTCGGGCAAAATCACATGTTCCACATTGCCGAGTTGCTCTACACCACGAATGCGAATGGTGCTCGAGCCGGCTCCGGACACATCCGCGCCCATGCCGATCAGAAAATTAGCAACGTCGATCACTTCTGGCTCGCGCGCTGCATTTTCGAGAACGGTCTCCCCCCTGGCAAGTGTCGCCGCCATCATCAGGTTTTCGGTGCCTGTCACGGTAACCGTGTCGAAGACGATGTGTGCGCCGACAAGGCGTTCGGCGCGGGCCAGAATAAAGCCATTTTCAATTGCGACTTCCGCGCCCATGGCCTGCAATCCCTGAACATGCAGATTGACCGGACGGGCGCCGATGGCGCAACCACCCGGCAATGACACGGCCGCCTCGCCATATCGCGCGACCAGCGGCCCGAGAACCAGTATGGATGCGCGCATTGTCTTGACCAGGTCATAAGGCGCGCGTCTTTCAGTGACCTTCGATGCATCAATTTCCACGTTTAGCTTGTCGTCAAAGGTCACCTGAACGCCCATGCTCTGCAACAATGTGATCATCGTCGCCACATCTTTAAGTTGCGGCACGTTTTTGATCACGATTGGCTCGGCCGACAGCAACGACCCGGCGAGTATAGGCAAAGCCGCATTTTTCGCGCCCGACACCGTTATGGCACCGCGTAGCGGCGTCCCGCCTTTGATCAGAAGTTTGTCCACCGGGACTAGCCGTCCGCAGCCGATTGAAGCTCCTGCCATTCTTCGGCAGTGTGTGCACGAATCGACATCGCATGAATCTCGTTGCCCATCCGTTGGCCGAGACACTGGTAGATCATCTGGTGACGGGCAATCGGTCGTTTGCCTGCGAAATCCGCGCAAATAATCAGCGCAGCGTAGTGCGTATTATCCTCGCTGAACACGCTGACTTGCGCGCCCACCAGGCCGTTTTCGATTAAAGTCTTGATTTCTGCCGGATCCATATTTAAAAGAGCTGCCTTTTGTTCGAAACGGCGCAGAGTGTAGCAAAACATAGCCGCCGGCCATTGTGTATTATTGACCCTCCAATTCGGATATCCGGACAGGACGCTGCCAAACTTAAAGACAGTGGCACGCCGGCCTTAACCTTCAATTGATCTGACTCTATGCTTGGCGATATTACAGAAGTTGTTATCGGTCTGATTCTCCTTATTTGGGGAGCTGACCGATTCGTTCACGGTGCGGCAGCAACGGCCCGCAACCTTGGTGTTGCGCCGTTGATGATCGGCCTGACCATCGTGGCCTTTGCAACGTCTGCGCCCGAAATCCTGGTATCGGTTGTTGCCGCAAGCCGCGGCCAAACCGACCTGGCGATCGGAAATGCTATTGGTTCGAACATCGCCAATATCGGATTGGTGATGGGGGCAGTTGCGCTAGTACGCCCGATCGAGCTCACATCCGCAACGTTACGTCGGGAAATGCCGGCACTACTGGCTGTGACATTGCTTACCGTTGCGTTGTGTCTGGATTCCTACCTTGCCCGCATCGATGGGTTGGTGCTGCTGACCAGCCTCGTGATCGTCGTCATTTGGCTTGTCAGGCTCGGCATTCGGTCGTCTGCAACCGACCCGTTGAAGGCCGACTTTGAAGCTGAGATACCATCAGGCACCAGCATGAAGGCGGCAATAATCTGGCTGGCTGTCGGCATTGTTTCTCTCCTGTTCGGAGCTGACTACCTGGTCGACGGCGCGGTCAATATCGCGCGGGCCGTTGGTGTATCCGAAATGGTCATCGGAATCACGCTGGTCGCTGTCGCGACAAGCCTGCCGGAACTCGCCGTTTCCCTTGTCAGCGCGTTCAAAGGCGAATACGGCATTGCCATCGGCAATATCGTCGGCTCAAATATCTTTAACCTGCTCGCCGTGGTCGGCGTGGCCGCTGTCATTCATCCGGCGGCGCTGCATCCCTCGGTTCTTTCTCTGCATCTGTTTGTCATGGTTGCTTTTACGCTGGTTTTGTTCGCGATTACCTACGAGTATGACGGCAGGGCCGCCATCACACGGTATGAGGGCTTCGCACTGGTTGCGGCATTTCTGGCTTACAGCACCTATGTCGTCGTGCAAAACGTTAGAATCGGGCTTTGATCTAATACAAGCCGGGGGCCGGGCATTGAAAGATTCTGCACCAAAAGACCTTATTGCCATTGCAGCCAGCGTACTGAAAATCGAGTCGCGCGCCGTCAATGAGCTGGTATCAAGGCTCGACGACAGTTTCGCGGCAGCCTGCAAAATCTGTCTCGAGACTGAAGGGCGGGTTGTTGTCACCGGGATGGGAAAATCAGGTCATATTGCGGGGAAAATCGCCGCAACCCTGGCCAGCACGGGCACGCCGGCGTTCTTCATGCACCCGGCGGAAGCGAGCCATGGCGACCTTGGCATGATTACGAAGCACGATTCGTTACTCGCCGTGTCTTATTCCGGTGAAACCGACGAAGTCATCACAATCCTGCCACTGGTCAAACGGATGGGCGCAAAGCTAATTTCAATGACCGGCAAACCAGGATCGACGCTTGCCAAGGCTGCGGACGTACATCTGAACGTATACGTGAGCGAAGAGGCCTGTCCGTTAAATCTTGCGCCTACGGCCAGTACGACAGCAACACTGGCAATGGGTGACGCGCTGGCAGTTGCGTTGCTCGAAAGTCGCGGATTCACTGCGGAAGACTTTGCGCGATCACATCCCAGCGGGTCACTCGGTAAACGACTGCTGTTACGTGTCGCAGACGTTATGCATTCCGGTTCCGAAATCCCGTCCGTACTGTCCTCAGTCAGCGTAAGCCGTGGCCTTATGGAAATGACCGAAAAAGGACTGGGCATGACAGCCATCGTTGACGTTGATAATCGCATTCTCGGCGTATTTACCGATGGAGATCTGCGCCGTACTTTGGACAGCGAAATCAATGTACATAAAGTCGATATGAAGACTGTAATGCACAGTGGATGCATCACGGTTGGTCCGGATGACATGGCCGCGGAGGCCGTGCACATCATGGAAGAGAACAAGATAACCGCTCTGCTGGTGGCTGACGATCAGAACAGGCTTGTTGGCGCGTTAAACGTTCATGACCTGTTTCGTGCCGGAATCATGTAATCGTGGTCGGAAAAAGAAAATTTCCGTCGAATCTGCGACTTATAGGTTTTGATGTTGACGGCGTGTTTACAGACGGGCGATTTTACCTTTCAGATCAGGGAGTCGAATCGAAAGCATTTAATACTCAGGACGGGTACGGTATTCGGCAAGTTATTGACGCGGGATTGGTGGTCGCGGTTATCAGTGGCCGACAGTCGAAATCTGTCGACATTCGTATGGCGGAGCTCGGCGTAACTTATGTTATACAAGGCTGCGAAAACAAAGTTGGCGCTCTCGAAAGCCTGATAGAGAAACTCGGAATCGCTGCGGATCAGACCGCATATGTCGGTGATGATATTCCCGACCTGCCGGTGATGCGGCGTTCTGGATTCGGCATTGCTGTCGCAAATGCTGTCGCTGCAGTAAAAGCGGAATGCGACCTGGTCACGGTGGCGCCTGGAGGAGCTGGCGCAGTTCGCGAGGTTTGCGATTTTTTGCTGGCCGCGACCCGCATTTACCGGAACTAGCCTGAAAGTGAACTCGCGGAATTTTTTGACAATTTCCGGCCTTGTGTTCATCGCAATCGGGAGCTGGTATCTGGCCAGCTCAAAACAGAAGCCCGAGATAACCCGGACGATATCCGACACAGCGTTCGGTGGCTTCTACCTCCGCTCGGTCCGCATACTTGGTACCGATGGCAACGGACATTTGCTCTATGAAATCGAAGCAGAATATGCAGAGCAACAGGAGAACAACGAGATCGAACTGCAAAACGTTCGAATCAACTATTCGTCTGGCTCAGAAGTGCCATGGACGATAAATGCGGACACAGCGACGATCAGTAACGATAATGAACTGCTCCTGCTAAGTGGACATGTCGTCGCTATCAGTGAAGAGGGATTCTCGGGACAGGTCACGGAAATTCGAACGCCTATGATGGAAATCTATCCGAATGGTTACAAGGCCGAGACCGACAGTCGCGTTCAGATCCGCATTGGATCACGAAGCCTTACGGCCACCGGCATGCTAGCATCGCTCCAAGAGAACAGACTGCATCTCAAATCCAATGTCAGTGGAAGATTTGTACCGTGATACGACGATCAATTTTCGAAACTCCAACATGCGTTTGAATTCACCAACTCTCTCGACACAGGCCCGCGCCGTTGCTGTCGTCATGCTCATGTCAACGCTTACGTTTGCGCAGACGGATGACCTGCGCTTGCCAATGCTGCTCGATGCTGACTCGACTGACTATGATGGCAAGAGCTCGATGCTCATGTTTCGGGGACTGCGATTGACTCAGGGCAGCCTCGGAATCGCTGCGGATGAAGGTCGCGCATCCAAGATGGACTTCGAAGACAGTGTCTGGCATTTCGCCGGCAATGTCGTTATCGACGTAGAAAACGGGCATATAGAATGCGACTCCGCCGACATATCATTTTCCGGATATCAGTTGCGCATCGCCACAATTGCCGGCTCCCCGGCAACATTTCGCATGGCGCGCCCGGATAGCGAACAGATTACTTATGCTGAAGCCGGAAGATTGAATTACGATTTTGAAGCGGGTGTGGTTGAGTTTTCGGGCAACGCGACAATAACCGAGGGCGGCAATCAGATTGCCAGCAACTATCTGGTCTACAACATTCAGGAACAACGAATCAACGCGTCGTCCGGTGGCGCGGGAGAGCCAAGAGTTCGGATTACGTACACACCTGGCGAAATCGATGCACTTGAACCTTCACTCGATACACCAGGTGCGCCCGAGGATGAGCCGCCGGCGCAGGTCGAGGTTCCAGAGGGCAATGGAGAGCCCGGCTGATGAGTATTCTGAGCGTTCAGGATATAGCCAAACGCTACAAATTTCGGGACGTCGTCAAAGGAATATCCCTCGAGATTACCAGCGGTGAAGTTGTTGGACTGCTTGGCCCGAATGGCGCCGGTAAAACAACCGCTTTCTACATGATTGTGGGACTCATCGCGTCAGATCGAGGTCAGATTCTGCTTGACGGACAAGATTTGACGGCGTTGCCAATGCATCGACGGGCAAGGCTGGGTCTTGGCTATCTCCCGCAGGAGGCCTCGATTTTTCGCAAACTGACCGTTGAGCAGAACATTCTTGCGATTCTCGAAAATCGCAGAGAACTGGATAGAGCCGGGCGTGAACAGGAACTCGATCAGCTACTTGACGAATTGCATGTGGGCCACGTCAGGGGAAGTTTGGGCATCAGTCTCTCAGGCGGCGAACGCCGAAGAGTGGAAATTGCCAGGGCACTCGCAGCCAATCCCCGATTCGTCCTCCTCGATGAGCCATTTGCAGGTGTCGACCCGATCTCGGTGCTGGATATTCAGCGGATAATCCGGCACCTGTCTGACCGCGAAATCGGCGTCTTGATCACTGACCATAATGTGCGGGAAACACTCGGAATCTGCTCGCGAGCCTATATACTGAGCGACGGAAGACTGATCGCGTCAGGTTCGCCTGACGATATCCTGGAAAATCAGCACGTTCGGGAAGTGTATCTCGGACAGGAGTTCAAACTCTGAGTCAAAATTGCGTAGCAAGGGCCAGGCTCAATTGGGCTGTTTCATTAATACTGCAAAATAAATACGCGATGACGACACCGACCAGAAGCAAATGCTAAAACCGACGCTTCAATTAAGACTCGGCCAAACGCTGACAATGACGCCGCAATTACAGCAGGCGATTCGTTTGTTGCAGCTGCCTGTGCTCGATTTGAGCGCACAGATTCAGGAAGCGCTTGAGGAAAACGTGATGCTGGAGATGGAGGACCTGCCCGACGTCCCCAAGACCTCTGCAGAATCCACTGTTGAAATCGAAACCATCCGTGCCGAAGAAAGTTGGAAATCCAGCGCCATGGACCGCAATCAGGACAGCGGCTGGAATGGCGAAGCGCGCCCAGCTAACGACTTTGCCGATCAAACCGGACAATCACTGCGCGAGCACCTGACCTGGCAACTTGAACTGGAAAGCTTCACGCCGAGGGAAGCACTGATCGGCGAAGCCCTGATCGACGCTATTAACGATGATGGCTACCTGACGACCGAACTCGCGGATGTCACGGGTTTCATCGATGAGGGGGCCGGCGTTTCACTTGAGGAAATCGAAAAGGTACTGGCCAAAATTCAACGACTCGATCCTGTAGGAGTTGGCGCCCGATCACTATCCGAGTGCATCGTGTTGCAGCTACGACAGCTCGAACCATCAACGCCGGGTGTTGATCTTGCCGTCCAGATGGCAACTGATCATCTGCCTCTCATTGCCAGCCAGGAATATGGCGAAATACGCCGTGCGCTGCGAACCTCCGAATCAGCTTTCGAGGTGGCCCTGGCCCTGGTCAAAGGCTGCAATCCAAAACCGGGGCTCGCTGTTAGCCCGGTGGCAGCTGAATATGTGATACCTGACGTTTTCGCTAGCAAAGTCGATGGCCACTGGCAAGTTGAAGTCAGTTCGTCAGGCATTCCCAGGTTGTCTGTCAATCAACAATATGCAAAGTTACTGCGCGGTACCGGCGATCACGCCGTCTTGCGCACCCAGCTGCAGGAGGCGCGCTGGCTCGTTCGCAGCCTGGAAATCCGCAATGAAACCCTCATGAAAGTCGCGACGTGTATTGTCGCGCGCCAAAAGGACTTTCTTGACCATGGCGACGAGGCGATGAAGCCGTTAGTATTGAGGGACGTAGCGGAAACAATAGGCATGCACGAATCGACCATTTCACGAGTCACTACGAACAAATATATGCATACGCCGCGCGGCGTATTCGAATTCAAATACTTTTTTTCCAGCCACCTGTCTACAACGGATGGAGAAGATCAGTCCTCAACTTCGGTTCGAGCCAAGATCCGCAAGCTCATCGGCTCAGAGAACCCCGCGAGACCTCTCAGCGACAGCAAAATTGCAACCCTCCTGGAAAAAGAGGGAGTAACGGTCGCGCGGCGCACGGTTGCGAAATATCGCGAAGCGATGAAGATTCTTTCGTCGAGCGAGCGAAAAGTTAGAAAACCAAGGTAAGTAATTGACCGGATTGGAATGCAATAGGAGGGCTATAAACTAAAGTTGAACCGACGTCAGACGCCACCAGGTACCGATGAGAGGAAACTTCGTATGGCGCTGAAAGACCAGAACATTTGCAGGAGAGTATTATGCAATTAGACATCACCGGCCACCATGTCGATATAACTGTTCCTTTGCGAGAATATGTCACCAATAAGTTAGAAAAAGTTGAGCGGCATTTCGACCTGGTTACGGATGTGCATTGTATTTTGACAGTGGAAAAACTCAGGCATAAGGCGGAAGCAACCGTTAGCGTGAACGGCGTGAAAGTTTATGCCGACGCAACTGAAGAAGATATGTATGTTGCCATCGACCGATTGTCCGACAAGCTTGACCGCAGGGTGAGAAAGCATAAGGAAAAACTTGTCGACCATCATGCGAGAGATGCTAACAAGAGAACGTATGGCTGATACCTTCCGCCGGTGTTGGCGCGGCTGATCTCGCGTCAACACTGGCCGTACAGTTCTGCAAGAAATAAATAAAATGAATCTTGAGAGCCTCATCAAACCCGACAGCGTACTGTGCAATGTTTCGGCACGCAGCAAAAAGCATTGTCTCGAAATATTGAGCGAGTTGTTAACGAGATCGAATCCGGATATTGCCAGCGAAGAAGTATTCGCAAAGCTGGTCGAACGCGAACGGCTTGGTTGCACCTGTCTCGACAAAGGGATCGCGTTTCCTCATTGTCGAATCAGCGGCCTGACCACAAGCTGTGCAGCACTGATGAAACTCGTGGAACCCGTCGACTTCGACTCGGTAGACGGTGAACCCGTGGATTTGATCTTCGGTCTGATGGTTCCAGAGGATCTGTCCGTCACCGATTATTCAGATATCGAATCGTTAAGCAGTCTGCTTCGCGACCGTACATTGTGCGCCAGTCTTCGTGCAACAACCAACAGCAAGGGCCTCAGCGACGCTCTATTGACCGCCGGGATTACGCCAATCGAGAAATTGAAGACCGCGTAACAGGGCTGAGACGCGAGCGTGTCCGAGAATGTCTGACGAGAACCGATTAATCATAATTAGTGGACTATCCGGATCCGGCAAGAGTGTCGCGTTGCACGTACTCGAAGACCTTGGCTACTACTGTATCGATAACATGCCGGCGGCACTATTGCCGTCTCTGATCGACGAGGTAACCAAACCTGGAGAAAATTCTGCGAATCGCATCGCAGTCGGGCTTGACGCGCGCAACAGGCAGGACGACATCGTGGCCCTGCCGGCGCAAATCCTGGCGTTACAGAAATCCGGAGTCCGAACGGACCTGTTATTTTTGCAGGCGAACGACGACGAACTGTTGAAACGCTACGGCGAAACGCGACGGCGCCATCCGCTTGCCAAAGCCGGAATTGAACTACGTGCAGCAATCGAACGGGAACGCGGACTTCTTGCCCCTGTAATAAACGTTGCGGACCTGGTCATCGATACTTCACGAAAGAGCGTTTACGAACTTGCCGACGTAATCCGGGAACGGGTAGACAGGCGGTTAGCCGGCAGCCTGTCAATCCTGCTACAGTCATTTGGATACAAGCATGGAATCCCAACAGATGCCGATTTCGTTTTCGACTTGCGATGCCTGCCAAATCCTTACTGGCAAGCCGAACTTCGCAGCCTTAACGGGCTGGACGCTCCGGTCGCCGAATTCCTTGACTCAGAAGAAACGTTTGTACGAATGTACCGTGACATTCTCGCTTTTCTGCAGATGTGGATTCCTGAGTACGACAAGACCAATCGCGGCTACCTGACCGTCGCACTGGGATGTACAGGCGGTCAACATCGATCGGTTCACATGACTGAAAAACTCGCGCGTGCATTGACCGAAATTCATACGCCTGTTCACACGAGGCATAACGAACTTGCTGGTCGGTCCGTAAGTACGAACTGAAACTTCACTCCAGGATCGCTAAACTTCGCCTCGACCACCCGCACGAAGGGTCGCATGGGCTGACCGGAGGCCGAATCAATGGAAGCGAGAGAGCATACCCAGGCGAAACTCTCACTGCTGCGCAACATGCTCGACAGTGGGCCTCTGCGCTCGACAAAAATGCTTGTTGGAAGTCTGCATCCATCTGAAGTTGCACGTCTCCTCGAGTCCCTGCCAATTGCTGAGCGCGCTGTTATCTGGGACATGGTCGAGCCAGACATCGAAGGCGACGTTCTCGTCGAGCTTGCCGAGGAAGTCCGCGACGGACTGATGGAAAACATGCCGCTCGACAAGATTATCGCGGCGCTCGGCGGGATGGAGCTCGATGATCTTGCCGACCTCGTAGCAGATTTTCCGGAAGCATTGACGCAGGAAGTCCTTCGCTCGCTGGACCACCAGGACCGGGATCGACTTGATGCCGTTCTCTCCTACGATGAAGACAGCGCGGGCGGGCTGATGAACGTCGATGTAATCACTGTCCGTCCCGACGTAACGGTCGAAGTCGTACTGCGATACTTGCATTTCCGCGGCGATATTCCTGACGGAACCGACAGCATTTACGTTGTTAATCGAGACAATGAATATTTCGGGTCTGTTTTCTTGTCCCGCCTCCTTACGGTGGACCCCGGCCTTTCAGTCGCGAAAATAATGTCGACAGAAGTTCAGCCAATTCATGCGTTCACACGATCGGAGGAAATTGTCTGGGAGTTTGAAAATCGCGATCTCCTGTCTGCACCGGTAGTCAACGACAACAATCAGCTTGTCGGTCGAATAACAATTGACGACATCGTCGACGTCATTCGCGAAGAAGCAGAGCACTCGTTGATGGGAGCCGCCGGCCTTGACGAAGAGGACGATATGTTTGCACCGGTGGTTCGAAGTGCACGTCGCCGCGCCCTCTGGCTCGGCGTCAATCTGGCGACCGCATTTCTCGCTGCATCGGTCGTCGATCTCTTCCAGACTACGCTCGACAGAATTGTATTGTTAGCAGTACTTATGCCGGTCGTGCCGAGCATGGGCGGTGTTGCCGGAAGTCAGTCGTTAATCGTGATTACGCGCGCGATGGCACTCGGCCAGATCGATCGAAACAATTCGATAAGAATTTTACGCAAGGAGTTTCTTGTCGGCATGCTTAATGGCATTGCATGGTCAATCGTCGTGGCGTTGTTCACCTATGCCTGGTTCGGCGACTGGCGTCTCGGTGCGGTAATTGCAGGCGCGATGGCGATCAACATGTCAGCTGCGGCCCTGGCCGGCTTTGCTGTTCCATTAGCACTTAGGAAACTGCATGTCGACCCGGCTCTTGCCGGAGGCGTGGTGCTCACCACGATAACCGACGTCATCGGATATATGTCATTTCTCGGTCTTGGAGCCGCTTTTTTGCTTTAGGGCGCGTCAGCCATGCTCGAAATCGTTCCTGACCCAGTCCGGAGCGAAGAGTCTTGGCACGTCATTTCCGCAGATGAAATCGTATAGCTGATTTTTTACTTTCGACGCGTCTTCGTAACCCAGTTTGATGAGTTCACGAGTGTACGCCTGTTCAAACAGCAAATAACTCAACAGTCGCCCCTCGCTGCGGTTACGGCCCACGACGCCGCGCAACAAGGCACGCACGGGACGCGGCATCTCATGGCGGCATTCATGTGCGATCTCTCGCAAATCCCGACTGGGTACGATTATCATCGTATCGATAGGCTTTGCTTTCTTAAGCGGTCCGGTACGATGTTGTTCTGGAACGGAGTCAAGCATCTGGTTAATGCGAGTCATGCGTTCCAGGTCAGAATACAATCCATCCATAAACAGCGTATCCAGCATATATCCCGCGATATGCGCGAAGCTCGGTGGCTTAGCTGGCTTTTCTGCCGCCGCCTTGTCCGCCGTTTCGTCACGAACTCCGATGACCAGTATGCGATCTGCGCCCAAATGAATTGCGGGACTGAGTGGAGTTGCCTGACGCATCGCACCGTCCCCAAAATACTCGTTGCCAAGCAAGACCGGTGGAAAGATCATTGGGACAGCAATGCTCGCCATCAGATGATCCAGATTGATTGCCTGTCGAATTCCATAGCGTCTTGTTCTTGACCACGCTTTACAATCGGGCGCCGCCTGAAAAAAGGACGTGGACCTGGCGGTTCCATAGCCAGCTGCGGTGACTGCCACCGCGTGTAGATAACCGTCATCAATTGATTTTTGAATTCGCGGAAATCGGATGTTTCGACTCAACAATGCACGTAATGGGGAGTTATCCAGCAACGATTTTGGAATCCCGACCAGAACGCCACCGGTCACAATTGCGCCGAACCACTGCAGACTGCTTTTGAGCATTGTCAGGCCGTCTGAACGGTAGACATGTTCGCTGTGGAAGTGGCCCCAGACGCGCTCCAGTTCCGCAACGGCAACCCGGAATCTGCGTGCCTTGCTGGCCAGCACGACCGAATTGATTGCTCCTGCCGAGGTCCCGCTGATTACCGGAAACGGATTCTCGCACCCGTGTGGCATCATTTCGGCAATCGCACGAAGCACACCCACCTGAAATGCGCCGCGCGCACCGCCTCCAGGCAGTACCAGTGCAGTCTTGCTGTTTGCCGCATGAATTTTCATAGCTTTGGCGTATTATAGGGCTACTGGAACAACTGCCAATCGCCATTGTCTCAATAACGCAACTTTCGTCGCGTTTTCAGGTTAGAGAGGTTAGATAAGTGAAAATATTTGCCACCGTCCTGTTTGCCGCAGCACTTTTTGCGCTTGGCAGCAGCTTCTCTGTGGCTGAACAGGTTGCCGCTGGCGAGCCCGCACCTGATTTTGAGCTCGTCGACCAGGACGGGCAACTGCATTCTATTGAAGATTATCGAGGCAAGTGGATTGCTCTTTACTTTTATCCGAAAGATGGCACGCCCGGCTGCACAACGGAGGCTTGCGAGTTTCGTGATAATATTTTTGCGTTCCGTGACGCCAACTGTCAGATCCTTGGTGTCAGCCTGGACGATGAGGAGTCGCACAAGGCATTTTCCGAAAAGCATGGACTACCTTTTCCATTACTCGCAGACACGAAAGGTTTAGCAGCGGATGCCTACGGAGTAAAAACCAATCTGATGGGCATGAAACTCGCCAAACGGCAAACCTTCCTGATTAATCCGGAAGGCAACATCGCCAAGCATTATGTTGAGGTCAATCCAAAATCACATTCGGCAGAAATACTGGCCGATCTTGCGACACTCAGTTCGGAATGATCGTCAACTAAAATGCATGACGAACAGGCGCCAAAGTGGCGCCTTTTTTGTCGCGATTGATTAGCCAGATGATCTAACGTGGTTTGCCGCGCACGTGCAACAAGCAGTTCGCGTGAGCCGAGAATACGAGTAACGCAGCTCTCCATCCATCAGTGCAGCGATTTTATGCCGTCATCAAGACCGCCAAGTGTGAGTGGAAACATTCGGTCGTCCATCAGCTCGCGGGTCAGTTTGACGGAAGGCGTGTAGTCCCACCGTTTCGTTGGTTCCGGGTTCAGCCATATTGCTTTCGGATAGGCTTTCAATAGCCTTTTGATCCATATTGCTCCAGGCTCATCATTCCAGTGCTCGACGCTACCACCAGCGTAAACGATTTCATATGGACTCATGGTAGCATCACCTACAAATATCAGTTTGTAGTCGGGACCGTATTTGTGGGTTAAATCTGTTGTCGCGATCCGCTCTCCGTGCCGTCTCCGATTATCCTTCCACAGACTTTCGTAAATGAAGTTGTGGAAATAAAAATACTCAAGGTGTTTGAACTCACTCCTCGAAGCAGAAAACAGTTCTTCACAGATACGCACGTGATCATCCATCGAGCCACCAATGTCCAGGCACAACAAGACCTTGATGGCGTTATGACGTTCAGGAACCATGCGAATATCAAGCAGACCTGCATTTCGCGCTGTCTTGTCGATGGTATCCGCCAGATCCAGCTGATCAGCGGCGCCAGTACGGGCGAATTTTCGAAGTTTTCGCAAGGCGACTTTGATATTGCGGGTACCAAGCTCCACTGTGTCGTCCAGGTTCCTGTATTCGCGCCTGTCCCACACTTTAGTTGCCCGCCGATGTCGCGATCCCTGCTGGCCGATTCTCACTCCTTCAGGGTTGTAGCCGTAGGCCCCGAAAGGCGACGTACCGGCTGTGCCGATCCACTTGCTGCCACCTTCGTGTCGCTCATCCTGTTCATTGAGGCGCTCCCGCAGCGCCTTCATCAGCTCGTCGAATCCGCCCAAAGATTCAATTTGTGCGCGCTCTTCTGCCGACAACAGGAGTTCCGCCTGCCTCTGCAGCCAGTCGCCTGGCAAATCTTCCGCGAGTGACTTCAACGCCTCCTCCAGACCATGAAAATGCGCGGCGAAAATAAGGTCGAAGCGATCGAACTTGCTCTCGTCTTTAACCAGACAGGTGCGCGACAGAAAGTAGAAGTCATCGACGCTTTGACCGGCAACGCCTTTTTTCATCGCTTCAAGCAACGTCAGCAGCTCGGTAATAGAAGGGTTCATGCCACCTTTTCTGAGCATGAAAAAAAAATCTACCAGCATGCTGACCGACTATCGCGTGGACGAGCGCCGATCGAGAAACACAAGCTGCTCAAACAAGTGGACATCCTGTTCATTCTTGAGAAGTGCCCCATATAGTGGCGGAATTGCCGTTCGGGTATCCCCGGCACGAAGCGCTTCCGGTGGAATATCTTCAGCAACGAGCAATTTAATCCAGTCCAGCAGCTCAGATGTCGAGGGCTTTTTCTTTAACCCTGGAACCTCACGAACTCTGTAAAAAGACTCAAGCGCTTCTTTCAATAACGTCTTCTTCAATTTTGGGTAATGTACGTCGACGATTTGTTCCATTGTTTCCTTATCAGGGAATTTTATGTAATGGAAAAAACAACGGCGCAAAAAAGCGTCAGGTAGTTCTTTTTCATTGTTGCTCGTTATAATCACGATAGGACGATTGGTCGCCTTAACCAGCTTCTTGGTTTCATAAACAAAGAATTCCATTCGATCAAGTTCCTGCAGTAAATCGTTTGGAAACTCGATGTCAGCTTTGTCAATTTCGTCAATGAGAAGAACTGGTTGTTCGGCCGACACGAACGCGTCCCATATCTTTCCCGGAACAATGTAGTTGGCGATTTCATGAACGCGATCGTCGCCTAGTTGGGAGTCGCGCAATCGGGCGACGGCGTCATAATCGTACAGCCCCTGTTGAGCTTTCGTAGTCGACTTGATGTGCCATTCGAACAACGGGCGGCCAAGCGCACGCGCAACCTCAATAGCCAACTGCGTCTTGCCTGTGCCAGGTTCGCCCTTGATCAAAATCGGCCGTTCGAGAGTCACTGCAGCATTGACGGCCATTTTGAGATCGTCTGTTGCTACGTAGGACCGGGTTCCTGTGAATTTCGTGTCGTTCATCTCATGATCGCTTTGCTGATCGTGGTCCGCCCCGGTAGTGCGGCGGCCAAATGCAGAGGTATTGTAGCCTCAGTTTCCACTATTGAGCGTCAGAGAGTGCACAGTCGGGCCCGGCAGAAAATCTGTCGGTCGTCCTTCAACCCAGTCGTTATGCCCTTTGAAGTAATAGTCGGACAGTGGATGCCCGCTTTGGCCGGCCGGCATATGCAGATAGCCGCTTTCCTCATGGCCAGGTGACACTCCAAATCGTTCAGACGCACCAAAGTCAGGAAATTGTGCGCGTGGCATATTCGAATCGCCTTGCAGCTCATTGGCGGGCATGTCAATCCAGCGTGATAAAAACGGTACGGCTCGACTTAGCGGATGCCGAATCGCCGCCGTATTTCGCTCGCCCCAGGTACGATTTTCGAGGCCGTCCGGATAGGTTTCCGCGTAACTACGGATGTTTGCATCGACTGCCTGAAGGAGCAAATCGCTCCAGTCCACATAATTATCCGTCAGCAAATATGCAGGCTTCTGGGTAATCAAAGCCCAGATCGGGCCTTCAAGTTGATTACTGACTTCCAGGTTTTCGGCTCCGTACCGTTCGATCACAGGCTGAAAAAACATGGCGATCACACGCCGCCGAACTTCATTGCGAAACTCCCTGACGAGTCGGTAGCCAACGGACTCGGGCGTCGCACGAGGAATCCAGTCTTCGACCAATCGACGAAAGGACGCTCGGCCCTCATTGCCTGCAATCACGGACGGACCTAACGTGTCCAGCAGCAAGTCATGCCACCGATCAAGAAATAGCGCACGATCATCCAGCTGAATGGCCAACATGACCTCTGGCGCGAACTGATCTATTGCAGTCAAACTGTCGCGAATCTGTCTGGCTCTCGCGCCCAGGTCGTAGCCACCGTCGCCGATTAACAGCAACGCGTCACTATCAGCCACCCTCGCGTTGGCAGTCCAGATCCGTCCGGATTCAGGGTTTAGCACGCGTGGATATTCCGCGGCAGCAAGCCATCCGTTCCAACCTCCTGTTTCGCTCCAGTCAACCGGTACCGTGGAGCCGATGCGACGTGGAATCCTGCCGGCGATCGTCCAGCCGATATTGCCGTCAACATCGCCAACGACGAAATTCTGCGGCGGCATTCCGATGTTGTTTGCGATCGCCATCGCAGTCTGTGCGTCTTGCGCGTTCTCCAGATCAAGATGCCCAAGCGTTACGGCATCCGCATGATGGGCGATCCAGCTGACAGCGATCAGTTGATCGGGATCCGCGCTCTCTTCTCTCAATGGTCCCCAGATCGTGTCGCGGATTTCCAGAGTCTCCGGATCCTGATCCTTGACCAAAATGACTTCGCGAAAGGTCGTGAACGCCTTTTGCCCGCCAGGCGTCAGGTAGGTTTCCGCCGCGTCACCTGGTCGCACAATAACCGCATCAGTCCAGTCGCCATAACTATTCGTATTTCCCCAGGCGACCCGACCGTTACTGCCGGCAACCAGTATTGGCGTGCCAGGTAACGTCAGCCCGTTCAGGTCAATTGACGTGTCGCCTTGCACTCGCAATCTGGCCCGATAAAACACATTGGGCGCTGTAAGTCCGAGGTGCATATCGTTGGCCACGATCGCCGCGCCAGTTGTTGTAAGTAGCCCCGAAACGGCCCAGTTATTGCTACCCGGAACCAGTCGCTCCGGCCAATTCCCGGCAGCATGCTTGGCGGCGGATAAGCCATGTAACGAAAACTCCTGTGGATCCGGCAAGTCGATCTCGCTACGTGGCTCACCGATCAATGGTGCATCCCATGTCGTGCCCTCTGGGTAAAGCCAGTGGAAAGCGGCCTTTGGCAATACATTTTGCGCCAGCCCACGACCTACGTCTCGCTGTGCCGTTTCATCATTCAGCTCCATGAACATCGAGTAAACGACCAGCAACGTGTCTGCCTGCTCCCAGGGGCGCGGCTTTGTATTCAGAAGGAAATACTCAAACGGTTTCACACCAAGGCCCGACAGGCCGTCATTCACGCCGTCCGTGTATGCCTGCAGAATCATCTCCTCCGTTGTGCTCATACTTCCCAGAACCTGGCCGGCTCGGGTCCGAAAACGGTGAAACCTCGATCGCCTGTCGATTGGTAACGCGACACTACCGAAGATTTCCGCGAGCTCACCTGCTGCCTTGCGTCGCGTCAGGTCCATCTGGAAAAAGCGGTCCTGACCGTGTACATAGCCGGTTGCATAAGCCAGATCTTCACGATTCGCGGCTGTAACCGTTGGAATGCCGCTGGCGTCTCGGTCGATAACCACATTGGCGGCAAGACCGTCCGTCACGAGTTCACCGTCAAGTTGCGGCAGGCTTTTCATTAGCACAAAGTATGCCGAGGCGATGCCAACCGATGTCGCAAGCACGGCAACGATTATCAACCTGATAAACAATCGTTTCATTTTCTTACCTTGATTTAATGCGGTATCAGATAGTCGCGCTGACTTCGACGATCTGCATCGAATTCGTACTTCCGGACACGCCGCTCAAATCTCCCTTAGTGAAGATTACAAGATCACCCTCTTCGACGAGTTTTTTGGACAACAGGATCGCAAAGATGTCGCGATACAACAGCCCGATATCGGTCTGCTGGATTGTGAACGATACGGGATATACCCCTCGATACAGCGTTACGCGGCGACTGGTTGAATCGTGCGGCGTAAACGCGTAGATCGGGATATCTGATCGAATCCTCGACATCCAGAGCGTTGTTGAACCTGATTCAGTCAAGGCAATTATCGCTCTTACTTTCAGATGATTCGCTGTATACATCACCGCCATAGCGATCGCTTCATCCACAGCGCTAAAACGATCATCCAGGCGATGCGTCGTGCGACCCATGGTCAGAGCGTGCTTCTCGGCACCAACACAAACGCTATTCATGGCCGAAATAACCTCGACAGGATAGCTGCCGACAGCGGTTTCCGCAGACAACATTACCGCATCAGTGCCATCCATCACCGCGTTCGCGACATCAGAAACTTCTGCACGAGTCGGTATAGGGTTGGTGATCATAGATTCCATCATCTGAGTCGCAGTGATCACTACTTTGTTCTTGTGACGCGTGTGCCGAATGATGCTTTTTTGCATCCCCGTGAGCTCCGCGTACCCCATTTCAACTCCAAGGTCGCCGCGCGCAACCATGATGGCGTCAGAAGCATCGATGATCGAGTCAATACAATCGAGCGCTTCGACACGTTCAATCTTGGCGATAATTGCGCCTTTACCGCCGGCGGCCGTCAATAATCTGCGCGCCTCGTCGATGTCATCCGCACTGCGTACGAACGAAACGGCGATGTAGTCCATATTCATATCAGCGGCAAATTGAATGTCCGATCTGTCCTTATCGGTCAGTGCAGGCGCAGAAAGCCCGCCGCCTTCACGATTAATACCTTTGTGGTCCGACAAAACGCCGCCGATAACGACAGTGGTATGAATCCTGGTGCCGTCAACACGAGCGACCTTAAGCGTCATCTGGCCGTCATTAAGTAAAAGCACGTCTCCTGCGTCGACGTCTTTGTGCAGGTCTTCATACGCGACGCCAACTCCGTTCTGGTCGCCTTCACTCGCGCCTAACGATGAATCGATATAAAAACTGTCGCCGACGCGAAGTTTGACGCTGCTGTTCTTAAATCTGCGGATGCGGATCTTCGGCCCTTGCAGGTCGCCGATAACGCCGATGAAACGGTTACTATGTGCGGCAACTTCGCGCAAACGCGACAGACGCAGTTTCTGCTGCTCGTGGTCGCCGTGAGAGAAGTTAAGGCGCGCAACGTCGAGTCCCGCACCAATCATTTGTCGAAGCGTCTCGGGATCATCTGTGGAGGGTCCGAGCGTCGCCACAATCTTTGTTCTTTTTCGCATGGGCGCAATTATCGCACAACGATTGCATAACCGGTATGACACTGCCCGAAACATTCCGGGTGCCACAATTTCGCAAACAGGTTATCCTCGATGTAAATTCTTACAATGATCTTGGGTCACCACTAGCGATGATCAGTCGGCGCCGTTTCGTGAGCATGTTGGCGATAGCCGCCGCAAGCCCTGCAAAATCTCTGGCGGAGGCAAAACCTTCTGCTGCATCCGGCTTCGGGCCGCTTAGACCCGACCCGAACGGCATCATCGATTTGCCGGCAGGATTTGACTACACCGTGGTCGCGGAACGGGGTCAGGAAATGAACGATGGCCTGCTCGTGCCGGGCCTTCAGGACGGCATGGCGGCGTTTGCCGGTGAAGATAACAGTGTCATTCTTGTCTGTAACCACGAGATTAACCCCTACGAAGTCGCCGAGAGTCCGTTTGGCAGGCGGGCAGAACGATATTCGAAAGTAAATCCGCTCGTGCAGTATGACAACGGAATGGACAAATCTCCTGCGCTTGGCGGCACGACAACTATTCATTACGATCCAACCACACGTCGTCGAACTCATATGCATATGAGCCTCTCGGGCACGGAGAATAATTGTGCCGGTGGTCGGACGCCGTGGGGCAGTTGGCTTTCCTGCGAGGAATGTTTCTTCGATCCCGGTACGTCGTTTGAACGAGGCTATGTCGTTCATCGACAGAAAAAACACGGATATGTATTTGAAGTGCCCGCAAATGCCATGGAAGCCGTCAATCCTTTACCCCTGACGCAAATGGGTCGCTTTGAACACGAAGCGGCGGCGGTTAACCCGGCGACCGGCGTTGTCTACCTGACGGAAGATCAACATCAAAGCCTTCTTTACCGTTTCGTACCAAATGTCCCCGGTCAACTCAGCAAGGGTGGACGCCTGCAGGCGCTCTGCGTCAAAGATCAGAAAAACTTTGATACTCGTAATTGGCTTATCGCCGGAGGAATGGCGGTGAATCGTTCTTATGAAGCATCATGGATCGACCTTGAAGAGCCTGACGTCACTGAAAACGACCTGCGACTGCGAGGTGCTGACCTTGGCGCAGCAATATTTGCTCGCGGCGAAGGTATTTGCTACGCCGATGGCGAGATTGTGATGGCGGCGACAATCGGCGGTGTACAACGCCTGGGGCAATTGTTCGCCTATACGCCAAGCCCAGCCGAAGGCACTGACGGCGAAGAAAAACTGCCGGGAAAAATTCGCCTGCTCGCAGAGTCGACGTCCGACAGCGTATTGCGACACGCCGACAATCTAACCCTGAGTCCGTGGGGCGACCTTATTGTATGTGAAGATACGGCCGGTCATTGCGGCCTCGTTGGCATCCGGCCGGACGGCCAACAATATGCGCTCGCGGATAATGCCTACACGAGCTCCGAGCTGGCTGGAATCTGCTTTTCGCCCGCCGGCAACGTCATGTTTGTTAACATTCAGTTACGCGGCATGACGCTCGCCATTACCGGGCCTTGGCCCGTTTAGGCGTTCGCGCGCTTTTCCAGAATTTCTACAGCCGGCAGTTTTTTGCCCTCGACGAACTCAAGGAACGCCCCACCGCCGGTAGAAATGTAAGATACGCCGTCAGTTACGTCGTACTTGTCGATCGCCGCCAATGTGTCGCCGCCACCTGCAATAGAAAATGCGTTGCTGTTCGCGATTGCCTCTGCCATCGCCTTGGTTCCCGCGCCAAACTGATCGAATTCGAATACGCCAACCGGACCGTTCCAGATTATGGTTCCCGCGCTTTCAATAATCTCAGCAAAGTATTTCGAGGTCGCAGGACCAATATCGAGGATCAATTCGTCCTTGGCAACTTCGCTAACCAAGCGCACAGTCGCTCCTGATTCGGCCGAAAATTCCTTCGCGACAACCACATCTACAGGTATCGGTATGTCGGCACGATCGGCATCGTTGTTAGCCAGTTTGATCGCTGTTTGGAGCATATCTGCTTCGTACAATGATTTGCCCACCTCGTAACCCGCTGCGGCAATGAAAGTATTGGCAATGCCTCCGCCTACGATCAACTGATCAACGATGCCCGCCAGCGCATCAAGCACAGTGAGTTTGGTGGATACTTTTGAACCGCCAACAATAGCGACCAAAGGCCGGGCGGGATTATCAAGTGCTCTTGCCAGCGCTGCGAGCTCGCGTGACAGCAACGGACCGGCACAGGCAACCGGAGCATATTTCGCGACGCCGTATGTACTCGATTGCGCCCTGTGCGCCGTGCCGAAAGCGTCCATGACAAACACGTCGCAAAGCGCTGCCATGCGCTTCGACAAGTCTTCGTCACAGGCTTTCTCACCAGGCAGAAAGCGAACATTCTCGAGCAACACCACCTTACCCGGCTCAATATCTACGCCGTCGATCCATTCGCGAACAAGCGGCACCTGCGTATCAAGGAGCTCTGACAGTCTTGCAGCCACCGGCGCGAGTGAGAACGCTGCGTCAGGTGATCCTTCGACCGGTCGGCCGAGGTGCGACATCAACATGACTGCCGCACCCGAATCCAGCGCTGCCCGTATCGTCGGCAATGCGGCTCTGATGCGAGCGTCACTTGTGACCTGGCCATCTGCGACCGGCACGTTCAGGTCCTCGCGTATCAATACGCGTTTCCCGGCGAGGTCGAGCTCGCTCATGTTGATAACAGGCATGTCAGCTCTTCGGATCTGAGACTTTACTTCGCGTTGTAAAGTGCCACGGCAGTATCGAGCATGCGGTTCGAAAAGCCCCACTCGTTGTCATACCAGGAGATTACCTTGACCAGGTTGCCTTGCATGACTTTGGTTAGCCCGGCATCGTAGGTGGATGATGCCGGATCATGATTAAAATCAATCGATACCAATGGTTCATCGTTGTAGGCCAACACGCCTTTCAGCTCACCTTCGGCCGCGTCCTTCATTATTTTGTTCACTTCTTCGATCGTCGTATTTCGTTTGGCAACAAAAGTCAGATCAACGGCGGAGACATTAATTGTCGGAACACGCATCGAAAAACCGTCCAGCTTGCCGGCGAGTTCCGGCAACACGAGGCCAACCGCCTTAGCTGCGCCCGTGCTGGTCGGAATCTGCGACATTGTTGCCGAGCGTGCGCGTCGCAAATCCTTGTGGAACACGTCCGTTAGTACCTGGTCATTGGTATACGCATGAATCGTCGTCATGATGCCGTGTTCAACACCTATTTTCTCATGCAGCGGTTTTACGAGCGGCGCCAGGCAGTTGGTCGTGCAGGACGCATTTGAAATGATTGTGTCACTTGCCTTTAGCGTATGGTGATTAACGCCGTAAACAATCGTCGCGTCAACCTCGCCGCTTCCAGGCGCGGATATAATGACTTTTTTCGCGCCGCCTGCGAGATGTTTCGACGCCGCCTCACGGGAGCTGAAAAAGCCTGTGGACTCGAACACAATCTCAACGCCCAGTTCGCCCCATGGCAGTTTGACCGGATCACGTTCGGCAAGCACCTTGATCCGGTCGCCGTTGACAACCATGTAGTCGCCATCAACGCTGATCTTGCCCGGAAAACGACCATGTGCAGTGTCTCGCCTGGTCAGATGTGCGTTGGTATTTGTGTCGCCCAGATCGTTAACGGCAACGATTTCGATTTTAGATCGCTTGTCGCCTTCGTAAAGTGCGCGCAACACATTGCGACCGATGCGCCCATATCCGTTAATACCAACCTTGATAGTCATTCACATCTCCTGGATCTGTCTCCGGTGACAACCGGATTCATCGACAAGCCAGCATTTCTCTGGCATTTTTTAGTACGTTTGCTACCGAAAAACCGAAGTGCTCGAACAACTCTTCCGCCGGCGCCGATGCGCCGAATCGATCGAGTCCAATAACGCGACCGTCCGTGCCGACATAGCGCCACCAACCCTCGGTTACGCCTGCTTCGATCGCCAATCGTGTCGTAACACCTGGCGTCAGCACAGAATCCCTGTAGTCGCCAGGTTGGGCGTCAAACAGATCGGTGCACGGCATGGAAACGATACGAACATTCACGCCGTCCGCATGAAGCGCTTCTGCCGCAGTCGTGGCGAGAGCTATTTCGGAACCTGTCGAAATGATAATGATATCCGGTGTTTTGTCGGAATCACGCAGAACGTAGCCACCACGGCTGATCGCCGCAATCTGCTGCTCACTACGCACTTGGTGCGGCAGCCCCTGTCGCGTCAGAACCAGGCTGGTCGGGCCATCGCGTCGCTCAAGCGCATGACGCCACGCAACGGCGGTCTCAACCGTATCGCAAGGACGCCAGACACTCATGTTCGGCATGATGCGCAGACTTGCCGTATGCTCGACCGGCTGATGAGTCGGGCCATCTTCGCCGAGACCGATCGAGTCGTGCGTAAACACAAAAATGTTCTGTAACTGCATTAACGCCGCCATGCGCAATGCATTTCGCGAATAATCCGAGAACGTAAGAAAGGTCCCGGAATAAGGAATGATGCCGCTATGCAGGCCGAGACCGTTGCACAATGCCGACATGCCAAACTCGCGCACTCCAAAATATATGTAATTTCCCGAGGCATCATCGCCCGTAATAACGACTGATCCGCTATGCTTCGTGAGATTCGATCCTGTCAGGTCTGCTGACCCGCCCACCAATTCCGGTAACGCTGGCGCAAATGCGTTCAAAGCAACCAGCGACGCCTGGCGCGTCGCCATTTTGGCGCCGGCGTCATTGATGCCGGCGATGGCATTATCTGCAATATCATCCCAGTTCACGGGAAGTTTACCCGTCATGCGTCGACGGAACTCCGAAGCCAGATCAGGATACGCAGCCTCATAAGAGGCAAAAGTCTCACTCCAGTCATGCTCGAGCGAGTTTCCACGCTCTAGACCGTTCCATGCCGCCAGAACCTCAGTCGGGATTTCGAATGGCGGATGACTCCAGCCCAATTCTGCACGCGCCGCGGCAATTTCATCGTGTCCAAGCGGCGCTCCGTGCGTGCTTGCCGTGCCTTGCTTGTTAGGTGATCCAAAACCAATCACGGTTTTGCAGCAAATCAGCGACGGACGATCGCTATCGGCAATTGCCGCCTCAATGGCATCAGCGATTAATACGCTGTCATGTCCAT
>JAQCAD010000039.1 GCA_027621915.1 Pseudomonadota bacterium
CATTCAACTTCAAAATATTACACGGCGCACGCGGCAACAATTCCGATCGACGACGTCGTGCGTTCTCTCTTCGCCTGGTTGGTGATGACGCTCGTTACGTGACCCGGCCAGGCCCGACATCGCCACCGTTTCCCGGACACGGCATGACTGATGGCCAGGTGTTAAGGGACGACTGGTTCCCATTTATCTATACAGATAGCTGATTCGCAGCACACTGAAGCGGATCGAATTGAATACCTCGATTATGTCTGTATCGGTCGAAATCGTCATGATCTCGGTTGGTCTGTCAAATTCCGATCTGCGTAGTTGACCCCTGCAAACACATCTGTGTCGTC
Source organism: Pseudomonadota bacterium (assembly GCA_027621915.1). GTDB lineage: Bacteria > Pseudomonadota > Gammaproteobacteria > Steroidobacterales > Woeseiaceae > SZUA-117. The sequence continues at coordinate 336 of JAQCAD010000039.1, forward strand.
GAACCTTGCAGTGACAATCCGTACAGCGTGTCGGGGTCTGCGGCACTCCTCACCATGTCAATCAACACTAACTTGGCAAGATTAAGCGCGGCTTTGCCTCGTTCACCCTGGAGGACCGCCAAACTTGCTGAGGATTCCTGAAACCCGTGGGCAATAACGACGAGGTCCTCCCCACTAAAATAGTAGGCACCCCGATATCGCTCGCCGTCGAGATGCACGGTAACAATTCCATCTGGCATTCTGATCATAAGAAATCAGGCATGTAAATGTATGCGACAGTCGTTAGGTAATGGTCATTATCCACATTGGCAAGAAAATGGTCGTGTTGAGCGTCACAGGAAAAACCTGAACAGGTTCACAGTTCCGTTCACCATAATCCGAACGTTCGATTAGGTACGAGAGCACAATTGTCGCCATGAACCTACTGATGCCAATTAACCCCTGGTGAACCCCAGGCTGACTACGGGGCGCCGCTCTTTTCTGAAGCGATAAGTTCCCGCAACTTTCTTTTTTGCTGTCCGTTTTCGTCAAAGTTCTCGGCATCAAGCCACGTCGTATAGGCTCTTTCGAGTGCCGGCCAGTCACGGTCAAGAATCGAATACCAGGCCGTATCCCTGTTTCTGCCTTTGTAGACAATCGCCTGTTTGAACAAGCCATCGAAAGTGAATCCGAGCCGCTCAGCTGCCCGTCGAGACGCCGCGTTAAGCGAGTCACATTTCCATTCGTAACGCCGATAACCAAGTTCCTTGAATGCCCTCCTCATCATCAGGAACATCGCCTCCGTTGCCACTGGCGTTCGCTGTAGTTTCGGCGAGTAAGCAATGTTGCCGACCTCAATGACGCCAACGCCCGGCTTGATGCGCATGTAGGCAGCCATACCGACGGCCTTTCCCGTCGACACATCGATAATCGCATAGAAAAGCGGGTCGTCCGACGCGCTGGCCGACGTCATCCAGTCCCGGAGTTCGGTCGCGGATTGGAACGGACCGTTGAACATGTAAGTCCACAACTTGCCTTCCGCGTCTTCGGCATATGCCTCGAACAAATCAGCCAAATGTCTCTCACTTGTCAGCGGCTCCGTTCGACAGAATCGGCCTTCCATTGGTGTGCGCGGCGGTCGTCTGGCTCCATCCCAGCCAATCACCTCTGCTCCGATGGTCTGGCCAAATTCGTTGGTACGTTGAGTGCTGGTCACTATCGGTCTCGATTCGTGTAGGTGAAAACAATGGCCATCGCAATGCGACTCGCTATTCCGCCAACAACTCATCCATGAGCGCGATCAGTTCATCCCGGTCGTAGCTGTAAGGCTGACCTTCATTCAACTCCAGCGCACGTTTTACCGCGGCGCGAATCGTGATCTCGGCCTGCTCCTCATTCGGCGTAACCATGTAACGACGTTTGGGCGTATCGCTCGACATCGCATGCAACACCGCTTCAGCCACGGCGTCAGGTTCGGGCAACTGTTCATTGCCGAACTCGGTCTTGACCCTTTCCGAGAGTCTCGCATCATCGAGATCAATCTTGCCTGCTTCGGCAGAGGCAAGCACCTGCGCGGCCATCTTTCCGCGAATTCTCGACTTGTAGGTACCTGGATCAACGATACTAACCTGAACAGTGGACTGCTCCAGTTCCGCAGCCAGCGAATCGGTATATCCTTCGACGGCAAATTTGCTGGCTGAATAACCACCATCTCCTCCATCGGCGATAAAGCCGTTGATGGAACCAATGATTGCCGTACGACCACCGCTTTCCATGACCATCGGCAGGAACGCCTGATTGATCCGAACGGGACCGAATACATTCACATCGAATGTGAACCGAACATCGGCATCAGTACCCGTCGCCAATGGTGACAGGACTACTACGCCGGCGTTGTTGACGATACCCCAAAGACCTCGGCCCGCGTTCTCGATAAAATCGACTGCGGCGTCGATATCGTTTTGAACGGTAACATCAAGGCGCACCGCACTCATATTGTCCATCGCGTCAATGCGCTCGAGATCTTCCGCCTTCCTCGCGCCGGCATAAACGTAGTAACCGTTGCTCGCCAAAGTCTCAGCAATTCGCAAGCCGATGCCTGAACTTGCCCCGGTGACCAGAACAGCCTTTTGGTTCGGCTTGTCGTCAGCGAAAGCGAACGGGCAGCATGCGAAAATAACGGCAAGAAAAAAAACTTTCTTCATGGATTATCCTCAGGCAATTCGGGCCTGCATGTATTGAATCGCAAAAAAGGGGTCGGATCCAATATTCAATCATTCCTGGATATGGTGGATTGTGGATCCGACCCCTTTTTTGCGATTCTAGGGCATAATTTGAGCATTGCCGTGGCTGTCAGGAAAATGCGATGCGACAAACCTGGACTCGTGCGTTTCTCTGGATCGCCGTAATCGCATGGGGCATGCTGCTCGGCGCGAAGCTTTTTGACTTGCAGGTCCTGGTTGGCGCGTGGAGCGCGTCTCCCCCCGAATCCTTGAGACTTTTGCCCTACGGCCCGAACTACCCGGTCGACACCGGCGAATTCTTTATCCCGAGCTCAGCCGCACTGCTTGTATCGACTCTGGGTGCGTTGATCGCAGGCTGGCGTACGCCTAACCACTATCGCATCCTGCTTATCGTCTCACTGGCGATGATATTCGCCACATTGATTTTAACGGTGTTGACGTTCTGGCCACGCAATGCCGCGTTATGGGCGGTGGCGCAGGGACGTCCGAATGCCGTGCAGGATCCAGCTGCGATTGTGCATATGGTGCGCCAGTGGGTCATGCTCGACTGGGTGCGAATCGCGCTGGGAACGACGGGTTTCCTTGCCTCAATTCGTGCCATTAGCATTCCGTTCCCAGTGCTGGCCGAGGAAATGAAGCCTGCCTCGTTACCGATGAAGACCGCGTACGGCATCGGCATTGCGATTGTCGTCGCTTTCGTCATCTACTTTGCGGGCAACGTCTAGCGAACGATCGGCTGTAGCGCCAGTCTGAATTACTGGATCAGTACGTCTTCGTTGACGAATTTCACGAATGATTGTTCGGCCGCTGATTCTGACAACCAGCGCCATACGTCACGAGAATATTTGTTTTCGTTAATCATTCTTGCCCATTCGCCATTTCTGCGGAGGTCAAGCAATCCTTCCCTGGATTGCAGATACTCCCATTCAAATCCCCGAAACATTCGCCGGTAGTAGCGGTCGATACGCAGCGCCTCCACCTCATCCAGATCCTCGTCTTTGGCAGCCTTTACATAGATCGCGGCTAATTCTCCGTCCTGCATCAGCATCTCGGAAAGCACAACCCGATTGCTGAAGTAGACATTGCCAGCTTCCTGTCTCAACAAACTATTGTTCTGTCGAATTTCGATTCCCAGAAAAATTATGCCCGCTACGACGGCAGTGTTTGCGCTTAGCGTCAACCAGTCATTCAATCGAAGCTTTTCCATGGAAATATCCTGTGCAAAAGAAGCACGGGTCAGAGCCGGGCTCTGACCCCATTCTCTATCGAACCCTTATTTGCTGAAAATAGAAATAGAGAAATAGGGGTCGGACCCGATTTCCGCAATAGTTTGAATGTATCGAATTCTTAGGAAACTGGATCCGACCCCTTTTTTCTATTTTTTTCGAATCACATGGATCGATTCGAGCGCCGACAAATATTCTTCGACGATATCCAGCGGGACCGGGCCAAGCTCGGTCGTCAGCCAGTCACGAATATCACTGACGGTTCGGTTTCCATCGACGAAGTTGAGTGCTTCGTATGCGTACTGGCCACCATTGCCAGCGTAGCTGCCTAACCTCAATGCGGCGGTTTTTTCGGCCCCGTATTTGTCGCTGAGGTAGGAGTAACCGAATGCACCCATCGGGCCCTGAATGCCGGCATTCCTTTCATACACCGTATTGTTTCTGTTCACGCCGCCGATGTTTGCAACCTGCGGTACCGCCAGCAGCTTCTGCAGCTCAGCGATGAATTCCATGGCTGCCTTATGGTCGGCTTCCGACAACGTGGCGAAAGATTCGACACTGTGAACCTTGCGCCGCTCAACAGCGAAATGAATGTCACTCACCGCAATCTGGTCCACCGCATCGAGTGACGCCCGGCGTTGCAGCAGGTCGCCGCTGCGTCGCAGGGCGTTGCGTTCGAGCATGTCGAGAACGGCGGGCACATCGCCGTCCGACATGTTGGCGAGAAACCAGGCGCTGACGGCGCCAATGAACGCCGCCCGTTTCAGTTTTGTCGGATCAATGTTGGCGGCGAGATCATAGTTTGTATGAATGTAGCGATCCGGCCAGTCATGCAGGTAGAGACCTGGCTTGCGCCACGTTCCTTCGAAAAAGACATCGTGATCGCTGCCCATGTCGAGGTCTTCCATCAATGCCATCAACGGTTCTTTTCCACCCTCCGGAGAGTTCAGTGGAAATTCCGCACTGCCACTGCTGGCGAACGCCTCAGTTTGCTCATTCACGAAATGACCAATCTCATGACCGAGATCGCTGACGAACGACGGGACACTGATCGGGCCACCCGAAATACGAAAGACGGATTTGGTCACGGGACCGCCGCCGACCATGTCCATATGAATGTTGGCCTTGATGCGGGACGTGTCTTCATGCTGTGACAGGTAAATGATGCTGCCTTCGATTTCCGCCGGCCACAGGAATCGAATCGTGCGGGACGGACGTGGCAGGATTCCATTCTTGACCAGGTTATTCAGTGACCTCGCAGTTTCGAGAATCGAGACACAGCCGGACGCGTTGTCGTTGGCGCCGGGGCGGGGGTGATCCAGGTGGCAGGTGAAATGTATTTCTTCGCCCGCTTTATCCATGCCGCGAATCGCAGCGGTCGCAAATCCGTATTCGCCCTTTTCATGACTGGCATCAACTTTCGCATGCAGCAAGATCTCCTCACCGCTTTCCATTCGCTGCTGGAGTTTTCGCGCCTCCCCCAGGGAAATCATGAAGCCGAAAGATTTCGTCGTCGGGAAACTGTCGAGGTGACCCCAACGAACCAGCCGATCATCCTCTTTCCACCAGGCCGATCGCTGGTTGGGTGCATAGGAAACGATGCCCGCTGCGCCGAGCTCGCCAACAGCCCGTTCCACGACACTTTCCGGCTGGCTCGACGTGAGCACCAGTTTTCCACGCACATCTTTACCATCGTAATCGGCATCGGACGCACCAGCTCCGATGTCAACCAGCGTTGTTGTCGCTTCTCCCGACAAACTGTCCTGTGCCAATGACAATGGTACCGAGGCCCAGTCACCGAGCCGTCGATTCCGCACCGTTTCTCCGTCAACCACCGCGAGTTCCCACAACTCGGCGAAACGTACATCCCACACCGGCCGTGATTTTTGCGTACCGAACATCGTCTTGCTGTCTGCCGGGTAAGTCAGCCGCTCGACGTCATCCAAACCATAAGACTCGAGCATCTGCAAAATATGGCTGGTCGCTTCAGCGAATTGGTCGCTCGCACGCATGCGGTGCTGCAACGTAATCGTGTCCAGGTTTCGCTTGGCTGCTTCGCCCGATGTCTCTTCGGCTATTTGCTTCAACACATCTTCCGCGACGAGGTCCCGGAGGTCCGCCTGAACGGAAATCGCCATGGTCAATACAGTAACGGCGAGCATCAGTCTTGTTTTCATCGTAGGAGCCTCTTATTGAACGGGTGGTACTCGCGGAATCAGGTGTAATTCCTTCTGTCGCCCGTCGATGTACGTTACCTTCTCTCCATCGAAAAACGCGTCTTCTTCCAGCTGTATTCGTACCGCTTTGCCCCAGCTCGGGATTTCGCTCTCCGCGTATAACTCGATTGAGTAGGCGGTATTGGGATTCATGGGGTAGTCGCCGTCACCCGGCACGCCGCCTTGCTGATCCCACATGCCGATGGTCGAGCCCGCCGCGTGGCCGTGAAAGCCAATCGGGTGCGTATAGATCGAGGGCGTGATGCCTTCTTTCCTCGCCTGTGCCAGCGAGCGAGCGAGGATGTCGTTTCCGGTGCGCCCGGTTTTGAAGTTCCCGGTCAAAATGTCCTGCAGTCGGTTGCCGGCCGCCAATGCGGCGCGCAATTCCTCGGGCGCATCCGTTTCGCCCGGCTTCAATACGTAAGCATGTTGCTGTGTGTCGGTGTTGAGACGCAGGTAGGTGATGCCGAAATCGACGTGCAACAGGTCACCCGGTTGGATGACTTCATCGTCATAGCGCTTCAACGCCCACTCACTCATGTCCGTCTCCGGTTGATCGGCACGTGCAATGGAAACCGACGGATGAAACCAGGTCGTCAGTTTCAATTCACGAATGCGATCCCGATACCACCACTGAACATCGGTGGTCGTGGTGATTCCCGGCTGAATCACAGCATCGGATAATCCCTCTGCAAGAATTTCATGTGCGATGCGAACGATCTGCGGGTAGATCGCCATTTCTTCGGGTGTACGCGTTTCCAGCCATCCAACTGCCAGGTTTTCGGCAGACACGACACGATCGTGGAGCCGCTCCGGCAACGCGTCGTGGAACAAACGGAATTCCGTCTGGGAAATTCCATCCGCATGTGCATAGATTTCGGAAAAGTTCAGGCCGATGCGCTTCGGGTCGCGCGCTTCGATCAGCTTTGCAAGATGCGCCCACTGCTCGCCGTCCCTTTCCTTGTCCCAGGCTGCCTTGAATGTCTCGCCAACGTCATAGCGCGCAACCGCCAGCGTTTCGAGTGGCTCGCCGTTACCCGGATCGGTGATGACCAAAATTGTTGTGCGCCGCGCCGATTGCCACGTAGATGGCAAAAAAGTTCGCAGAACAGGATCCTCGTTGTACTCGCGGGAGATAATGACCCACATGTCGATTTCAGTGCGGCGCATCAGTTCGGGCAGAATCGTTTGCACGCGAGTGGCGAGCCATCGATCAATGATCGCCGCCCGCTCCCTCATCGGCAGAATCAGCGGATCCGCCACCGCGCCCGAAAAAACCAGGCTTGCCGCAATCGCCAACAATATTCTTTTCATTTTTATCCCCCTGGAAAAAAGCAACCTGATTGTGCCGACAACTGACGCTCGTAGCAAAAGCACGTTAATATCGACCGATCATCATTGGAGTCTCCGCCAAACAATGAAAAGCCTCTTGTTGATCTTATCCCTGCTGGCGTCACCAGTCGTTTCCGCAACGGACGTCGTGCAAAAAGATATTATCGTCTACGGCCAGAACATTCATTACGCCGAGGCCGGCAGTGGCCCACCGGTCATCCTGTTACATGGACTATGGGGCGGGTTGAACGAGTGGCAGCCGATTATCGAACCACTTAGCCAATCGAACCGGGTAATCGTCATGGATTTCATCGGGTTTCATGTCTCTTCGAAACCTGATACCGACTATCACAACGCTTTTTTGTCTCAATTCCTGGCCGGGTTTATCCAGGCACTGGGCCTCTCTGACGTAACGCTTATCGGCCACGCAATGGGAGCGAACACGGCTACTTACACCGCGATTCATCACCCGGAAAATCTTCGGGCGCTGGTGTTGGTTGACGGAGCCGGTTATCGAAGTACGGATCGCGATCTTGCCAAGCCGATGTCAGAGGACATGATCCGGTTTCGGCGCACCGCTACCGGCAGTAGCCTCGAATCGACGCGCGGCCTGCTGGAACGCCGGGTGAAGGACAAATCAATTATTACCGACGCCTGGGTCGAGGAAGCGTTCGCGATGTGGGTGAATTCCGCCAATGCCATTGGCGACATGATGATTGACGGTGGCGATGTCGCGGACGAAGAAATGCGCGGCATTCGATTACCAACATTGGTGATCTGGGGTGCCGAGGATAAAGTATTTTCGCCGGACAACGCTTCGCGACTGAAAACTGACATCGAGCAGTCCGAGGTGCATATCATTGAACGCTCGGGGCACTTGCCCCAAATCGAGCAAACTGACGCATTTCTGGCTGCGTTGTTTCCATTTCTGAAATCGACAGGTGCGGCACAGTGAACAAATACTCTATCGCACTCATTCTGATCGCGGCGACCGGGGGCGTATTCGCGGATGACAATCTCGACGGCGCCTACGAGCGTGTGTCGCTGACCAACATCCGGACCGGCGACTCACCTGAGTCGGCCAATCGACAGGGACTGTTGATCATGGCCGATGGTCATTACTCGATGATGACGATGAATCCCGATCGACGTGTTATCGACGACGATGATGTCGCCGCGATGCCTGCAAAAGACCAGGTCAGCTATTTCAAAGAGTGGCTCGATATCAACGGTCACACGGGGCGTTTTGAAACGGACGGCGACACGCTGACCTGGTATCGCGACATCTCGGAGAATCCGAAGGAAGTCGGCACGGTGTCAAAACTGAAATTCGAGTGGCGAGATGACCTGCTTGTAATCTGGTTCACTCTGCCGAACGGGGATCGATATGACTGGGTCTGGAAGAAAATCTAAGACAACGGCATTTCAAACGTGTACTAAAGATCAATCCGCACCAACCGACGTCGCCAACCAGGCATACCAGGCGGATTGGGGTCTGGCGAAAGATAAAGGTAGATAAAGGGGTTAGATAAAGGGGTTAGATAAAGGGGTCAGAGCCCAATAAAGGGCTCTGACCCCTTTTTTGTTACTGCGCCATATCCGCGTACGCAGCTTCCAGCAATTTTGCAGAACTGCCGATCGGGCGGCCACTTTCCCAGCGTTCATCGTATTCGGCCGTTAGTCCGGCGCCCTGCGCCTGCTCAAGTGTCATTCCGTTGCGAATTGCGGCTGCGGTCCGGTCGCGAATAACCAGCATCATGTCGCGAAACGCGCGTACCTCTCCAACGTTTGAAATCACTCCATGACCCGGAACGATTTTCGTAGCCGCATCGCTCACTTCGATCAACAGGTCGTACGCCTTGATCGTACCCAGGAAACTGCCACCGTTTGCGACGTCGACATACGGGTAGGATGTCGTTCGGTAAACATCACCGGTATGCACGACATTTGACCCTGCAAACCGGACAAAAACGTCGCCATTCGTATGTGCATTCGGCGTCTTGAAAACGTGAACCGTTTCGCCATTGATATGGAATGACATGTCATCCGAGAAAGTTACGAGTGGCGGCGCCTCTTTGTAGTCCGCAACGCCCATCTGGCTTCGCACGTTGTCGTGTCCAAAAATCATCGTTCCCATCTTGCCGAAGTTTTCATTGCCACCCGTATGATCCGGATGCATGTGTGTATTGACCAGGAATCGAATCGGCTCGGCCGATACCGTCCGGACAGCGGCCACGATTTTCTCGGTAAGCGGCGCGTACTGATCGTCAATAAGAAAGACGCCATCTGCACCAGCAAAGAGACCGATATTGCCGCCCATACCCTCGATATAACTGACATTTCCGGCGACCGGATGGACTTTCATTTCGACACTATCGAAGTCCTGTGCAACGGAAGCGCCAATGGTAAATGGCAGGAAAGCTGCTGTTTTAACTAGTGATTGCAGAGTTTTTCGCATCGTAGTTTCCCCCGAAATTATTGTTCTGCGAGACTGGAATAGCAGATGAAGACTATCTTAAACCCGCAGCCTGCACCAATCCTCACGCGGCTGCGGTATCATCGTCCGCTCAGGTTTGAACGCATTGAATCTTCAGGGGGAGACGATGAAGCGTATTCTCGCAACCGTTAGCATCGCGATGCTCGTTGGCATCAACACCGTTACCGCGCAGGACGAACCAATCGAAGTTGAGGGACCGCCTCCCCAACTGACCGGCCTGAAAGCAGACGCCGCACAGATCGTCAGCGACAAGCAGAAGTTGACCCAGGAGATCGTCGACAGCCTGTTTTCTTTCTCCGAGCTTGGCTTCCAGGAATTTGAGACGCAGCGCTACATCACCGGGATTCTCGAAAGTAACGGCTTCAAGGTCGAACACGGCGTGTCGGGCATTCCGAGTTCATGGTGGGCAACCTGGGGAAGCGGCAAACCGGTCATCGCACTGGGCTCTGATGTTGACGGCATCCCCAAAGCATCGCAGATGCCAGGCGTGACGTACCGCAAACCGATGATTGAAGGTGCACCAGGGCATGGCGAGGGACATAACTCCGGACAAGCTGTCAACATTACAGCGGCGCTTGCGGTCAAGGAGATCATGGAACGTGAAAATCTTCCTGGAACAATCGTCCTCTGGCCGGGAATCGCCGAGGAGCTGGTAGCGACCAAGGCCTGGTACGCAAGAGACGGACGTTATGACGGTGTCGACGCCGTGCTTTTCACGCATGTTTCTGACTCGTTGAACGTCAGCTGGGGACAGGCGATCGGAACCGGGCTCGTTTCCGTTGAATACACATTCGAAGGCACGGCGGCGCACGGTGCCGGAGACCCCTGGAAAGCCAAAAGCGCGCTCGATGCGGTTGAGTTAATGAACGTCGCGTGGAATTTTCGTCGTGAGCACTTACACCCGTTGCAACGCTCGCACTACGTCATTGTCGATGGCGGCGATCAGCCTAACGTCGTTCCATCGAAGGCCACGGTCTGGTATTTCATTCGCGAAATGACTGCCGATAATATCCGTGAAAATTTCGGCAAGTTGCAACGCACTGCCGAAGGTGCGGCGATGATGACGGACACGACTTTCTCTCGTCGCATTATCGGTGCCGCCTACCCCAGGCATTTTAACAAGCCAATTGCGGAAGCCATGTACGAAAACATTCGCGCAGTGGGTATGCCCGAATGGTCGGAAGACGACCAGACGTTCGCACGCGCTTTCCAGGAATATATGGAAGCAGATGAAATTACGGGCCTGAAAACAGAAATCGAGGATATTGGCGTGCCCCTGGAAAAACCGGAGTCTGGCGGGTCGGATGACATCGGCGATGTCTCCTGGAACGTGCCAACCGTCACGCTGCGGTTTCCATCGAACGTAGACGGAAGCACCGGCCATCACTGGTCGAGCGCCATGGCAATGGCAACGCCGATTGCACACAAGGGCGCTACGGCCGGGGCGAAGGTTGTCGCCGCAACAATGCTGGATCTGATTCAGCAGGAATCGCTGGTCGAAAACGCGTGGACGTATTTTCGCGACGAACAGACGGCGGGTGAAACTTACGTGCCCTTCATCAGCGATACCGATAAGCCGGCAATCGAAAAAAACGCCGAGATCATGGGTCTCTACAAAGACAAACTTAAAGAGTTCTACTATGACCCCTCCAGGTATGACACCTATCTCGAGCAGCTCGGCATCGACTATCCGCAACTGAAAGATCCCGATGCTGAATAGAACAAATCAAGCGAGGACTACTACCGTGCGTATCATTTCTTTTTTCGTTTCCGTCATTGTCGCCCTTGCTTTACCGCTGGTTGCGACGGCGGCCGACACCATCAAGGTCGACGTTATCAAGAACCCCTATGGCGGTGGCCGAAATATACCGGAACTCTCCACCAACCCGGATTACATTCATGCCGCGGGCCTCGAGCGACTGATTGCCGAATGGGGTGGCGAATTGATCAGACCCGTTCAGGACGTGCGCCTTAAACCGGAACAGCAAAAAAGTTATGGCGAATGGAATCGAATGGCGCTGGCAAACGCCAATTTTGCGGACGTCGTTCGAGAAGGCCTGCAGGACAACATGATTACCGTAGGACTCGAAGCGAACTGCAACGACCTGCTTGGCATGCTGTCGGGACTCAAGTACGACTCGGACGGTAATTCACGGAAGGTCGGGCTGGTTTTTTATGATTCCCACGGCGACTTCAACGTACCGGAAACCACGCTGTCGGGCATGCTGGGTGGCATGCCGGTTGCCGTTGCCGCCGGGCACGCGCTGCATAACCTGCGTAGCACGACTGGTCTCATCGAGCCGTTGCCAATGAGCCATATCATGTGGGGTGGCGTCCGGGATCTCGACCCGCTGGAAGCCGATCGATTCCGCGAATACGAAGTGCGCCAGGTTTCTGTTCAGGATATTCGTGATATTTCGGAAAATTTCCGCGCACAATTTAACGCACTGGCTAACGAGGTTGATGTCGTTTACGTCCATGTCGATATGGACGTTCTCGAACCCAACGAAGTGCCCGGGCACCCACTGACTGTGTCGGATGGGCCAAGCAGCAAGGCGCTCGCAGCCGCTATCGGCGTTATGTTTGAGAATCCGAAAACGGTCGCGCTCGGCATCGCGTCAACACCGTCTTTCAACAGCGATCCTGACGGTGTCAGCCGGCAAGCGGCATTGAATCTCATTGAAGGCGCTATCAACGGCGCGAAAGCCCGATAAGTGAACAACATGAGAAATGCATCAGCGCTCGCCGCCGCCCTGCTCTCTTTCGTATGGGGAGGCGCGTCCAATGCCGCCGGCAACTGGCACGTCGAAACGATCGAAGATGCATCTGCGTCTGGATCGGCGATCGCACTTATGCAGGAATCGGCGAAAACGATAAAGGGAGAGTCCGGGACCAGTGACGTCAGGCCAGTCATCGAACTTCGATGCGTACCCGGCAACGCTGCGATTACGGCCAGAATAGACTGGCAGCGATTCATTTCGTCGTTCAGCACTGAAGTCGGTTTCAAGGTCGACGGCGGTCGATTCATGTGGCTGAAATGGAAGGTCGATCAGTCAGAACGGGTCACGATCAGCCCTTCGGCCGAAGACAGTCAGAAACTGATTGATGCCCTTTCGGCAGGCAGCGAGTTGCTGGTGGAAGTGTCGCCTTACTCGCAGGCGCCGGAGACCGCCAGTTTTGACCTCAGCGGCTTTTCGGACTCGCTCGCGTCGTTAATGAGCAAGTGCCAGTAGGACTGTTTTCGCGCGGTCGACTGATCGGCGCGCGTGCCGCGACGTAATCTTACTGCAGGTACTTTAGCAGCGCCTCGTTCTCAGGCGCAGCGGCAAACGTATCCCATTCCAGGAAGATACCATCCGGGTCGTAACCGACGAATACCCTGACCAGACCGCCGCCTTCATTAAATATTTCCGGCGTTCTCAATTCGAAACCCGGCCAGCTCGACGCGCGTTCAAACCAGCTATCAACATCGCTGGTCAGGAACGACAGCGTTACGCCGTTTTTTTCCGTTGGCTTGTGTAATTCGTCGCCACCTTCTATGAGCATCAGGAAACCACTGCTGCTCAACTGGTAAGCGCCGACACCGTCCAATTGGCCGGACACTTCAAATTCAAAAAGACTCTCATAAAACGGACGAATCGTCTCGAGGTCCGCAAAGTAAGCCGCAAACGCTGCAGCCCGGATACTTAAAGTCCCTGGCGCGCCCGCCGCTTTCGATTCGACAGGCGTCACATCAGCGAACGCCGCGACATAGGACTCGTGATTCGGGTGCGGGTTGTATCGTACGAATTTCAGGAAATAGCCTTCGGGATCGACCGCAACAAATCGGTTGGCTGCCTGACCATCGACGTCGTCCAGCTCAATCTGCATCGAGACACTTTTCGCCGAAAGATGCTCGTACCAGCGACTCAGCTCATCAGTGACGAGATTCAGCGTCACGGTTTTTGGTTCATCTACTGAATGCATGCCTTCGCTTGCCTGCACGAGTGTCAGGTAGGACGAATCTGCCAGTCTCATGATTTTTGCGAAGCCATAGTCAACGACAGTCTCGAGGCCAAGCGTATCCCGATAGAATTCCCAGGCGGCATCAACGTCTGAATAGTAATAAAACGCGTTTGTTGCAATGATGTCCGGCCGGCTTGCCTCCGCCGAGGCAGCTACCGGTGCAGAAACCTCCTCAGATGTGCACGCAACCTGCATTGCGAACAACACGCACAGCGCTCCAATTTTCATATTGTTTACTCTTGGTGGACTTCGATGCCAAGCCGCTCATGCATGATCGGACTCGTAGTCGTGTACTGGACGTGTACTTTCTTGTCGGGCTCGATGCGCTGCTTGATGGCGAACGCGGCCAGCGCGGCTTCATGGAAACCGCACAGAATCAGTTTCTTCTTGCCCGGGTAGTGATTGATATCGCCGACGGCGTAAATGCCCGGCTCTGAAGTTTCGAATTTCTCGGTGTCAACGTTGATCGTTTTGCGATTTATGTCCAGCCCCCATTCGGCGATCGGACCCAGTTTTGGCGCGAGCCCAAAAAATACCAGGATCTGATCGGCTTCAATCACCCTGGCCTCGCCGTCATTAGGCTGAATCACGATTGAGGTTGCCTGGCCGTTTTCGCCATTGATCGCCGACGCCTTGGCGTTCCTGATTTCATCCATGCGCCCTTCGGATACCAGCCGTTCCATTTTCGCGACCGAATCGGGCATGGCACGATATTCGTCGCGACGATGAACAAGCGTGATTCGCGCCGCGATATCGACAAGCTCCAGCACCCAGTCGAGCGCCGAATCGCCACCACCCAGGATCACCAGCTTTTTCCCGGCGAACTGCTGCGGATCCCTGACTCGATAATGCAGTGACTTACCGTCGAACTCTTCAACATTCGGGACCCGAATCGGGCGCGGCTGAAAAGATCCGACGCCACCCGCTACGACGACCGCCTTGGATGTGAACTGAGTGCCGCCACTGGTTTCGACGAAGAACGTGTCGTCGTCGTTGCGCCGAACAACCTGCACTTCCTCGCCAAGATGCATGCCACACTTGAACGGCGCAATCTGCTTTAGCAATGCTTCTGTCAGCTCGTCACCCGTGCACTCAGGAATCGCAGGAATATCGTAGATCGGTTTGTCCGGATAAAGCTCCGTGCACTGCCCGCCCGGCTGACGAATCGAATCAACAATCTCGGCCTTGAGTCCAAGCAGGCCCAGTTCAAATACCTGGAACAGCCCACATGGCCCGGCTCCGACGATAACGACGTCTGTAATGATCACGCAAAAACTCCCTGAAATTCGCGAGCAACATTGTCCTGACTATCGGCAGCCACCGCAATGACTACCAACACCCTGATGTACCACAGCGCAATACAGGCGTCTTCAGGACAGCGGGCACGCCACGAATTCATCCAGCTTTTCAGCACGCGCCGAAAATTCAACGAGCCCCGGATAATCATCCGCATTCGCCCGATCCGACATGGCGTGCTGCACGAACCGCCAACCAATGGCAGCCGTGAGGTCGGCCTGGCCGACTTCATCCCCGAAAAGCCACGCTGATCCATCGCCGACAGCACGCTCCATCAGTCCGAGTGCACCCGACAGTTGCGTCTCCAGTCGATCGATCCACGGTTGGTGTTGCGCGCTTTCGGGCCGCTGCTTTGTTTCGTAAATAAGTTGCGCTGCTTTCTCCATAGCCACGAGCGACGCACCGATGATGTTCAGCGCCCGTATATAATCCGGTTCCGTCGTTGGCATCAGGCTTTTACCGGCCACGGACTCAAGGTAAACGGTGATCAGCGTCGAATCGACAAGGATCTGCCCGTCATCGCAAACGAATGTCGGCACTTTCACCAAGGGGTTGATCGCGCGAAACTCATCGAAGTCTCTGAAGATCGACAGCTCCCTGTGCTCATAAGGCAAGCCGAGAAACCGGGCGCTTATCGCGACGCGGCGAACGAAAGGAGAATCCATGTAGCCAATCAATTCCATTAGGGGGCCCTCTGTTTGGTTATTTCGTAGTTGCGCCGCAGTACTCCAGTAATGCGGCATCACATTCAGGAAAAAATCTTGCCGGGCTCGGTGAAAGAGCCAACCAATAGTCCTGCTGACTCTTCAACGCGACCCCAGGAAAGTCGACACCCAGTTCAAGCAAATCGGTAATCAACTGGAAATGCAGGTGTGGCGGCCAGTTTCCGTTGCCGGGTGGCGAACCGACAGTAGCAACCTGCTCGCCGGCGTTGATCTTTTGCCCCTGACTGACTTTCTCAAGCGCATCCAGACTCAGGTGACCGAACAGCGTGAAGAAATCACTCCCGTTGTCCGCTCCATGACGCAAAATGATCAACGGTCCGTAGTCGAGATCTCTGGCGTTGTTCGCGACATATTCCACCGTCCCATCCAGGGGCGAGAATACCGCTGTCCCCGCTTCGCAGAACACGTCAATACCCATATGAATCGTTCTGCGCTCACCCGCGTGACCACTGGAAAAGTTGTCATTGTTGTACAACTCGCGTGGCTCCGCGTAGCGCCCGAAGGAGAACGCAGTTCCTGCAGCCGCCATGGCTCTGTCAATCAGATCACTCAACTCCGCCACATCGCGGCCGGCAATATCCTCACCGCAAAGCTTCGCGCCCTTGCTGAGATCAAGGACGATCGCACGCCCGTCCGTTTTGATAATGGCGGACGTCATCTCGGCTTCAATACCTGTCCATGGAGTTCAGTACCGACCTGTCCATTTTCGCGGGCAATCATCCCGTTGACGATGACGACGTCGAAACCATCGGCTAACTGAAATGGTTCAGGATAGGTCGCCGTTTCACGCACCTTCGCAGGATCAAAAACAATCAGGTCTGCCTTCATATTTTCCTGCACCGTGCCGCGATCAGAAATGCCGAGCACTCCGGCAGCGAACGATGTCATTTTCCTGACGGCCTCGGGCAGCGTTAGCAACTTGTCATTAACGACATAGGATTCGATAATTCGTGCGAACGTGCCGTGACCACGCGGATGAAATCCGGTCGGACTGCCGTCGGAGCAAACACCGACGTCAGGGTCCTGAAGCAGGCGTGCCTGCAGTTGATCATTCATCACGAAATATGCACCGGATGCGCCGTTGGGTCCGATGACGTCAATCAATATATCTTCGAAGGGCATCTCCATTTCATGCGCGAGGTCCGCGAGCGTCTTGCCGGTCCAGGGATCGGTGCCGAGCAAAGTCGCCTCCGGTCCGTTACGTTGATTCACGCGATCATGAAGATAGGTGGCGAGTTCATCCCTGCGCTCTACTTTGGCGATTTCAAATTGCTCGTCCGTTTTCGCCCAGACGGGGAATACGATACCGATGCCGGTGTAGCTCGCACTGTACGGATAAATCTCAGCCGTAATTTCCGTACCCGATGCGCGCGCGTCCGCGAGAATGCGCAGGATCTGATCTGCCCTGTCATTTCCTTTGCCATAGACAGACTTCAAGTGCGAGATGTGAACGCGGGCGTCCTCGCCCTGGTCCAGCAACTCAGCAATCGATGCCTCCAGCTGATCATCGTCTTCGTTTCTCATATGACTCATGATCATCCGATCGCGCCGGCCCACTATTTTCGCCAGCGCCCGGAGCTCATCCGTATTCGCATTCAGGCCGGGGTTGTATTCGAGTCCCGTACTCAGACCAAATGTGTATTCGAGTGCCTCATCGAGCATACCGAACATGCGGTCCAGCCCTTCAGGTTCTGGGGCCGTACCAAGGCCGATACCGGATTGGTCTCTTAGCGTGCCATGGCCAACAAACATCGCAAGGTTTGTACCGATTCCCTTCGCGGAGACTTCGTTCATCCAGTCGGACAAAGGAATGACGTCCGGGCTGGAGCCGTCCTGCCCGAGCGTAATCGTCGTGACACCCATGGCCAGGAAATTTTCGAATTCCGGTGTCTCCAACGCATCCCCGTGAGAATGCAGGTCGATGAACCCTGGCGCAACGATGCGCCCGGCAGCGTCGATCCGTTTAGCCACGCGTGCGCTTAGGTCGTTTTCCGTGAATGCGGAATCACCAACGAAAACGATTTTATCTCCAACCACAACGACATCGGCCCGGATCGCATCGTTTCCCAAACCGTCCAGGATGTTGCCATTTTCGATCAAAAGATCGATCGATTCGAACTGTGGCAGGAATGATTGCGGCGCGGGCTGACATGATGCCAGCACCAGGGCAATAGTCGAGACGATTGCCGTGCGAATCATTCTATTCATCTTCATCGTCTTCGTCTTCGTCTTCGAGATCGGTGCGGTAGCGCCTGAACCATTCGAGAATGTTGTCGACTTTCGCGATGAGTCGCGACGGCCGCCCGGCAATACCATGCGATGAGCCCGGCACTCTGACCATTACCACATCTACGCCTTTGAGTTTTAACGCCTGATAAAGCTGTTCAGTTTCCGAGATCGGAGTTCGATAGTCCTCTTCGCCGGTTATCAACATCGTCGGCGTCGTCATGTTGCCAACCAGTGATATCGGTGAGCGCTGCCAGTAATGCTCGAATTCTTCCCAGGGCAAGCCGGGGAACTGATGCGATATCTGCCCGACGTAAGAATCACCGGTCAGTGTCTTGCTAATCCAGTTGATGATCGGTTTCGCAACTGCCGCCGCCTTGAACCGATCGGTGAGTCCAATCGCATAAGCACTCGCGATGCCACCCGCCGAACCGCCCGTGATGAACAGATTGTCAGGATCCGCGATGCCCTTGTCGATCAACGCGTCGACACCGGACATGTGATCCGCGAAGTCATCAGGGCTTGAATACCTGTTTTGCAGGAGCAGCGCGAAATCCTCACCGTAACCAGTGCTGCCACGATGATTGTCGTAGAACACGACATAGCCGGCACTCGCCATCAATTGCATTTCTGCGGAAAAGTACGGGCCGTATGCAAGGTGCGGTCCGCCGTGTATCTCGAGAATCAAAGGATATTTTTCACCAGCCTTGTAATCCGGCGGTGTCATATACCAGCCCTGAACCTCGGTACCATCGAACGATGATTGATAGACGATTTCGGTCACAGCGCCGAGGGTCCGGTTGTTCAAAACATCGTCGTTTAGCGCGGTCAGAACGCGCTCCCCCCTGCGTCCAGCGACCGCAACCTCTGCTGGCCGATAAGCTGTACCGTACGTAAATGCCACGGTGCCATTTGTAGAGACCGTGAAATCTCCGCTGGTGTAAGGACGACCGAGCGACGTACCGCCCAGGCCGGCCGCAACATCCGTCATCTCGCCGGCGAGCGTCACTCGCGCAACCTTCCTGACCGCGCGCTCTTCATACTGAAAATAGACTTGCCGGTTCCCGGACCACTGTATGCCTTCCACCGAACTGTCGAGATCCGCCGTTAGCGGCCTGTCGTTACGCCCGTCAACCGACATCAGGTGCAATATTTGATTGCGGTATGGAATCATGCGGTTGTCATCTCTGATGTATGCAATGTATTCACCAGTTGGTGACGCAACAGGAGAATATTCGCCGCCCTGCCGATCGGTAATCCTGGTCAGCTGATTGTCGTCGATACTTACGCTGTAAATATCCGACTCCCCCGACTGAAGCTCCCACCCGTCGTTACGATTAGAGGAAAAATAAATCTGCCCGGAATCGGCAGACCATGAGAGAGATTCGTCGTGATTGAAGTCGCCGCTTGTCACCTGCCGTGGCGTACCGCCATCTGTGGGCAGCACAAAAATGTGCGTTCGTGCCGGCTCGAGGAACCCCATTCCATCGTATCGATACTGGACAGTGTCGATCACTTTGACCGGTTCCGACCATTCCGCACCTTCCGGTTTTTTGCGAGGTTTCGCTATCGATGCCGGTTCGCTCGGCACTGACATGACAAATGCCAGCCAGTTTCCATCCGGTGACCAGGTCAGGGTCGACGCCGATTCCTGCAGGTTGGCGGCCAGGGCGGTTTGGCCGGTATCCATCCAGCGCACATAAATTCCGTTTCCGGTGGCGGTCGATTGCAGGTAAGCAATACGTTTGCCGTCGGGCGACCATCGCGGCGTCGATGCACTGCTCGTGCCCGAAACGAGCGGCCTGTGTCCTCCACCGTCAGCGCCGATGATCCACAGGTTGGACCTGATACCGTCAGTCATGATGTCGTTGCTGTTACGCTCGTAGATAACCCGCATTCCGTCCGGCGAAATTTGCGGGCCGCCCGCATATTCAAGTTCAAACACGTCTTCCGCAACGAATCGCTTCGGCTCGTCCGCTGCAAATACAGCCGTCGATGCGACGATCGCCACCAATACTGGTACGGTAATTTTGATCATGCGTGCGCCTCTTTGCGGACCGTGTAGGCCGGCTGCTCAGTCATTCAGATTCTGTATTGTGAAATTTGCACTTCAGGCCCGTAATCCGCGTAGTCGCCGTCAGTTCTTTTGCCGCGAAATTCCGACCAGAGAATCTCACTGTAGCGACTCGGTCTTTCGTCGCTGACAACTGTCGTCAGGGGACTGACAACGGTCGGTGCAGACGGATTAAAAAAAAAGGGAATGCTGTACCTGTCAGCTGCGTCCATCGCCAGGACACGATGCACAGCCGCCTGATAATAGTCGTTCGACCATACCTGCATCATGTCGCCAGTATTGATGACAAATGCGCCGGGGACAGGAGAAACATTATGCCAATAGCCGTCTTTGAAGACCTGCAATCCGCCCACATCATCCTGCATCAGCACGGTAAGCGCGCCCGCATCGGTGTGATGGTGCACACCGAGATCAGCGACCGGCAAATGTGGCACGTCGGAGGAGGCCATTGGATCCTTGACCGGGTAATAATTCAGCCGGATAAAGCCAGTATGCTTGCTCGCGAAATCGCTTCGCATGTAGTCTGCTGGCAAGTCGAGCCCGACACAAAATGCCTGTAGCAATGAAAGTCCGAGATCTGTGCACGCATCACGGTATGCACGCATTGTCACACGAAAATTATCGTTCGCAGGCCAGCGATTTTCTGCGTCGTAAATCGGATCTGTCGCATCGGTTGTGAAATCGAAAACTTCCTTCTTGTCGCGCTGATTTTTCGTCAACTCATTATTGTAATAACCCCAGGGATTGTCGCGAGTGCGCAGGAGCGATTCTTTCGTCTGCATTGGCTGTTCGAAAAACCAGCGTGTCTGCGACCACGTTTTCCCGATGAGCTCGGCAGGTACATCGTGATTCACAACCTGAAAGAAGCCCCATTCCCGGCAGGCTCTGGCGATTTCATCGACGGCCCTGGCCGCTTCGCCCGAATTCGCGTCGCGCACGATCGCGCCAACATCGATGATCGGCACCTTTTCAACGAATTCGCCGGATTCAGCGACCGGATACCGATCCAGATCCCCCTGCATTCTTATTGGTCCTTTCTTCTTATTGGATGTTACGGATCAATTCCGACTATAACCGGATCGTGGTCCGAAGTTCTGAATGGCGTCGCGCCATCGAAATACCCGGCGTCCCTGCCGAAGTCGAGATTGTAGTCAATGAGCGGAGTTTCGTCCGCGTTAATGTGCCACTCCGCTACGCCAGTGACCTGAGACGACAGGGTCCTCGATGCGAAAGCATGGTCAAGTGCGCCGGCCTGGCCATTAAACACGAAGGAGTAAGCATCTGATCCAGCGACACTTTCCAGCAAGTTAGTGAAACCGATATCTTTCAGGGCAGTAACGGGATCTTCCTGCATGTAGGCGTTCAAATCGCCAATGATCAGGAAATCAAGATCGCCGCTTCCGGTTGGATCGGAATTCAACCAGTCGCCAAGCGCAACCGCTGCCCGGGTCCGCGTACCATTGCAATTTCCCTGACCGTCATTCCGATCGGGGTCGTTAACATCGTTACAGTCAGATCCTTTGGATTTCAGGTGATTCACTGCAACGGTGAATCGACCGCCACCTTCAATGACATCGAAAGACTGCGCGAGTGTCGGCCGGTTTTTCTGATCGTCAAATCGGGCGTCGACTGACGACGTCAGGACCGCGAAATTACCCGCGGGCTGAACAATATCGGCACGGTAAATCAGCCCGACAGCAATCGCGTCAGTTCCCAGGACGCCGGTCGGCACAAAATCCCATGTCCCTGCGCCGGCACGATTGTTCAGCCCGCTGACAATGCTTCGTAACGCGGCACCCGCGTTGTTTTCGATTTCGATCAAACCGACAATGTCGGCGTCCAGCGCCGTCAATGTATTGACGGTTTTTTCACGTTGTCGATCAAACTCCGCCGCGTTGTCGGCCCCTCGACACCCTGTATCGCCAGCCGGCCCGCAGATGTTTTTGCCGGTATCAATCGTCGTGAAATAGTTCAGGACGTTGAAACTCGCGACCGTTACCGTCCCACCGGTGTCGGGCGGCACCGCGGATCGCGAATTACGCGACACGAATTGCGGATCAGCTGTCGGCTCCAGACGATACGCTTCGGTGCCGGCGCCACGGCTGTAACGAATGTTGCCGACCACTGCTTGGACCGTGTCACCAATTCGCAATGTGTAATCCGTTGAATTCGAAGTCCGTGGATTGAGGTAACGATAAGCAGCCGGGCTCTGCACAGAGAGCCCGTCGTCAAGGATCAGCGTCCTGCCAGCCTGCCGGCTCTCGTGCATGGCATTTCCCGCTACTTCCGGCGGATTGGCGTTTGTAAATTGTCGAAGCCTGCCGCCCAGGGCCACCGTTATTTCACCGAATCGTGCAAGGTCGAACGCCTCAGTGATAACAGCCGGTTCGGCAAGCTCGACCAACATGCCCTCAAAGCGCTCCAGTGCGGCGATTTCCTGCCCGTCACTATTTTTCACAACAGTAACGGGGAAACTCAGCGTCAACGCCTGAACGTCGCCAGCGCCGGTCGCGGTTATCGCCGATGCAGTGATCTGCGTTTCACCGAATCTCTCGGTGACGGTTCCGGTGACCTGAACTATTTGTCCAACGGAAATATCGACCAGCGGAATGTTGCCGTCGTAGACGAATACGCCGTCTGAGGTTTCCGGGTTGTCGTCAGGAGACCCGGCTTGCAGGAAAAAACCGCCCAGGTTTCTGCTGTCGTCGGCATCGTCATCCTGAAAATCACCGGAGACAACACCGATCACAACGACATCCTGCCCCTCTATCGGGCTGGCGGCGCCATCGCCCTGAATCTGCCAAATTGGAGTAACGACAACATCAGGCGTCGGTGAATTCGCAGCATCGTCATTGTTCGTATCATCACAAGCGGATGAGAAGGCCAGGAAAACTAAGCAGCAATAAAGTCGAACCGGGATAATTCGCATGCCCGGAAGAGTAATACTTCCGCTACACAAAAATCTCGGTTCGGGCCGAATTAATTTGGATTTTCGGAATCGCTTCAGTCGACCAGGCGCAGTATGTCCGGTGAAATTCCACCATCCGGCGCCATGATATAACGATCCATTTGCCAGCCGATGTAGAAACTGCCGGTTTCATCCGGATTTTCGGTAATCATGATGTCTTCCGGCCTGACACAGCGCTTCATGCGTTCACTGAACAAACTGGCGATGCTCGGTTTTTCTGCCGCATATACGATGTCCATGACGTTCTCCTTATCCGCATAATCTTGCAGATTCAACTTCAGAGTACGCCGGGACACCTGAATCGATACTGAAAAATAAATGAACGCTGCCTGAACCCGTTAATCACGCAGATAAGCGTCCGTTCCATTGAGCCAGTCTTCGCGCCGCGGGGCCCACATGTCCATTTCTTCCACATCGCCGACCACCAGCGCTTCGTGTGGCAAGTTTGCCGGAATGACAACGACACCGCCCGGACCGACATCGAAAACTTTGGATCGATCTTCACCAAATGTAAATCTCAACGTGCCGGAAAATACCTGCGTTACCTGCTCATTGTGGTGACTGTGCATCGGAACTGTGAAACCGTCTTTGAGATAGATTCGCGCGACCGTCATGAGCTCGCCCGTGACAATGCGCCGCTTCATATTCGCATTAACCGTCTCAAGTTCGACTTCGTCCCAGTTGATGGATTGCAGATTTTCAATGGACATGACTATTCCTCAGTCGGAATTTACTATCAGGTTACTCGCCCTTTTATTGGGCGTTTCAACGGGACGCGGCCAATAGTAGCGAAGAAATCGACGGTTTGGGAATTTTCGGGCTATTACGGCGCGGGCGCCCGAGTGCCGGCGGCAGGAAAGTGAGAGTCAGCCTGAGACTTCGGCGAAGGTCGCCAGGAACTGCAGGCCCTCGCACATTTCCCGCCGATTGATCGTGGCTCGCGTAACGCCTTCATAATCGGCGACCACCCATCGTACTTCGTGGGATTCGCAATAAGCCCAAAGGATCCTGCCTATCTGCCAGATATCATCGCGCTTGCCGCAATTCGGACAGCCATGAAATTCGCGCCGGCGATGGAGCGGAAAAGGAATGACGTTGTTGATCGTTGCTGACATGTCACGACCACGGTAATCAAGGTGTCGCTATTGATCTGTGACCGGGTTCCCATCAGTTCCGGGCAGACCGCGACGACCTGTCTATTTTGAGAACTGCTCGACAATTGGTGACTGCATTGGCTTCGTGCGGTATCTTCAATGCACTGACAGACGGGGGAAAATCATGAAGAAAATCTCGTTACTGACCATTTTGGCGATGGTAGTGAGCGGTGCGGCATTGGCTCAGGAAGGCGAAGTTTCCTGGAAATCAACTGAACTTGAGCCCGGCCTTTACATGCTCGAGGGCGTCGGCGGTTTCGCGGGTGGCAACCTCGGTCTTCTGACCGGCGACGACGGGATTGTGCTGATCGACAACGGCCTGTCGAATCTTGCTGCCATGACCGTTGCATCGATCGAGAAGCTGACATCCGA
Organism: Pseudomonadota bacterium; assembly: GCA_027621915.1. GTDB lineage: Bacteria > Pseudomonadota > Gammaproteobacteria > Steroidobacterales > Woeseiaceae > SZUA-117. The sequence continues at coordinate 24,649 of JAQCAD010000039.1, forward strand.
CCCGGTCAATTTCGTCATTAACACGCACGCTCACGGCGACCATGCCGGGGCTAACGCGGCGTTCACGAAGACAGGAGCAACTGTCGTCGCACATGACAATCTGAGGCGGGCACTACTCGCCGACAAGGAATTCGATCAGCGTGGCATTCCCGAGCTGACATTCAACGACTCAGTGAGCTTTCACCTGAACGGGCACACCGCGTATGTATTCCATCTCCCGAGCGCGCACACCGACGGCGACGCGGCGATCAAGTTCACCGAGGTGAACGTCATTCACGGGGGCGATGTGTTTTTCAATAAAGTCTATCCATTCATTGACCTGGATGGCGGCGGCAGCGTGGACGGCTTCATTGCTGGCCAACAAGCGATCCTGGCGAAGGCGGATGACAATACGAGGATCATTCCAGGACATGGTCCGCTCGCGAACAAAGCTGACCTGCAATCCGCGGTTAACATGCTGATCGACGCAAGGTCCCGCGTGAAAGCGCTGGTGGATGCCGGCAAATCCAAAGATGAAGTGCTGACCGCGAATCCGCTCTCCGCATACGAAAACTGGAGCTGGGACTTCATTACGACGGAAGTGATGACCAACACGATTTACCGGTCGCTGACCACCGAGTAAAACTCGCCGTCCTGAAAGACAGTTCTGCCAAGCAACGGATGATCAACTGACAGAGTGAATCGGAAACGATCGCCTGTCAGTTGCTCATGCGTGACTGTTGTGACTCCCGGCGTCAGCAGTGCCGGGATGCGAAATCGTTTTCCGGCCATCGCGATTTCGTAAGCGACACTCGTAAAAACCAGGCCTCCGTTTTTCTCAGAAAGCTTGAGGCGCATCGAGAAACCACTGCCAATGTGCTCAATGAATTCACCGTTCTCTCCTTTGCACTTGGTCGATCGAACAACGAACTTGCGGCCGTTGGCAAATGTGTAAATTCGATGCCATGCGACGCCTTTCAAACGATCATCGCGGACCAGGCCAATCGACGTCGGCACGTCGGCGCCACGAAACGGCGCGAGCGGCGTACCGATCAGTCGGCACACCTGGGCGAAAAGCCATCCCATGAATGACAGGTCAACCGATCGCATCGTGCCTTCATAGCGAATCGATTTACCACGACGGGGTTTGGCAGAAAATCTGGCCCGAACTTCGGGCGCCAGTCGCCCCCACGCCGCCGGACCGAGCATCTTGCGGTAACTCTTGTCCCTCGTGACATTTCGGCGCCTTCCGATGTCTTTATCCCTGATCACGATGACGACCTCCACTTCCCTGAGATCCGCTCTATTTCTTTCATTTCTGTTTGTACAGAAATATATGTTATTATAGAAACCGAAACAAGAGCCTGCAGATGCGAAAATGAAACTACCGCGTAAGCTACTGATTATTGGGGGGTATGGAACATTCGGCGGACGCCTTGCCGGATTGCTCGCTGATTACCCTGACCTGACATTGCTGATCGCCGGCCGTAATTTACATAAGGCAGAGCAATTCATCGCGCGGCAATCTGTTGCTGCAAAAATGATTACGACTACGTTCGATCGCGACGGTGACGTTCTCGCACAAATCAGTGCGCTGGCACCGGACATCGTCATCGATGCATCCGGTCCTTACCAGGCGTACGGCGAGCGACCCTATCGCGTCGCTGAAGCGGCGATTGCGCTCGGCGCTCACTACCTGGATCTCGCTGACGGTTCGGATTTCGTCTGCAATATCGAATCGCTGGACAGAGCTGCAAAGGACGCTGATGTATTCGTCCTCGCGGGCGCAAGCACCTGCCCGGTGCTGACAATGGCGGTTGCGCGAACGATAAGCGATGACCTCATCAGCATCGCGTCGGTCACTGCAGGCATCGCCCCCTCGCCCTTTGCCGGGATGGGCAGGAGTGTTGTAGAGGCGATCGCCGGGTACGCAGGAAAACAGGTGGCCCTCATTCGCGATGGTCAGCTGCAACAGGCGTACACGTTCGCAAGCACACGAAATTTCACGATCGCACCGCCGGGTGATGTGCCCCTGGCGCCGATGACGTTTTCGCTCATCGATGTGCCGGACCTGAAACTACTTGCCGGACTCGACAAACCGGTCGGCAATACCTGGTTTGGTGTGGCAACGACACCGGCTGTCTATCATCGTTTCCTTCGACTGCTTGCGCGTGCGGTCAAGTCCGGCATGCTGCCATCGCTTGGACCATTAGCGGGCATCATGCATTTCGTCATGAACAAGCTCAGTTGGGGAGCGCATCGCGGCGGCATGTTTGTAGAAGTGCGCGGAACCGACCTTCGCGGCACGAACGTGCGGCGATCCTGGCATTTGATTGCCAACGGTGACGATGGCCCGAACGTGCCGGCACTGGCTGCCGTCGCAATTATTCGAAAGTGTATTGCCGGCCGTGTACCCGCATCGGGTGCTCGCCCGGCGATGAACGATATAGGCCTTAAAGATTACTTGCCGATGTTTCGGGAATTGAACATCAATACGGGGGAACGAACTGAACGCAGTGGCGAGCGGCAGGGAATCTTCGAACAAGTGCTGGGCGATGCGTGGCAGGTTTTGCCGCGGCCCGTTCGTGAATTACATGGCGCGGCCGGCACGTCGCGATTCGCCGGGCGAGCGTCTGTGCGTCGGGGTAATGGATTCCTCGCGAAAATAGTCGGGTGGCTGGCCGGTTTTCCGGATGCGAGGTCCGACATCCCGGTGGCAGTCGAGATTTCCGCGAAGGGCGATCGCGAGATCTGGAAACGCAACTTTGATGGTCACACTTTTTGCAGCGAAATGAGTATGGGCGGTGGCCGGTTCGCCGCATTGATGTGTGAACGGTTCGGACCGGCCAAATTCGGTATGGCTCTGATCACAGACGGTGATGTCTTACGCTATGTCGCCAGGCGCTGGACGCTCCTCGGCATGCCGATGCCAAAGTGGATGATGCCCAACGGGGACATGCACGAAAAAGTGGTCAATGGAAAATTCAACTTCCATGTGGAAATTCGACAGCCGATGGTTGGTCACGTGGTGACTTATCAGGGTTGGCTGGATTCAATTCCTACTCAGCTGGCGGTTGATGGACAACGATCTTGCGGGCAAAAAGTGCCTGACACGATTTCGAGGTCGAGCAGGTATACTGGCAACCCGTACCATTCAACCCGGGAGCTCCTGTCGATGAACCGACTTTCTCGCTCTACCGCAATTCTGTGTGTTGTTGCTGGCGCGACTGGCTGCACAAACCCTGCTGCTGAAGCCACTGCTTACGAGTTTCGAAATGATGACCGCCCGGTGTATGAAAACTCCGTCGACCTGAATCAATTGGAAGCGCTGAAACAAAAAGGGGCGACGGTGATTGATGTTCGCCTGATCGAAGACTTTAAGGCAAACCCGACATTGATTCCGGATTCGATGTACGAGGATCCTGAAAAGATCGAAACGTGGGCCGCAAATATGTCGCGAGATGAACCGGTCGTTGTGTATTGCGTGCGCGGGAAATGGGTGAGTCAAAAAGCGGCCAATTATTTGAAAGATAAAGGCTTCGAGGTATACACGCTCGAAGGCGGCATTGAAGCCTGGCAGGCCGCCGGCCGGGAAACGGTCTCGCCGGCCGAGTGACGCTATTGGCGAACGCGATCGTGATCCGTTATTGAATTTCGCGATCCGTAGTAGCCAACCGCTGGAAACAAAGTTCGAGTACCGCCATCACAGATCTTTTCTCATCTTGATCACGACGTTGGCGGCTCCATTAGCCGCAATCTGCGTATCGCGACTGACTTCTTTGTAACCTCTGGCCAGGTAGAACGGTTCTCCCGGGAGAGTGGAACCCAGTTCAATGATCCTGAATCCGGCATTGCGTGCTGCCGCCTCTCCAAGGTCGAGTAACAGGGATCCGATGCCACGTCGGGCCCAGGCCGGGTGCGTGTACATGGCCCGAATTCTCGCGGCATCGACATTCGGATCGCTGAGTGAATCGTCTCGCCCAGCGGTGTGATCTCCACCGTAAAGCGTTTTTCGCTTGCCCCAACCTCCGCAACCAACCAGAACAGTTTGGCCGCTCTCGATCGCCTCGATCAGGAAATATGTCCCGTCCCGTATCAACGTTCCATCGACGCCCATGGTTTCCCGGGCTGCTTCAATCTCCGCCGCAGAAAGATAGGCCTTCATGTTTTCGGCGATCGATTCCTGCATCAACTCGACAATGGCAGGAACATCTGCCGGTTCGGCCAATCTATGGGTAAATTCAGTCAATGCTCCACACCCGTTGCCGCTTAACGACAAGTTCACATCCGAATGCGGAGAATATCATCTCGTCCTGGCGCGCAACATTGCAGGCGGGCGTTCGCCATCACTACTTCTTCTTTTTCTTCCTGGGCCTCGGCGCTGGCAGTTCCGCCGCCGTAACCGTCAGCAACTTCGTCAACCAATCGCCGTCCTCTATTTGTTCTTCGATCAGAAATGAGTTTTTTGCCCCGGGGTAGGCGGGTGCTTCGACGACATTGCCAATGAATTCCCTGCCTGCTCTGGTCGGCTTGACGAATAACTGGTCTTCGCAGATAAGTGCCACAACTTTACCGTCAAGGTAAAGCGTGCAACCGCCAAACATCATTCTGTGCGCCAGGTTCTGACTGTCGTCGACCTGACCTGTGACGTACTCAACAAACTCCAATCCCTGTGCCACTTACACCTCCCGTCCTAATCCTGCCGCGAAACGCGCCACAGCGATACCGTGCTGGCCGCTTGGCTGACTGGCGTTCGTTCGAACCAATAACAACTGAACAGCGAATTTCTCTGACCTGGGCCGGATGTCCGCTTTTCAAAAGGAGTCGTTCGCTGCTATATAGGCGCTGACGTCATACAGTGCGAGCCTAAATTTCGGTTTTCAACCACTGTAGCAAAAACACTACACCTATCTCTCAGCGTATCTTGCGCCACCCACCTGCGCTATCCCCTGAACAGATAGGTAGTAATGACACTATTCCTGTGCCAAATACCCATTATTTTTACCAGCCGGTAATGTTATTAGTACGGCTTACATTCGCAAATCTGCCGAGAGGTGCTGTGAATAAGCCGCAGTTGTTAGCAACGTTTCGGCACACTATTGGAGAGTCATCATGAAAATCTGGATTGGGAAATTAGTTATCGCGGCGCTTGTAATCTCTGGATTTATCTGGAGCACAACGGCAAACGCTGTACCGTCCTTTGCACGCAAACACGAGCTCTGAAGTGGTCTACTAAAACCGGACACCGAGTTAAGGCGTTAAAATGCCATAACGAGGTGAATGATGACAACAGAAACGAG
>JAQCAD010000040.1 GCA_027621915.1 Pseudomonadota bacterium
TGACACGTGTAGCCATAATGCCGGGAACAGCGCACGCGAAACTGGAAATCATCGGAATAATAGACTGGCCTGAAAGACCGACTGAACGCATCGTGCGATCCATCAGGTAGGCCGCGCGAGCAAGATATCCAGAGTCTTCAAGAACAATAATGAACAAGAACAGAATCAGAATCTGTGGCAGAAAAACGATGACACTACCGACGCCGGCAATCGCGCCATCCGAAATAAAGCTCGCAAGGGCGCCTTCCGGAAGTGTTTTGGCGACAATCGCGCTTACCGCCGCAGTACCGCTATCGATTGCATCCATCACCGGTTTGGCCCAGGCGAAAACCGCCTGGAAAACGATCGCCATGACAACAAACAGACCGATCGTGCCTGGAACCGGCCGATTGATAAATTGCGCAAATCTCGAACCCAAGGTCGCGATGACCGGAGTCGTGTAATAGACATCGTTCATCACGCCGCGGACCCAGGCGTATCGACGACGCGCTTCACCGGCAAGCGGTGGCTCTGCACCGAATAAACGGGCCCGGTAGGCGTTCAATCGACTTTCGCCATCTTCGCCGAGATAGCTTTCCACCTCTCTCGCCAATACGCCGCCCTGATCGATGAGCGCCCGTTCGATTTCGAATCGCGGCACAATCGACGGGATTTCCCGGGCGATTTCCTCAGACGCTGCCCCGAGTTCAGCCCAAAATGCGGGCACTGCCGGTTTTTCCGAGTCTGGCAGTTCGATGAGCGCCGACTTCAGAGAGTCGATACCTTGCCCCGTTGTCGCAACCACCGGGCAAACTTTCACGCCGCCCAGCCGCAAACTCAACGCCTCACCATCGACGCTGACACCATTTGAATTGGCAGCATCTGTCATCGTCAGTGCCACCAGGATCGGCAGGTTGAGTTCCATCAGCTGCTGGACGAGATAGAGTCCCTGATAGAGATGCGTCGCGTCGACCACGGCCAGGATACCGTCGGGCCTCGCCATCGACGGAATTCGCCCTAACACGACGTCTACGGCGATCCGCTCTTCCAAAGAATTCGCACTTAAAGCGAACATCCCGGGAAGGTCGATGAGTTCTATTGCAACGTCACCTGCCCGGGTGATGCCAACATGCTTTTCAACCGTAACGCCTGGATAATTGCCGGTCTTTTGGCGCATACCGGTCAAGCGGTTGAACAGCGTACTTTTACCAGAGTTGGGATTGCCGACGACCGCAATGCTGGCCGAGGGGCGTCGGCGAACGGGAATTTTGTCTGCCGAAACGCGGGTGACCGTTTCTTTACTCAACTTACTCGGCTGGAGAAACGGCGAAGTGCTGTGCCTGCTCGCGGCGCAAGGAAATCGCGTTGCCAAACATGCGAAATTCCAGCGGGTCGCCGCCAATAGCCGTACTCGCAAGCTCCACTTCTGTGCCTTCAACCAGTCCCAGAACCATTAGTCTCTGTACATCGGGATCGGTCGCGTCAACGCCTTGGATGACATATTTACGACCGCGCTGGAGTGATGCAAGAGTCATGATGAAATGCTCGCCAATGGCTTCCCTGGATCATCCAGTCTACAGAAATGCGAATGATTCGCAATAGCGTTGCCTAGGTAATTCTACCTAGGTCACATAAGCCAAGGGGGTCACCTGCGCTTTTGGGCCCGACCGGTGAGTCGCAGGAACCGGTTAACAACTGACAGCCGGAATCCTAGGTTTGCGCGGTTCCGGCGCCTTGCAGCCTGGTGATCAAGGAACGCAGGAACACCTTGTTAAACCTTAATTGACAGGCCTGCGAGACCTGCTCCATCAAGGTTGAGCTCACCCGCAAAATCTGTATGGATCCTACTGCTGTGATCGATGCGGTCCGCTTGGCCCCACGGACGTAACTGGTTTCTCCGAAACAGGATCCATCGGAAAGTACGCCGAGCTTCTTGCCGTTGGCCTCGACGTCGGCCTGGCCTGACACAATGATGTAAAACCTGTCGTCCATCTCGCCTTCGCGAACGATGTCTTCACCATCCTTGTATTCATGCCAATCAGACGCCCGCAGTACCTCCCATATTTCTGCATGGGAAAATTCGTGGAAAAAAGTCAGCGTACGAAGCAAATCAAAATGTTCCTGGTTGTCCAGGCTGTCGTATTTGGCGCGAAGATCCTGATAGACGCGTGTCAGATCAGCCGCCAGCGCATTGCCGCTGGGGCAGCGCTTCGCTACATCCTTTTGCATCGTCATGGCGACGACTTGCTCGAGTTCTTCCGACAAATCGTCACGATACGTGTGAATCGGCGGAGGCGTTGCGTACACGATCTGATGCAGGAGCTTGGACAAATTATCAGCACGAAATGGCCTGAAACCGGTCAGCAGTTCGTACAACACTGCACCCAGTGAGTAGATATCTGACGCAGAGGTCAGTTCTTCTGACTGAACCTGTTCCGGCGACATGTAACTGGGGGAACCGGCAATGCCTTCGATTCGTGATATATCCGCATCAGCGCAGATAGCAATTCCAAAATCAATGATTCGGACGTCATTATCGATCGTCAGCATGACATTCGAGGGTTTGATATCGCGATGGATCACGCCTCTGCCATGCGCGTAATGCAGTGCCTTCGCACACTTGTAAATAGTCTCAACGACGTCGCCGACGCGTAGCAGATTGTCGGGTCGACAATACGCGGCCAGCGTTCGCGCACCCTGAATATGCTCGGTGACGACGTAGTACTTGCCCTCTTCCTCGCCGGCATCATAGATCGGCATGATATTCGGGTGCTGCAACATGCCAACCATGTGCGCTTCATTGAAGAACATCTTGCGGGAAACGCGAGCACGATCAGCGTCCGCGTCTTCTTCGATGTTATAGACCTTGATTGCAACATCGCGGCGATAGTAAGGATCGTGCGAAAGATACACGGTGCCGGTACTTCCCTTACCGATCTTGTTGATGATGACGTACTTACCAATCTTGCCGGGGACATCTTTTGACCTTGGTAATTCCGTAACATTCCGTGCCATGTCTGCGCTTCTCTTCAGCCGATAAACCACCCCGCAAAAGCCAGCAAAATTGCGGCGTACAGGGCGGCGACGAGGTCATCCAGCATAATTCCGACGCCTCCGGCCATTCTGTGATCCAGATCCCGAATCGGCCACGGTTTCCATATATCGAACAGCCTGAACAGCGCGAAAGCCAAGGCCCAGTACGCTATTTGCGTTGGCGCGACCAGCAGCGTCAGGTACATCCCGGTGATCTCATCCCAGACAATCCCGGGATGGTCATGAATACCGAGGCGCCGGGCACTTTCTCCACAAACCCAGATTCCCGCCATTACCAGTGCGGACGCCACCATAAGCTTCCACTCCATTGACAGCGGCAAGGTAATCCAGGCGAGGAGCAATCCCGGTATAGAGCCGAAGGTGCCTGGCGCCCACGGCAAAAGGCCGGCGCCAAAACCGAACGCCAAAAAGTGCACCGGGTCCGTCACTACCGTTCGCGCAAGTTTTCGGTTATTTGCGTTTTTTCTCATGTTTTTGACTAACGAAAATGCAGGTAGCCCTCGTCATGATAATCGAATTGCTTTCCATCCAAAGTGCACCTGAGGCCTGCGCCAGATTCCACAACCCCTATGCAAGTCATCGCAACCCCCGACTGGCGGCTGACTTTGTAAACCACGTCTTCGGTCGCCGCGGTGGTGAAGCACAACTCGTAGTCATCGCCACCACCGAGTGCTGCTCGCAACGCATCATCGGTCGCCATCGTTCGTCGCAATTGAGGCGATAACGGAATCCGGTTCAGTTCAATGCGGCCAGACACACCGCTCGCCATGAGCAGTTTGCCAATATCGGTAAAGAGCCCGTCGGAAAGATCTATTGCCGCGCTCGCGAAATGGGCAATGTTCCGTGCGGCACAGACGCGCGCTTTCGGCCTGGCAAATCGATTGACCAGGTAAATACTGTCGTCATCCTGCGGCGTACCGCTTTGTAGAACTGACAAACCAGCCATCGCGTCCCCAATCGTTCCTGTCACGTAGATTGAATCGCTGGCAGATGCGCCGGAGCGTAACAGCATTGCGCCTGCGTCGACTTCACCTGTTAGCTGTACCGTCACGACGACGTCGTTGCCCCGCGTAGTATCGCCGCCAATCAGGATGACGTCATATTCGTCTGCAGCGGAAAAAAGGCCTTGAGCGAAGCCCTCCAGCCACGAAGGCTCTGCCCGATTGAGAGTCAGCGCAAGCGTCATCCACCTGGGCGTCGCCGCCATCGCTGCCATGTCGGACAGATTGACTGCGACCGCTCGGTAGCCAATATCCGCGGGCGAAAGATCGGATGGGAAGTGAACGCCGGAGACTATCGTGTCGATTACTGTAACGAGGTCACGCCCGGCACTGGGTCGTGTAACCGCACCGTCATCCCCGATTCCGACCAGCACATTCTCATCAGCCGATTCGCGATCGAAATACTGACGAATAATCTCGAATTCGTCCACTCAGCGAGCCTACAATTCCGGGCGAAGCTTTTTGACTGCGCGGTCCAGGACAGCGTTGATGTACTTGTGGCCGTCCACTGCGCCGAACCGCTTCGCAAGATTGACCGATTCGTTAATGACAACCTTGAAGGGCACGTCGGGCTGCGAACGCAATTCGTAGAAACCAAGCAGAAGAATTCCTCTTTCAACCGGGTCCAGCTGTTGCAACGGACGGTCAGCGAATTCGTCGATGCTTTTTTCGAGAGATTCCGTGTTTTCGCAAATCGACCGCATGGCATCGTCATAGTAAATTTTGTCGACTCGTTGATAGTCGGGCCGCTCATGAAATTGAACCATCAATTCGGCGTGATCATGGCCAGTCAGTTGCATTTGGTATAACGACTGCACGATCAGATCGCGTGCGCGAGTACGTGCACCTGGAGAATCGGATTTGGACACTTGCTAGTCCAGTCTTCGGAGCAGGTTAACCATCTCGATTACGGCGAGCGTCGCTTCTTCACCCTTGTTGCCAGCCTTCGTACCCGCTCGCTCAATCGCCTGCTCTATCGTATCGGTTGTCAGCACTCCCATTCCTATCGGCACGCCATGTTGCCTGCCAGAAGCTGCAATACCTCGTATGCATTCGCCGGCAACATAATCGAAATGCGGCGTCGCACCGCGTATCACCGCTCCCAAGGCCACGATGCCGTCGGCGCGATGCGCCGAGGCGACCTTCTCCACAACCAGGGGCATCTCGTGTGCCCCGGGGACTCTGATGATCTCAATTGCAGAATCTGTTGCGCCGTGCCGTCGCAGGCACTCGACAGAACCCTTTATTAAAGACTCCACGATGAAATCGTTAAAGCGTGAAGCAATGATCGCGATACGCATGTCACGCGCATTGAGATCGCCGTCAGTTGTCTTGATTTTGTCCATCAGCTTTCAACGTACTCTGTAATTTCAAGATCGAATCCGGAAATACCATACAGGTGTTTAGGTGCCGACAATACTCTCATCTTGGTAACGCCGAGATCTCGCAGGATCTGTGCACCAACGCCGTATGTACGCAATACCGAATTACCGTCGCGGCGATCCCGCAGTTCGTCCCTTGCCGTATCGAGGCTGCGAACGACGTCCATCAGGTCGCGCGATGACTCCTGCTCTCGAAGCACAACAATGACACCCGCCTCTTCCCTGGCAATTCGGTCAATCGCGCTATCGATTGGCCAACCGAGACCTCGGCCCTTGATGCCCAGGCAGTCGCCCAGCGTATCCTGTATATGAACCCGCACCAGCGGACTGCCGGCCGAACTGATGTCGCCTTTAGCCAGCGCGATATGGACCGTCTGGCTTACGTGGTCGTCGTAACAGTACATCGTGAATTCGCCATGGGCTGTCTCAACTTTTTGCTCTGCTATTCGTTCAACATTTCGTTCTTTCTCGAGTCGATAAGCGATCAGATCCGCGATCGTGCCAATCTTTATATTGTGCTCCCGCGAGAATCGCTCGAGGTCAGGACGGCGCGCCATACTGCCGTCCTCGTTGAGGATTTCGACGATCGTCGCCGCTGGCTCAAGACCGGCTAGTCTCGCCAGGTCACAGCCCGCTTCTGTATGCCCTGCACGAGTCAGTACACCTCCAGGTTGCGCCATGACTGGGAAAATGTGCCCCGGCTGACTCAGGTGTTCAGGCTTCGCGTCTTTCGCGACCGCAACCTGGACCGTCCTTGCACGATCGTGTGCTGAGATTCCGGTCGTGATGCCCTCCGCCGCCTCGATTGAGACAGTGAAATTGGTTGCATGGCTTTGATCCGTACCGGCAACCATCAATGGAAGACGCAATTGCGCGCAACGCTCGCGGGTAATCGTCAGGCAGATAAGGCCTCTACCATATCGAGCCATATAATTGATGTCTTCCGGGCGCACTCGCTCCGCCGCCATCAGCAGGTCGCCCTCGTTCTCACGATTCTCGTCATCAACCATGATGACCATTTTGCCGTCATGAATGTCTGCAATGATCTCTTCGATATTGCTGAATTCCGTACTATTGGCGGTTGGATGCAATGTTGTCTTGTCACGCATAGCCATTTGCTCGCAGAAAGTCTTTAGTAATGCCGGGCGCGTCACCGCCTGTGAGCAATCGCTCCAGGTAACGCGCCAGCAGGTCCACCTCGACGTTGACGATAGTACCTTTCTGATAATCGCCCATTATTGTTACGGTCACGGTGTGTGGAATGATATTGACGCTGAAGACGGTGTCCGATACCTCATTGACGGTAAGGCTAACACCGTCGATACAAACCGAGCCCTTTCTCGCTACATAACGACGGAACGCAGCAGGTATCTCGATCTCGAGTTTAACCGAGCGGGCACGTGCCTCGCGAGACATTATGGTACCAATACAGTCGACGTGACCGCTTACCAGATGCCCACCCAGCCGCTCTCCCAGACTGAGCGACGGTTCGAGATTGACTCGCCCGCCAGCCGACAGCCCTCGAAGTGCAGTAACCTCGAGTGTCTCCATAGAAACGTCTGCCACGAAGCCGTTGTCCAGTAATTCCACCGCGGTCAGGCAGACGCCATTTACGGAAATGCTCTCACCTGCTTCGAATTCTTGCCAGGCAAGGTCGTCCGACCGGATCGTCAGGCGCATGTCGCCCTCGCGCCGGTCTGCCAGTGCCACTACTCCAACTGCTTTGATGATTCCGGTAAACATTATTATTCTTAATCTTTTTCTGCGGGCCTGGCCAAAATGCGTATGTCGCAGCCGATCTTTCTCACATCAACAATATCGAGCGCCAGTCTTTGTTCAAGCGCCAGCCATTCAGGCGTCGTGACCATACCGCGTGTCTCGCTGCCCATCAAATGGGGCGCCTGATAAATAACAAGTTCGTCCACCAGCCCGGCCGACAGCAGACTTCCGGCCAGGGTAGGCCCGGCCTCGACCAGGAGATCATTGATCTCGAATTCCGCGAGTTTTCGCATGACCGACAGCAAATCGACCCTACCGGCTACTTCAGTCGCGATCTGGATTTCTGCGCCAGCTTTTTCGAGTACCCGCCGACGCCGATCATCTGTACAGAACACCACGGTTTTTCCGGGCGCGCCCAGCATTCGGGCCGATGATTGCATTTTCAGTTCGCCGTCAAGAATCACGCGAAGCGGCTGCAGCTCCCCGTGATCTATTGATGGATCACGCACCGTCAGCGAAGGATCGTCGGCAATCACCGTCGAGACCCCGGTCAATAACGCGCCTGATGACGCTCGCAGCCTTTGCACATCCTTACGCGCGGCCTCTCCCGTGATCCACTGGCTTTCACCGCTTGCCATCGCCGTTCTGCCATCAAGGCTAGCCGCAATCTTGAGCCGTACGAATGGCCGACCTCTTTCAACGCGGGAAATAAACCCTCTGTTCAATGCCCGCGCTTCCGCCTGCATCAGGCCTGCTGTCACCTTGATACCTGCATTTTGTAATTTGACAATTCCTCCGCCAGTCACTTTGGGATTCGGATCGATCATTGCGACGACCACCTCTGCAATACCGGCATTGATCAGCGCGTCGACGCAGGGCGGCGTTTTGCCATGATGAGAACAGGGCTCAAGCGTTACGTAGACCTTCCCGCCACGAGCCTTTTCGCCCGATTCATTCAGCGCGTTAACTTCAGCGTGTGCACCACCGGATTTTTGATGCCAACCCTCTCCAACCACCGCACCGGAATTGACTATGATGCAGCCAACGCGCGGATTCGGATGCGCCGTATATAGCCCCCGACTCGCAAGCCGCAATGCACGCGCCATGTAATCATGATCTGCCGAAGTGAACCCGGACATGACGCTACGTCTTTCCGAACAGGTCTGGCAATAATGAGAGTTGTTCGCGCGACGCACTTGCATCAGTAATCTTCTGCAATCGCGCTATCTCGTCCTGAAATTCCGTAACGTCCTGGAAGCTGCGATAGACAGAGGCAAATCGAACATAAGCGACCTCGTCCAGCTGGCGCAATTCTTCCATCACCATCTCTCCGATCAGACGCGACGGAACCTCTCGTTCGCCCATAGTGCGAAGATTGTGCACCAGGCGCCCGATGGCCTGCTCAAGATCATCTGCTGAAACCGGCCTCTTCTCTAATGCCCGAACCATGCTGTTTCTGAGTTTGGACTCGTCGAACGGCTGGCGGCTGTTGTCCGACTTAATGAGACGTGGCATGACCAGTTCCGCACTTTCAAAAGTTGTGAATCTTTCGTTGCAGTCAAGACACTGTCTGCGACGCCGGATCTGCCGACCATCGCCGGCAAGTCGGGAATCGATGACTTTGGTTTCTTCGTTACTGCAAAAAGGACAATGCATCGTAATGCGACCCGCTGAGCGTTTTACTCAGGATAGCATTGAATTATGCGTATACCGGAAAGCGCTTGCATAACTCTATGACCTGTCCTCTCACTCTCTGAACCATGACGTCGTCACTGATATCTTCGAGAATGTCGCAAATCCAGTTGGTCAGCATGCGTACCTCATCAGGCTTGAAACCACGCGTCGTAATGGCGGGCGTCCCGAGCCTCAGACCACTCGTTACAAACGGCGACCGGGGATCGTTCGGCACCGCATTCTTGTTGACCGTTACATTTGCTCGCCCAAGAACAGCATCAGCATCTTTTCCGGTGAGGTCCTTGCCCAGGAAGCTCACCAGCATCAGGTGATTTTCGGTGCCGCCGGAAACAATGTCATAACCCCTGTTCATAAATTCTGCTGCCATTACTCTGGCGTTTTCTACAACATTAGCCTGATATTTTTTGAAATCCGGACTCATCGCCTCGAGCAACGCCACGGCCTTCGCGGCGATGACATGCATCAATGGCCCGCCTTGTGTACCCGGGAACACCAGTGAGCTGAATTTCCTGGTTAACTCATCGTTCTGGCGGGCAACGATCAGCCCACCGCGGGGACCCCGTAATGTCTTGTGTGTTGTCGTTGTTACGACGTCGGCAACCGGTATGGGATTTGGGTAATGCCCGGTGGCCACGAGGCCGGCGACATGAGACATATCAGCCATCAGGTAGGCCCCTACGGAATCGGCTATATCGCGAAACCGCTGCCAGTCGATGACTCGCGAGTAAGCCGAGAAACCGGCAATTATCATGCGCGGTTTGTGCTCTTTTGCCAGTGCCTGCACTTCGTCATAGTTGATGTAGCCGGTTTTCGCGTCGACTCCGTATTGAGCAGCATTATAAAGTTTTCCGGAGAAATTCACTTTGGAGCCATGTGTGAGGTGGCCGCCAGCCGCGAGGCTCATTCCGAGTATCGGGTCACCGGGATTGAGCAGAGCCATGCAAACGGCGCCGTTCGCCTGAGAACCAGAGTGCGGTTGCACATTGGCGTAGTCAGCACCGAAAAGTTTTTTGGCGCGTTCGATTGCAAGGTTCTCTGCTATGTCAACGTACTCGCACCCACCGTAATAACGCTTGCCAGGATAGCCCTCAGCATATTTGTTGGTCAGCACCGACCCCTGCACTTCCAACACCCTCGGGCTTGCATAGTTCTCTGAGGCGATAAGCTCGATGTGCTCTTCCTGACGGCGGGATTCGCTGGCGATAACGCGGAAAAGTTCACGGTCAAAAACTTCTAGTGATGTCGTTTCGGCAAACATGCGGAAGGTGTGCTCCGGATTGAAGTGCAATAAGAGGTCGAACCAGGAATTCAGTCAGTCCTGACGATAGGTGAACCAATCGCGAAAATTCCTGGTTCGATCCCGATTTTTTTACGGGATCAAAAAACTGCGGAATTGTACATGACAGGATAGCCGTGTCGCGAAAGAATCGAAGACTGCGCTCCGTTACGTCGATTCGGCATATGACTGCACGACGCGGGTCCACGCCCGGGCGACATTCTGGCGGTTGTATCCGCCCCCCCCGGTAGCAACTATTCGGCCCTCACAGTGCTTCACGGCCAGGCGACACAGCTCGCGCGCTGCCTTTGCATGAGCATTTTCTGTAAAACGAAGATGCGTAATCGGGTCGCCTTCCAGGCTGTCAGCACCACATTGAAAGATGATGAATTCCGGGCATGAAGCGTCGATGTGCGCTTGAACCTCGGACCAGGCATCGTCAAATTCTGCATCTCCGGCGCCGGGTGCCAGCGGTATATTCAATTTGGTCCCGGCGGCACGGCCTTTGCCGGTTTCGCCGGCAGCACCGGTTCCCGGGTAGAGGTATCGACCATCCTCATGGATATCGGCGAAAACCAGGTCCGGATCATCCTCGAATCCGTAATACACGCCGTCGCCGTGGTGTGCATCAATATCCACGTAGGCGATGCGCCGCAGTCCATATTTGTGGCGAAGGTACTCGACCGCCACCCCACAGTCATTAAATACACAAAAGCCGGCAGCGTGTTCGCGCCCGGCGTGGTGCAGCCCCGCGATTGGTACAAATGCGCGCGCCGCCTCTCCCAGCATAACGGCATCAACCGCAGCCAGGGTGGTTCCAACGACGTCAGACGCGATTTCAAAGATTCCCGGAAACGCGGGTGTATCACCAGCGTCCAGAAAGCCACTGCCTTCCTGTGATTTTTTCGAAACGAAATTGATGTAGTCAGGCGAGTGAAAAAGCGCCAGTTCATCGACGCTGGCTCTTCTGGGCGACGCATAATGAACAACGTCTCCCAGTCCGGCGCGTGCCAACTCGTTATGAAACACTTCGTGACGATCGGAACCAAATGGATGGCCGTCGCCAAAACCGTACCGGGCAAGTTCCTCGCCCTTGTACACCCAAACAGATGCTTTTCCGTTATTGGTCACTTTGTTTTTTTCGATTTGTGTCCAATTTCGCGACGAACGCAGCATACCCTATATTTCTCTCTATAATAGTCGCTTCGTTTTTAATCGCAGAGTCAGCATGGCGCAATACATTTATACGATGAACCGGGTGGCCAAAATAGTCCCGCCCAAACGATTCATCATCAAGGACATCTCTCTCAGCTTCTTCCCCGGCGCGAAGATCGGCGTGTTGGGCCTTAACGGTTCGGGCAAATCGACGCTGCTGCGGATAATGGCTGCTCTCGATACAGAATTTGAAGGAGAAGCCCGGCCCCAGCCTGGCATCAAAATTGGTTTCCTGCCGCAAGAGCCCGCGCTCGATCCCGACAAGGACGTGCGCGGTAACGTTGAAGAGGGGGTCGCTGCGACCAAGGCACTGCTCGACCGTTTCAATGAAATCAGTATGGCGTTTGCCGAGCCGATGGACGATGAGCAAATGAATTCGTTGCTCGAAGAGCAGGGCAAACTTCAGGACGCCATCGAATCAGCCGGCGCCTGGGAGCTCGATCGAAAACTGGATGTCGCCGCCGATGCCCTTCGTCTGCCGCCGTGGGATGCTGATGTGACAAAATTATCCGGTGGTGAAAAACGCCGGGTCGCCCTTTGTCGGCTGCTTTTGTCGGAGCCGGACATGCTACTCCTCGACGAACCGACAAATCATCTGGACGCGGAATCGGTCGCCTGGCTTGAGCGCTTTCTCGAAGAATATCCGGGCACAGTCATCGCCGTTACCCATGATCGTTATTTTCTCGACAACGTCGCTGGCTGGATCCTTGAGTTGGATCGCGGCCACGGCATTCCCTGGGAAGGCAACTACTCGTCATGGCTCGAACAAAAGCAAAATCGACTGCAACAGGAAGATGCCTCTGAGAAGGCTCGCCAGAAGGCGATGCAATCTGAGCTCGAATGGGTGCGTTCGAACCCCAAGGGTCGACAGGCAAAATCCAAAGCGAGACTCAGGCAGTTTGACGAAATCTCGTCTCAGACCTACCAAAAACGCAATGAAACCAACGAGATATACATCCCACCAGGACCCCGCCTCGGCGATGTTGTCATTGAGGCGACCGATCTGAAGAAAGCGTTCGGTGACAAACTGCTGATGGATTCACTGAGTTTTTCACTCCCAGCCGGTGGCATTGCTGGGATTATCGGTCCAAACGGCGCCGGCAAGACCACGCTCTTTAGAATGATCATCGGCGCTGAGAAGCCGGACAGCGGAAAAATCCGGTTGGGCGATAGCGTGCAGATTTCGAGCGTTGATCAATCCAGGGATAGTCTCAACAACGACAAAACAATCTGGGAGGAAATCTCCGAGGGACAGGATCTCATCACTGTAGGCAAATATGAAACCCCGTCCCGCGCTTATGTCGGTCGGTTCAATTTTCGCGGCGTTGAGCAGCAAAAAAAGATCGGACTTCTTTCAGGCGGGGAGCGCAATCGGGTTCACCTGGCCAAAATGCTGAAGGCCGGCGGCAACCTGCTGTTGCTCGATGAACCGACCAATGACCTGGACGTAGAGACGCTTCGGGCGCTTGAGGAGGCGCTGCTGGAGTTTCCCGGTTCGGCAATCGTCATATCGCATGATCGATGGTTTCTCGATCGAATCGCGACTCACATCCTGGCTTTCGAGGGTGACAGCGAGGTTGTCTGGTTCCCGGGCAACTATTCGGAATACGAAGAAGATCGAAAACGTCGCCTTGGCAGCGCAGCCGATAGTCCGCACCGAATTAAGTACAAGCGGCTCGACACCTGATGACGATACTGGTCATAGTCGGTGTCGTATCTGCGGTCCTCGCAATTTACTTCCTGACCTACATGCTTCGTTGCGTTCGCCGTCGACACCTCCTGCGTGCCGGCGGTTCCTGCGTCAGTTGGATTATCTCTCTGGCGGTAGCCGGCGCGAGCGGGATGCTACTGCTCAGCTACCTGAGCTACGGACGATTGATTGACGAACAGCTCGTTTCGAGAATCGAATTCAGGCGTATCTCATCGAATGAATTTCGCGCAACTATCATGGTGCCTGGCAAAGATGATCTGTTCTTCACTTTGCGAGGTGACGAATGGCAGATGGACGCGAAGATTGTGACCTGGAAACCGCCGATGACAGTCCTGGGTCTCGATCCAATCTATCAACTGGATCGGCTCAGCGGCCGCTATGCCGAAATTGATCGAGAGCTAACCGAAGCGCGTACGGTTCACTCACTAACATCGGAATCGCGTGTAGATATCTGGCATTTTGCCCGCCGTTTTCCGATTCTGATGCCGGGCGTTGACGCTCACTACGGTACCGCTACTTATGTGCCCATGGCTGATGGTGCCAGGTTTAAAGTCACGCTCAGCCGTGATGCGCTCATCGCCCGTCCGGACAATGACAAGGCCAGGGATGCTATTGGAGCCTGGGGTGAGAACTAGAGCGATATTATGTCTAACAATGAGGGCGCAACGGCGCGCTGAGGATATACTGCTAACTACCTGTCTGACCTAAATAAAAACATAATCAGTCAGGGTTGGAAATAATAATGGCGATTACAATCGAGCGAAACAGAGGGATCATTCGCGAGGCCGAAGAGCAATTCGGCCTGGAGTGTCCCTATTGCGGCGTCTACGCCCACATGTCGCCGCAGTCGATTCCCGAATTCGAAAACCTTTCAAAGATCAAACCCAAGCATATCGGACTGGTCTTTCAGTGCGACGCATGTAACGCACCGGTTTTTTTGCGATTCGCAGTTAAACAATTCAACGACGATTCGATCGAGCTTTATCGAAATTTCATCGAGCTCGAACGGCCCAAGGAACGGTTTCAGTTTTCTTACTTGCCCAAACATACCGAACTGCTGTTTCGCGAAGCGCTATCCTGTTATTCGAGTAATAATTTCAATGCATTCGCGTCAATGTGCCGCCGCGCGGCACTTAGCTCGTTTTCGGCCCTGGGCGACAGCGGCAAGTTACGCGCGTTCGACGAAGTGATGGTTGCGCAGGACATTGCGGAAATCGATGATGACAGCTTCGAGCCAATCAAAAAGGTCATTTTTGACACAGGCGAAGAGGAAAATTTGCCGCTTTTGAATCGCGCACAGGCCGGAGTGCTTCTCGAGATATTGAAAGACATGTTCTACCAGTGCTTCGTCAGGCGCGGCAAACTGTCCCGCGCCATCAAGGTCCGCCGCTTTTTTGTCCAGGAAAGTAATGGCGGCCTAAAAACGTCTGCCTAGTAACTCAGTTAGTCTCTATATCAGGCAATTCAATTTCGTCTTCAGCGGGCGCCAACGCGCCAGTATCATCGTCCGTTTCCGCTTCTTCATCCATGTCCGTTGATTCGTCCCGGGACGCTGACGTGCCGCAGTTCCAGCCCATACTGGAAAGCTTCGCAATAAATTCGGTGGCCTTTGCCTCGCAATAACCTTCTTCGCTCATCGCCCGCCACAAAACCTGATTGTCCCCAGGCGCTTCAGTATCCTTGTAGTAGTGGACCTCGCAAGGCACCGTAACGCCAGTTTCATGCATGATTTCGACCCGCCGAGTCAGCTCACCCATCGTACATTGGTAGCTTGCCTGGTCCTGTGCGAACAATGCAGTTGGCAAAAAGGAAATAACCATCGAAATCAGTATGTTTTTCATGACCCACCCTTCTTCATTGTCATTACTAATAATAGCAGTCGGCCCGTTCTGGCGCCGCGACAGAAACCTACGGTGCCAGCCAGTCGGTCAGTGGTTTAAATCGACCGTCTTCCAGTTCACAAATAAAACCTGCGTCCTGCGCATGATGATCCGTTCGCGAAAAACTGACGGGTGGCAGGATTCCGCCAGAATCCCAGCCCCGGATGGACTCCATGCCATCGAGAAAAGCGTTCCTGGTCAGGTCCCTGCCCGCGCGCTCCAAACCCTCAATGACCAGTCTGCCGAATACATAGCCGTACAACGAATATCGATTCAGTTCGTGGCCCGGAAAATATTCGGCCATCAGCTTCCGATAGGTGGCCACGCCAGGTGCATCGCTTTCATTCGGATCGGGATAATGACAAAAACCCAGTGTGCCCTCCGCCCGTCCACCGGCAATGTTGAGATACTGCTCGTCGGTCAGCGGCCCGGACGATACAAGCGGCACGTTCCAGTCGAGTGCAGCCTTGGCCTCGACAACTTTGCGAGCTCCTTCGGGGTAGAGCGCCATCACAACAGCATCCGGCTTCAGCGTTTTCAAGTGAGCCATTTCGGCAGTGGCGCTGCCCGCGTTTGACGCCAGCGCCTGTGCACCGACAAAATGATAATCGAGATCGTCGGCGAGTGACTTGGCGCGACCTGCGAAGTATTCACCGTAAATATTCGGCGCATGAATGATGGCAATTCTGTCAATTCCACGATCACGCGACAGGTAGGTCAGCATCGCACGCGACTCACCTTCGTAACGCGGGTAAGACGTGAACACGTGCCGATCACCATCAACGGTCAGCAATGCCGTGTGGGGAAATAGATATGGCACATCGTTTTTCATCGCGTAATCGCCGATCTGCACAGAGGCCGGCCCACCGAAATTAAACAGCAGGAACGCGTCATCTTCTTCGACAAGCAACCTCGCGTTGGTGATTTGCTGTTCTACCGGGTCATCGGAACCTCGTGATCGGGTGGCAGGAATGAGCTGCCTGCCATGGACGCCGCCGGTCGCATTCGTATGTCGAATCACGAGACGCATTCCAAGGTTTTCTTCATTCACCGAAAACGAATTCGCCGGGCCCTCCATGCCGATGACAATGCTGACGTCACTAACACCCTGCGCGAGAAAAATTGAGAGTAAAAACGCAATCATCAGTCCACCTCTTTCAGTACCGCCAGCTGGTCAGATCTGCCCCGTCGGGCGCCGTCGTGAGAAGCCTTTCAAGTATCCTGGGTACGTACATCGAGTTGTACCGCAATCGTGAAATGTAGTTAGGGTTTTCCTGGTCACCGTTCCAGCAATGTTCCTGCCTGTCTCCATAGTCAACCACACCGCTGTAATAAGGGTTGGTTGACTTCTCCAGAAAATCCTCCAAAAGATAGACGGCGTTGTTCAGGTGATAGTTGTCCATATCGCCGACGAACACGTGGAGCTTTCCCTCGAGTTTTGGTCCCAGCGTGTCCCAGTCGCGCTCGAGAATATGGCGCATGTCGTAGTTTTCCTTCCAGTACGCTGCAACCTCGTGGTCGATGACACCAGTCTTCTTGTCCCAGATTCGCATCGGGTAACCGTCTTCACCCATTGGCGAGAAAACTGCCTCCCAGATATCCCACTGCCCGCCCGAACGCGTTTTGTCGCCGATGACCAGCTCCATGTGATTTTCATCTTCCATCGTGACGGAAATATTGCCCAGGTAATCTCGATAGGCAGGGCGTTCAACCGTGTTGAAATCTCCTTCCATGCGATAGGCGTTTTCATCGTCATAAATATTGACGGCCGAATAATGGCGAAAATCCAGTGAGTCAGGGCATGACGCAAACGTGCCGTTGAATTCGTCCGGGTACATGACCTGTACACCGAATGCCTCCCAGCCACCGGTTGATCCTCCGTAGAGAAACCTCGCCCAACCTTCGCCGATACCACGAAACTGCTTCTCGATATAAGGAATCAGTTCGTAGGTAATTGCGTCACCGTAGGGGCCGAGGTTCGCTGAATTGACGGCGTAACTGTCGTCGTAATATGGGTTGGCGTGTTGCACCTGGATGATCAGCATGCGTGGAAAATCAGGCCCGATCCATTTCTGATAAAAGTCATAGGCTTCCTGCTGGCGAATACGGTTGTAGCAAGTCAACTGTTCCCGTTCGTTTGGTTCGCACTCGAGGTTCGCATCCGGCGGCTCTGTCCGGAACCCCGCAAAGTCTGCCGGAAAATGCCCGTGAAAAACGGCCAGCGGGTACCTGGCTTGCGGATGTTCATCGAATCCTGCTGGCAGGAGAACATGCGCGCCGAGATACATGTCCCTGCCCCAGAATTCGCTGAGCAATTCGCTCCTGATCTTCACGTGTTTGATGAAGTCGGTGTCAGTCGGCGGCTCGATCGCGGCAATAACCGTCTCCATAACAATCGGAATCGCTGTTGCGGCCCGGCCAACCTGGACGATTCGCGGCTCGCTGTAGATATTGCCAGGCGACTCTGCCCATTGCTGGCCCTCTCCCTGATCCATCGGCAACTTGACCGACTTGCCATTGCTCAATGTAAACGTCTCGTACTTGTGCAAGAGTGCCTGCACAAAATATTCACCCGGCGGTAACTCAGACAGGCTGTCATGCGGATATCCGAACACGGATTCATCCAGAGCAATGACATCACCCGGCGCCATATCATCGACATTCATGCCAAAGATCTGCACAGCATTGACGCCAGGCCTGACCTGGAAACGCGGTTCGCTTTTATCGTCCTTGGAAAGTATCAGCAAAAGGCGGCCGTCGAGCGCCTCACTCGATGCATCTGCCGAAAAAGACAACGCAAAACTGGCTGGCTGCTGTTCGGGTGGCTTCCCAGACTGACATCCGGCCAGCGCTAACAGAAAAGCGATTGTCAGAAATTTTCGCATGCGTATTGTCCTCGAGTTTTCTATTCGATCGGATGAGCTATTCGTTTGATAATGCCTTTTCCCGGCGCCGGTCGAAAGTCAGCATGCGACAATTGCTGTTGACCCACGTCGCCGGAGTGACATCGGATACGTCAGATTGCGTAACGACCGGTTCGGTTGTTACCCAACGGACAGCCTTGCGTTGCGGAACATCTGCATCCAGGGACCATCGTCATCCCAGTTATCGGGATGCCACGAATTCTGTGACGTACGCGCAACGCGTTCCGGATGCGGCATCGTTATCGTCACCCGACCATCTGCGCTGGTCAATCCGCAAATACCGCCTATGGAGCCGTTGGGATTTGCCGGATACTTCTCCGCGATCGCACCATAGTTGTCTACATACCGAAGCGTGACTTTCGCATTTCGCATTGCTTCGTCACCGGCGAACGTTGCTCGCCCTTCTCCATGCGATGTCGCGATGGGGATACGTGATCCCGCCATACCAGAGAGAAAAATTGACGGACTGTCGAAAATCTCGACAAGGTTTAATCGCGCTTCGAACTGTTCGGATTTGTTGCGCAGGAATCTGGGCCAATTTTCGGCTCCGGGAATCAACTCCCTAAGATGAGACAGCATCTGGCATCCATTGCAAACTCCGAGCGAGAAGGAATCACCGCGTCCGAAAAATTCCGCGAACCCGTCACGAAGCGCGGACTGGAACAAAATGGACTTGGCCCAGCCGCCGCCAGCACCCAATACATCACCGAAAGAAAATCCACCGCATGCGACCAGCCCATGGTAGTTCGACAGACTGTCACGCGAACCGACCAGATCACTCATATGCACGTCAACCGCCTCGAACCCGGCCCGCATAAATGCGGCGGCCATTTCGTATTGGCTGTTAACTCCCTGCTCACGCAGAATTGCGATGCGCGGCTTGTTGCCGCCGACCATCGCTGACTTGGATTTTTCAGCCACATCGAACGTCAGCAGAACGTTCAGACCGGGATCGTCGACGTCCAGAATTGCATCGAATTCTTCCAGCGCAGTTTCAGGGTTGTCACGCAAAGATTGCATTTGCCAGGAAGTTTCCGACCACGCCCGATGCAGGCGAGTGCGATCGACACACAGTACGAATTCATCGTCGTTGCAAATTGACAGCTGGTCGTTCGGATTGACATGACCAATTTTTGTCCATCGGACGCCACATCGCTCAAGCACGTCATAAACCTGGGCAAGTTTGCTGTCAGCGACCTGCACGACTGCGCCAAGCTCTTCACTGAAAAGCTGTGCAAGCAATTCCGGCTCTGACCCGGCCAAATGCAGTGACGCGCCAAGCCGTCCCGCAAACATCATCTCCGCTACGGTTGCCAGCAAACCACCATCCGCACGGTCATGGTACGCCAGCACCAGGTCTTTCTTGTTAAGTATCTGAATTGCCTTGAAAAACCCGCGCAGGCGTTGCGGATGATCGAGATCCGGTGTGTCGCCACCATAACGTCCATAAACCTGCGCCAGGCAAGAGCCGCCGAGGCGATTCGCCGCTACGCCAGGGTCGATCAGGACCAGTTGGCTGGGTTCTTCGACAAACCGAAGCTGGGGTGTCAGGTGTCGGTTGATGTCATTCACCGGTGCGAATGCCGAAATAATCAAAGAGACCGGAGCAACCACCTGGTAGTCGGTTTCATCGTGCTGCCAGCGTGTCCGCATCGACAGGGAGTCCTTGCCAACCGGAATTGCAATACCCAGCTCCCGGCACAATTCGGATCCCACCGCCTTTACCGTATCGAAAAGATTCGCATCTTCCCCCGGGTGTCCGGCCGCTGCCATCCAGTTAGCCGAAAGCCGGATTTTGCCGATGTCGTCAATGGCCGCGGCCGCAATGTTGGTAATCGCCTCACCGACGGCCATGCGTCCGGACGCTGGCGCGTTAAGCGAAGCTAACGGTGTACGCTCGCCCATGGCCATCGCTTCTCCCGTTCGACTTTCGTAGCCACTCGCGGTAATCGCGACGTCGCTGACCGGTACTTGCCACGGGCCGACGAACTGATCACGTACGCACAGGCCACCGACGGTCCGGTCCCCGATATGTATCAGGAAAGTTTTATCCGCGACTGCCGGAAACCGCAACACGCGAAATACTGCCTCTTCCAGTTCGATTCCATCAAGAACAAGATCCGGTATCTGACGGACTACTCGCTCGACGTCGCAGGTCATTTTCGGCGCCTTGCCGAGTAACATTTCCATCGGCATGTCAACGACACGATTGCCAAACTCGCTGTCGTTGACTATCAGCCGTTCTTCTTCCGTCAATTCACCGATTACCGCATGCGGACAATTCTCGCGCTCGCAAATGTTTGCGAATTCCCTTGTTCGATCGGCTGATACAATCAATACGTAGCGTTCCTGGGCCTCGTTGCACCAGATACCCATGGGAGACATGCCACGCTCAGCATTGGGCACGTCGCGAATTTCCACCTTTGCTCCATGTTTGCTGTGATCGACGGCCTCCGGTACAGCGTTTGACAAGCCACCAGCACCGACGTCGTGAATCAGCAATATCGGATTGTCATCTCCCATTGCCCAGCAACGATCGATCACTTCCTGGGCGCGGCGTTCCATTTCCGGATTGCCTCGCTGCACAGACGCGAAATCCAGATCCTCTGAGCTCGCACCGCTGGCAAGGCTGGATGCCGCACCGCCGCCAAGCCCGATCAGCATGGCGGGTCCACCAAGGACAATGATGCTTGCGCCAACCGGAACGTCAATCTTGCGCGCATGTGCCGGTCGGACATTGCCGACACCGCCGGCGATCATAATTGGCTTGTGATATCCACGAATCTCGTTGTCCGGCAAACCCGGGATAGCGGATTCATAGCTGCGAAAATATCCGAGGAGATTCGGTCGTCCGAATTCGTTGTTAAATGCGGCTCCGCCTATCGGGCCCTCCAGCATAATCTGCAACGGGGTGGCCATACGATCCGGACGGGGAAAATCTGTTTCCCATGGTTGAGCAAAGCCGGGAATGCGCAAGTGCGAGACGGTGAATCCTGTCAGTCCCGCCTTCGGCTTGGCACCGAGACCTGTCGCCCCTTCGTCGCGAATTTCACCACCGGCACCGGTAGCGGCGCCGGGAAATGGAGATATGGCTGTCGGATGATTGTGCGTTTCGACTTTCATCAGGATCTGAATGGATTCATCCGTATATTCGAATCGTCGATCTCCGGCTCTCGGCATCAGTCGACTTCCCGGCCACCCGTCCATTACCGCCGCGTTGTCGGAGTAAGCAGAAACAATGCCTTCCGGACTCGCCTCGGTCGTACTTCGGATCATGCCGAAAAGTTTTTCGGGTTGCTCTTCGCCGTCGATGATCCAGTCAGCATTGAATATCTTATGTCTGCAGTGTTCCGAATTCGCTTGCGCGAACATCATCAATTCAGCATCGGTCGGGTTACGATCGAGCCTGCGGTAGTTCGTGACGAGGTAGTCAATCTCATCGTTGGACAGGGCGAGACCCAATTCGCGATTGGCGACATGCAGAGCGGCAGCTCCGTCCACAAGGAGAGGAATGATCGTCAGCGGTGCCGGATCATGCGTGTCGAACAGGACGCCGGCAGCATCCGCGCTTGAGAATTGAAATTCTGTCATCCGATCGATAAGCGAGCTGCCTAGCACTTGCAATTCGCTCCCGGACAGAGGATCCGAACATTCCAGGGCATAACAGATGCCGCGTTCGATTCTCGAGACACGGTCCAGATGGCAGGCCCGGGCAATATCAGTGGCTTTGCTCGACCACGGCGAGATGGTGCCGGGCCGGGGTGCGGTGTAAATCAACTGAGCATCCGGCGAAAACGCGAGAGCCACCTCTCCCGACAACAACAGAGCATCCAGTCGTTCAAGTTCAACCGGCGAAAATTTTCCTCGCGCGCTTAGAAAGTAGCTGAATCGGGCACTCAGCCGATCAACTCTGGAATCGATATGACGCAGATCGTCAACCAGTTTCTCAATTCGAAAGGCCGATAACGCTGACTGCCCCGGCAACTCAATAAAGGTATCGATTATGTCGGCCTGCAGGTCAATTGCGGGTGTGGACAAACTACTTCCTGGTCTGGAAACTGGAGCGGGATTGGGGTGACCGCGATGATACCGAAGCAACCTGCGAGCGACCAGCAAAAAAGAGTCGGAGTGAGCTTATACGCGTCGAAATTACCGGCCTTTGACAATATAAAGAATCTCACTCTTGCCGCACCCGTAACGTGGTTTACGCGGCAATTTGCAAGAAGCTACTATGTCTTGTTGCTGCCACCTGGCGTATAAACCGGGATCGGAAACTGAGCGACGTTGCTACCTTCAGCTTTCGAAATCTTGCTCGTTCCCTGCTTGTCGACTTCGTCAATCCGGATAATTGAATGCATTGGCAGATAAGTTCGCTTAACGCCCTGGAATTCGGTCTTTATTTTTTCTTCCGACGGATCGACCACGACGGTGGTACGTTCGCCGAAAACGATTTGCTCGACTTCAACAAAACCGAACATCGCGCCATGACCAACATTTTGGGCATAGATCTCGTAGATCTGACCCTGGTTCATGAAAATCACTTTGAATATCGTTTTTTCTGCCATGTTGAGCCGGCCACTGCGCCGATCGCCTGCCTTGAAGGGCGGCTAGTGTACCCAAAAAGACAGGCTTTGACCGGCCGATTGTTGGTCAGATCGAGATATCCATATATGGGCTCTGCAATACATATATGACACGTTAACACGGCGCGGCAAGTCGATTTATGTGAACTGATAGGCAGCGGAACTCACTGATAAACCGGCAATATATTGCGCTATGACCTGCGCTGTTACAGCAGGCCTGCATGAAAATGGACTGAGACTTGAGATGCCACTGCAGCTTGAAATTGTCAGTGAACATAAGGACATAGTCGGCGACGACCACATTCGCGTATTCCGAAAGAATGGCGGCACGATCGGGCGTTCCCTTGAGAACGACTGGATTCTGCCTGACCCTGACAGGTTCATATCTGGAAAACACGCGACAATCGACTTCCAAAGCGGGGCGTTCTACCTCGCCGACGTCAGCAGCAACGGCGTTTACGTCAACGAAGATATCGAACCTCTTGGAAAGGGCAATCCGCGACGTCTATTTCACGGCGACCGATTGCGCATGGGCGATTTCGAATTCGTCGTCTCGCTTGATGAAGGCCAGGGGCTGGACATGCCACCGCCGGAACCGATGACGGTCGTTCCCGATCACATCGAGCAACTGGTCGACGAATGCTCGCTCCGGAGTGGAATTCAGATGCTGGATGAAGACGCAATCATGGGTGACAACGCATTTCAGGTCGCATTGTTCGGTGGCGAATCAAAAGCAAAGCAAGCGGCCGCCAAAACCGGCAAGGTCGACGTTCAGCAGAATCCGTTCGCTCCCGCACCATCAAAACAGGAAGTGGTCGCAGCTGATGCCGCCAAACTGCTTGATTCGTTTATGACGGGTCTCGGAATCGATCGATCGGAAATTCACCCATCGACCAATCCTTTCGAACTCATGGAAAATGCGGGCCGGGTTCTCAAGGAATTCGTCGACGGTACGACCGAGCTTCTGGCAAGCCGAACCGCGCTGAAAAGCATATTCCGCCTCGACCAGACGACAGTCCTGCCGCGACACAACAATCCGTTAAAGATTGCCGAAAACACGCGCGATTCAATGATGCAATTGCTCGTAGGCAAGGAGGGGGAATATCTTGACCCGGTCGATGCAGTCCGCGAAGTTTGCCGCGATCTTAAATTTCATCACGACGCGGTGCTGGAGGCGATGGTCAGCGCTTATCAGGAATTCGCGGATCGTTTCGACCCGATTGAACTGCAGCAAAGTTTCGACAAGACCATTGACAGCAAACCACTCCTTGTTCGCCCCGCAGGATCTCAATAACGAAAATCCCGGGCTGCCACAGCGCGGCAAATGCGGATTATCGATTCAGACGATTTGCGACAAGACTCTCGACAACAGCCGGATCGGCCAGTGTCGAAGTATCCCCCAGGTTCCCGTAGTCATTTTCCGCGACCTTTCGCAAAATTCGCCGCATGATCTTTCCGGAACGTGTTTTCGGCAAACCTGGTGCCCACTGAATGAAATCTGGTGTCGCTATGGGGCCTATTTCCTTGCGCACCCACTGCCGCAGCTCAGCGCGTAATTCGTCGCTGGCAGAAACACCGGTCATCAGCGTCACATAGGCATAAATACCCTGCCCTTTGATTTCGTGCGGGCAGCCGACAACCGCGGCTTCCGCGACATCCTTGTGGGCGACCAGCGCACTCTCCACCTCAGCCGTACCCATGCGGTGGCCGGAAACGTTCAGTACGTCATCCACTCGGCCGGTGATCCAGTAGTAACCATCTTCGTCTCGCCGAACGCCGTCACCGGTGAAATACCAGCCTTCGAAAGTCGAGAAATAGGTGTCGATAAATCTCTGGTGATCGCCATAGACAGTCCGCATCTGTCCCGGCCAGCTGTCAGTAATAACCAGTACCCCTTCGGCAGCTCCCTCTAGAATATTTCCGTCGCTATCGACAACTTCCGGGCAAATACCGAACAGCGGTTTGGTTGCTGATCCTGGCTTCAACGCCGTTGCACCAGGCAACGGGCTGATCAGCGCAGCTCCCGTCTCAGTTTGCCACCAGGTATCGACAATAGGACAACGCCCCTCACCGACGACGTTGTAATACCATTCCCAGGCTTCCGGGTTGATAGGTTCCCCTACCGATCCGAGCAATCGCAAACTTTTTCTCGACGTCCGTTTGACCGGTTCATCGCCCTCTCGCATCAGCGCGCGAATCGCGGTAGGGGCGGTATAGCAGATATTCACCTGGTGTTTATCGCAAACCTCCCAAAAGCGCGATGCGGACGGGTAATTCGGAACGCCTTCGAACATCAGTGTGATCGCGCCGTTCGCGAGCGGTCCGTAGACAATGTAGCTGTGGCCGGTGACCCAGCCGACGTCGGCGGTACACCAGTAAATGTCGCCCGGGTGATAGTCAAAAATGAGCTCATGCGTAAAAGACGCGTACACCATGTATCCGCCGGTCGTGTGCAGTACACCCTTTGGTTTACCGGTCGAACCGGATGTGTAAAGTATGAACAGCGGATCTTCCGCACCCATCTCCTCACAAGGGCAGTTCGCATCAACGTCCGCTTCGAGTTCATGCAACCATGCATCCCGACCGTCAATCCAGTCGATTGCTGCGCCTGTGTGTTTGACGACGAGCACTTTTTCCAGGGTCGTAACGTTCGGTTTTTCGGCTGCCCGATCGACGTTGTTTTTGAGTGGTATGGCCTTCGCTCCGCGCACACCCTGATCTGCCGTAATCACTATGGTAGAACCACAGTCTTCGATTCGACCTGCCAATGCGTCCGGAGAGAACCCACCGAAGACCACCGAATGCACAGCGCCAATACGCGCACAGGCCAGCATGGCAACCGCCGCCTCCGGGATCATCGGCATATATATGGTGACTCGATCGCCTTTCTTTGCGCCAAGGGCCTTCAGGCAATTCGCAAATTTACACACTCTTGCATGCAGCTCGCGATAGGTAATTTTCAGATCGACCGAAGGATCGTCACCCTCCCAGATAATCGCAACGTCATCGGCTTTGGTATCAAGGTGTCGATCGACACAGTTGTAACAGGCGTTGAGCGTGCCGTCGTCGAACCAGCGAATATGCAGGTCATCTTTGGCGAAAGACACGTCTTTGACACGTGAAAACGGTTTAATCCAGTCGATTCGTTTCGCCTGTTCCGCCCAGAATCCCTCATTGTCGTCAATTGACCATCGGTACATTTCTTCATAGCCGGCCTTGTCCACAAGGGCCCGTGCTGCGACTGAATCTTTTACTTCGTAAATCTTGCTCATTTCTTTTTCCCGTCAGATCGCCTTGCCAGTTCCAGAATCCTTTGCGCCTGCAGCCAATGCGGGCGGTCAATCATTTCGCCGTCCATGCCGAGCACACCGGATTCAGAATTAGCTTTAAACAGGTCGGCAATCTTTTGTGCTTTTTCGATTTCATTCGCTGAGGGCATGAACGCCTCATTGATAACATCAACCTGGTCAGGATGAATCGCAAGCATGCCGGTAAATCCATCCCGACGGGCGTTCGCTGCATAGTGTGCAAGACCCTCCAGATTGTGAAAATCCGTAAAGATCGTATCAACTGCGCGTACACGGGCAGATGCTGCTGCGAATAGTGTCAACGATCGCGCCATTTCATAAGGCGGTAGCCATCTGCCGGCATCGTCACGGTTGGACGTTGCCCCAACGACCGAACTGAGGTCCTCGGCACCCCAGGTCAAACCATACAGACGCGATGTCGTCTCGGCATATTCATGTAACCGAAACAGCGCGGCCGGCCGCTCGGTAACGATAGGCAGGATGCTGGTCTGCCCCACTGCCAGGTCGCTTTCCTGCTCGAGTACGTCGATCAGCATTGAGAGTTGATTGACGTCTCTGGCACCTTCGGACTTCGGCAGGACAATGCCAAAAGGCCCTGCCGGCATAATTTGTCTCAGATCGTCAAGTGCGTCTTTCGTGTCCAGCGCATTTATGCGCACCCAGAGATTCGCGCCGCCGGTATCGGCAAGAAAATCTCGTGCAAGTTGACGCGCGTTTGCTTTAGATTCGTTTTGCACCGAGTCTTCGATATCTAAAATCAATGCGTCGGCACCGGAGTCCCTTGCTTTTGCGAGTTTTTTCTCGCTATCCGCCGGGACAAAAAGAAAACTGCGACTCATGCAGGTTTGCGCATCATCAGCGCGGTCCGTTTGCACTCACCGACCAGAACCTCGTTCTGATTAAAAGCACGATGCGCGAAAATAACGATCCCGTTATCAGGGCGTGACTTGCTGTCGCGAAGTTCAAGCACCTCCGTCTCCACGCGTATCGTGTCACCATGGAAGAGTGGATGAGGAAAACGGACTTCGTCCCAGCCAAGATTGGCCACCGTTGTGCCAACAGTCGTATCGCCGACTGAAATACCAACCATGAAGCCCAACGTAAGGCAGCTATTGACAATCGGCCTGCCAAACTCGGTGTGCTTCATGTACTCGGCGTCGAGATGCAACGGCGCAGGATTATGCGTCAGCGCACTGAACCAGACGTTGTCAGATTCGGTTATTGTCCGGGTCAAGCCATGCCTGAAGGTCTGCCCGACCTCGAATTCTTCGTAAAAGTGTCCGGCCATTTGTTGTGTCCATTACAGGCTAAGGCTCCATCATAGGAAATCGCCCGCGGAGTCTCCAGCGCGGGCCCTTACATTTTTGGAAATTTCCAGTCGTTCAGGCGGATGGAAGTGCGTCGACCATCTCTTCCATGCGCTTGCGGGTCGCCGGATCAGGCAACGCACCATACGCCGCACCGATGTTGTCCAGCATATGGGTAGCCTTGCTCGTGGCCGGCGTCACACAAGTGACTGCCGGATGTGACGCGACGTATTTGATAAAGAATTTGCCCCATGAATCCGCACCAAACTCTGTCGCCCATTCCGGCACGTCAATTCCACGAACACGTGACCATAATCGCGTGCGCCCAAACGGGACGTAGCTCAGGACGGCAATTCCGCGCTCCTTGGCGAGCGGCAGAATCATTTCCGCAGATTCACGATTGTCGACGGCATAGTCGACACCGATGAAGTCGATGTCAAAGTTCCGCATGACCTGTGCGAGATCCGGATAACGGCGTGCACCTGTATATGTCGCACCGATGTATCGCACTCGTCCTTCTTCCTTGTACTCCTGGAGAATCGCCAGCTGCGTTTGCACATCGCCAAGGTTATGCACCTGGATCAGGTCAATCGGATCTTTACCGATGTAGGAGAAAGAGCGTTCGATCTGTGCGCGAGCCCCTTTTGCGTCAGCAGTTCCGCTGCCCCGTTCCGCGACGTTAACTTTCGTCGCCCAGAACAGATCGTTGTGAATACCCAAATCCCTCACGATCTGGCCGGCCACCTCCTCCGAAGCCCCGTAACCAGGAGCAGTATCGAAAACGGTTCCACCGTTCTCCAGCAAAGTCTCGAAAACTCCCTGCAATGCCGTTACATCGTCGCTCTGAGCGACAGTACGAAATGTCGCCGAGCTGCCGAGGCCGACAACCGGTAGCTCTTCGCCTGTTTTGGGAATTGCCCGCTTGATGATGTCGCCGGTTTCAAGGGCGTGCAACAAACTTGCCGGAAGGGTAAGTGTTGCGCCGCCAAGCGCTGAATATTTAAGATAGTCGCGTCGTGTAAGCATGTTTTCATCCTCTTTGGGATACGGGCTTCTTTGTCTTGCTGTCGCGTTTGGCGACCATCCAAGTGTTATCGACCATCCTCCGGTTGGCAAGTTCATCCGGCAATCCCTACCGTCAATAATTGTCAGAAATCGAGCCCGAGGGTTTCGCCGGAAATTACTTGATTAATACGGATTGAACTCCAGTGCCGCATCTGGGCCGGTGGGATAGACGCTGCGCGTCCTCACTGGCGCCTTCGCCGCCGCGTGAGTCGAACAAGTTTCGAACGCCCATAACCTCTTCCATAAACGAAAGGCCCCGATGGGGCCTTTGTGTTTTTGGCGGAGAGGGTGTCCGCCTAGATAGTGTCCAACAAACTCCAGTTAGATCCATACACTCGTTTAGTACCAACGCTTACGGACCGATCCTGATCTAATAACGTCCGACAAAGTTTGCTGACGTACCACATTTTATGTGGTACAAATTGTGGTACCTCAGGAGGCGACTATGAAACAGACTGGACCACACCCCCACAACAAGCTCTCTCCGCCCGCTGTGAACGCTCTCAAGAAGCCTGGGAGATACGCAGACGGCAATGGTCTCTACCTTGTCGTGAGTCCGAGCGGCAACAAGAAGTGGATTCTTCGCACTGTCGTCCAAGGCAAGCGAACAGACATTGGGCTAGGTGGCATTTCGACCACTACTCTCGCCAAAGCGCGAAAGAAGGCTGCAAAGATGAGGGAGATCGCCCGAGACGGTGGCAATCCAATAGAAGAACGACGCAAAGCGAGAACGAATGCTCCCACATTCAAGGAGGCAGCGAAGCTGGTCCACGCCGAACACTCGAAGACCTGGAAGAACAAAAAACACGCGGCACAGTGGATCAATACACTTAAGGAATACGTGTTCCCGTATTTCGGAGAGATGCCCGTCAATCAGATTGGCACCGCCGAAGTCCTGAATGCTCTTTCAAAGATATGGCTGACAAAACCAGAAACAGCCAGACGGGTACGACAAAGAATCGGAACCGTAATGGATTGGGGCAAAGCTGCAGGACATCGTACAGACGACAATCCAATAAACGGTATCGAGAGGGGACTACCAAAACAACCAAGGCAGCAGGATCACCATACCGCCCTTCCCTATTCGGAAGTAAATGCCTTCATAGCTGGCCTTCGCAAAACCGACGCGAACGAATCGACTCGTCTTGCCTTCGAGTTTCTGATTCTGACCGCGACACGCACCAGCGAAGTACTCCTCGCTCAATGGCAGGAAATAGACTTGGATGAAAAAGCGTGGACGATACCCGCAGCGCGCATGAAGGCTGGAAAGACCTATCGCATTCCGCTTGCTCCCCGCTGCATT
>JAQCAD010000084.1 GCA_027621915.1 Pseudomonadota bacterium
AAAACTACTTTCGCGAAACGCTGGTCCCGCAACATCAGCTACCTTTCGAGATTGTCGGCGATTCCGACTAACTCCGTGCCGAATCGGCTAACGATTTGTCCGTGACGCCTTCTGCGGGCCCGGTCGTGGCATCGTTTCCGTCCAGGTCGCTCTGCATTTCCTGCATCGATTTCAACACAACTGTTTCATCGAAACTGACGCCTCGAAGCGGGGCTCGGCCATGTGCACTTGCATCAACAAACTTGATGCCATGTTCGCCAACCATAATGACGTCATCATTCACGAGAACCTGATTCGATATCCGCCATGAGTTTACATACGTGCCATTCGCACTGTTCAGATCCATGAGCAATGTTACGGAACCATGACGAACCAGCATGGCATGATGGCGACTAACTAGTACCTGTCCAGAAATTCGAAATCTGTGAATCTGCTGCTGAGTCGTAAAGTAAAAAGCTCCGGTGTTTCAAGTAGAATTGAATTGCGAAAAACGATTCCCAAGAAACACCAGGAGCAGCAATGCGAGAGACTCACACTGCACAGCGAAGTATATTCCAGACGACGACGGATCACGAGATTGCGTACGAACTAAAACGCATGTCGGATTGGCTGGACGCCCGCCCGGAGTTACTCGATCTGATAGCCGTCGATCTTCAGTGTGGCGGTGGTTCTAGCTGCGGTCGTCGCGGCATGACGTTCGAGTCGATTCTGCGTTGCGCGATTCTGAAGCAATACCGTCAGGTTGATTACCGCACGCTGGCGTTCTATTTGCGGGACTCGGTGTCTTTTATTGAGTTTGCGCGCCTGGATAGTCGGCGGCCACCATCGAAGTCGACCTTGCAGGTGCTGATCAGTGCGATTCGGCCTGAGACCTGGGAGACACTGCAACGTCGCCTGCTCACGGATGCTCGAGCACAGGACGTGGAACGTGGCGATGTGGTCCGTGTTGATGCAACCGTGACGGAGTCGGCGATCCTCTCACCCTGCGACTCGGGTCTGCTCTACGATGCGGTGCGCGTGATGGTTCGTCTTCTCAAAGAGGCACGATGCCTGGGCGAGGTGGCGTTTCACAACCATCAGCGTAAAGCCAAACGCCGCCGTGTGGCGATCCTGTATGCGCGCCACAATGATCGACGCCGGCCGTTGTATGCGTCCTTGCTGGCGGTGACGCGAGATACGCTTGCTTATCTGGACGATGCGCATAAAGTGCTTGAAAACCAGTGTGATGCAGCGGCCTGGTGTGCCAGGGTACAACACTACCGGCCGTTAATCGTGCACGTCATTGCGCAGACACAACGGCGCGTCATCGACGGTGAACGTGTTCCCGCAACGGACAAGATCGTCAGCCTGTTCGAGCCGCATACCGATATCATTGTCAAAGGCCAGCGAGAGGTGCAGTACGGGCATAAGTTGACGCTCTCAAGTGGTGCCAGTGGACTGGCCCTGGATGTGATCGTCGAAGACGGTAATCCTGCCGACAGTGGTTGTTTGATGCCGTTGTTGCAACGCCACATCGATCACTACGGCGAAGCACCACGCGAACTTGTCGCCGATGGCGGCTACGCCAGCGCCGCCAATGTCATCGATGCCAAATCGCTGGGTGTTACTCACGTGGCTTTCTACAAGCCGGTGGGCTTGACCGTGGAAGCGATGACCGGTGATCGATGGCTGTACAACAAACTGCGTCGCTTCCGTGCCGGCATCGAAGCGATGATCTCGTATCTGAAACGCTGCTTTGGACTGTCACGCTGCAACTGGAAGGGACTCGATCACTTCAAAGCCTACGTGCACAGCGCCGTGTTTACCCACAACCTCGTTGTGCTTACCCGGCAGCTTGCTCCCGACTAAACGGTCACCAACTCAAAAATAATCATGGTGATCTTCGCCAGGCTCGTCGTTGACGTGCAAAAATGTTCGTTCTCAAAATCAACGCCGACTTCAAAAAAACGTCACTTCCCGTAAACACGAATCCAAAATCGCACCAACCTCGCAGCGCAATCATGCCGCAACACCGACAATTTCACGGTATTCTGGACAGGTACTAACTAAATCACTTTCGATGCAGATATCGTTGTGCTCAGAGCGACCGATCAACAATCGAGTGCCGTCAAATTCAATTTCCTTCAGGAGTTGGCCATTGTACGTGAGGCGCAAAGTCGGTGCTTTGACTGGCTTCGTGCCCAGCACATCACCATCGTGCGCCGGTTCCAATACGCGGGTACTTTTTGGAATCGCCGGATGCGCGATGTGATCCGGTGTGACCGGACATCGATCGGCTTTCGCCAGAGCTAACAATGCAAGCCGATCGACTACGCCCGGCCAACCGCCTGACGCATCATGCAACTCATCGCAAACGTCGCCGGGAAAAACCTTGTCCGGATCCAGGCATCCGCCGTGACGCATTTTTGCATAAAGATAGTCACACGTTTCGTTCATTGTCAGAGGTTCAATATGGCAATCAGACGTAAGTCTTTTAAACATAGACCCCATTGCTGACGCCTTGACGATGTAATTGACTGGCCGATCGCTGACGAGGGCCATTCGCAAGGCAAAGGCATCGCGAACCCGGATCTCAGCGAGCTCGCACAAGACTCGCAATACACTTGGGTTTACGGCGTGGATGTTCTGAATGATCAGCAGGGGAGGCCTGCCCGATACGGTTTGTTGCTGTATGAAAACCTTCAACATACCGAGAAGCTCATTCACTGTATCGAACTTGTGTTCGTAACCGAACTCACGAAGGACCGATTCCAGCATCGCGGTCGTATTGAGACCGGAACCGTTTACAACCGCTACAGCACGGTTCGCTTTCTCGGTAATGGCGAATTGCCGGATGATCGTACTTTTTCCGGAAAGGGCGGGTCCTTGCAGCAATCCGAGTCCCGTTCTGTGAGCGCAGACGTCGTGCAAAAATTGAGACGCAGCCCGCTGACCCGCGTACTCAACGAAGACAATGGGCCTCCCTTGCGAACGAAACGGCTGTTCCTTCAGGCCAGTTGCACCTAACTCCATAAATTTGAACCCGGTACGAGTAGTTTCTGATGATTCTGATACAGTTGCTTTTCGGACCGCTCCGTCCGTCCTAGTAACTGGGCCAACCAGTCTACGATTCGACCGGACGTCATGCAAACTACTTCAAATCCCGCCGTGCGAAACATTCACTCGAAGATGCTTGCGGGCTTTATGTATGATCAGGGCAGGCTTAGCGATTGATAGTTATATGAAAAACGAGTCATTGATAATGGCCCGACGAATCCTCGGGCTTGAACCAGCGGAGCAGTTACA
The DNA here is from genome assembly GCA_027621915.1 of Pseudomonadota bacterium. Classification (GTDB taxonomy): domain Bacteria; phylum Pseudomonadota; class Gammaproteobacteria; order Steroidobacterales; family Woeseiaceae; genus SZUA-117. Next base: position 3,286 of record JAQCAD010000084.1, read on the forward strand.
TTGACTGAATTGCTTTTTGGCCATGACCTTTGCCTGTTTCGCGGGGATCGCTGCCTCTTCCGGTCGCTGGAGTTAGTCGTGAACACCGGTGAACTACTGGTTATCGACGGACCGAATGGGAGCGGCAAGACCAGCCTTTTGCGAGGCCTCGCAGGACTGCTCGAATTTGAGAATGGCAATGTCCGCTGGTCCGGCGACGCGATAGACGGCAATTATCAGGCGTTTCGTGCGGATCTCGTCTGGCTCTCCCACCGTGTGGGCTGCAAGGCTGATCTCAATCTGGTCGAAAACCTCCACTTCGAATCCGGTTTGCGTGCCACAGATGAACGAAGACTTCCGGCGGTTCTGGATCGGATGGGCCTGAACAGGCTGACGGATTTACCGTTGCGGTCGTTGTCGGCTGGTCAGCAACGGCGGGTTGCGCTCGCTCGTATGTTGTTGGCAGAAGCCCGTTTGTGGATGATGGACGAGCCTTTCACCAATCTGGATCGGGCCGGCCAGGCGCTGGTCGAGGAATTGATCGCTGAGCACCTGGAAAAAGGGGGTTCCTGCATCGTCGCCACTCACCAGGCAATCGAAATTCAGGGCAGAACCCGTCGAGTGACGCTGCAATGAACGACGTAATCCTGAACATGCCGTCGCTCCTGAGCGGTTTTTCGGCCGTCGTCCGGCGAGATATCCTGCTTGCCTGGAAAAGGCCGGGGGATATGCTCAATCCGCTGTTCTTTTTTGCCATGGTGAGTACGTTATTTCCCCTGGCTGTCGGCCCCACCGCGGAGCAGCTTGCATTCAGCGGCCCGGGTGTCGTCTGGGTTGCCGCATTGCTGGCGGCGCTACTGTCACTGAACAGCCTTTTCATGAGCGATTTCGAGGATGGCAGCATGGACCAGCTGCTCCTGAGCCCGCAACCACTGCCAATGCTCACGCTTGCTAAAGCGGTGGCCCACTGGCTGATAGCGGGCCTGCCGCTGGTGCTCGTATCCCCGCTTGTCGCAATCACATTCCAGATGCCGGCTCGAACAATCGGCGTAATGATGGTCACCTTGAGTTTCGGCACGATTAGCCTGAGCCTGCTCGGGTCAATAGGTGCTGCGCTCACCGTAGGCCTGAACAGAGGAACAGCGTTGTTGAGCCTGTTAATACTCCCGCTGGCGATGCCGGTATTGATTTTCGGCGCCAGAACGGTGTCGATGGCGGCTGCGGATGATGCTGTTTCCGCCGGAGTCTACTTCCTGGCCGCCTATTGCATGTTGATGCTAACCCTCGCACCATTCGCAACGGCTGCGGCATTGCGTATCAGTAACGAGTAATTTCGAATCATGTGGACTTTCTTTCACAAATTGGCGTCTCCACCACATTTTTACGACCTGGCGGCGAAATTCATTCCCTGGTTTGCAGTGCTTGGCTTCGTGTTCGTCGCCTATGGAACCGTAGCCGGGCTGTTTTTTGCACCGGCTGATTATCAGCAGGGCGATGCCTTTCGCATTATTTATGTGCATGTGCCGGCGG
>JAQCAD010000041.1 GCA_027621915.1 Pseudomonadota bacterium
CAGGCAACCAACGGGAATGGTTCTGCATATAAATGCACTTTTTCGAGTAATCCTGCCCCCGCTACCAAAATGACAAGAGGGCCAATCTCTCGTGGTGATGATCTGGATCTAATCGCCTGGATGATTCTGGCTGGCTGAGAGGCTTTGTATGGCACGAAGACGTGTCAACGAAGCCCAAAGCACTTTAGAGGGAGATTGCAGGCGCAGGTGTCCCCTGTGTGTCCCTATATAGCACCGTAATTGACGCGGCTCATGTGATAGGAAATAAGTATTTGAAAAATATAATTATTATTGGTCGGGGTGAGAAGATTTGAACTTCCGGCCCCTGCCTCCCGAAGGCAGTGCTCTACCAGGCTGAGCTACACCCCGAACGCGCGCAATGATACACATTGACACCGTTACGAGCCAGATATATGGCCATCATGAAACGCGTCATTTTCCTTGGAGCAGGCATTCAAAGCCTATGAATCAGGCTGAATTTGCGTTATCAAGGTTAAAACAATAATAAGAGAGTATATCGTGTCACTAGGATTTCTTGCAGCGCTTGCCGCTACCCCCATTCTCGTCTCCGGCATCCTGATTGTCGGGTTCCGGGTACCAGCGCGTACTGCGATGCCCGTCACCTATGTTCTGACCGCAATCATCGCCGTGATGGTCTGGGGTATGCCCGGCACTGCCGTTGCAGCGGCATCGATCCAAGGCTTGTTCATTACCTTCGATATCCTGATGATTATTTTTGGCGCAATTCTGCTTTTGAACACGCTCAAGTATTCTGGCGCACTCTCGGCCATACGCCACGGCTTCGCTGAAATCAGCCCGGACCGTCGCGTGCAGGTGGTCATCATTGCCTGGCTATTCGGCTGCTTCATCGAAGGCGCATCAGGTTTTGGAACGCCGGCTGCAATCGTGGCACCGCTAATGGTCGCGCTCGGATTTCCCGCTATCACAGCGGTCATGCTCGGAATGATGGTGCAAAGCACGCCGGTCACTTTCGGTGCCGTTGGTACGCCGATCCTCGTCGGTGTGAAAGGCGGGCTGGACAGTCCCGAAGTCCAGCAAAGTCTTGCGAATGCCGGGCTCGAGATTGCCGACTATCTGCAGGTTGTAACAACCAATGTCGTCATTTTGCACGCTATTGCCGGCACGGTAATGCCGCTTTTCATGGTCATGATGATGACCCGCTTCTTCGGCACCAACCGGTCCTGGTCTGAAGGTCTGGCGGTCCTGCCATTTGCACTCTTCGGTGGTTTGGCTTTCACGGTGCCATACCTGCTAACGGGAATATTTCTGGGGCCAGAGTTTCCGTCAATCCTTGGCGCACTCATCGGCCTGTCAATCGTCACGTTCGCAGCCCGACGCGGTTTTCTCATGCCGAAAACACACTGGGAGTTTCCGGACGAGGCGCTCTGGCCTGGCGACTGGTCAGGCAGTCTGAAGATAGAATTGCATGATCACGCCGACACAATGCGGTTGCATCGGGCGTGGCTGCCTTACATCCTGGTTGCAGCCTTACTCGTCCTCACCAGGCTTCCGGACCTGCCCGTCGGCGCCTGGCTGAGAACGGTGAGCATCGCCTGGACCGGCATTCTTGGAACAGATATTTCCGCTGCGACAACGCCGCTTTATTTGCCGGCAACCACACTCATTGTTGTATCCGTGCTTACTGTATTTGTGCACCGCATGCCTGCCGAGAAATTTGGCAGGGCGTTGTCTGAATCTTCACGCATTTTGATTGGTGCCGGGTTCGTGCTGATCTTCACGGTTCCCATGGTGCGCATCTACATCAATTCAGGTACTGGTTCCGAATTGGCCAGCATGCCGATCATCATGGCGCAATGGGTATCGAGCAATGTCGGCCAGATCTGGCCGATGTTTGCGCCGACCATTGGGGCGTTGGGCGCATTCATCGCCGGCAGCAATACAGTCAGCAATCTGATGTTCGTCCTGTTTCAATATGGTGTGGCGCAAAACCTCGGTATCTCCATGGCGATGGTTATCGCTTTGCAAGCGGTAGGCGCCGCGGCAGGTAATATGATCGCTATTCATAACGTCGTTGCCGCGTCGGCAACGGTTGGCCTGTTAGGCCAGGAAGGCCGGACGCTCCGGCGCACGCTGTTGCCGACTATTTATTACCTGGTGATCGTCGGCGTGATGGGGATGATCGCAGTCCACGTCATTGGTGTTGTTGATCCGCTGTCCCCGTAAAGGGGAGCCGAGATCAATTAACGATAGTCAATTCGCTGATCAGATGATCGGCGCCATAAACGGTTTTCAATGCTTCGAGAATGATTGCCGTATTAACGCCGACTGTCCGGTTCATGGTTTCATCGAACCAGTAGTCCCCGGCGATCGAATGTATGTTGCCATCGAAGGCCAGGCCTACCAACACGCCGTCCGCAGCCACGATCGGGCTTCCGGAATTACCGCCGGTGATGTCGGTTGTCGCCGCAAAGTTGAACGGCGTTCCCGGATTCAAATCTTCCCTTGCTTCGGACCATGATGTCGGCAGCATGAACGGCCGTTCACCTGTGGTTCTTTCAAACAAACGGTTTGTTTGCGTGAAGGGCTCGACCATCATGCCTTTCTCTTCCCAGCCCTTCACGGATCCATAAGTGATGCGTAATGTGAAAGTTGCATCGGGATAGATGTCGGTGCCGAAAACGCGAAAGCGTGCATCGGCGATCATTTCTTCACCGCGTATTTGTGGTGCCTCAACTTCAGTTTCGTATCGTTCACGAATTGCACGTGCGTCCGGATCGATACTGAGGGCGAGTTGAATCATCGGGTCAGTGCTGGCTTTCACCGCCTCGACCCCGCCGTCCCAGAGCGCCTTTCGAACCGCGGAGTCAGCGAGATTACTCTCTGTGACAAGCCTGGATGCGAGCGTAGCTGGCGAGTCGTTCCCCATAACCAGGTGTACGTACTTGCTGTCGGGACCAAGCCACTCACGCATTTTTTCAAGCGAAAAGGTCATGCCCAAAACTTCGAATTCATTATCAATCGGCCGATTGGCGAAAAGGCGTTGTTCCTGCTGCGCAAGAGATGTGTCTGTGTAAGCACGGAGTCGATCTTTATTGGGCTTCTCGCGCTCGGCGGTGCCACGGACAATGGTTCGTGCATAGTCGAACAAACTGCCGGAGAAGCCAGCGGCATTTTCGATGAACAGATAATCCTCGTACATATTTCTGTAGGCGACCATAGCACCGTCAATCAGGTTCCATGCTTCGCCGTACGTGGCACGCATGTCGTCATCGGCCATCACGCGTTCGCGAAGCGATTTTTCCTAAGCCATCTTCGCTGCCATCATGTCGTCATTCTGCAGCGCTTTGAGCTGGTTGCGACGAACTTTGATGCCATTCTCGATGCCGAGAATGCGTTGCTGGACTGCACGGCCAGCTTCGGGGCTCGAGTTCTGCCAGGCCAGCAATCGGCCACGAAACTCGGAATATCGGTACAGGTATAAAGGAATGCTGACGTCGCGCTGCATCTTGAGTTGCGAAACGGTGAGTGAGCGATCTGTCGAACCGGGATGTCCGGCGATAAACACCGGCTCGCCTGCCGAGGGGCCTGCCTGTCGCCACTTCAAGTAGTTCGGCGTCGTGGCAGGCTTGCCATTTTCATAGGCGCGCAGGAATGACATATCGAAACTCCAGCGCGGAAAGTTGAAGTTATCGGGATCGCCGCCAAAAGCGGCAATGTTGAGCTCCGGGGCGAACACCAGTCGCACGTCGTCGTAGCGTTTGTATTTATAGATAAAGTACTGGCCGCCGTTGTAAAGCGTCACGGCTTCGCATCTCAGTTTGCCGTCGGCGTCGTCCTCGCACTTTGACTGGAGACTGGTCAGCTCCGCCTTGCGCGCGTCATTCGCCTGCACATTCGCCAAACCCTTGGTCGCGGCAGAAACCTTCCTCGTGACATCGTCGATTTCGACCAGGACTGAGATTTGCTGTCCGGGGCATTGCAGTTCCTCATTGCGAGCAGCCGCCATGAAGTCTTCATCTGACAGGTTGCGCTCGGCGCTGCTCAGGTTCCTGATGCATCCCCAGGTGCAGTGATTGTTGGTGAGCACGAGGCCATCGCCGGATGCAAAGGACCCGGTGCAGCCATTTTCAAGTCGCGTCGTTGCGAGGCGCGCGGAACGCAGCCATTCGTCATCAATTTTGATATTGTATTTTTCGGCAACGTCCGCAGATGGAAAGTTGTCGACCGTCCACATGCCTTCCTCTGCGCATACAGCCAGTGGCAGGCATAGCGACACCAAAAAAACGAGTGCTCTTTTCATTTTGGTCCTCGAGCGTGTTGAATCAGGATCTGCGCCTGACGGCGAATTCGGCGACGGCTATCAATGCCTGTTTGTAATCGGAATTCGGAATCCCGGTCAAAGCACTGATGGCCATATCAGCGGCCTCCTGGGCGCGCGCTGCGGTGTACTGAAGTGCGCCCGTAGATTCTACAACTGCCTGTATTTCATCCAGTTTATCGACGCCGCCTTCCAAAATTGCATGACGCAACATCTTGCGCTCAGCCGGAGAGCCATTTTCCATTGCATAAATAAGGGGCAGTGTCGGCTTTCCCTCGGCCAGGTCGTCACCGAGATTCTTGCCAAGTTCCTCCGGCGATGCATCGTAATCCAGTGCGTCATCAACCAGCTGAAATGCCGTACCCAAATTCTGGCCGTAGCAAATCATCGCCGCCTCGTCACTCGGATCGCGTTCTGCGAGTACTGCTGCAATCTGCGCGCCGGCCTCGAAAAGCCTGGCGGTCTTGCGATAGATCACCTGCCGATAGGCAGCCTCTGTGACATCGGGATCGTGCACATTCATCAGCTGCATGACTTCCCCTGAGGCAATCGTATTCGTCGCATCAGCCAAAATCTGCATTACGCGCATTCGGCCCATCTCGACCATCATCTGGAACGCGCGTGAATAGAGGAAATCTCCAACGAGGACACTCGCCTGGTTACCGAATACGGTGTTGGCAGTGTCCTTGCCTCTTCTTCGGCCCGACGAATCAACCACATCGTCGTGCAGCAGCGTTGCCGTGTGGATAAACTCAACGACTGCCGCAGCGCGAACTTGCTGATCGCCCCGATAGCCCAGCGCTCTTGCCGCGAGCAGCACGATCAATGGGCGCAGACGCTTGCCGCCGCTGGTCACGATATATTCAGAGACCTGCGAGACCAGCATGACGTCGCTTTGCAGGCTGACGCGGATCAGGGCATCGACTTTGCCCATATCTTCGCGCGCCAGCGAAATGACGTCCTCAAAAGCGGGGACTGCGGTGGAATATTCGGCGGGCTGCATGTCGATTGCGATAATGCCTGAATCACCCGATATTGCATACCTTCGGGCCCTTTGCTGCGCGCGGTGAGTGGATTTGCAAGCTATTGAAATAAAGTGAGATTATTATCGGGCTTTCGTTGACCCGGACGCCCCGAATCTATAAAATTCCGGCTCTTTTGTGGCGGCGGGCCCAGCGGGACCTCTCTTTGGTCAGCCAGCGAAAAAAAATCCTTTATTTCTCAGTGTGTTGCGTTCGACGCGGCGCACATTTTGGAGCACGTTACGATGTATGCGGTTTTTCGCTCAGGCGGTAAGCAGTACCGGGCAAGCAAAGGCGAAACGCTCAAGCTCGAGAAACTCGACGCTGATGAGGGCGCCAAAGTACAGTTTGACGAGGTTTTGCTGGTCGGCGAGGGCAGTGATATCAAGGTCGGCAGCCCCCTGTTGTCTGGGACGAGCGTCAGCGCGACAGTTCTGAAGCAGGGCAAGAGCAAGAAAGTGAGCGTTGTGAAATTCAGGCGCAGGCAGAATTACCTGCGTCAGGGTACCCACCGCCAGTTTTTCACCGAGGTGGAGATTACGGATATCGGCGCAGCCGGCAAGGCAGCCCCGAAGAAAGCCGAAGCGGAGAAACCTGCGGCAGACAAAGCAGCTGCCAAAGCGCCGGTAGCGAAAAAGAAGCCAGCGGCGAAGAAAGCTACGACGAAGAAAGCTACGACGAAGAAAGCTGCAGCCAAGAAGCCTTCAACAAAGAAAGCGGCTGCGAAGAAGCCCGCCAAGAAAAAGGCGGCAAAAAAGACCAGCAAGTAGGGCTGGTGAATCCTTTCACGACGCCCGAGTCAATAATCGGGCCGAACGACAGACAGGTACAAGACAGTGGCACATAAGAAAGCAGGCGGTAGCACCAGGAACGGTCGCGATTCAGAGTCCAAGCGACTGGGCGTGAAGATGTTTGGCGGACAACAGGTCGTGCCTGGCAACATTCTGGTTCGACAGCGCGGAACGAAATTTCATGCCGGTACGAACGTTGGTGTCGGTCGCGACCATACGCTGTTTGCGAAAAGCGGCGGCGAAGTGAAGTTTGAGAAGAAAGGACCGAAGGGCCGCCAGTTTGTCAGCATTGTGGTGAATTGAAACCGATCTGACATCGATTGTGAGAAGCCCCGCTTTTGCGGGGTTTTTCGTATGCAGGCTAGAATATTCCAATGAAATTCGTTGACGAAGCGACAGTTCGGGTACGAGCCGGAGACGGCGGGGCGGGCTGCCTCAGCTTTCGCCGTGAAAAGTTTATCGAACGCGGCGGGCCAGATGGTGGCGACGGCGGCGATGGCGGTCACGTTTACCTCGTGGCGGACAATTCTATTAATACGCTGGTCGATTTTCGAGTGACTCGCAAATATCGTGCGGAAAGCGGGCGAGGCGGGGCCGGTCGGAACAAGACGGGCAGGTCGGGAGGCGATCTCGAAATCAAAGTCCCTCGCGGTACAGTGGTACATGATGTTGATACCGGCGAACTAATTGGCGACCTGACGACAGTTGGGCAAAGACTGAAAGTTGTCGAAGGCGGTCGTGGTGGCCTCGGCAACACACGCTTCAAGAGCAGTACCAATCGTGCCCCGCGCAAAACCACGCCCGGCACATCCGGAGAGGAACGTAATCTGCAACTGGAGCTGAAGCTGCTGGCAGATGTCGGCCTCGTTGGCATGCCAAACGCCGGTAAGTCGACCCTTATCCGGTCGATGTCGGCTGCCAAACCGAAAGTTGCCGACTATCCGTTTACAACACTACATCCGAATCTCGGTGTGGTCTCAGTCGGGCCCTTACAAAGTTTCGTGATGGCGGACGTGCCCGGTCTGATAGAGGGTGCAGCGGAGGGCGCGGGACTGGGAATTCAGTTCCTGAAACATCTGCAACGAACCCGATTGTTGCTGCACCTGGTGGACATCGCGCCGTTGAATGTCGATGAAGATCCAGCGAAAGCGTTTAGGGCCATTGAAGGCGAGTTGCAGAATTTTTCGGCAGACCTGACGGATAAGCCGCGCTGGCTGGTGGTCAACAAGACTGACCTGCTGGCCGCCGACGACCTGGCGGTTGCCAAAGAGATGCTGCTCGGTGAGCTTGACTGGGATGGGCCGGTGTTCCTGGTCAGTGCGGAAACCGGCGACGGAACTGTCGCGCTGGGTCAGGCGGTCATTCGTGAATTGGAACTTTTGAAGGCAGAACAGACCGACAAGCCAGACTGATTTGTTCGAAGCTTCTTACAGATTACAGAGCTCGTCCACGCGCGCCTGGGTTTCCGCGAGCGTTCGCGCGGAGTCTTCGTCTGTTAGATATTCGCGTTCCCCGGATTCGCTTGTCCGATAAAGGCGCGGCGCCTTCAAATACGAGTCATAGATGTCCTTCGCTCGTTTGCAATAATAAGCTTCCGCTTTTTCTCTTGCATAACGCTCGTCTGGAGTTTCACCCGCGTATGCCCACGTATCTCCCGGTTTTTTCTGCGACCCGGCTTTTGCAGTCACTTCGTCCAGCGATTTGCCCGTTGCATGCCAGACCAGCTCAACGCTGACCGCGTCTTCGTGATCCGGAGTGTCGCTGAAGTAGACTTTTCCAGCTTCATCGACCCACGTATAAATCGGCGTGAGCGTATCCACGAAGTGCATCTTGCCGTTGGCATCAATCCATTTCCAGATATCCGCACTCGCCGTCGCCGATACGAGACAAGCCAGAAGAATGAGGGTTGCGATTGTTTTTGACATGGGCGTTCCTGCGTTTCGCGAATTATAGAGTTCGCGCGTCCGATTGCCGTTGACCGCTGTCACAGTAATTCGCGCCCGTCCGCGTTCGCTTGTCGCGAGTCTATTTAACTCAATCTCCCGCCATAGCGCCGCCCGGTGCGCTACAGACCTTTCGCGCAAACCGCCGCGGAGTCGTCGATTCCTTATTACATAATCTTGGCCAGCAAATCTGTGAGCAGCCGTTCGTCGCCGTAAAAACGCCGCTTGTCAGCTCGAACGTCGGTCGCCAGCGACAGTGAGACATGTTTCACTCCGGCGTTTGACTCATGCACGGATAATTCCGGCATTGATCAAACTACCGACTGGTTCGGGGATATCAGGTGCCTCTAGGGGCAATTCATCGAGCAGAGTCTCTGGGAAGTGGAAATGACGCGTCAAAAAGGGTTTACGCTGATTGAGTTACTGACCACGCTGGGCGTGGCGACAATTCTGCTGTCGGCTGCCATTCCAGGCATGCAGGAATTCAAGCGAAACGCGAGACAAACCGGCGGCATCAACGAACTCGTGACCGGAATCCGCGTTGCCAGGAGTACCGCCATTACCACAAATACACGTGTCACCGTTTGCTCAAGCGAGAGTGGAAGTGCGTGCCAGTCGGTCAACTGGGAGAAAGGCTGGATCGCGTTCGTCGATCGTGATGCCGATCGTACACTGGATGTGGACGAAACAATCATTCGAGCAGGTGGTGGCGCCGAGGGACTAACGATCAAGTCATCACAATTTACAGGCTTCTTCGTCTTCAGACCGAACGGTCGTGTGATGAGCGCGAGCATTTCGCAAAACAGCGGCCAGTTTACTGTCTGCGACGAACGCGGCGCCGAGCATGCGAAAGCCATCACGATCGACCTATCGGGACGCCCGCGTTCGATTCATGATCCTGCAGGCAGCGGCCTTTCATTGAGCTGCAGCTAGAGCACCGGCAATGCGACTGACGAACTCGGTGACCGCACAGTCCGGCTTTTCGCTGCTCGAATTGCTCGTCTCGCTGGTGATTTTCAGTGTGGGACTAATGGGCGTAGCGGGCCTGCAAATCGTGTCAAAACAATCGAACTATGAAAGTCAGCAGAGAACGATCGCATCACAGGTCGCCTACGCATTGCTGGAGGACATGCGCACGAATGGTGCGGCAATCAGCGTCTATCAATCGGCCGGGGATCTTGGCGGAAGCAGACTTGCGGGGCTACCGGTCGAAAGTTGTCGCTATCCCAATACGCCTTGCAGTGCTGCGCAAAAAGCGGTTCATGACCTTTGGTATTGGGAACGTGTTGTTGATGGCGTCCAGGAGACGGGTGTCGAGGGCCCAACCGGCGGCGTCGTTTCGCCAACCATCTGTATCGAAGGTCCGGCGGGCGGAGTCGCAGGAGTCTATGCAGTGTCGATCGCTTGGCGCGGCACCGCTTCAATGTCGAATCCCGACAGGAGCCAGTGTGGCGCAAATAGCGGCAAGTACGGAACCGCGGATGCCTACCGGCGCGTGTTGCAGGTTGCCACGTTTATCGATCCGAATTTTTAAACGATGAATATTACGATGACAGATCATTTAGCGGTTCGCCAACAAGGCCTGAGTCTTGTTGAGCTGATGATTGCAATGACACTTGCGATGGTATTGAGCGCGGCGGTGATCACTGTATTTGCAAATAACCGGCACGGCTACAATCAAGGCGAAAACGTACAGCGAATGCAGGACGACGCGCGGCACGCTTTGCGCGAGATAACCTTTGAACTCGGCATGGCCGGTCATTATGGTGACTTGCTCGTTCCGGGGTCTGTCACACCGGACGATGGACTGACGCTGACCAAAGATTGCGGCCCAGTAGGGTCGCCAGAGTGGATGTACCAAACGATGCAGCCCGGCACGGACCAGTTCCTGTCAGTGGTGGCGCTGGACAATGCAACACCGGCGACAGCGGCCGCAAACTTTTCGTGCATTACGGGCGCGGAGTTCCAGGCCGGAACAGACGTTGTTTCAATTAAGCGCGTTGCCGGCGACCGCGCCGCGGCGTTGACGAACGGACAGATTTACTTGCGGACGAACGGCACCGTCGGATTGCTCTACAAGGAACCCTTGACCGGCCCACCGGCTATTCCGGTCCCGGCCCCTAACTCGGCCTGGGAATATCGACCCAGCATCTATTTCATCCGGAATTACGCGAACAATCCCGGAGACGGCATTCCGACCTTGTGCAAGAAAGTACTGCGCGGCGTTAATCCGGGCATGACGACCGAATGCCTCGCGACTGGCATCGAAAACCTTCAGATCGAGTATGGAATTGATACGACCGATGATGGATTCGCGAACGTCTATATGCCGAACCCGACTTTGGCGAATATGCAATCAGTAGTCTCCGCGCGTGTATCACTGCTTGCACGAACGACAGACATCGATACCCGTTACGCGAATGACAAAACCTTCAATCTGAGTAATGCGCCAGCGTATGCGCCAAACGATAGTTTTCACCGGCGTGTAATTTCGACGACGGTGAGTATTCAGAATATTCGCAGTTTGAATGCCATGGGGTTCTAAAATGATATCTCCTCCTGTACAAGTAATCGGGCGACTTAGCGCGCCTGCGCATCAGCGCGGCGCGATTCTCGTTATAACGATGATCTTCCTCATCGCTATTTCGATCATTGCCGTGGCTTCAATGCAGTCCAGCAATATTGGCCTTTTTATGGCGCAGAATGACGAATCGAGAATTTCTGCGATTCAGGGTGCCCAGGCGCTTGCAGATGCGATTGTTTCTAATCCTGCAGCAACACCGGTCATCGGCGGTCCAGGCTTCACGATTTGCACGCCGGGTGAGTACAACTGCAATCGCGACGACCTGGTTATAAGCAACAGCATCCTCGCACTGGCGGTTGCACAAGGGCACATTACCGCGCGCGTCCAGCGCGACGGACCATTGTTTCGGCCGCCGCCAAGAAGTATCGAATCGAGCATCGACAAGTTCACGGCTGCTTCCTTCGAAGTTACGACGACCTACGACCGCACTGAAGAACAACTTGGCCGGCAGCAGGTTACCGAAGGCGTTCTGGTACTCGTACCAAATTTCTAATGGAAAAACCGAATTCAATTCATCAGGTATGGATGCTATGAAGATCAAAGTTTTAATGCTTACAATGCTTGCAACTCTGGTTGCGTCGGTCGGTACGGTCCGTGCGGACGATACCGACGTGTATATCAATCGTGGCTCCGGACTGCCGTCAAACAGCATGCCAATGGTCATGTTTTCGCTGGATTATCGACCTAACCTCGGATCGACCGCTTGCGGTCAGGGCCAATGCGCCACTCTGATTGCAGAGGGTTACATGAAACCTTACGGCCCATACACGTACTTCGACGTGTTGCGTGGTGCGCTGCGGAAAGTATTCGATCCCCTCGAGGGTATCAAAGTCGGCCTGATGCTCAATCACGATAACACGAACGACTGTGAAGGGTTCGGTCGGACGGCATGTAGTAACGGCGGCTACATCGCAATGGGTTTCCAGGAATTTACCAGTGGCGACTCCAATGGTGCCAAAGCAAGGTTTCACTCGATACTGAGCTCCATGCCAACGCCGCAGGGAAATCTCAGTCACTCATATCAGGGCAAGGAGCTGTTTTTCGAGTTTTTCCGCTACCTGACCGGGCAGGGCGTCTACAACGCCCACAACGGCTGGACTGATTATGCATCGAGCAACAAGTTCAACCTCGACTACGATTATCCCGGTGCTTCCTGGGACACGACTATCGAGTCACTGCCCGCTAGCAAACCTAAATATGCGTCTCCTTTGAGTAGCGCGGGCCAATGTTCGAAGATTTATACCGTGAATTCAATGTTCCAGGTGTCAAACCAGGAAGCGGATTCGGATAGTGCAATAGCCGATCCGATCTCGAGTGGGGGATTTGGCTCTGCGCAAAAAGATTTCGCAGACGTAATCCAGTATCTGAACGATGCGGACCTGGCCAACGGCAATTATGGAACAGTGCCGAATCTGGACGACAAACAAAACGTCATTTCCTATTTCCTGATTGATGGCAAACATATCAACACGACGACGATTGGGTACGCGAGAGCAGGTGGTACCGGTACACCTCTGGAACTTAGCGAAGATCCAGATGAACTGGTTGCCACGCTGCAAGAAATATTTAAGCAGATTCTGAGTGTCAGCACGACATTCGTTGCGGCTTCTGTTCCGGTCAACGTCTTCAATCGCGCCGAAATTACAGACAACGTCTATATCGCGCTTTTTCAGGTCGATAAAGATGCGCGCCCGAGCTGGGTTGGCAACGTAAAGAAACTAAAGCTGGTTGGTGGGAATGACAGTGGGGATGGAGCAGCACTGGTCGATGCGCTTGGACAAGGCGCGATCGCCGGAGACGGCAGAATCAGATTTGATGCGCTAACGAACTGGACATCTCCGACAGACTTGCCGCCACCTGATACGGACGCTGGCGAGGTCGCGGGCCGAGATGGGCGCTCAGTTGCGCGCGGCGGCGTTGGCCAGAAAATTCCTGGATTTCTTACCGGAAGTCCGCAATTGGCCAATGGCCTGGGCGGGCGCACGGTTTACTACGACAAGACATCGTTCCTGCTCGATGAGTTGAATGTCGACGCGACAACAGCGACGCTCCTGATGAGCGATTTTGGTGCCGGTTCGATCAACGAATCAGGTGAGCTGATAGCGTTCTCCAGAGGTGTCGATGTTGACGACCTTGATGGCGACGGCAGCACTAGCGAGGCCAGGAAATGGATATTCGGTGATGCGCTTCATTCCCGGCCGATGCCGATCAATTATGGCGCGATCAGTGGTTACAGTCCGGGCAACCCGGGGATTTTCCTGGCGGTCGCGTCAAACGACGGCATGTTGCGCATGATTCGTAACACCACGGGTGGTGGCGCCGAGAGTGGTGAGGAAGTGTGGGCCTTTATGCCACGAGCGTCGATGGCCGCACAGAAGACATTGCGGACAAACGGTCTGGGCGTCAAACATCCCTATACATTTGACGGCGCGCCAGTCGCGTTCATTCAGGACAAAAACCTGGACGGCACGATCGACGCAGGCTTAGGTGACAAAGTCTATTTGTACACCGGCATGCGCAGAGGTGGTAGAGCTTACTACGCACTGGACGTTACCAGGCCGGAGTCACCCAAACTAATGTGGCGAATCGAGAATTCCGGCGATTTTTCAGAACTTGGCTACACATTTTCAAATCCGCGCATTGGCATGGTTGATACGGGTTCGGGACCAGCACCGGTGATCATGTTTGCCGGCGGCTATGACATGAATAAGGACGACCGGAGCGGGATCGGTACGGATGACTCCGTGGGCAATGCCATCTACGTTGTCAATGCAGAAACCGGCGCACTGATCTGGAAGGCAAAACGTGGATCAGGTGGTTCTTCCGGCAATGTATTCGAACACCCGGCGATGGTCGACAGCATTCCTTCCACACTGACGGTGGCAGACACCGATGGCGATGGTTTGACCGACAGGATCCTTGTGGGCGATACCGGTGGAAATATCTGGCGGGCCGACCTCAGGGGTAGCAGTACGGGCGACTGGAAACTTACTCTGCTGGCTTCCGTCGGAAGGCATGCCAGTGGCTTATCCGGCAAAGTCAATGATCGCCGATTCTTCCATCGTCCGGACCTGGTGCAGACCAGCGACGACAATGGCAACTTCGATGCCGTCCTGATCGGCTCCGGTGATCGCGCCGATCCGTTGGACGGTGGGGGCCTCGTGTCGAACTTTTTCTACATGATCAAGGATCGCGCGACGTCAGTGGGTGGCGGCAGCAATACCGGCCTGGAGCATGCCGCGCTGACAGACGTCACCAGTAACTGTATTCAGGAAAGCGGATGTGCCGCAAACCTGACCAATGGCTGGCGACTGGGTATGGATTCAAACGGGGAAAAGATTCTGGCGACGCCACTGACGATGTCGGGCAGCGTCTTCTTCACGAGCTATCTGCCGCAAGGTGGCAGCGTGGCGGCTGCGTGCGCGCCATCGGAAGGTGCCGGCCGCCTGTACGCAGTGTCTCTGCAGAATGCGTCAGCGGTGGTCAATTACGATTCCACCGATGACATGCCCACCGCGGAAGATCCTGAAGGTGTAAATCCAACGTCCCGTGCTGATCGAAGTGTCGATCTGAATTCAGCGGGCATTCCCGCCGAGGTAGTCTCCATACCGCCCAACAAGATTTTGCGCCCGGACCTGCAAATCGACACGATCGATGTGGCAACCCGCTGGAGAACCTACTGGTATATGCAGGAAGACAGCGATCTGTAGTTGCTCATTCGAACCAGAGACTATGCCATTGAAACGAAAGGACACAGCATGATGGGGATCCCCACAATAGAGCGACAAAGGGGCGTAACGCTCATCGAACTAATGATCGTCGTAGTGATCATTGCGATCATCTCTGCGTTCGCCTATCCCTCGTACACACAATTCATTGTCAGGGCCAAGCGCACTGCCGGCACTTCGATGCTCTTGCAGATCGCAGATCGACAGCAGCAGTTTTTCATGGACAATAAAAGATTTGCAGCAGACCTTACACGCCTGGGTTACGCAGGTAACACGGTCATGATTGATGAAGACGGCGCAGTGGTGGCCGATGGTGACGCAGATCGCATTTACAACATCGGTATTACCGCGGTAAGCGTAACGACGTATACATTGACCGCTGCGCCACAACTCGTCCAGGCTTACAAGGATACGAAGTGTGGCAGTCTCACACTGACTGAGGCAGGCGTAAAAGGTTACAGCGGTTCTGGTGGGGAGTGCTGGTAAACACCAGCGCTGTTTGCTCAGGCAGCCAGTTTCCTGATCATTTTGTTCAGGCGGCTCTTATGGCGGGCAGCTTTGTTCTTGTTCACGATACCTTTGTTGATCATGGAATCGATGACGGGGACGGCAACTTTATAGGCAGCGGCGGCGGCGTCTTTGTCGCCTTTTTGCACTGCAGAAACAACAGCCTTTATATGGGTACGCATCTTGGATCGCTGTCCCATTTTCAAAAGCCGGGTTTTGTCTGCCTGTCGTGCCCGTTTCCGAGCTGATTTAATATTTGCCACTGAATTAAGTTCCGTTTGAGTCCGGATCCTGCATTGTGAGCTCGCGACGGCGAGCGGATCCAAAGAGCGGCGTATTATTCTCGCCCGATGGATGATTGTCAACGTTCCCTCGCAAGACCGGCTTCGCCAGCAGCTTATCGAGTCTAAATCACTGATTTTCGGTCGCATTTCGGGCTAGACTACGGCCCCTCAACAGTCCGAAAACCGACCGCATGGCAGACAATCAACCGCCTGAGAAATCCTCGCAGAGGGCCACCGATGCGCCCGGAGCGGGTCAATTCGGGAGGAAACTCCTGAAATCGACATCTGTTGTCAGCCTGATGACGCTCCTGTCCCGTATCCTGGGGCTCGTTCGCGATGTCGTACTTGCCCGCATGTTCGGCGCCACCATTGTCATGGACGCCTTCATCGTCGCGAACCGTATTCCGAACATGCTGCGCCGGTTCTTCGCCGAGGGTGCATTTTCCCAGGGGTTCGTCCCGGTAATGGCCCGGTACAGGGAAACTGATGATCGGGACGAGGCTCGACGGTTTATCGACGCGATCGCCGGCACGCTGGGACTGACTCTATTCGCGGTTACGCTGGTTGGTGTGATTGCTGCGCCGATATTGGTCTGGATCGTCGCGCCGGGTTTCGTGGGGGAAGATGGTCGGTTCGATCTCGCCACCGCCATGTTGCGTTTTACGTTTCCGTACCTGTTTTTCATCTCTCTGACCGCATTTGCCGGCGGCGTTCTTAACACCTACGGCAGGTTTGGTGCGTCTGCGTTTACGCCGGTCATTCTTAATATAGCGTTGATCGCCAGTGCACTGTGGCTGGCACCACATCTGTCCGAGCCGGGTATGGCACTCGCCTACGGCGTGTTAATTGCCGGTATCGTGCAACTCGCGTTTCAATTGCCATTCCTGGCCGCCATTCGTTCGCTGCCCCGTCCTCGATGGAGTCCAGGGCACGAGGGCGTAAGGCGGGTTGGAAAACTCATCGTGCCTGCAATATTCGGCTCATCAGTCGCACAGGTGAATGTGCTCGTCGGGGGAATTATTGCGTCCATGCTTGGCGTCGGTAAGGTCAGCCTGCTCTACTATTCCGATCGCCTGATGGAGTTTCCGCTTGGGCTCTTTGGTATCGCGCTTGCAACTGTGACTTTGCCCTATCTGTCCCGGCAGGCGGCGAGCAATTCGATGCAGGCATTTTCCGACACGCTCGACTGGTCGATGAAGCTGGTCGTGCTGATCGCTACGCCAGCTGCAGTGGGGCTGGTTATTTTGGCCGGGCCACTGATCGCAACGATTTTTTACGGTGGTGTTTTTACCGAGTCGGACGTTCGACTGACAGCCTTGAGTTTGCAGGCATTTGCAATCGGCCTGGTCGGCTTCTCGTTCGTCAAAATTCTTGCACCGGCTTATTTCGCCAGGGAGGACACAATGACACCGGTTCGGATCGGTCTTATTGCGCTGGGTGTGAATTTCGGTCTCAGTGTCGTTCTTTCATTTTTTCTGACACGCGCCGGATACGAGGGCACACATGCAGGCCTGGCGCTGGCGATTTCGGTGGCTGCAGTTTTGAACGCCTGGCTTTTGTACCGGGGCCTGCGCGCTGAGCACGTTATCCTGCACTCGCCGGGTTGGCCGGTATTCCTGCTGCGTGTTGCCGTTGGTGTGGCGACAATAGTCGCCAGCCTGTATTTTCTCGATCGCCCACTGGAATGGTGGTTATCGGCGAGCACCTCTGAGCGGGCAATCTGGTTGACCGTGGTTGTTGCTACAGGGGCCGTCGCCTATTTCGTTGCGTTGCTCGCCGTCGGAATCCGGCCATCGCAACTGCGACATCGAACGGCGTAGGGCGCTCCTGGTCCGAGCTGGTTACAATACTCGCCCCGTTTTTGATCGCTGACATGTATCTTTCACGAAACGCCAGACAATTCCCTTTTGACCGGGTTGCCGATGGCAGCGTCGCGACCATCGGTTCGTTTGATGGCTTTCATCTTGGGCACCAGGCACTTCTTGAACACGTGCTGGCCGAGGCGAAAAAAAGAACCTTGCCCTCAATCCTGATGAGTTTTGAGCCGACACCGAAAGAATTTTTTCAGGCTGACAGACCACCGGCCAGGCTTATGCGTTTTCGCGAGAAGTTCGACGCGTTGTCAGCGGCCGGCGTCGATATCTTTTTTTGTCCGCGCTTCAACGATGAGATGAAGAATATTTCCGGCGCGACATTCATTCGACAAATCCTGGTACACGCGCTGAATGTACGCCACCTCGTCATCGGCGATGATTTTCGATTCGCCCAAGGCAGGGAAGGGCACCTTGATATGCTTCGACGTGCCGGGCGAACGCTTGGATTCACCGTAGAACAGATGCCGAGCGTGGTTGAGAATGACACGAGGATCAGCAGTTCGGCGATTCGCGACGCGTTGTGGAACGGTGATCTGCCACTGGCAACGAGGTATCTTGGGCGCCATTATCGGATGTCGGGAAAAGTCAATTACGGCGCGGGAGTCGGCCGCACGCTGGGCTACCCGACGGCCAACGTCAACCTGGACCGAAAGCAAAGTGCAGTCATGGGCATTTTTGCGGTTCGTGTGTCAGGAAAGGAATGGGGTCCACTCGACGCAGTAGCGAGTGTCGGCACCCGTCCGACATTCGGCGGGGTCAAACCGCTCCTTGAGGTTCATATATTTGATTTCGATCGGAACATCTACGGCGAGTACATTCATGTTGACTTCATCGAGAGATTGCGGAGCGAGGAAAAGTTCGCGGAAGTTGCTATGCTCGTGCGGGAAATGGACCGGGACTCTGCGAAAGCCAGGGATGTGCTGGCTCGCACCGCCAACCGACATGCAAATCAGGAATAGACGTTGAACGAAGAAACAGATAATGAAGCTCGGGGAGTTCGGTCTTTCGCGCTCTGGATGGCGCTTGCGTCGTTTGCCATCACATTGGATCAATTGACGAAGTGGGCAATAGTCAAATGGCTTAGCCTGGGAGATGAACCGATAGAGGTAGTCAGGTCGCTCTTTATCGTTCGCCGCCATAACGAAGGAGCCGCATTCAGTTTTCTTGCTAATGCCGGGGGCTGGCAGCGATGGTTTTTTATTGTGCTCGCAACGACAGTGAGCGCGTACATCATCTACTGGCTCTGGAGCATCAGGAAAGACGCCAACACGACGTTGAATGCGGGGCTGGCATTAGTGCTCGGTGGTGCAGTCGGCAACCTGGTTGACAGGATTCACTACGGATACGTCGTTGACTTCATCGACGTGTATTTTTTCCGCTGGAACTATCATTTTCCGGCGTTCAACGTCGCCGATTCAGCCATTTCCGTCGGCGCCGCGTTACTTATTATCGACGCACTGTTTCTTTCAGGTCGAAAATCGGTCAATTGAGGCGTTTTTGGGGAACAAAAAAAGACCGAAACCTGTCGGTTCGGCCTTTTTTATTTCGCGTTGAAACGAAACTAGCGGCGGGTGTTGGTCCAGCAATCGTTATACGGACCTGGGCCTTTTATCTGCTGTCCATTGATGGTCAACGTCGCACATTTACCCAGTTCATCGTCCGTATTTTGATACGTAGCGACAGCATCGAAAGTATTGGCATTGGCATTTGGGACTCTAAATACGTAGGTGCCCGATTCAGATGGTGCATCC
Source organism: Pseudomonadota bacterium (assembly GCA_027621915.1). Taxonomy (GTDB): domain Bacteria; phylum Pseudomonadota; class Gammaproteobacteria; order Steroidobacterales; family Woeseiaceae; genus SZUA-117. The sequence continues at coordinate 18,785 of JAQCAD010000041.1, forward strand.
GTCGCCACGGCGAATCCGAGGTTCGTCAAATCGGTCGTGTAGGTGTTGTTCTGTAAATAGAACCGTTCCTGCAGGGTGGCGATTTGCAACAAGCCGGCTTTGGCCTCATTTCGCTTGGCTTTCGCGACATACTGCCTGTAGCTCGGATAAGCGATAGCAGCCAGGATGCTGACGATGACGACGACTATCATCAACTCCAGCAATGTCACGCCTTTCATTTTCTTACGCATGCCACTCTCCACAAATTTCAATGCAAACTTCAATTGATACCGTCTTGTGTCCAAAGTGTTCTGACCGGGTTGTTCTCAAATCCGGGATCGAAACACTCGACGCCTACACATCCTATTGGTGGCGGCGTGCATGCGGCCCCAGTGCAGGTCGAGGTGTCCGGACTCGGGAACAGAATGGTTGGTGACGGTGCTATGCCGCCTTGCTGCAACGTCTGGCGGCGAGCGTCATCTTCCATGCCCGGTGCCAGCGTATTCAGGTTATTCACAACCGGATCGCCGTTGACGACGCTTACCCGATACAGATAATTCGTTCCGCGGCCAGCCGAACAATTGGCTGCCGCATTTGTATCCGGTGAAAACGCAACGAAGAAGATCTCGTTGTTAAACGTGATTGAGTCCGCCAAAACTTTCTGATTCGAGGGCAGGGTGAATTTCCAGCCGCGATCTGAGGACGACAAAATCGATTGCTTCGTGCCACTGACTTCGATGAAATTGGCGTCGGTCGCAATATTGTACGAATTGTACTCCGCCTGCGTCAGTTTCTTGAAAACGTCAGGATCACGGAAAGAATAGAAACGATCGGCCGCGCTCAGGTCGAACGGATGCGCCCGATAACCGGTTCCGATGCTCACAGCAATAAATCGGCGGTTCTGGATATTGTCCAGAAACAGTGATGCGTCAGGCGCGTTATAGAACCGGCGCGTATCTGCATCCAGCGGTGAAGCCAAGCCTTCGGCACCAACTCTTGCAACGATGCCACCAGTGATAAGGGTCGACGGCGCCTGGCCATTCGTGATGTCGAAACGCCAGATCTGGCCACTGATGTCCGACGCGTACATGCGATCGGCAAACCCGTTGCCGTTCAGGTCGATAACCCGTATTTCGTTAGGTATCGCACGATTCATTTCGCGCCCGGTGGTGTCAAGTCTGAGATTGGCGCCTGAATCCATACCGGCCCGCCACAGTCTGACTCCCGTCATCAGGTCGAGAACGTGAATGCCGGCCCCTACAGCATCGTCTGCCGAAGGATGCCCGGCCGTATCATGCACCGTGTCATAGCCACCGCCCAGGACAACGACGGCTTTCTCAACGTTCGTGCCGCTGGTGTTGATGTCCATGCGCGTAACGACCGGCGTCGACCAGCTTTCACCCATTTCCGGGTAGCTAACCTGCCACAGCAATTGAGGCGAGTTCTTGTTGGTTACGTCGAGCGCGTAGTAAGTCGTGCCACCACGGCGCATGCCGAAAATCAGGTAAACAAAATCCGCACCATCGACGATGCCGTTGTTGTTCGCGTCTTTGACGACCGGAACAACGTTACCGTCCAGTCCATATTGCTTGTACTTTGATGCGGGATCGAAGTACAAGCGGGTGAAATTTGACAGCATTTCCTTCGGTACGAACGACCAGAGTTCGTCACCGGTGCTGCCATTGGTCGCGTGCAGGTAGCCATCATTGGTTGCGGTGTAGACAACTATGTCCGGATTGGTCGGCGTACCGCCATAAACGATCGCGGCAGGCTGGGCATGCAGCGGATCGCCCATCGCATAACGAACGGTTGTAGCCGGGTTGTTATCCTCATCGAGAATGTCTTCACCACGTGCCCAGCGAATGATTTCATCAATGGTTGGCTCTCCCGTCGCACCGGAAAGGCCGAAGTCAGCAGTGGTAAACGCACCAGCGTTTGACGGCGTCAGCAGATTGGCTGCTGCCGTCAGATTATTGCCATTTTTACTCGTGTAAAGGTTACGGATCGATGGGTTTGGCAATCTCTTGGCCGCACCACCAAACTTGACGTCATTTCCGTCCGCAGCGCCCACTGTCCAGTAACTCTTGGAAGAGTCGTAAAAGAATCCCGTCATCGGGTCTACCGCATCATTCCCGTTAACGTCCGTTATCGTCGGGTCGATCTGAATTTTTCCGTTGGCATCCAGGATCGGGTTGCCCAGCCCGTCTACGACGATCCGATTGGTGATGCGATATTTCTTCAGGTTGCCAGGCCAGTGCGCCCTTGATTTAGCACCAAACATGGTCAGGAACATGTCGTTCAGGTTCTGTGTGCGGTTAAACGTATTAACCGATACGGCAGGCGCTGAAAACGAAAGCGACTTGTCGTTGATGTTCGCGATGATCGAGAGCAGTGTCTTGGTCAGGGACTGAACGTCATTGGCCTGAAAGTACTCACCACCGGAATCATTAGCCGCGCGCTCCAGGATCGGGAGGTTGGCGGCGAATCCAATCGTATGCGTGGTAACGTTCTGGATGCCAGCCGTGTTCGTGTCGACATCCACAACCGAGAGATATTCTGTGACATCGTCCAGGCAGTCACCGTCAGTCGTGAAGGCATCACATGTGCTGCGTCCCAGCGCGGCACCGTATCCCGGCAACGAAGGTATGAGGGTTCGCTCATCTTCGTTGTTGTTGGGCTGGCCATCCGACAGCAGTACGTTGTAGTTCTTGGCACAAACATCCCATGCAGGCTGTCGGTAGACCTCGGGTCCGGACGACGCCAGGGCATTCGGATTGGTTGGCCACTCATTAATTAATTGGCCGTAATGGGCAGGCATGCCGCGCCAGTACAATGCATTTTCGTACATGACTTCCGAGAGCGGCGTCGCGCCCGACGCGTTCAGGCTGTCAACCGCGTTCAACACCGCAGTGCGATTGGCGTCCAGGTCCGTCATGCCGAGAATGACCGGGCCACCTTCTCTGTAATTGAAGCGCATCAGTCCGACATTGAGATTGTTAACGGAACTCAATACTTTCTTGGTCACTTCCCGCATGATCGCGTTACGTGACAACGTAGTTGGCGATGGGGTTGCCAGCCAGTTCAGGTAATTGCCGTCATAAAATGTGTAGGACAGGTTTCGCGGCGCGCTGCCCCAGGACAGTTCTTCTGTCGGGTCATCGGTCCACGGATAGGACAGGTCCGTGCCGTTGGCGGCATAAACGTAATTTGCCGTTCCATCACCGTGTACGCCTGAGTCAGCCTGGCATTCAACGGGCTCGCTGTTATAGTTCGGTGCGAGATACTGCCATCGCTTTGGCCCACTAGACGTGCCGTTTGTTCCGCCATCACGATACTGCACCATCGTGTTGGTGTAACTACCAATGCCGTTCATCTGGTTGGTCGCATACTCACAATTGAAGTTATCGTCATCGATGTAGTTCTTGTTACTTCCATTACACACCGGCAGCACATCGACGTCAGTCCAGTAGACGGCGTCCGTACTACAAAGCCCACCGTAGTTGGTCAGATAATTATACGGTGCGTTTGTTGATTCCAGCGTTGTCATCGAGCCGGACGTGTCAAGGATGAACATCACATTCGGCTTCGGATTCTGTGTTGGATCCGGGTTAATCAGGAGTAATTCCGTATCGTCCGCAAACGCAGGAGTACCCGACAACAATGCGAGGGCACATCCTGTGCTCGTCCATGTGAATTTGCGTGATGAGATCTTCATGATCTGTTCCTCAATAATCGTTGATGTTCGGGTTTAGGTGTTCACCGAAACAGATACGATCGTATTTGATTCGAGATGTTGTAAGACGATGATGGTGTTTTCGGCACGATTTCGAATTTTGAAAACCGTCTTGCGAAATTCCCTCAAAGGAACTGCGTGACCATCGATAATGTATTGCGTTTGTGCGGTGACCCGCGAGGCTTGCATGTCGCATTCGTCGCAAATCTTGAACATGACGCTCGCGTTTTGCGATACGGGTACACGGAAGTTGCTCAAGGCGACTTCGTGAGCCAGCGATATCGTCCGAAACTGCGCTGCTACCGGCAGCGAGATTCCGAGCAGAATCGCGATAAACAAAGTTTTGATGTTCATGAGGTGTGCCCCTTTCCCTAGGTCCTGGCTCATCATTAAAGTGTCGGTGCTTCCGGGCCTACTACGTAAAAGGCCTGGGTGTGCACAGCTGATGCGTCACGATCTGTCGTGCCGCCGCTGGTTCCTTCTCGTTTTGACTCGGCAGTGGCTGTAGCAAGGAAATGATAGGCAGCGATGCCGCTGCCAACCCCCAGGCTAAATGCCCTGTCCGGAACGAGCGTTGAATTTTCAAATGTGATCTGCGACGCGACCAGATCATAGGCATTGATGTTCTGATTCAGGCTTACGCCGGCAAGCGTATTGAACTGGCCTTGTGCTATCGCCTGTTCAAGCCCGGTTTCGGCGGCCTGGAACGCGTTCTCATAGTTCTGGTCATTGCGTGCCATCGCCAGCTCGGTCGTTGCGGTGCTCATGCCGGAAACGGCCAGCACGGTGACGACGACCAACAGGATCAGTCCGACAATGAGTGCCGCCCCGTTCTGTTTTCCATGAATTCGATAATGTTTCATCTAATTTCTCAATGTTTCGAGTGGTGATCAGGTTCTGGCGTTACGTAACAAAATTGTTTTCGAAACCTGCATTCGTCGGAACGAATCGCTGTATGTTCCGAGCGCCACGCCTGCTGGCGCATAATTAACGTTGTCACGAATGCCCAACTCGGTAGTGACGCCGCGAACGACCAGCCATATCCTGGCAGTGATCACGCGAGAACCTGGAATAAATCCTGCTGCGCCGGGCGTCAGGATGGCATCGCCCGGATTGACATAGCGATCGACAGTATTGTCTTCATCCACATCGACGCCGAGCTGCAATTGCATATTCTCGATGCCGGGTGCCACTTCCTGATCGGTTATGGTCGCAGCTCCGCCTGCCACGCCAAGAGACTTGCGACGTAAGCTCGGTACGCCCGGGATAAGAACGCCAGCGGTCTGTGCCGATGGCGCGGACACATAATAAGAGTTAACCAGCAGGTCATGCGTTTCCGAGTCGGCAACCGTGAAGCCCGTTGGCATCAGCCCGTTGTCGACCAGGGCACCCTGGATCCGGGTCGACTGGATTTGCAGTCGTCCGGGCGTGAGTGCAGTTGGCGTAACGGTTGCGCGACGCGTGGTGACAACGTCTGAATTCGCCTGTGCGCCGGCGGTTCCGACGGCTGGGCAAGCGAGGCCGTAGGCATCGTTGTTGCCGTCAACCGGTCGGGCAAGATCAAGTGCCCAGTTCGCGCCGCAAGTTGCCGGGGCGGCCAGGCTGTTTGGATTCGCATTACCGATTATCGATCGTCCTTCCACTGCTGTGCCGCGGCTGTGCATGCCCCAGTTGCTGGCCATGCGCAGATCAGCCTCAATCGTATCCATCGCAAACTGTGCGGTCTCCTGCACACGAGCGATTGACTCATTGATGATGAATGCCTGGCGGCTCTGGTTATAGACCTGTACCGCACCGATCATCAGGAACGAGCCGATAGCAAGGGCTACCAGCAATTCGATCAGTGTCATACCTGCCTGGTTCGCAATCGACAAACGCACGTTCTTAGATCTGGTCATTACGCTCATATCGGTGCCACCGGTATGGTGATGGAGTAGGTCAGTACCTCACCGGTTTGTGTCCAGGAAATAATGACCTGGTACGTCGGTGGAGCGACTCCATTGTTGAATATGACCTGGACAGGTCCGTTAGGAAGCGTTCCGTCATTGGGCAGTGTTGCTGCTGCCTGCTGCAGCCAGAAAAACACGTCATTGGCTGCCATTTCGTCGCGAGTGCAGCTAATGCCGCCACCGACGCAATTGTTGTTCGCGCCTGGTCGTGCAGCGTAGGTAGCGCCAGCTCGCGGATTGGCGCGAATTCGGTCCGCTATGTCTCCCGCCAGCGTGACTGCATGGTGACGAAAGAGCGAAGTGCTGCCCGCCTGCAGGCTATGTACATACAGGCCCGCAATGCCGAGCATGCCAACCGACATGATGATGAGTGCGATCAATACCTCAACCAGCGTGAAGCCGCTTACGCGTTTCGGGGTCGGGATTGTTGAAGTTGTCATTTTCAGAATCATTTAATTCAGTTCCACTGATTTGCATTCACTTGAATTCGCCGCTCTGTATCAGGGGCAGGTACCAGCAGCAGCCTGGATCATGGCCAGATCACTGATAATGGTCGCGCGTCCGATCGGCGTTGTAACAAGTCGCCTTGCTGTTGCACGACCGCCGCCGGCAATTCGTAATCCACGGTCATCGCAGATCATCGCCGTCTGGAGTGAAGGACCTTCACCAGGGACGTCGCCGCGGCCGAGGCCCGTGCCGGCAAAAGAAAAGTAGGTGGCCCCGCCATTGGTCGTGATATTGACAAGGTTGTGGACGACCGGGTGTGCGCGAAGAATATTCTCGCCCGGGCCCGCCCGATCAATGTCGCCGTCGAGATCGATAAATACAATCCAGCCGTCGTTGAAGGTGCCGTTACAGGTTGCACCAGCGGTCATCGAGTTAGCGCTGGCGCATATCGTGATATTCGACTTCGATCTTGCAGCCTCCGATCTGGCCAGCTGAAAACTGGAATGCAGGTCGTTGGAGGTACCGGTCAACTGGCTGTTTCGCGTGAATTCGCTGAAGTTCGGCACGCCGTATGCCAGGATTACCCCGATCACTGTGATCGTTATCATCAGTTCGTAGATCGTGAAGCCGTGCTGGTGTTTTTTGTCCATGGCCGCAATATACCGACCCCTGAATGACTCATTAAAAGTATCCGACCAACGGCAGGCGGATCCCGACAAACGGTCGAAATCGCATCATCTGAATCAGGCTAATCCGCACATTTGTAGGGTTGCCCGCGACTGTCTTTGTAGGCGACACGCGGCCTGCCGGTGTAGCTGACCACCAGTGCACGGGGCGTTGCCCTGTTTGACCGATCGCAAAATATCAGGGTGCCGTTGGTCGCCCGGAGCTCGGTCGAGCGAAGCGAGAAGCTGCTTCGGTTGGCGAGGATTCTGGTCGTTGAATCGACCGTCGCCCAGCGAAGTACCGGCTCATCCATATCGCGAACGGCGGGCCAGTCGCGATCGATATTGACGAAAGTCATCCAGCCCGGTGACCAGTCCATATCTCCCGTGCAGGCAACGCCGTCCATGGTGGGGCAGATGCTGATCACGCGGCGCCGCACGATCGATTCCTTTCGAGCCAGGTGGATGGCGTGAAACACGGCGTCAACTTCGACGCGGAGCCGTTGATTGGCAAGAATATTGCCGAAAGACGGCACACCAAGTGTCGCGATCACCGCGACAAGCGCAATCGTCATGATGAGCTCGTGAAGGCTGTATCCATTGGTGAATCCCGGCGATCGCATCCCGAACCTCCTTGTTCAAGAACGACAGAATAGTGCCTGGCGACCAGGAAGGTACGGCGAAAAATCGGGCGAAACCTCGAGATTGATCTTTTGGATTTGGAATTGGTCTATAATCCGCAACTACCTGATTCTATGGGGTTCCTGCCATGTCCCGAGCGGACATCAAGCAAAAACTGCGAAATCACAACGTGCAGCCGACCGTCCAGCGTCTCGACGTTGCCGAGGTGCTTTTGCAGAAACCGCAACACCTGTCAGCCGATCAGATTATCGATGTCCTGCGACGGAATGGCAGTCGCATATCAAAAGCGACAGTTTATAACTCATTGAATATATTTAGTAAAAATGGATTAATTAAGGAAATCAGTGTGGCTTCCGGTCGCAAGTACTACGATTCCACCACGCATGCACATCACCACTTCTATCATGTCGAAACCGGTGAACTGATCGATATTCCGCTGGAAAAAGTGGGGATCATGACGATCCCGCGCCTGCCAAGGGGTACAGAACAGGAAGGCGTCGAGGTTGTCATCAGGGTGAGGACGAAGCGGGTCTAGCCGAACAGGGGTCACGACGCTATACTCGCGGCCGCGCCGATATAGCTCAGTTGGTAGAGCACATCATTCGTAATGATGGGGTCAGGTGTTCGAATCACCTTATCGGCACCAAATCCATTTTGGCATTTTGCCGATCACTCGAAAGTACTGAATTTCATCAATTTTCAGGCTGATGACTAAAGATCAATCCGCACCGATCGCGCTCGTGATTTTCGACCCGTCGGGCGGATTGGGTGAGGATTTATCTTTCGTACCCAACTCTGTAGCGCACGTTCACAGGTCCCTGCTCAGCTTGCCAGGACGACGCTTCTTCATCCAAAAAAGAACCCCCGCACATTGCTGTGCGAGGGTTGAGCCAGTCCTGCCGGGCAAGTGGGGGAACAGGTCTCACCCGGCACTAATCAGGTTACGACACCCTCATGATGGCTCGAGAACATAGACAAAGATCTTGTAAGCAGTGAACACGTTCGTGTCACGGTTGTAATGTCCGCGCGCGTACATGGACCTTGCGGCGTTGACACCGTTGAGTTCCAGCGTTAGCGCGACTACAAAGTCATTGAAGTCCGCATAGAGCTGCAAGCTGTCCGAAGTTTTCAATGTGAAGAGCTTACGGCCTGTTTCGCGAGGTGCGACCAGCGTATCCGAATCAAGCGTTGTCAGGTCAACCAGGATCGGTCCGTGCTTGATATGGTGCCGCTGATCGATATCCGGGTTCTGGTTATCCAGCAGCAGACCATTTTCATCCATCATCAGGAACGGTGCAGTTGTGCCCTGGGCACCCCAGCCGACACCCAGCGCGCTGCGGACATCCGAATAGTCGATGATCGTGCGGCCCTCAAAATCCGGCGGTGCGCCACCGAATTCATTCGGAAAGCCGTAGACGACGACCGGCTGGCCGGTTGCCGCAGACGGCATGAGCACGTTACCGGTCGAGACTTCATAGTTGTCCGGATCCGCGTCCGTCGCAGGGCTTGACCCTGTACCGGTGAAATCAAAAGCCTGGACCCTGCGTCTGTCAATCGCATGCAGATCAATATCAACCTGACCTGGCATGATCGTGTTGACCAGGCCACTCAGGTGAGTGACGTGCATGAGCACCGCGCCTTCGGTGGCGTCTATGTGAACGCCTTGTTCGTCGTTTACTGTCACTGTGCCTCGCACAGTGACAGATTGACCGATCGAGATCGCGCTTGAATCCAGCAAGCGAACCGGCACACCCATCGGGCGATCAGAGTCAGTCGTTTTGTACACGACGGTGTTGGGTCCGACGGTTACCGTAATGTCATCCCGGAAGAACGAACGTGCGGCGTCCGTGGCGTCCGAGAGAATGATGGTTCCGCCGCGTACGACAAGTTCATCGTCCGTTCGCGAAACAACATTCCCCTTGGCTGCGTCTCTGCCATTGCCCGGAACACTGCTGCCGGCAAGCACGGTATCGGCGATGAACTCTCGTTGAACCAGGTTCAATGTGCCCTTGGCAACCGTTAACGTGCCCTGGCCCGCATCCTGTAGAGCCCGCAGTCCGTCCGCACCGGTGAACGCAACTTCGTTGACTTCTATGTCCGTCGCATTCGTGACGTTAACTTTCATACGACCAAAGTCGTGCAGCGCATCGTAAAACGGACGCAATGCCACCGTGTAATACATCTCGTCGATATTCGCCTCGATAAGTCGGCCACGTACCCGTATGTCTTTGGTATCAACCGGATCCAGCTCGGCCACGATAAACGGCTCTGCCGTCGCGATCGCCGGCGTCGAGACGAAATCGACGCTATGCGAAGCGTCCAGGTCGAAATCCAGCGTCAGCAGCGAAGTGCGACCTTTCGTGATTGCCAGCTGGTCCCTGTCGGACAACACGATCTTCAAAGATGTCTGGCCTATCGGGATGCCGCGCGCATCGACAATGGTCGCCGGTTTGGCGGCACCGTCGGCTTCCACGAAAACTTCGGCATCGCCGTAGTCCAGTCGAATCGTGCCTGCAACATAAACTCCCGGAGGAATTGTCGCGACGCTGACAAATTCGGTCAGGTCCACATACTGCGAGAAATCTATCCTGGTGCGATTGGGCAGTACGTCGACGATGACGCCATTGGCTTTTTCAAGTGTCAGCGACATGACGTCGACGGTATAACTCAGGAAGTCTCCATCAGCGTCCGTCAGGCCGATGATGACCGTGCCACACTCGCCGGCGGTTGCCGGATCCGATGGCACACAAGTGGCGACAGGAGGCTGCGTCGTGCTGGATGTGCCTGCACCACCACCACAGGCCGACAACGCCAGCGCTACGAATAGCAGGGCTATCGACATCCATATCGTTGAATTCTTGACACCGCCGGGAAGGCGATCGTTTGAGGCATTCATGTTGATCTCCATTTCAAGTTTGCTTTCGTTACGTAGCCTTAACGCGACAGGAGAAGATGGGTTGGTAATCATCCCCTTTTTATCTGTCGCCAAAAGTAGATGTCATGCTGCTTTCAACATTATATTTGGTGGCAAGCCACCGTTAGCTTTGTTGGGCCGTTCATGATTGTAAAACCAAAGCCAGCTGGTCGCATAGTC
>JAQCAD010000085.1 GCA_027621915.1 Pseudomonadota bacterium
TTCGATATGGTGTACAGCCATATCAAGTACAGCGACAAACCATTCATGGGTTCTGTCACGGCACCTGAACGGGCGCAGGATTCCGTCGACATGGCAAAAATCGTCTTCGGTGACGAGTTCGTCGAACAAAACACGGTAATCACCAGCCTGATCAATGCCAATTCGCCGATGACATTCGATGCGACGATGCTGGGCGCCGCCACTGTCTACGCCGAACACAACCAGGCGACCATGATTTCACCGTTCCTGATCGCAGGTGCCATGTCGCCTGTGACAGTTGCCGGCACCGTGACACAAATTCTGGCAGAGGCGCTCGCGGGCATGGCATATGTACAGCTCGTCAAACCCGGTGCACCGGTTATTTTTGGCACTTTTGCGGCCGCTGTATCAATGCAGACAGGTGCGCCGACTTTCGGAACGCCGGAACCCAGCATGATTGTTTTCGCAGCCGCTGCGCTTGCCCGACGACTCGGCGTCCCGTTTCGCAGCGGTGGTGCGCTCTGTGGTTCCAAGATTCCGGACGCGCAGGCGGCATACGAGTCGACCAATACAATGCTTGCGTCGGCGTTGGCCGGCGTCAATTTCATGTTGCATACGGCCGGCTGGCTCGAAGGCGGCCTCGCCATGGGATACGAAAAATTCATTATGGACGCAGACCAGGCGAACATGCTGGCGATACTATTGGCAGGCGTGGATCTCTCGGAGAACGGACAGGCGATGGACGCGTTGCGGGAGGTCGGGCCCGGTTCACATTTCCTGGGCTCGACTCATACACAGGCTAATTTCGAAACCGCCTTCTATCGATCTCCGATTGCGGACAGCAACAGTTTCGAGCAGTGGGAGCAGGACGGCTCGATGGACATGGCCAAGCGCGCCAATCGCATATGGAAAAACATGCTGAATGAATACGAGGCGCCGCCACTGGATCCGGCAATTGACGAGGCCCTGCTGGCGTTCATGGAACGTCGAAAATCGGAATTCGCGGATCGAAACTACTAATAGGGAAACGAGACGACTTCGCTGCCTTGGGCACCGGGGCGACTTTCGCGTGCCAGGCGTTGGTGCACCAATTGGCAACTGCGGCGGTCTGAACACGAAATAGTCCATATTGATTTAGGGGAGCTGGAGCGGTGTCTTCAGCCGGCAATTCTTAGGGGGCGGGAAATTGGTTAAGAAAACTCTCATTTACTGGCGCGACATTCCGGCCCAGGTCGTCATGCAACGCGGTCGTAGCCGTGAAAAGGCGCAGCTCAGCCAGCGATTTCATGAAGCGATCGATCGAGCGGCGATGCGTGCCGGCAAGGGCAGCAGTGATGCTTATCTTTCAGAATGGCGGCGAGAGTCGTCCGTCATTGAATCCGGCGAGGAGCTGCTTGACCTGGCAAACCAGGAGATCAGCCGATTTGAAGCCGAATATTCTGACGAGCGGCTTCTCGAGCTAATCCGCAATCACGGCGCAGAAGCCGAAAAATAGAGACGTACCGGATGAGATTTTTATCCGTCCAAAAATACGACGCGGTAGCGTCGATCAGGAGCCAGAAGTAATGACAGATACCTTGATCAGTTCGGCCAACAGGGAAGTTCGCATTGGATTTAATCGCCCTTTCGTGATTATCGGTGAGCGAATTAATCCGACCGGGCGAAAAATTCTCGCGGAGGAAATGAGCCGGGGCGACTACAGTCGCGTTGTGTCCGATGCGCTCGCGCAGGTTGCGGCAGGTGCGCATATGCTGGACGTCAATGCAGGCATTCCGCTTGCGGACGAACCCGCAATCCTTGCGGAAGCCATAAAGATCGTACAGTCGGTTACTGACGTGCCACTGTCTATTGATTCGTCCATTGTTGCGGCACTTGAATCGGGACTGTCCGTGTACCAGGGCAAGGCACTCGTCAACTCCGTGACTGGTGAAGAGGAGCGTCTTGAGATTGTACTGCCATTGGTCGCGAAGTATGGCGCCGCCGTCGTTGCCATCTCAAATGATGAAACCGGTATATCCGAAGATCCCGATGTGAGATTCGCTGTTGCGAAGAAAATCGTCGAGCGAGCCGCAGATTACGGCATTCCTCGCGAAGACGTTGTCGTCGACCCGCTCGTGATGCCGATTGGTGCGATTAACTCGGCAGGCAAGCAGGTTATGCATATCGTTCGACGCCTGCGCGAGGAACTCAAAGTTAATACGACCTGTGGTGCCTCTAACGTGAGCTTTGGATTACCGAATCGCAACGGCGTCAATAGTGCATTCCTGACAATGGCAATTTCGGCTGGAATGACGTCAGCGATAACGAGTCCGCTACACGCTGAGGTCATGCAGGCGGTACTTGGGGCAGACATCATGATGGGCAACGATCCGGATTGTCGAAACTGGATCAGAAAATACAGGGAACCTGCTGCGGAAGGTGAAGGTCGAGGTGGCCGCACACGGCGGCGTCGTTCGGTCTGATGAAATTGACTTTCGATTGATTTGAAACCGCTGTCGGAATCCGCTGCCAGCAATTTACAATTCAACCGGCGACGCAGGTAGTCAAACCAATGAAAACAGAAAAAGTTGCTTTTGCAGCCATGCAGGATGGAACCCAGGAAGACTACGACCTGCTGGACAGATTCTATGCGGCAAACGCCCTGCACCAGGCTGATCGTGTCCTGGGTTGGCTAAGAGCAATGGATGGCGAATCCCCGTATCGAATCAGCCGACTCCATCATTGCCTGCAAACGGCGACCCGCGCAGAGAATGACGACGCTGACGACGAGACCATCGTCTGCGCGTTGCTGCACGATATCGGCGACCTCCTCGCACCTGCCAATCATTCCCAACTGGCCGCGGCGATGCTCGCGCCATTTGTCAGTGAAAAGAATCACTGGATTATCGGACACCACGGTTTGTTTCAAGGATATTACTATTTTCACTTCGTGGGCCAGGACCGCAATGCGCGCGAGACTTATCGCGACCATCCTCACTATCAGGCGTGCGTCGATTTCTGCGCGCGCTGGGACCAGCCGTCATTTGATCCGGATTTCAAGACCAGACCACTCTCGCATTTCGAGCCGCTCGTGCGAGAATTATTTGCGCGCGAACCAGGCACGTTTTATTGACTCAGGATTAAGAAAAGAATCAGGATTGAACGGATGAAGTCGCAGGCAAAAGTTGTCGTTGTGGGTGGTGGCGTGGTTGGCGTCAGTGCGCTCTATCACCTGGCCAAAAAAGGCTGGGGCAATGATGTCGTACTGCTGGAAAAAGCAGAACTGACATCCGGCTCCACCTGGCATGCCGCGGGCTTACTGCCACTCTTTAATATGAGCTACAGCGTCGGCCAGGTGCACAAATACTCTGTGAACCTGTATCGGGAGCTGGAAGCAGAAACCGGCCAGCCGGTCGGCTTTGCACAAGTCGGCAATTTACGCCTTGCGATGAACAACGATCGCATGGACGAGTACTATCAGTACGCCGCAACCGCGAAGACGATCGGCATCGACGTGCAGTTCCTGACGCCGGCAGAAATCAAAAAACTCTGGCCACTGTGCAACATTGACGGCCTGGTCGGTGCGATATTTCACCCGGATGACGGTTATATACAACCGGCGGATCTGACCCAGGCGCTCGCCAAAGGTGCTCGCGCGCGCGGCGCGACGATTTATCGCAACACGCCGGTTTTGCATATTGAGCAGGCGACATCCGGCGGATGGCTGGTCAGGACCGACAAAGGAGACATCACCTGCGACCATGTTATTTCGGCAACCGGGAATTACGCCCGAAAAACCGGCGAGATGGTCGGACTGGATATCCCGGTCATCCCGGTCGAGCATCAATACATCGTCACCGAGAAGCATCCCGAATTGCAGAAACGCAAGGCCGATGGTCTGCCCGAGATGGCAGTGTTACGCGAATCGGATGGTTCCTGGTACCTGCGTGAAGAGGCCGGTGGTTTCATACTAGGCCCGTACGAAAAGGGAGCGCCGTGTTGTTACATTGACGGGCCGGACCCGCGGGCAGAGTACGAGTTGTTTCAGGAAGACATCGACCGCCTTGTTCCGCACATCGAGGCCGCGATATCACGCGTGCCCGCATTCGGCGAAGTCGGAATCAAGAAAGTCTACAACGGTGCTATCGCCTATACGCCGGATGGCAATCCGATTATCGGGCCTGCCTGGGATATCGACAATTTCTGGTTGAACGAAGGTCACAGCTTCGGCATTACCGCTGCCGGCGGTGCCGGCTGGCAGTTAGCCGAATGGATAGTCGAAGGAGAGCCGACGATCGACATGCTCGGCGTCGAGCCGCGCCGCTTTGGCGACTATGCGAAAAAGGAATACCTGATCGCAAAAAATGAAGAAACCTACGCGCATGTATTCGTCATTCATTATCCGGATGAAGAGCGGCCCGCCGGTCGGCCACTGCGTACAGCGCCCTGTTATGAGCGAATGAAAAATCTGGGTGCTGTTTTCGGTCAGCGATTCGGCTGGGAACGCCCGAACTGGTTTGCGACGGACGGCATGGAACAGGTCGACGATTGGTCGTTCCGCCGCTCGAAGTGGTTCGAAGCCATTCGCAAAGAGGTGAAGAACACGACTGAAAATGTCGGCTTGCTCGATATGACCGCATTTGCCAAGTGCCGCGTGTCGGGGCCAGGCGCTGAAACCTTTCTTGACTACATGGTCGCAAACAGCCTGCCGAAT
>JAQCAD010000086.1 GCA_027621915.1 Pseudomonadota bacterium
TATCTGACGACTGGAAAACAGCAGACAAACGCTACGTCGTCTTTGAAACCGCGATCGAGGGATAAGCGAAATTACAGAAAGAATGTTGCTTAATCGGTTCTATTTTGATCGCCGCCACATTGCTGCTAAGTTCGTGCAAGTCTTTTCGCCTGGCGCGGAGTTAAAAAATAGCCAGCGACACCCACAACGGATTTGTGCAGCAACGCCGTACTCGGCAGGTGGTTATTAGCAGGCCAGCTGGCAGTAATGGCCCGTCAATGCTTCTTCTCAACGTCGATCTTCACCTAATACGAGGGTCCCCCCGGAATAGCGCTGCAGTTCTCTGACTGGTCCGAAACTGATCCTCGCCGTGCCGCGTCGGCGGATCATCGCGAGGATTGCGATTAATGCAAGGACGGCGAGACTGAGCAGCGAGGCCGAACCGCCCCCACCGCCGGGCGGTGGTGGTGGTGGCGGCGGTGCAGAGACCGTGATTGCGAAGCTGTCATTCACGCTGAAAAGAGCGGCAGTGCCTGTTTCCTTCGCTGTTATGACGACCGCGTAATTCGGGCCCGCGATCACATCACCGCTGGTTAGCGTGCCCGTCACCCGTCCGGTCGCCATATCGACGTTCAGACTGGCCGGTAGTCCGGTTGCGGAATACGTGAGCACATCTCCGTCAGGGTCGTTGAATGCTGCCGCCGCATTGAGGTTAACGGCATCGCCCTGGTTGAAGCTCCGGTTGCCAGTCGGCGCGACGACGGTCGGCGCTCTGTTCGTGCTGGAAACGGTGATGGTGAACGACTGTGTCGCGGAAAGTCCGCCGCCATCGAGGGCCTCGAGCGTCACCGGCACGCTGGTACCGACGTCGACAACCGCAGGCGTGCCTTCCAGTTTCGCCTGGCCATTGCCATTGTCGGTGAACGTGAGCCAGGCCGGCAGCGCGGTATTTACGCGCACAACGAGCGAGGCCGCAGACCCGTCGGGATCCCTGGCTGTGATGTTATAGGTATAGAGCTGGCCCCGTAGCGCTGCCGTCACACCGCTGCTTATGAAGACCGGCGCCGGACCACTCGCTATGAGCAACTGATCGAGGGCCGGACGCAGGCCAGGGGAATAACTGTTCAGCTCAACTCGCCAGCGGAGATCGTTACCGACTGGCGCCGGAAACGCGACTGAGCGGCCGGGCATCGCAGATATCCAGTTCGAGCCACCGTCGTCACTGAGCCAATAGCGGAACGCTGTCTTCGCGTTCAATTCGCCGGATAGCAGCGGGCTGACGATCACGCCGCCGGCAGGAATGGCAACGGCTGCGGTTAGGGACTGGCCCGTTCCGAAAAGCTGATTGGCATCCGTGCCATTGGCGACGCCGACGTTTTCGACCAGTCGATTCTCTGCGGTCGCACCCACTCCCGCCTGGTTTGCAAATACCAGGTCGATATCCCCATCGCGATCGAAATCACCATAGGCCAGCGATTTGGATACCGTTAGATCTGATGTAATCGCACTGCCTGCTGAGGGAAAATTGCCAGTGCCGTCATTGCGGTACAGTTTGTTCGGGCCCGGTACATCGGTCACGCCGTCACCCGTCGCAAAACCGGCCAGCACGATGTCGAGATCTCCGTCGCGATCGATGTCGAACATTCGGGATCCGTTCGTATTGGTCAGATCGGTGTCGGTGTAGCCGGCCGAAACAACAGGAAAGATATTTGTCGCATTTCCGGAATTGATGAACAGGTAGTTGCGTTGCGTTGCGGTGCGGGCGACGACGTCGAGCCGTCATTGCCGACGAACAGGTCCAGAAACCCATCGCCATTAACATCTCCCAGTGCTATGGAATCCGGAGACGACAGACTGTTAAGCACGTTAAGACCTGCGGACTGCGGAACCGAGGAAAAATTGCCAGCGCCGTTATTCAGATGAATTCGTGTGGCATCGAATTCGCGGGCAGAGACGATGTCGAGATCACCGTCCCTGTCCACATCGCCGATCAGCACCGAGCGTACGCGATACCCGGCATCGGGAGAATCTGTGTCTACAATGTCCTCCGGTGCTGAAAAGTTGCCGGAGCCATTATTTCGGAACAACTTGACATAGCCGCCGTCGATTCCGAGAACGACATCAATGTCGCCATCGCCGTCGACATCACCCGCTGCGGCGCTGTCGCCTTTCAATGTGGCCGATCCCAGCAATACGAACTCACCCTGGGTAAAAACCTGTACCGATCCACTGCCATTGTTGAAATGAATGCGAGACGCTTGCGCGGTTCCGAATTCAGCGAATAACAGGTCCGGGTAGCCGTCGCCATTGAAGTCCTCGATTACTGCGGAACGTGTATTGCCCGTGGCATCGTTCGGAACGGCGCTTCCCCGTGTAAATGCACCGAAGCCGTTGTTGAAATAGACGGTGTTCGCGCCGTTGTCGCCAAATGCAATATCCAAGAATCCATCGCCATTCAGGTCGCCCACCGCTACTGCCCGTGTTTCCGTAAGGTCGAACGCGTCGACAGCGGCGCTCCCGTTGAAAAGAAGGCCTGTCAACGAAGCCGCCCGCGGTAACTTCAAGGCAGAATCGATAATGTTCCAGTCGGCCGTCGTTCTCGCCACGTCCTTGTTGGCGTCATTGCTGAAGTTTTCGATGACGAGCGCCTGTGCATGCGCCGCCGAAATGGCGGACATGACGACGATGGAAATGAATGCGACCGCAATTGGAGATCGAATCGACTGGCCCTTTCGATGACGCAAGGCGGCGGGTAGTCTGGAAACCATGATTTTCGCAACTTTGTTTGTCGCGAAAGTGCGCGACCAGCCGCAAATTCTATGACCGTAACAATAAGAATGTCCACAGGCGAAAAGTCTCGTCAGGCCTCCTCGGCCGTACGGTTCGCGGCGGTGTGGATATTGTCAAATTTACTACGGCCGCAACGGCGGGATTTTGTCACCACAGCCGGTGCCAGAGGGAATAAAATGCCGTTTCATCCAGTGTCGGCGAATGCCGGGGCATGGAAAAAACAGGCGGTATCGACCCCCCCAGTCTAGCGAGGTTCAATATAGCGACATTAACTGCACCTGCAGCGGGAATCCCTACATTGCAATTGGTAATTCAGAATACGCCAGAGGAACAACCCATGCCTGGCAGGAAGCAATACCGAACGTTGCAATTCGGCGGAAATCGAATTTAGATCGAGCGGCAATCGTGAGCGGCTCTTCTCCGCAAAAAGACAAGACGGTGCCAGCATATGTCCGAGCCCTGTGCCTCCTGCTCGCGGTGTTGCTGATCGCTTTGTTGTTCGAGGTGACGAATGTGTCGCTTGAACATGTAATCCAAACGCTTGGCAACGCGAATTACGTGCTGGTACTTGGAATGGCGGTACTACTCATTATTGCGCGGAAGATCAATTGGCAGCGGTCGAATATGCTTGAACGCAAAACGATTGGTCGACTGGGCAAAACCAAGCGGCAGACTTCGAAGCTGCTCGAACCGAGCAGGTTCCGATCAAATCTCACTTCGCCGACTGCAGGTAATTCTGCACGCCGATCTGGTCGATCAGGTCCAGTTGAGTCTCCAACCAGTCCACGTGATCTTCCTCTGAGCGCAGGATCGCGTTGAACAAGTCTCGGCTGACGTAGTCTTTGCGTGTCTCGCAGTAGGCGATTCCGGCGCGAAGATCGGGTATCGCGTCGAGTTCCATGTCGAGATCACACTGGAGGATCTCGGGTACATCTTCGCCAATACTGAGTTTTCCGAGATCCTGCAGATTTGGCAGACCTTCCAGGAAAAGAATTCTCTCGATGAGTGCGTCAGCATGTTTCATTTCGTCAATCGATTCTTCACGTTCCTTTCCGGCAAGCGTGTTGAATCCCCAGTCCTGCATCATTTTCGAATGCAGGAAATACTGGTTGATTGCCGTCAACTCGTTCCTAAGGACGCGGTTCAGGTGTTCAATGACTGTGGCGTCGCCTTGCATTATTTTCTCCGGATGAGGTCGGGGTAAGTCGGTGGTCGAAAGAGCCACTCATTGTAGTGGTCGAGCGGGCATAAAAAAACCGGCATTTGCCGGCACCGTGTCCTCAATGAGCCAAAAACCATCAGGCAGAGGAGGGAACGTACATCGCAGGTTGCGAGCCTCGTCCATTGGACTCGTCAAGAATCGCTTGCGCTGACGATGCGCACTTGCCACAGCCTGCTGCGACGCCAAGGATTTCGCGCAGCTCATACAGATTATCCGCACCGCTGGCAGCCGCGCGGCGGATCTGTTTGTCAGTAACTGATTGGCAGATACAGATATACATGTCAGTGGCTTAGCTCCATTGGGAGCATTCAATCTCAAATGCGAATGATTGTCAATAGCGTTAAGTTCAATGGGAGGGTCCGGCCGATTGTGCGGCTTCGTTCCGGAATCCCATGTGATCAAGAACCTGCAAAGTCATGGCCAGTCATGGCACCATTCCGGGTCTGGTCGCCGGACCAGATCTGCCCGGGCACCGAAGGACTCAATTGAATCAGGAAAGCCGCAAACTGCTGATCGTAGAAGACGACCCCGGGCTTCTTTCACAGCTAAAATGGTGCTTCGAGGGCTATGACGTCGTTACGGCAGAAGACCGTGTATCGGCTATCAACGAACTTCGCCGCCACGAACCTTCCGTCATCT
>JAQCAD010000042.1 GCA_027621915.1 Pseudomonadota bacterium
ACGGTTCAGCGATGAATGGCGTAAAGACGACTGGTGGGTGGGTGCGCTCACGGTCGAAGGCGACCTCGGATTTGCCACGCTCACGAACTCATTCGGCTATTCCGAGCGCGACCAGTCCTATCAATTCGATAATACTGCATATGATGCTTGGCATACGCGTCAAAAAGGTCAGTATTTTTCTGCCTGGCAAAACCACTATGACACGTATTGGGGTTATCCGGTCGAAGCGTACAATTACTTCGATAAATACGATACCGGTTACAACGGTGGCGTATACAAGAGCCTGCAGGAAGCAGAACGCATCACGAACGAAATCCGCCTGATGTCAAACACTGACAGTCGGTTGCAGTGGATGGTCGGCGCGTTCTATGAAAATCACAAGGACGGTTGGGTCGACCAAGCCGTCATCCCGAACGTGGAATCCACGAAATCCTGGGCCTACTCGCAGTGGAGGAGTTGTGACCTGGTTGACCAGGGATATGAAGGTGTGCAATGTCCCCTGCCGCCAAGCAATGATGTCTGGTACGAGGACAGTTATCGCCGCGATGCAACGCAAATAGCGACGTTTGGCGAGGTTGACTATCACCTTACAGAGCAACTGAAAATTACCGGCGGTCTGAGGTGGTTCCAGTACGATCGCAACACCGTTAATTACCGGCAATGGCCAATAGGTCTGCCGGTCGAAGCAATTGTGCTTGACGGCGAAAGTGCCAGCATTGAAGAAGGCACGGAAAGCGACACGTTTTATAAATTGGGTCTCAGTTGGGAATTTAGCGAAGACAAAATGGCCTATGCCCTTTACAGTCAAGGTTTCCGGCTGGGCGGCCATAACAATCCGAAAGCAGTCAGAGTTAACTTTGTTGAGGCAACATATGACCCGGATAAATTGCATAACTATGAGGTCGGCATCAAATCAGAATGGTTTGACAATCGATTGCAGGTAAACGCCGACGTCTTTTATTTGGATTGGGAAGATATTCAGTTAGTGCTCGGTTCCGATCAAAGTGGCTTATGGTGGCTGACCGGTCAGGCTAACGGCGGTGGCGGAGAAAACATCGGTGTTGAACTGGAGTTCGACTGGCGGGCCACAGAGAATCTCAGACTTTCTGGCAGCTATTATCATGGTGATGCGCAGTACACGGATGATTACGTGACTCTCGAAGGTGTGCTGGAAATGTCAGCGGGTACACAGATGCCGGATTCGGCGAATGACAAATTCTCGCTTGCCGCTGATTACACATTCCGGGAAGTGCTGGGTGGAGATATATGGCTCCGAGCCGACGCCTATTATGTGGGTCCCCAGTTCTCCGCCTTGTGGAGGGCCGACGAGGCTAACCCGGCCAGCCCGGACTATGAACCAGGAAATACGTATGACGTGGACAGTTTCACGAAGTATAACTTCCAGGCTGGTTACGAGAGAGAGAACTGGGCTGTGACCCTCTTTGCTAAAAACCTGACCAATGAAAGGGCGAATACCTTTACGTTCAGCGGCAGCGGTTACTACGGGGAATATTGGGGCAATCCGGGCTTTGGTGAGCAGCAAACTCTCGCCAGACCTCGAACGATCAGCTTGAGGTTGACCTATAGATTCTAGGGATCTTAGATAAGACACGAGTCGGCCGCCTCCTCATTCGGGGCGGCCGTTTTCGTTTTAATGGGTAGTTTCTAGCATCACTATCGATACAATCAGGATCATCTCGTTTTAAAAATGCAATCAGCACCATGGTAAAACTTATCACGACCTCAGTAGTCCGTGGCAGCGAACAGGGCGAAAGCCATGGCGGAGTCTATATCATTGACGTAGAAGGGCAGGAGGTGCGCCAGGTTCTGGACTGGAACACGACTGCTATCGACTGGCGGGGACGTGGCTGGGATCGTGGCCTGCGCGGCATCGCCATTGACGGCAAAACCGTCTATATCGTGGCGAGCGATGAGCTTTTCGCTTATACGCCAAAATTCAAACGCATTGGGTCGTGGCGCAATTCGTATCTGAAGCACGCCCACGAGATGTGCATTTATGGACGCAACCTCTATATCACCTCCACCGGCTACGACAGCATTCTCGCTTTCGACCTCGATAATAAAAAGTTCTTCTGGGCGCTTCATGTCGATCTTGATCGTTTTAACTTCAAGGGGTCCATTTATGACCCGATGGGTGACGATGGGCCGCTACTCATCAATAAACTGCACCTGAACAATGTCTACGCCAATGAAAACGGCATGTACATTTCCGGCATGAAATCCGGCGGCATGCTGCACTTCAATGGTGAAGCCATAAGAATGTCTGCAACTCTGCCGGAGGGAACACATAACGCACAGCCCTACCGGGATGGCGTCTTGTTTAATGACAGTAAGGCTGATGCAGTGCGCTATGCATCGCGCTCCGGCGAGGAAGACCGGGCCTTGAAGGTCCCAAAATACGATCCTGCCGATATCGAGAATAAGGGTATTGATGATACCCGGGTCGCCCGGCAGGGCTTTGGTCGTGGCTTATGCCTGATTGACGACCGGATCGTCGCAGCCGGATCATCACCGTCAACGATTTCACTCCATGATCTTCAGGAGTCGAAAACTCTCTTGTCGGTCAATCTGTCGATGGATATTCGAAACGCGATCCATGGCCTCGAGGTATGGCCGTTTTAAAACGGGATTTCCGCAATGGCATCTATGGCCGCTGCCGGGTCCTTCATTTGCCATGAATCCGGGCCCGCCGCTTTTGACCACGTCAGGCAGGTCGTTGAGGATCGGGCTTACTTCGGCAATACGTCGGCAAAAACATTCAGCGTCAACCGCCCATTTCGACAATCCTTTGTTAGCAACTCCGGTGCCGCTATTGCGGCATTGTGCGGTATCTGGCCTGAATAGAAGATCATGCGATTGAAGCGCGCCGGAATTGTGCACAGGAGATTCGCGATCTCGTTGGAAGCGGTCATGTAAGTGGCATTTTTCCGAAATGTCGGAAAATTCTCAAGTAGAAATTTCGTGGCCTTGTCCGAGTCTTTGTTGCCAATAGCTTCGACCTCCTTCAGTAGCTCGTACTGTTTTCGGTATTCAAAAAAGCTGGTGCCGCCAAGTGCTTCATTGTGAAACAGGTATATAAGCGCCGCGTAAGGTGTACGGCGCGGATCTGGAGCAGGGTCTGTGTGGCAAATTCGCTGCACGGCCGATAGTTCACCCGGTTGCAGCGTAACCATCGACAAGAAAGTCGACAATTTCAAGTTGCCTCTCAAGAACGGAAATTGCTTTGTCATTTTGGATCGAATGAAACGATAGATGTCTGACATCGCATCGTCATCGAGTTTGATATATACGCCGGGCTAGTGGCTTTTCGCACCTGAGAATTCGGCGGAGCGGTGGGCGGCGGATTCAACCAGTTCATGCGGATTTTCCAGGAAGTCGTCGACGATCACGCAATGATGATGTTCGGATATCGCTTCTTGTCGAATACTTGCTCCCTTATTGATCCGAATTCCTCTCAGCATCACCTATTCGCACCTGGTGGCGGTGAGCGCACTTTGGTAACGCGGAAACAACAATCGACAGCAATGTCGCAGACCGAAAACCGCAGGGAACGCAATACGCACAATCTTGCCCGGACTGCATATGTTTGATGACAGTGAAGCTGATGCCATCAATCAGAGCCCCGCGTTTTTAACCACGTCGGGCAGGTCATCGATGATCGGGCCAAGCTCTTCCATCCAATCGCCAAGGTGGCTTTCGTATTTGCGCCACTTGCCCATGCCGCCTGTGTAAATCGGCTGGCGAACCTGTTCGGAACTTGCTGTCTTGACGGCTCGCTCAGTCTCATGAAAGCGCACACATTTTTCTTCAAACGGCAGGCCGCAATGCTCCAGAATTCGGGCTACCTGACCTTCAAGATCGGTAACCGTCTCTTCGTAATGCACATCCAGTACTTTGCCTGGCAGCACCTCATTCCAGTGATCCATTGTCAGGCAATATTCTTTGTAATAATCCGCTAAATCAAAAATGTCATAGGTGAAATTCTGGCCATGGCCAAACAACTGCTTGTAATTGCCAAGACAGGTATCTATTGGATGACGTCGCGCGTTGATGATTTTCGCATTCGGCAGAATCAGGTGAAGCAGGCCAATGAAAGGAAAATTGTTGGGCAGTTTGTCGGTGAAGATCGGCTTGTCGGTCATGCGGTACCGTTTGGCGCCGTCGAGATACTCAAGGCCCAGGGCGCGCCAGTCAAGTGGCCGCATGGTATCCAGAACTTCAGGAAACATCTGTTTGTCATTGCGGTAGCGGCCGATTGTATCTGACAGGTTGCCAAGAACGGCTAGTTCCTCAGTCCCTTCAACCTGGCTGTGGCTGGCGAGAATTTGCTCAATTAGGGTAGAGCCGGATCGTCCCAGGCCTACGATAAATATCGGCCCTTCACCGGGATATCCGTTACCTTCAGCCTTGCGCAGAAAATCGCGCGAAAAATACTTTCGAACAGCTTCTTTCTCAATGCTATTGGCGACTGGATCATATTTTACGAGCGGACGCTGGCGTTCGTTCCCTGATTTATAGTAATTCCAGGCCTTATCATAATCCTTGCGGTCCTCATACGCCTTGCCAAGCGCGAAGCGGAAATGCACGTCTGTAACTTTCGTCAGCTCGGTATTTTCGAGCTGATCCTCCATGGCATCGACCTCCGCGTCCTCGAACGTGAAAATTTTGAGATTGGCCATGCTCCAGTACACCTCGCCGAATTGAGGTCTGAGGCGAATAGCTTCACGATAGGCACGGAGAGAGGCCGGCTGATCACCCAGAGTCTTCAAAGTGTGCCCATAGCCCATGTGGTAGCCAGCAGCATTCGGAGACAAGGCGATTGCCTGGCGAAATGCCTCTGCGGCAGCCTCCGGATATCCTGCACCTGCCTTCGTGCTAGCCAACAGTTCCCAAGCATGTCCGTTTCTGGGTTCCAGAGCGGTCGCGCGGCTGAAAGCTTCGATTGCCTCCATCCGCTTCCCGCGTTTCAACAAGGCTTCGCCCAGATCTAACCAGGCCTTCGCGAATTCCGGTGCGATCTGGGTGGCGCGTTCAAGAAGTGCCACTGCGTCCCGTAGTTTGATTTCCTGTTTGATGTAGACAGCCGCGAGAAATCGCATGGCGTCCACATTGTCCGGATTGTCCTTCAGCGCCTGGCGAAAACTCTGAATTGCGTCATCCTCGCGACCCGCCCGTATATGGTCGGCGCCAATAGCAACGGCACCGGTGTCAGGGTCTTTCTCAAAAAAGGCTTCGAATGCCTCGTCCGCTTCCTGTCCGCGTCCGACGGCGGCGAGTGCCTGCCCGAGCTTCTTGTGAGCGTTCGCCCGCGCCGGATCCTGCCGGGCAGCTTGCTCAAATAGCGGAATCGCTGCGTCAAACTTGCGCTGCTGCGCGAGAGCGCTTCCGAGGTCCTCCGCAAGGCGGGGAAAATCGGGGGCCAGCTCAAATGCAATCTTCAACTGTGTCTCAGCCTCGCCAAACCGCCGCTGCTGCATCAACGCATGCCCAAGGAGGCGCAGGTGTTCGACACTCGAAGGATGCAAATTCAACTGCTCGCGGCAAATTGTCTCCGCCGCCCCGGGATTGCCGGACTGCAGGGCGTCAATAGCCTGGCGGATTGACGCCCGCGGTGTCAGGAATGTGCGTGTCATAGAATGGTTGGTGCTTTCAGACTCCGAATCATCATGCAATGATACGTATAAGCACGTCGAGATCAATGTTCCGTCGACAAACCATTGCGAATACTTTCTGATCCTCGCGGTGGCACGTGCGCCGGAACCTGGCATGGTTTCAATGACCTGCTGCCGGCGGTAAAGTACGAAGAGCAATCTGGAGAACAGCTGGTGAGCCTGGTAGAACCGGGAGAAATACAGGTGAGTTGGCGGCGTAAACGACGAGGACGGATTTCTGAAATAAATTGTTTTTTCGGAAATCTCAGTATTGCGTGGTCGGTCGCTGTTCTCTGCGGGCAGGAGTGAGCAATCAGTATCGGTTAGGCAGGAGTGGAAATGTGACCAATAGTAATCAGCGTGTCGATTGTGACGGGTTTGTCGGTAGAAATTATCGGCAGGAATTCATCATTCCATGCCGTCGACTTGCAGCTGTCGCAGCGATAATGATGGTAGCCGCCGGTTGCACCAGCCAGGACGATCCGAAAGATAGCGTCGACTCCGGCAACAAAAACTCTGCGATCGATGCCGTGTTCGCAACGTGGGATGTCGCCGGTTCGCCCGGGTGCGGTCTTGCTGTGGCGCAAGAGGGAAAGCTGGTGTACTCGCGTGGCTATGGCTATGCAAACCTCGACCACGATATTCCCATCACCCCGCAGACGGTGTTCGACGTAGCGTCGATTACCAAGCAGTTCAACGCTGCTGGTCTCAGCATGCTCGCGCTGGAAGGGAAACTGTCTCTCGACGATGATGTGCGCAGGTGGCTTCCTGAGCTGCCGCAATACGATTCGACGATCACTCTGCGGCACATGATCAACCACACAAGTGGCCTGCGTGACTACCTGAATCTGTTTCCGCTTGCAGGTCGCGACGACTATCATCCGATATCGCACGATCAGATTCTGTCAATGATGTCGCGCCAGCGTGCGCTGCAATTCCAGCCGGGTGAACAATACAAGTACAGCAACACAGCCTACATGCTGCTTGCGCAGGTTGTTGAGCGTGCAGGCGGCAAGACGTTTGGCGAGATGACTCGGGAGCGAATCTTCAATCCGCTGGGTATGGATGGAAGTCTGATGTATGAGAATCGCGAAGAAATCATCCCGAATCGTGCAATCGGCTACGATCTTGGCGACGATGGCCATGTCCGAATTGTGCACAACTACAACTTTGCTGTCGCAGGCGACGGACAACTTTACACGACGATGGAGGATCTGCTGCGGTGGGATAACTATCTGCACGGCACGGAGAAACCGGCGATTCATTCGATGATGCTCACCGCGGGTACTTTGAACAACGGCGATCTCACCAGTTACGCGCAGGGTCTTCGACTGGATGAGTATCGGGGTTTGCGAACCGTAGGGCACAGCGGAAGTTCCTGGGGTTTTCGCTCGGAACTCGTTCGGTTCCCGGACGCTGATTTGTCCATCGCCATCTCGTGCAACTTCGATTCGTCCAGCCCTGGCAAGCTGGCACAGCAAGTTGCGGACTACTACCTGGCCGACCAGCTTGGGGCCAAAAGCGCAGACGAAAATACCGACGCCGATCAAGAGGACGCTGATCCGTCGCTTGAGCCGCCATCTTTGTCACGCTCCGAGTTTGGCGAGTATGAAGGCGACTTCTTTTCCACCGAACTCGATGCCATTTACCGGTTCACAGTCGAGGGCAGCGGTCTTATCGTACGCATCGAGCAAGTGCCGCCTCTTCGGGTTTCTCCGGTAGCAGAAGACCAATTCGAGTTCGCCTTTCACCCAAAGGGGTGGGGTGCCCCGTCACAGGTAAGTCTGGAGTTTGAACGCAATCCTGTCGCTGTCACCGGATTCAGCCTGAGTCTTGGTTCTGAGCGAGGTATTCTGTTTGAGAGAATGTAGACGTACGCAAAACGCTGCAAGGGAAGCGTCGTGACCCGACCGTGGCAGGACTGCCGGAATCCGATTTATGTTTGTCAACAATGAGGTTTGACCTCATTCCAAGGAGTAGGTGGATGATCAAGAAGCCCCTGGTGATTCTGGCCGGTATCGTACTGGTACTTGCCGCCTGCTCCCGCGAAATACAAGAACCCGCTGGCCTGGTGATCATCAATGCGCGGGTGATCGACGGAACAGGCACCGCGTCCCGGCGAGTAAACGTGCGCATCGTGGGCGATCGTATTGCCACCGTTGGAGATTTTGAACCGGCCGCAAGGGACACGCTCGTCGACGCCAATGACCTGGTATTGGCGCCTGGATTTATCGATGTCCACAGTCACCACGATGACGGGTTGTCCGAAATGCCGGACGCTCTGGCGGCAGTTAGTCAGGGAATTACCACCATCGTAGCCGGACAGGACGGAGGTCAGCAGTATCCCCTCGAGGAATTTTTCGCCAGCCTTGAGACATCGCCAAGTGCCGTCAATGTCGCATCGTATGCGGGTCACGGAATATTGCGACGCGCGGTGATGGGCGAGGACTATCGCCGTCCTGCCACTCCTGAAGAGTTGGCAGCGATGGCAGACTTGTTGCGCACCGAGATGGAGGCTGGCGCATTAGGGCTTTCGTCGGGGCTGGAATACGATCCGGGATCTTTTTCGGCACCCGAGGAGTTGGTAGATCTTGCCAGCGTCGCGGCTTCTTACGGCGGGCGTTACATCAGCCATATCCGCAGCGAAGACCAGTTTTTCTGGGAAGCCATCGATGAAGTAATCAACATTGGTCGTGAAGCCCGACTGCCGGTTCAGGTCAGTCACATCAAACTGGCGATGACCCGTTGGTGGGGGCAGGCAGACCGGCTGGTCGCCAAACTGGATGAAGCCCGGGCATCCGGCATCGACATCACCGCAGATATCTATCCTTATCAAGCGTGGAATTCAGGTTTCAGCTGGCTGGCAACATTGTTTCCGGACCGAGATTTAGATCGACGGGATGGGGCAGAATACGTACTCAGAGACATGCTGTCGCCGGAGGGCATCCTGCTCCCGAGATACTGGCCGGAATCGGCTTACGACGGCCTGACCATCGCCGAAATAGCCAGAATCAGGGAGTCCGATCCGGAAACAACATTGATGGATTTGTTAAAAGCTGACATAGAAATGGGAAGCAGATCTCCAATGCTCGGTTTCGCAATGGACGAACCCGACATCGAGTCCATCATGGCGTGGCAACACACCGTCATCGGCAGCGACGGTGAACTTGCGGGCCCTCATCCACGTGGCTATGGCGCCTTTACCCGGTTTCTCGGTCACTACGTTCGTGACCGAAACGTTGTCAGTCTGGAAGAGGGCGTTCAGAAAATCACGTCGCTTTCTGCCCAGCAGCTCGGGATCGTTGGGCGTGGCTCGATCCAGGTGGGTCACTTTGCGGACCTGGTCTTGTTTGACCCCGACACGGTGGCCGACCTTTCGACCACCGAGGCCCCGCATGTCCCTTCCATCGGTGTTGAGAAAGTTTGGGTCAACGGACAATTGGTGTTCGACGGCGGCCAGGTCACCGGTAGTAGACCCGGCACGCCTATTCGGCGTGCCAGCCCCTGAGATTTCACACATCGACCCAGAGGTCTGCAGGATGGAAAGATACTGGCAACAACTGCTCGATTCGAACCAGATCGTACTGATCGACGGGGCCACAGGTACGGAACTTCAACGCCGTGGCGTGCCGATGGACAAAGTTGCATGGAGTGGAGCCGCCGTGCTCACGCACCCGGATATCGTACGTGAAACGCACGAGGACTATATCCGCGCCGGGGCGAACGTGATCACGACGAACACGTTCGGATCAACGCGACAAATGCTCGGGCCAGCCGGCTACGGCGACCAGGTCGAGGTGGTCCATCGGGCTGCCGTCAGCCTTGCCAGGCAGGCCTGTGATAATGCGGCTGAAAAAGGTGTGGCGGTGGCAGGGTCGATTTCAACAGAGCCGCCCGCTTTTGACAGAGGCGCTTTTCTTTCGCCCGACGAGGAACTACTGGCGTACCAGGAGGCTGCGGGACTTCTCGCTGACGCGGGCGTTGATCTGATCGCGCTGGAAATGATCAATGAAACGGTTCATGCGGCCCGAGCAATGCAAGCGGCATTGGAAACCAATCTTCCGGTATGGCTCGGTGTAGGTTGCAAGAAATCAGGAGATGGCAGGATTGTGAGCTTTGACCATCTCGACCTTGAGCTTGCCACGGTCCTGGACGCTCTCATTCCAATGGGGCCAACCGTTGTCAACATTATGCACAGTGAAATCGCTGCAATTCCGGAAGCGATCAAATTGGTTCGGGAAAGATGGTCCGGACCGATCGGTGTGTATCCTGAGTCCGGTTACTTTAAAAAACCGAACTGGAAATTTGTGGACGTCATCTCGCCCGCCGACCTGGTAACCGAAGCACTCGGCTGGGTCGCAGCTGGCGCGCGTTTGCTCGGCGGATGTTGCGGAACAAATCCCGATCATATTAAGGCGCTCCAGGCGGCAATGCCCGAGCTGCGTGCTGCCATGGGAGCGCGTGGTTGAATTGTGTTTGGGATTAGTCGGTTTGCCGGCTGACCATTGTTATTTCGAATATTTCACTCGTTGAATGCACGCGTTTCGCCTGTGCGGTGCGAAATATAAATCAGGCTGCGATCGGAAGCTGATACAGACTACGGCAGCATGATTTCCAGCGATAGGCATCAATGAAAGCGATGCTCCGGGCGGAGTCTTCGAGCACGGGCTCGGGTGTAGTACCGCCAATTCCCTGATGCGCACGTTCACGGTTGTAGTAGTCCTGGAAACAGGAGAGCTTTTTCTCCAGATCCTTGGCGTTCCAGAATGGAACGTGATCGAGATATTCACGCCGGATTGTCCCGATCAGCCGTTCCACGAAAGGATGTGACATCGGCACATAAGGAACGGTCTTGATTTGCTCGACCTCGAGAATTCTCAGATTGGCTTTCCAACGGTGGAACTCAAATAGCGGGTCATTATCCGAACTCAGGTGAGTGGGTGGTGCCGCGCCACTGATGATCCGGCCGAACATCCGGCATACGGCTGGTCCATCGACCGTTCCCTTGTGTACGGCAAATCCGATGATTCGTCGGGTGTACTGGTCCATGACGACCATGACCCAGTGGGTGTTCAGGATAAGCGACTCACACCGAAACAGGTCCGTGGACCATAGGCTGTCCCTGCTGTGGCCAAGCAAGGTCAGCCAGGACGGGCCATCTCCGCCAGAGTTTGGTCGATAATGCTTGGCAAGCACGCGCCGTACCATGTCTTTGTCTGCCGGTACGTTGAACGCCAAGGCTATCTGATCAGCGATTCACTGGTAGCCAAAACGCGGATTCTTTTGCTTCATCTCTACAATAGCCGCGATGAGCTCCGCCGACGGGCCTTTCGGCCCGGGGAGCGACCGATTCCTTTTCGGCGAAAACAGATCGCGGTACTTGCGCTTCACCAGCAATCGATGGAAGTGCAGGATCGTGGCCGGCTTCAGCACAATGGCGGAGCGAAGTAGGCGGGCGGGGCGTATGAGCCCCGCGCACAAACCGGCAACTATCCGGTCAACTGGCCGTAGGTCCGGTGCTCGCCGCCGTGGCCGGTTCACAATCAAAAGCTGATGTTTCAGGAATACAGATTCGGCGACAATTGATCGCGCGCCGCCCGGCCGAGTTACGCGGATGACCGTAACGATCAGGTGGACGAAAAGGATGAGGACATCGCGCATGGCGGACGTATCGTAGTCTCTTCGATGAGCTTGACAAGCTTACAAAAACCGCGAGATTCTGCGATGAATAGGAATTCGCACCGGACAGGAAACCCGCCGAACATAACGGCGACCGATGTCGTCATTGAGCGCTTGCTACTGGCCTCGGCGGCCAATGCAATAAGATTCGGCATTGCCGCGCCAAACCCCAGGCCGGTCAGCAAGCGCGCCAAAAACAGAGTGATAAAATCACTCGCAAATGCCGTCGCCAGTGTAAAGAGGCCGAACAGCACAACCGCGCCGATTAGAATCGGCTTGCGACCCAGCCGATCAGAAGCCCAACCACCAATCACGGCGCCGATGGCCAGGCCAGTGACCGCGGCGCTGAATGACCAACCTGCTTCTGCAGGTGTCAGGCCAAGGCTCGGAATGAGCAGCGGTGCCACCACTCCAATAGCTTGCAAGTCATAGCCTTCCAAAATTGCGACCAGGAAACATAAGCCGACAGTCAAATAATTTCGCTCTGCGGCTCGTTGTACGATTCGGGATTGATCCATCAAATGGGATTCGCGATTAGTTGGTCAGCACGGTCATGCTACATAACTATGTATCGGCAAACCAGGTGTGAAGTAGATCGGTGAGGATGACCTACTGTTTGTAGTCCGGTCCGCCCGTATTGAGGGCTGTCCCGACAATTGGCGCCGACGGTGACCATCGATGAAGAAAAAGCGATATGTGGAAGAGCAGATTATTGAAACTCTGTCGCCATTTGCTGTTGTAAACCATTTCGATGCAATCGACGATATCGCTGCTGCGACACGTGTGACAGGGACCTTGCCCTAACTAGGTCAAGAGCTTAGAGAATATAGCGATTTGAATTAATCAATTTCGTTGTTTCTCGATCACGTTCGGTCACGTTGAATCACGCAGGCTATGATTCGCACCGTGGAAATATTGTGGCAGCGTGATCGAGTCCAATCGACTTGGAAATCTCTTAAATCAACCGCACGAATTCGAATTTGCAACCCACCGGCGGGGGTGACCTGATTTTAGTATTGCTTTGTCTGTACTAATGTACTAATGTGCTAATACATTAGTACAGGCAAAGTAATTTACGAGACATGAAACCGAACCGACAGGAAACGGCCAACCAGCGAACTCGCAACGAGAACGCGCTTTTTCAGGCTGTGGTGGGCCTTCCTGACATTCAGGCGTGTCGCGATTTTTTCAAAGACCTATGTACACCTGCGGAACTGCAGGCGCTGGTCGATCGGTGGCAAGTTGTGCGTCTGCTTCAACAGGATCTGCCTTATCGGCGCATTCATGACATGACCGGTGTCAGCGTAACCACGATTGGACGAGTTGCGCGTTTTCTCAGCGAAGGTTTCGGTGGGTATGCCGGAGCCATTGAACGCAGCGACCAGCATCATCCCCCCGAAACCAACGCGCCTCTCACTGAGACTTCCTTATGAACATTCCCGAGCAGCGCATTCAGATTGCGCTGCAAAAGTCCGGCCGCCTTACGGATCACTCGCTTGATCTATTGTCCCGTTGTGGTCTCAAGTTTACGAGAAGCAGAGATCAGCTTTTCTGCTACGGCGAAAACATGCCGATCGATATCCTGCTCGTGCGGGATGACGACATTCCCGCTTTGGTCAGTGATGACGTCTGTGATCTCGGTATTGCGGGATTGAACGTAGTGCATGAAAAACGTCTGCAAATCGGAACTGATGAACAGCCGGCAATGTTCGACCAGGTGTATTCACTCGACTTCGGACATTGCCGCCTGGCGATAGCGGCCCCCAAGGACACTGAATATTGTGGCCCTTCCACTCTGCAGGGATCACGAATCGCTACCAGTTACCCAGCGAGCGTTGCCGAGTTTCTGCAACAGCATGGTATTGACGCCGACATCGTGTACCTGTCTGGCGCGGTCGAAATTGCGACAAGACTTGGCCGGGCCGATTTCATCTGCGATCTTGTTTGCACGGGATCAACGCTCGCTGCGAATCAACTCCGGGAAGTCCAGACAGTATTCGAAAGCAATGCGGTCGTTATTCAGACACGCGCACCTTTGTCGCAGACCAAGCAAGATCTGGTCGACCGGATTCTTCAGCGAGTCAATGGTGTATTGCAGGTGCAGGAAAGCAAGTACGTCATGTTGCACGCGCCACGATCCGCACTCAAAGAGATTGCAGCGCTCCTGCCGGGCTCAGAATCGCCAACTATTATCCCTCTGGAAGGCTTCGACGACAAAGTAGCTATACATGTTGTCTGCCGGGAAAACGTTTTCTGGGAAACGCTGGAAAATCTAAAGGCGGTTGGCGCGAGTTCGTTGCTCGTTCTCCCCGTCGAAAAGATGCTTGTATAAGTCTATGAATAGGGTAGTCCACAATTGGTCCAGCCTCTCAACCGCTGAACAAGAAGCACTCATGTCACGGCCTGCTGTGTCGGACGATTCAGTGATCAAATCGAAAGTCGCGGAAATTATTGCTGCCGTAAGGCAGGATGGCGATGCCGCACTCTACGAATTTGCAGAGCGTTTTGAGGGGCGAAAACTGGCGAGCCTAAAGGTCTCACCTCAGGAATTTGCAGAAGCGAAAGCCAAGCTTGGGCGGGCCGACAAGAAAGCGATCGCCACGGCGATAGGCAATGTTGAAAAGTTTCACCTGGCGCAGGTTCCCGTGGACATCGACATGGTGATCGGTCCCGGCATTCGGTGCGAGCGTCGCACGATTTCGATTGATTCAGTCGGACTGTACGTTCCGGCGGGTAGTGCGCCACTGCCGTCGACGGCCATCATGTTGACGGTACCGGCCGCTATTGCCCAATGCCCTGTACGTATCTTGTGCACGCCGGCCGGCGACGATGGCAACGTTAACGCAGCAACATTGTTCGCTGCACAGCGTAGCGGCGTGACAGACGTTTTCAAAATTGGTGGCGCCCAGGCTATTGCCGCGCTGGCGTTCGGTACGGAAACGGTTCCAAAAGTTAACAAGTTGTTTGGGCCTGGTAACGCCTGGGTTACGGCAGCAAAGTCGCTAGTCGCCCAGGACCCGGCAGGCCCGGCAATCGATATGACCGCCGGACCCTCTGAGGTCCTTGTGGTCGCGGACGCTATGGCCAATGCCGCGTTTGTCGCTGCGGACCTCTTGTCGCAGGCCGAGCATGGCGTCGATTCGCAGGTAATTCTGGTCACGACCTGTTTGGACGTCGCCGAGCTGACCGTAGTCGAGTTGGAAAAGCAATTACGTTCGTTGACGCGGAAAGAAACCGCTGAAGCGGCACTCGCCAACAGTCACCTGATCTTGGTGGATAGTCTAAGTGCGGCAATGGATATCAGTAACAGGTACGCGCCTGAACATCTGATTCTTCAAGTTGAAAGCCCGCGTGACCTGCTGCCGCTCGTCCGTAACGCAGGTTCCGTGTTTGTCGGAAAATGGACGCCGGAGTCGGCGGGCGACTATTGCAGTGGCACAAATCACGTATTGCCAACTTATGGCGCAGCGAAAAGCATGGGCGGCCTCGGCGTGGAGCAGTTTATGCGACAGGTGACTGTTCAGGAATTGACGAGAGATGGCCTGCGTTCTCTCTCATCAACTATCGAGCAGATGGCATCACTGGAGGGATTGGATGCACATGCCAAGGCAGTGCAACTGCGGCTCATTGAGATCACCCAATGATGAACATTCTGTCCCTTGCACGACCCGAGGTTCGGGGACTAGTGGTCTACCCAGGCCCGGACCTTGGTGAAAATTCGATTCGTTTGCACGCCAATGAAGCTGCCCGGGCGCTCGATGCGCTGGCACTGGCCGGCCTTAATCGCTATCCGGACGTAAGGCCTGCCGGATTAACCAGGAAGATGGCAGAACTTTACGGTGTCACAGCTGAGAATGTGCTGGTTACCCGCGGCAGCAGCGAAGGGATCGATCTCCTGATGCGAGCGTTTTGTGTGGCCGGGCAAGACGAAGTGCTGCTGACACCGCCGGCATTCGAGATGTACCAGGTGTACGCATCAATTCAGGGTGCCGCGACGGTCAGCGTACCGCTGCAGGCAGACAAGGACTACTCAGTCGATGCCGAGGCACTACTTGGGGCATGTAACGAGCGCGGCAAACTGATATTCCTGTCCTCGCCGAACAACCCTGTTGGCACCGTTGTGCCTCGACAGCAGATTGAGAAAATCCTGCGAGCGCTTGAGGGCAAATGTGTTGTCGTCGTGGATGAGGCGTATGTTGAGTTCAGCGAGTCCGGGTCTCTGGTTTCGTTGGTCGCGGAACATGAAAACCTGGTTGTGCTGCGCACTCTGTCGAAAGCCTATGCGTTGGCGGGCGCGCGCTGCGGTGCTGTGGTCGCGTCCCCACCGTTGATCGTCCTTCTTGAAGGATTGTTGCCACCCTACGCGTTGTCGTCACCCGTTGTATCGCTCGCAGAACTGGCGCTCAGCAGCAGAAACATCGCCTGCGCGAGAAAGAACATCAGGGAAACTGTAGCCGAACGCGAGCGCGTTCGACGCATGCTCGCGACATGCAGCGTGATTGAAAAAATCTGGCCGAGCGAGGCGAACTTTTTATTCGTGGGCGTAACTGATGTTGACTCGGTCAAGAAAAGACTCGCAGAAGCTGGTGTCATCATTCGAACCTACGACGACAACTCACAACTGCAGGGCTGCGTACGGATCAGCATAGGTACCGTTGATGAAAACAACAGCTTTCTGGATGCAATCAGGAGTTTAGGTTGATATGGCAAGAGTTCTTTTCATCGATCGCGACGGGACGCTGATTGAGGAACCAGCGGATCATCAAGTGGATTCGCTTGAAAAAGTTCGGCTCGTACCTGGCGTGATTCGAGCGTTGCATCGGTTGATCGAGTTCGGGTATCGCCTGGTTATGGTGACCAATCAGGACGGCCTTGGAACGGCATCTTTTCCCATGGCCGATTTCGACCTTTGCCAGAACCACATATTGTCGTTGTTCGCGACTCAAGGAATCGAATTTGACGATGTTTTCGTTTGCCCTCACATAGACGCCGACAACTGTGACTGTCGCAAACCGAAAGCTGGTCTTCTGACGAAATTTCTGACATCGAATGCGCTTGAAACCGGGTTTTGCGCTGTCATTGGAGATCGCGAAACCGACCTGCAGCTGGCGGAAAACCTGGGGGTTCGAGGTCTGTTGATCGGCAATACCGCGCAGAGTTTCTCCTGGGACGACATCGTCACCGCACTTACTCCGGGAAACAGGATCGGCTTTGCCGCACGAACTACGAATGAGACCGACGTTCAGGTACGGGTCAATCTGGATGCCGCTGCACCAATACGGGTGAATACGGGCATCGGCTTCTATGACCACATGCTGCAACAAGTTGCCAAGCATGGCGGATTCAGCATCGACGTTCAGTGCAAAGGCGACCTGAATGTCGACGAGCACCACACGGTTGAAGACACTGCTCTTTCGCTGGGCAAGGCGATCCGAGACGCTCTGGGCGATAAACTGGGTATTTCCCGCTATGGGTTTCTGTTGCCGATGGACGAAAGTGAAGCGCGCGTTTCGTTGGACCTGTCCGGTCGTCCATTGCTGGTTTTCGACGGATCCTTCCCGAGAAGCGAAGTTGGTCAATTGCCTACGGAACTTGTGCGGCACTGCTTTCACTCCCTGGCCGACGCGTTGGGTGCGACACTGCATATCGCCGTGACTGGCGAAAATACACATCACATGGTTGAGGCCTGTTTCAAAGCCTTCGGGCGCGCATTGCGACAAGCCATACACGTCGAAAGCACGGATATGCCGTCGACGAAGGGATGTCTCAGCTGATATGGGTGCGCAAAGAGTAGCCATTGTCGATAGCGGGGCAAATATTGCATCTCTTCGAAACGCGCTCGAAAGGATCGGCACTCATGGCTTGTTTACCCTGGATGCGAAAATCATTCGAAATGCAAGTCACGTAATCCTGCCGGGTGTTGGCGCTGCAGCGGATGCCATGCAAAGACTCAATGACTATGAGTTGGCCGATGTAATTTCAGAACTGACGCAACCAGTGCTTGGAATCTGTCTTGGAATGCAGCTCCTGGCAACGTCGTCCGAAGAGGGGAACGTACGGTGTATGAACATTGTCCCTGCGGTCGCGTCAATACTCTCGGCGGGTTCCGGCGCGCCAGTTCCTAACATGGGCTGGTGTCGCGTAAGTCAGTTGGGAGTACAGGTATTGTTTGCGGGTATTCCTGAC
Source organism: Pseudomonadota bacterium (assembly GCA_027621915.1). GTDB lineage: Bacteria > Pseudomonadota > Gammaproteobacteria > Steroidobacterales > Woeseiaceae > SZUA-117. Next base: position 17,538 of record JAQCAD010000042.1, read on the forward strand.
GCCAGCTATTTCTATTTTGTACATAGCTACGCGTTGCCGGTTTCCGGCTTTACGATTGCTACAGCAGATCATCTGGAACCCTTTACTGCAGTTCTGGCCAAAGACAATTTTTATGCGGCGCAGTTTCACCCGGAGCGCTCGGCAGGGCCGGGCGCACGTTTCCTCAAAAACTTCCTGTCGATAACTTCATGAACATAATTCCCGCCATAGATCTTCGCGAAGGCCGTTGTGTGCGACTCCGGCAAGGCGACTTCGAGCGACAGACCACCTACACCAGCGATCCAGTCTCGATTGCGCTCGAATATCAGGCCATGGGCCTGCAGAAGTTGCATGTCGTAGATCTTGACGGCGCCAAGGCCGGACGGCAGCAAAACCAGGAAACGATAGCAGCCATCGTTGGTGCGGCTACTTCGGCTATTCAACTGGGTGGCGGCATTCGCGACGAGTCTGAGATAAGGACCTGGCTTGATGCCGGTGTCGAGAGAGTCGTCGTCGGCAGCCTGGCCGTTGAGGAACCGCAAACAGTAAAGACGTGGCTGAGAATCTTTGGCGTAGCTCGAATTGTCCTGGCGCTCGATGTGCGCCTGGATAAGAGTGGAATACCTCTGCTCGCGACCCACGGCTGGGTGCGAACCACGGAAAAATCGTTGTCGTCGATTATTGATACCTACTTACCGGCAGGAGCACTTCAAATACTGTGCACTGACATCAGTCGTGACGGCGCCATGGCCGGGCCGAACCTGCCACTCTATAAAGATCTGGCGGCGCGCTACCCAAATGTCTTTTTGCAGGCATCTGGAGGCGTGCGCAGTATCGAGGACATTGAAGCGTTACGGGCAACTGGCGTCGACGATGCCATCTGCGGGCGTGCATTGTTGGATAGCAAGATTACGGCTGTGGAGGTCGAGAAATTCCTTCGCGTCGCATAATTCCGTGCCTGGATGTTCGCGATGGTGAGGTAGTCAAGGGCATTCAGTTCCGCAATCATCGAGTTGTTGGTGGAGTGCTCGAGCTGACCGAACGTTATTGCGCTGCTGGCGCGGATGAGCTTGTGTTCTATGACATTACGGCCAGTCCCGACAATCGATCGGTTGACAGAAACTGGATTTCAAGCGTCGGGGCATTGCTTGATATTCCATTTTGCGTGGCCGGCGGCATTCGTTCTCTTGCAGATGCTGAAGAGATTCTGAATGCGGGAGCAGACAAGATTTCAATAAATTCCCCTGCAGTCGCACGTCCCGAATTAATTTCTGAATTAGCGAAGCGTTTTGGTTCGCAATGCGTCGTGATCGGCATCGACAGTCGAAAAGTCGGCAATGACTGGAAAGTGTTTCAGTATACGGGTGACGAACAGCGAAGCAGGAATTCCGAGAGAGCAACACTTGAATGGGTTCGAGAAGTTCAGGAGCGCGGTGGGGGCGAAATCGTTCTCAATTGTATGAGTCAGGATGGCGAACGCAATGGATACGATATTGATCAACTTTGTTCCGTACAGGAACTGTGCACCGTGCCGCTTGTAGCCTCTGGTGGCGCAGGAAGCATGCGGGACTTTGAACAAGTGTTCAGCGCGACGCGTGTCTCGGCGGCATTGGCGGCCAGTGTCTTCCACAGTCAGGAGATTTCTATTCCCGACTTGAAACAGTATTTGGATGCCGCCGGTATAGAGGTACGCCTATGAACAAGGTGTGCCAAAGTATCGACTGGAAAAAGACCAATGGCCTCGTGCCGGCTGTAGTGCAACAGGCCGTGACAGGTCGAGTGCTCATGCTCGGCTACATGAACGACGCGGCTCTGAGCCAAACGCAGTCAACCGGACTCGTCACTTTCTATAGTCGCGCCAGACGTTGCCTGTGGGTGAAAGGCGAAACGTCGGGCAACACCCTGCAGCTGCGCAACATCGAGGTTGATTGCGACGGCGATGCACTTCTGATCACGGCGGTCCCGGCAGGTCCAACGTGCCATCGATTGACGAACAGTTGTTTTGACGGCGACCAGGAGGTTCCCGGATTCGGCTTTTTCGGACAACTCGAGACGATTATCAACGAGCGAACAAGTAGCCGTCCGGAAGACAGTTACACGTCACAGTTGCTGGCTGCCGGAGCGCAGGAAATCGCGAAAAAGATCGGCGAAGAAGGCGTAGAAGTCGCGCTGGCGACCATTAGTGGCGATGCCCAGGACGTAGTCAGTGAGACCGCGGACCTGATGTATCACGTGATGGTTATGCTGCACCTACGGGGCCTCAGGCTATCTGACGTTGCGCAACTATTGGATCTCCGACATCGACAAACGTCAACATTTCAGGATTAGTCTCTGGACTCAACCCGGATACACACACTCGCAATTCTGTTGCTAATGCGACAGGATCTGTCGACGTTTTTATGGATCCAACAAATCAGGAAAAACCGGGTCGGGGTGGGAAAATTTATTCGACGCATGCGGCGTCCAATTTGCTCCCGGCGATTTGTGAACTTCGCTTCAGCTTCATCCCAACCGACCAATCAACGAAGAAATGCCGCCCACTTCGGGCAAGTACGGCCCGTTGTTTCTTATGGTTGGTCGGGGCAGTTGAAACGTGGGTAGTACTTGACGGTTCGTGCAATTGCAGAAAGTTGCTCGAAGATTTGACTCGCTGCATCCATGCAGCTCGCCCTGCGGGCGCCTTTGGCGTCCGGAAATGCGTCCTGCATTTCCGTGAACTTTGGATTCAGTTCCAAATCCCGCCCAATATCAAAATAAAAAAGGCTCCCCGTTCCGGTGAGGAGCCTTTATTTATCTCGATATTGGTCGGGGTGAGAGGATTTGAACTTCCGGCCCCTGCCTCCCGAAGACATTAGGGCATTTATAAGTAGTTGTTATTAATAGGCATACTGGAGACGCCCGCGGACGTCAGTGCCTAACAAATCATAGTGATTCCGGAGTGATCCCGGCAAATTTCCGGCAGAGCTCTGGCAATTGGTCAGTCAGCGACGTCCCGAGCACCAGCCAGGCGATACAGCGCCGGCAGCACCAGGAGCGTCAATAACGTCGAGGATAGAATTCCACCCACTACAACGGTCGCCAGTGGTCGTTGCACTTCTGCGCCAATGCCTACGTTAATGGCCATAGGCACAAATCCCAGGCTGGCAACCAGCGCCGTCATCAGGACTGGTCGCAATCGGACCATGGCTCCCTCTATAATTGCATCCTCAATCAGTCGTCCCTGAACGCGCAGGTCTCGAATAAAGGACAGCATTACAACGCCATTCAATACGGCCACACCAGACAACGCGATAAAGCCCACGGCGGCACTAATAGAAAACGGCATCCCACGAAGCCACAATGACAGCACCCCACCGGTCAGTGCGAGCGGTACGCCACTGAAAACCAACAACGCGTCGCGTGCCGAACCGAATACGCCGTATAACAATGCAAAAATCAGGAGGAGTGCCAGTGGCACGACGATACTGAGGCGTTCGCTGGCGGACTGCAGCTGTTCAAAAGTTCCGCCATACTCAACCCAGTATCCAGGCGGAAATTCCACGCTTTGTGGCATTCGTGACCGCAATTCATCAATGAACGTGCCGAGGTCGCGGCCACGAACATTTGAAGTGACAACAATACGACGCTTGCCGTTTTCACGGCTAATCTGGTTCGGTGCAATGACAATTTCAATGTCGGCAACCTCGTACAGCGGGAGCCCGGTTCCGTCCGGTAGCATAACCGGAAGTCTGCTGATGGCATCGATATTCTCTCTTCTATCATCAAGCAGACGCACGACAACATCGAATCGCCGATCGCCTTCGAAAATCTGTCCGGCGGTAGCGCCACCGATAGCAATGGACAGCGTTCGCTGCACATCAGCTACGTTCAGTCCGTATCGCGCGAGGCTGGCACGATACGGTGTCACGGTAAGCATGGGAAGGCCGGTGACTTGCTCCGACTGCACGTCAGCGTTACCTGCAACAGATTGCAATAGCGTTTCTACCTGCCCGCCAAGATCCACCAAAGTATCCAGATCGTCGCCGTAAATCTTGATCGCAACCTCGGAGCGCACGCCGGCAATCAATTCATTAAACCGCATCTGAATGGGTTGAATGAATTCGTATTTGCTTCCCGGTATACGATTAACTGTCGCTTCCATTTCCGCAACCAATGTGGCTTTGGGCTTGCGCGGATCTGGCCACTCGTCTCGCGGTTTCATTATGATGAAAGTGTCAGCAACCGACGGGGGCACGGCGTCAGTGGCTATATCCGCAGTGCCAATCTTGGAAAACACATGCAGCACCTCTGGCAGCGCCTTGATCTGCTCTTCCAGAATGCTTTGCATCGACAAAGCCTGGCTAAGACTGGTTCCCGGAATGCGCAATGCATGCATCGCTACGTCACCTTCATCCAGCGTCGGCAGAAATTCGGCGCCAAGTTTGCCTGCCAGCACGCCAGCACCGACCAACATCAACGCGGCGATTGCGACGACCGGTACGCGAGCCCGCAGCGCAAACGACAGCAGCGGTCGATAACCACGGTGCGCCATCGACATCAGCCAGTTATCACGTTCCTGCACCTTTCCTGATACAAAAGTTGCAACCGCTGCCGGCACAAAGGTCACCGAAAGTAGCAGTGCGGACAGCAGAGCTCCGCTCACGGTCAGTGCCATTGGGCGAAACATTTTTCCCTCGACACCGGTTAACGTGAGAATCGGTAAATACACGATAATAATTATGACGATGCCAAAGATGCTGGGCTTGAGCACCTCGCGAGTAGCGATTCGAGTGACTCTTAACCGCTCTTTGAAAGACAGCAAACCGCCGCGTTCACGTTGGGCGATTCCGAGTTGCCGCAGACAGTTCTCCACGATGATCACGGCGCCGTCGACTATCAGGCCGAAGTCCAACGCTCCGAGGCTCATCAAGTTGCCGGACACGCCAGCCTCGACCATGCCGGTGATTGTCATCAACATTGCCAGCGGGATTACGGCTGCGGTGACGAGCGCACCACGCCAGTTACCAAGCATCGCGAACAAAACGACGATAACCAGCAACGCACCCGCCGCCAAGTTCTCCTGCACTGTACCGATGGTCTGCTCAACGAGGTGCGAACGGCTGTAGAGCTCCTCAACAATCACGCCATCTGGCAACGATGGTTGAATCTCTGCAAGTTTTTGCTCAACCGCTCGGGCCACCGTACGGCTGTTCTCTCCGATGAGCATGAATGCGGTGCCCAGTACAACCTCCCGTCCGTCCTGCATGGCGGCCCCATTTCGCAACTCCTGACCGAGCGAGACGGTCGCTACGTCGCGAACATAGATAGGGATGCCCGATCGGGAACCCACAACAATGTCGGCCAAATCGGCGAGCCCGGTCGCCTGTCCCGGTGAGCGCACCAGATATTGCGAGCCGGAACGTTCGATATAGCCGGCGCCAACGTTGGCGTTGTTTGCCTCCAGAGCCGCAACCAGGTCGTCCAGCGATAAGGCGTAAGCAAGTAACTTCTCCGGTATTGGCGCAACAAGAAACTGTTTGGTGTGACCACCAACGGTGTTGATCTCGACAACGCCAGGTGTTTGCCGAAGCTGTGGTCGAATGATCCAGTCCTGCACTTCGCGCAGATGCATCGGATCGTGTTCGGCACCCGGTGCTGACGAGACTGTATACATGAAAATTTCACCAAGTCCGGTCGCAATGGGACCGGGCTCCGGTTCCAGACCCTCAGGCAACTGTCCACGTGCCTGCGCAAGGCGCTCATTGATGAGTTGCCGTGCAAAATAAATGTCCGTTCCTTCCTCAAAGACGGCAGTCACTTGCGACAGGCCATAACGCGAGACAGAACGTGTGTAGTCGAGTCGCGGTAGTCCCGCGAGGGCGGTTTCGATCGGAAACGTAATTCGGCTCTCGGTCTCCAACGGCGAGAAACCGGGCGCCTCGGTGTTGATCTGCACCTGTATGTTGGTGATATCAGGCACCGCATCAATCGGCAGAAACTGGTAGTTGTAGATTCCAAGACCGCCGACCGCGATCGCTGCGGTCAGTATAAGTGCACGACGCCGTAATGCAGTGTCGATGATTCTTTCGAGCATGAGGTTCGTTCCCTTAGTGGTCGTGACTGGCGCCGGACTTTTCGATGTCGGCTTTAACAAGAAATGAATTCTCAGTCACGTAGGTCGTGCCCGGTTCGAGCCCGCCAAGAACCTCGACATACTCTCCGTCGCGGCGGCCCAGATCCAGCATGCGGACTTCATAGGTGTCAGCAACCTGGGCATAGACCACCGTAAAATCACGAAATGATTGCAATCCGCTTTCACGTACGGCCAGCGATACATTGTGTTCGGCTACGATGGCAATGCCTGTCACGAACTGGCCAGGTCGCCATGTGGCATCCGTGTCCCTCAGCAGCACGCGCGCAGTAGCAGCCCGGCTGTTGGGATCGAGGGTCGGCAATATGCGTTCTATTGTGCCGGCAACTGATGTTAAGCCACCCACACTGGTAAAAACCTGGACAGTCTGTCCAACCGCAACACGACCAATATCGCGTGCATAGATTTTGAAATCGGCGACCATCCGGGACATGTCTGCGATGGCGTATAGAGGACTGTCACTCGATGCGCTCCCTACTGATGCATTTCGCTCGATAACAGTTCCGTTCTGCGGTGCGGTCACAACATACGTCTGCAAACTCTCATTCGACTGCACGCGTGCCAGTTCCTCCCCTTGTCGAACGCTATCGCCAACTGTTTTCTCTAATGACAGGACAAGACCTGGAAACCGACCACGGACTTCCGTCACTGCATCCGGGTGAGGTGACACTGTCCCCTGTAGTGCGACTGTCTCGCGGACTTGTCCATTCGTGGCTTGTTCGACTTCAATTCCCATCGCGCTCGCTACCTCAGGCTCGATCTGAGTACGCCCTTCGTAAGACTCGTAATGCCATTGATACTGGCCACCGGAGTGACTTGCCGATACCGAGACATTGAATGAATGAGGCTCAAGAACTACTGCATTTCCACGGAGGAAGTCGTTTTGTGCGGAAAAATTGAAACGGTCAACCTGGTTGCCTAGTCGACCCAATTCAATCGATAGGTCGACCGAATTTGGCGCGATCGGTTCGTAATTCTGAAAGGCGTAGACACGAAACTCAGGCGGAACGCCGGTTTCAAAGATTGTGATTTCCAGGGAAAAACCGCCTTCCCGAAGCAGCCGTCCATTGTGTGGACCGCGTTCGAAATTCTGCTCCGCCTGCAGCTCCCCATCGCCAACACCACTCGCTGAGTCCTGTCGATTACCGCATCCGGGAAGCGAAAACATGAGGCCACAACCGGCCGCTAAGCAAATTAGCCTGAATCGAAAGCTGCGCTTCATGGTGTGACTCCTGTTAGCGGTGCGAGCCAAATGGAGCCGCCTCCCGTCAATCGTTCTATATCAATGAGGTAGAGATGATGGTTATTGCACGCGTCCAGTCTGGCGGCGCGCGCCGCCAAAAGTTCGGCCTGCGCGTTTACCAGTTCCAAATGAGAAAATCGGCCAACCCGATAACCGTCCTCAATGTCATTCAGTATCATGTCGGCTCGCGGCAGGATTTCTTTCTCAAACAGCTCCACTTCTGTGCGTGTGTGAAGCAGTTCTTGGTAAAGCTCGTAAAGCGTTGCGCGAATACCCAGTCGTGCATCTTGCTCCTCGAAATCCGATTGTTGGCTTAGCGCTTTGGCGCGGCGCAATGCCGGTGCTGCTCGCGAGGCTGAGCCAAGTGGTACCGACACACCGAACACCAGGGCCTGGTCATCCAGCAACTCAAATCGGCGAACGCCAGCGGATAATGTCCAGTCAGGTTTTTGGCGAGCGATGGCCAACTGGGCCTGAGCTTCCTGAACCCGTTTTTCAGAAGCAAAACGAAGCAGATCCGGATTACGGTCGAGATTTGCAGCAACAACGTCGAATGGTGCTAACTCTGTAAGACTGCACAGTGTGGCATCGGCTGTGCCGAACGTCGGTGCTGAATCGCCCCAGGTCGCCGCCAGCAACACTCTTGCTGCTTGCAGCTCATGTTCGGCGTCCTCGAGCTGCAGCCCCGCATTTGCGACACGAATTTCTGTTCGCAAACGCTCGACCGCCGGTGCTGCGCCTGCGCGTTCCCGTGTCTGTGCCAATTGTGTCGCGTGCTTCCAGACTTCTACGGAATGCTCGGCGAGGTCGAATAGCTCTTGTTGACGGACCACCACAAGAAATCGATGCGCAAGCAATGTCATCAGGTCGAGACGCTTGATATCAAGGTCATTCTCAACCTGGCCTTCAAGCGCAGATGCGACGGACATGCGGCCGGTTCGAATGCCTGAAGACTGGAAAATTCGAGACAGGCGCAACGTGGTTTCGGCCGACTCGATTCCCGAAACCGCTCCGGTTCCGGCAAAGTCTTCAACTTGCAAATCTACAGACCACTGCGGCTTTAACGCTGCCTGGTCGAGATCTGCGGCCGCGGCCTCGCGGCCAAATGATGCTGACCGGAGTCGCGGATTTCGCGCAAGCGTCAGTTCGGCTGCCTGAAGCAACGTCAACGTGGGCGAATTGGTTTCAGACTCTTGGGGCCAGGCAACTGTGGTGAGGAGTACCACCCACAGGATGAATAGACGAGACAAAGCACTCTCCTAATCGTTTGAACAAACGCGGCAAAGCCGCAACGAGATTGCTATCCAGCAATCAGTTGTTCTAAACGATCGGAGGTCGGTATAGAGGCGGAGTGAGGTTATCCGGCGGTCTGGTGCCGGGAGGTGGAATCCCACTGTTGCTGCGTCGATGAACGACAATATCCACGTTGCCTGCACTAATCAGTGTGACAGCCGACACACCGAGATCGTGGGCGTGTGTCGTGCCAGAATCACCCGAGCCGTCGACGTCATCCGGAAACACGTTATCACTGTTATGGTCGTCGTAATGCTGATTCACGCCATGATCGTGTCCGAAATACGCGTCCTGATGGGTATGTATTTCGACTTGCGGAATGCCGGACACAATGACAGCCAGCAGAAAGATAGACAGAACTGCTGTACGAGCGGTCGTAGATCTTGTCATTTGAGCTGTCATCGGTGCAAACAGTGCCACAATGCCGGAAGCATCTCAATACAAGTTGACCAGAAGATGATACGTGCGGTCCCTGCTGATCCAAGGCAGGGGTCACAGGTTCGAATCCTGTCGGGCGCGCCATTAAAACAATGAGTTATGACCTACAGACTAGCGCCCCTGCATGCGGTAAGTGCATGGTAAGTGCGACATGAGAGCCTGAGCGGCGGTAGGTGAGTTGGTGAGATGTACTTGTCCGTAGAGCAGGGGACTGAAAATCCGCGTGTCGGCAGTTCAATTCTGCCCCTGGCCACCATTTCAAATCAGTACGTTAGGTCGATTCCGACCGACCGCCATCATCGCAAATACGCCCCAGGTGCCCATTTGGTGCCCAAACCAGGATCACCTACCGTCACTCAAGGTAACCTACCGTGGTCAAAATCTGCCGCAATACGTGCTCTTGGGTTACCTTGGGTCACGTTAGATCATAGAATGCGTTCACTGAAAATCCGCGTGTCGGTAGTTCGATTCTGCCCCTGGCCACCATCTTATTCAAAGACACACGGTAGCCCGTCTGGCTGCCGTTTTTCGTTGTGTGTAATTTTGGTGTAACTCCGCTGCTCTAATTGGCGGTTTGAAACTTCGGTAATCGTCGCAAGCGTAGCCATACGTCCTGAATCTGTTTATCCCGACGCGACAATCGTTCACGCCTGCAGGTCATCGAGAAATTCCGAGGCGGGCTCGACGCTCGTCACCAGCAGATGATCCCGCGCCCGCGTGCAAGCGACGTACAGCAAGTGACGTTCGGTGTCATAGACCTCCTGCAAATCGGCTTCGTCGCCAACCGTCTCGATGCGCTCCTGCAATGGAATGATCTCGTCATCGCACGCCATCACCACAACAGCGCGAAACTCCAG
>JAQCAD010000043.1 GCA_027621915.1 Pseudomonadota bacterium
TAGGATGAACAAAAACACTCTCTTAAACCAGAACTAATTCTGTCCCATAGGCGCTGACGTCATACACCATGGATTGCCTGCACGGCAGCGATAACACCCAGCGCGCCGAAACGGGGAACGTCGACAGGATCAATGTGCTGCGAGTGTTCAATTCGCCAGCGCAAATCCTTGCCATCAGTATCCATTGTTGCCCACGCTCGTTCATAAAGATCCAGCACTTCACGCACGCCACGGTCGCCGATCGCGTGGGTGTTCACCTGGAAGCCATGTTTGACCGCTATTTCCGCGGTGCGCTCGATGTCTTCAACCGTCTCCAGCATCAGGCCTGACGTGCTGGGCAGATCCACGTATGGTTCCAGCAACAATGCGCCGTGTGCGCCGAGCGCGCCATCAATCTGCCGCTTGATCGAACGAACCGTCAGGAAATCGTTTCCTTCAGGCAGCATCTTGTACTGCGGCAACACCTCGTCCATGACTTCGTTCGATGCACGACGCACCATTACATAGAGACGAACCGGGAGATTGCCCTCCTCCTCCAGTTTCCTGAAAAAGTCTATGCCCTCCAGCGTTGTGCCCGCGTCCTGGAATGATGTGATGCCATGACGAAGGGCCTCGTCAGCGGCCAGCATGACGCGCTCACGGTCAATCTGCTCCATCTCTTCGGGCGTCAGCCGACCCTCGTAAATTCCAATCGCCTCGTTCAATAATCGTTGCGCCGTTTCACGCATCAGGCCGGTCGCGCGACCATCCGGAGCTCGCACGATCGTGCCGCCGGCGGGATCGGGCGTATCATCATCAATACCTGCTGCAGCCAGCGCCGCGTCATTGAAGAAACCGGCATGACCACTGGCGTGTCCGAGACTCACCGGGTTATCAGGCGAGACTGCATTCAGCGAATCGTTACGCGGCACTCCATCCACTGCATCGTCCGGCACGCTGTCCCATTTGTCCTGGTGCCAGCCACGGCCAAAAATCCACTCGCCGGGCTGTGCCTTGTCGACTGCGCCGGACACCATGCTCACAACTTCACCCCAGTTGGAAACGTTGCGAAGATCGAGAATCTGCTTTGACCGCCCAAGCCCCATGTAATGACCATGGCCCTCGATAAGTCCTGGAATTGCAAAGCGACCGTTGAGCTCGACGACTTCCGTTTCAGGCCCGATATACGCTGATATCTCGTCGTTACTGCCGACAGCGGTAATCTGGTAGCCATTGACAGCGATCGCCTCAACATTTCCGAGCGCCGGATCGACGGTGGCGACGGTGCCGCCACGCAAAACCAGGTCCGCCGGAGCCCCTTCGGGCATCGACGTGGCTGACGTTGCCGCATTGTCAGAGCCGTTGCCGCAGCCCACAACGAGAACAGCAGTCAACGACATAATGAAAAAGGAGTTCCTGATGTTCGACATTTCTCATCCCCCGTGAGTTGGCCGATAACTCTCGCACCGCCGGCAACGCTTTGCAATTGGTGATTGGCGAAACCTGTGGATTTCAGGAGAAACCGACGGCACTCGGAACGTACCGTTATCGGGATTCGCGAAACGGCGAAGCAATTTCGCGAATCCAGGCGCGATATCCAAAAGGGTTATTCGCCTCGCAATGACGGTGGGGCGACCATCTGATACATTACCGGCCCGGTAATATCACGACCAACGAGAGATCGCCTTATGCGTTTCAAGTCCCTCCTGCTGGCAGTCGCACTGCTCTTCACCCATGGCGCGTTTGCTGACGCCATACGGCAAACGAAATCCGAGCATTACGACGCATTCCGGCAGCTCGAGGCTGATCTGCCGACACCGAATGTCTATAGAACCGCATCCGGTGCACCTGGCACGCAATACTGGCAACAACGTGCCGATCACCAGATCAAGGTCGCGCTGAATGAGGAAAATCAGAGCATCAGTGCTACCGAGACGATCCAGTACGCAAACAATTCGCCCGACACCCTGCGCTATATCTGGATTCAGCTTGACCAGAACCGGTTTGCCGACGGGTCCATCGCGCGCCTGACTGAGACCGCTTCAGCAGGCGAGAACAACGAAGATGTGCTCAGTTACGGCACGTTGGCCGCCGCACAGCGACATGCCGACGTCGAGCACGGCTTCAGGATCGAAAGCGTGACCGACAATCGTGGCCGAAATCTGGAGCACACGATCGTTGACACGATGATGCGTATCGACCTGCCGCAGGCATTGCGAACCGGGCAGAGCACCACTTTTTCGATCTCCTGGTCATTCAACATTATTGAAGAGTCTGTCATCGGCGGTCGTGGCGGCTATGATCACTTTCCGGAGAACGACACCTATATATACTTCCTCGCACAGTGGCACCCAAAACTTGCCGCTTACACTGATTATGGTGGCTGGAAGCACCAGCAATTTTTGGGCGCTGGCGAGTTCACGCAGGAATTTGGTAACTATGAAGTTGAAATTACCGTACCGGCCGACCACATCGTCTCTGCGACCGGTGTCCTGCAAAACGAAAGCGCTGTCCTGACGGCGGAACAACGTCGCCGCCTCAATGCGGCACGATCGTCAGACAAGCCGATGTTTATCGTTACACCCGAAGAGGCAATCGAGAACGAAAAAGAGGGCACGACAGACACCAGGACCTGGATTTACAAAGCAGACAATGTGCGCGACTTCGCGTGGGCCAGTTCGCGGAAGTTCATCTGGGACGCGATGATCCATCGCCAGGAAGACGGCGAGTTTAAAGAAGTGCTCGCAATGTCTTTCTACCCGCAGGAGGCAGAGCCCCTCTGGTCACAATATTCAACTCACTCGGTCGTACACACGCTGGAAGTCTATTCACGTTTCTCTTTTCCCTATCCCTACCCGACCGCGCAGTCCGTCAATGCGTGGGAAGGCGGCGGCATGGAATATCCGATGATCACGTTCAACGGACGAAGGCCGGAACCTTTCGAAGCGGACGAGGGAGATCCGGACGCTGACGGCAAGCCGGCAAGAACGTACTCCCGGAGTGCCAAGCACGGACTGGTCGGTGTCATCATTCACGAGATTGGTCATATTTATTTCCCGATGACGGTCAACACTGACGAGCGACAGTGGACGTGGATGGATGAAGGGATCAACTCTTTCCTTCAGTACCTGGCAGAGCTCGAATGGGAAGAGGACTTTCACAATCATCGCGAGAATTACAGCATTCTCGAACATATCAGCGAGTACATGACCAGCGAAAACCAGGTACCGATCATGACGCAGTCGGATTCCATTCTGCAGTTTGGTCCGAACGGGTACACGAAGCCCGCCGCTTCGCTGGTCGTCCTTCGCGAAACTGTTCTTGGCAGGGATCTGTTTGACTTCGCTTTTCGCGAATACGCACAGCGATGGAAGTTCAAACGCCCAACGCCGTCAGATTTTTTCCGTACGCTGGAAGATGCATCTGGTATCGATCTCGACTGGTTCTGGCGCGGCTGGTATTACTCGACAGACCACGTTGACATCGCCATTACCAGCATGCGCGAATACAAGGTATCAACCAGGGACCCGGAGATTGAGATGGACCTTGGTCGTCAGGAGCGTGCCGATGAGGTTCCTGAAACGCTTGCACAGATCCGCAATCGCGAAGAAGGCCGTACGATGCGTATTGAGCGATTTCCCGAGCTGAATGATTTCTACAACGAGAATGACGAGTACACAGTGACGAACGCCGATCGCAACAAGTACACGATGCTGATCGACGAGCTCGAGGACTGGGAACGCGTCGCGCTGAAACGCGCTGCGATAGATGACGACTTTGTGTACTTTGTCGACTTCCAGAACATCGGCGGACTGGTTTCGCCGCTGCCGCTGCTCATCACCGATGTGGACGGTAACGAGGAATTCCTGATGATCCCCGCCGAGGTCTGGCGCCTGGATTCCCAGGCGGCAACCAAATTGCTGATCCGCGACAGGGCGATTGCGTCTATCGAGGTCGATCCACGAAGACAGACGGCGGATGCGGACTTCTCGAACAACAGCTTCCCGAGCCGGATTGAAAAGTCCCGACTTGAACTCTACAAGAGCGAAGACGAGACGAGAGACGAAATGGCTGACATGCTCCGGATGCTGCATGAAGCGAAAGGCGGTGGTGACAAGTCGGAAGCTGTACCGCTGGAGCCAACCGGTAATTAAGCAGCAATTCATTATCCGTTTGACAGGCGCCGCGATACTTTGTATCGCGGCGTTTTCTTATGCCGATCGTCAGCCCGGCAGTTTATCGACAATCAAGTCAAACGCCTCGACCGGCAATATCGAAATCATTCATCGCCTTCACACCCATGATGCGGAGCTCGGCATAATGACCAGCTATTCCGACCGCAGCCTCACGCTCGACAATCTCGTGGGTCGGGCGAAGCTGGCGCTTTATATCGAGGAGCGCTTCGTTGTTGCCGAAGTGTCAGGCGATCGCATCGGTGCACCGCTGATTCTGGATCTCATTGGCGCCGAACTCGACGGTGACTTCGTGCTGGTCTACCAGGAATTTGGCGGTGAGCTGCCCTCACACATCGCTGTTCGTGATGATATCTTGCGAGACGTCTTCCCGGAGCAGGTCAATCAAGTGAATATTGCGACGGGTGGAGAAGTCCGCAGCCTGATATTTCAGGGTGATGACCACTGGCAGTTCACCAACATCGATTAGCGACGTGCCGATTTCACCGCTTGGTATATAATGCGCGCCACCCGGACGCTGGCCGGGCTGCAATCGAAAGAACATTTTCTCCGGAGCAGAATCTTGAATCGCGATCAGAAGTTTTTTGATATGTACTCGCTGGTTATCGGCGTCCTGGCATTGTTCGCGCTTGGCATCTATGTCGGCGTGTCAAAGTTATCAAACATGACGCAGGGAATTTACACCACCGACACGGCAGAGTATCAGGCCGCCATCGCGGATCGTATTCGCCCTGTTGGGCAGGTGTATCTGCCGGGCGAAGAGGCAAGTGCCGGCCATCCGCAGGTTGCTGCAGCCTCCCCGGCGCAACCTGTCGCGACGGTTCTTTCCGGTCCGCAGGTCTATAACGAGGCTTGCCTGATGTGTCATGGCACCGGTATCGGTGGCGCGCCGACTCTGGAAAACAAAGAATCCTGGGTACCCAGAATTGCGCAGGGTAATGACACGCTTTACCTGCACGCCCTCGAAGGCTTTGCCGGGCAGTCGGGCTTCATGCCGCCAAGAGGCGCACGGATGGATCTTTCGGACGACGAAGTCAAAAGCGCGGTGGATTACATGGTGGGACAGGCAGGCAACTAACGGCCCGCTGAAAAAGTCTTCCCTGGCCGTCTAGTAAAGCTGCTGATTCACACTGCGATCCAGCTGCCGCATTCGCAGCGCCTCTGCCACATGCATCATTTCGATTTTTTTGCCGCCGGCGAGATCGGCAATCGTCCGCGCCACCCGCTGGACTCGTTGGTAAGCTCTCGCCGACAACGCAAGATTTTCAGCCGCTCGCTCGAGCAGGTCGTAACAATGCGAATCCGCCGAAAATACGTCACCGAGTTCCGCTGCTGTCAGGTCGGCGTTGGTCTTGCCCTTTCTTGTGTACTGTATCTCCCGCGCAGCGTGAACCCGCGCAGCCACATCGGCACTGCTTTCGCCTTTTGTTGCGTCCGGGCGAAGGAGTGCGACCGGCGGTCGCTGTACATCGATATGGATATCAATTCGATCGAGCAGCGGTCCGGAAATTTTTCCGCGATATCGCTTTATGGCGTCGGCAGTGCATCGACAGTTACCCTGTTGGTCACCGTAGTAACCGCATGGGCAAGGATTCATGGCAGCGACAAGCTGGAACCTGGCAGGAAAATCGGCTTGCCCGGTGGCACGAGAAATCGTTATCCGTCCGCTTTCGACCGGCTCGCGTAACACTTCGAGCACGTGACGGCTGAATTCGGCCAGCTCATCCAGAAAGAGAACCCCATTGTGCGCGCGGGAAATCTCTCCTGGCCGCGGATCTGAGCCGCCGCCGACAAGCGCAACTGCCGACGCCGTGTGGTGCGGCGCCCTGAAAGGACGAATGTGCCAGGAATGCGGGCTGACCGGGTGACCCAGTACCGAGTCGACCGCGGCAGTTTCTATTGCTTCATCCGTACTCATCGGAGGAAGCAACCGCGGTAACCGCTGTGCCAGCATGCTCTTGCCTGTGCCCGGCGGTCCGATGAACAAAATGTTGTGGCCCCCGGCAGCGGCAACTTCCAAAGCGCGCTTCGCGAAAAGTTGTCCGCGTACGTCAGCAAGGTCTGGCCCGTCGATCGGATGGGCTCCTGCTTCAATCGGTTCCAGTGGTTCTGCACCAGGCATGTTTCGCAACAGCGCCGTGACTTCCAAAAGACTCTTCACAACGTAGACGCGGCCTTTCGAGAGAGCGGCCTCGGCGCCGTTTTCGTGCGGCACAACAATTGAGCGATCGAGTTTCGCGGCCTTGATCGCAGCTGGAAGCACTCCGGGCACGGGGCGGAGATCACCGTTCAACGCGAGTTCTCCGTAGAATTCACAGGCGTCCAGAATTTTAGCGGGAATCTGTTTGCTGGCGGCGAGAATACCCAGTGCAATGGGTAAATCGAATCGACCGCCGGTTTTTTTCATGTCGGCAGGACCCAGGTTGACAGTGATACGCTCCTGCGGAAATTTGAAGTCAGAACTCATAATGGCGCCACGCACGCGATCCTTACTTTCGCGCACGGCAGTTTCCACCAGGCCGACAACGTTAAACTGGGGCAGTCCGCCGGATAGAAACACCTCGATTGTCACCTGAGGTGCCTGCACACCGATCTGCGCCCTGCTTTGCAGAATCGCGAGCCCCACGTCAGGACTCGATAAGATGATTGGATCGCATCGCCGCTCCCTGGCAATGAATGGATGCTTAAGGCTTCTTTTTGGCTGTCTTCTTTCTGGCGGTCTTTTTCTTCACTGCGGGCTTCGATGACTCGAGCACCTTCAATCGTGATTCAAGCGCTTGCAGTTTTTCGCGTGTGCGCGCCAGCACCGCTTCCTGAATCTCAAATTCTTCACGGCTGACAAGATCGAGTTTGCCGATCCCCGATTGCAGCACCGACTGGAAGTTTTTCTCGAGGTCCTCCCGAACCGCGCGCAGGCCCTCCGGCACTGATTCAGCGAGTTTTCTTGCAAGTTTTTCTATGGATTCTTTTGTCATAGGCGGTTGATACCGTAGTGTGAGGAAAAAAACCAGAATTGAATGTCGGCAGATTTCGCGAATTCACAGGTATTTGAATCCGGGTGGAATGGCGCGAGGTATCCAACAGACATTTCACCGCCCCGCGGCCAGATAACCAGCGCCCGCAGTTGAGTGAGGCCGACCCTGGAGCCTTTACTGCAGGCAATTCGCGCTATCTCGCAGGCCACTTGACTTAAGTATTTTGAAGGGTAAAAAATGACCATGTGTGTACTGTTTCAGGGGGTGGTCGTCAATCCAGGGGCTGGCCACCACGACGGTCAAACTGTGAAAAACCTTATTATCACAAGGGCTTAGGCAAACTGATCGTAATATGCCGCGCTGTCCGCTTCGTTTTGCCAACTTCAGCACAAAAACGCCTGTGATGATCATCACGACAAACGTGACATCATCATGATCTAATTCGTGTGGCTGGACACCCGTCCGGGAAGGAACCCGGACATGGGTTCTTCGAAAAGGACAATCGCTGTGAAAAATCGTGTCATCGCAATCGCTTCAATACTGACTCTGATCGGCGCGAGCGCCGCATTTGCGGGCGATATCTATAAGTGGACCGACGCAGATGGCAGCATCCATTATGGCGACCGCCCATCCGGCGAACAGCCGGTGGTCGTTGCAATTGCTTCACGGCCGACAGACTCCGCACAAATCCAGGCCGACGCCAGGGACCGTGCTGAATCCCGCGCCCTGGCAAATGAGGCGAAAGCCGCGGCCGCTGCAGAGCGCCCAACCGCGGCGGAACTGAAAGCGGAAGCGGCAGAGCGTGCACAAAAATGCGCCGGCGTTAAGGCACAGATGCAACAACTGATCACCTCGCGACGCCTGTACCGTGAAGACAACAACGGTGAACGCGTCTATCTGGATGAAAGTGAAACAGCGGCTGCACGCGAACGGGTAGAAAACCAGATTTCTGAATTCTGCGGCTCCTGAAAAATCAAGGAGTCACAACCGGGGCCTGACCCCATCCTCCCGGACCATCATCACTGAACGTGACGGGTTCCCGTCTACCGCTCGCGCAACTCGCGCTACAATGCCAGCTTCAATAGTGACGAGCACCCGATTTGGCCTCCGCACCCGAAGGCAACGGCAAACAGCCCGCGGCCTATCTTCCTGACTTCTGTGCTGCGGGCACAGTACTCATTGTGTTGCTGTTCGCGGAACTGGTTGCCATTGTCCTGACATTGGCGTCGTTCGCGCCAGGGGCTTTTCTGACCGAACTGTCGAAAATGTCGATGTATGTGCTCTGGCTCGCACTGCTTGGCACCGGTCTCCTTTGCCAGATTCGGCCGTGGGCTGAAAAACAGGGCAATACGCAGGCATTTGTCATTTGTTTCGTCGTCCTCGTAATAACCTGTTTGTTGCTGGCTGAGGTGACCTGGCAGATAAACACCATCTACGCAGAAGCGATCATTATTAACGATAGCCATGGCGGGTTTCTTCTCAGGACGTTCGCCACGAGCTCGATCATTATTGCCCTGGCGATGCGATACCTGTACATCTCAAGCGAATGGCGGCGAAGCATAGTGCTTGAAGCACAAGCCAGAATCGGTGCACTGCAGGCGCTCATTCGGCCACATTTCCTGTTCAACAGCATGAACACTATCGCATCCCTGACCCGCAGCAATCCGAAGCAAGCCGAAGAGGCAGTCGAGGATCTCGCGGATTTGTTGCGCGCCAATCTCGGCGTCCAAAAAGACCGCACATCTTTGAAAGAAGAACTTGAAGTCGCAGCCATTTACCAGCGTATCGAAAAACTTCGGCTCGGTGACCGACTGAAAGTTCGCTGGAATGTCGCCGAACTACCAATGCGCGCGCGGATTCCAAGCCTGACTATTCAGCCCCTGCTCGAAAATGCCATTTATCACGGCATTGAGCTGTTACCGGAAGGCGGAGAAGTTGTCGTCACCGGCAAACGCAAGGGGGACAACCTCGAGATCGAAGTCAGGAACCCCATCGCCCGGGATAAAACCCGCAGGACCGGCGGCAACCAGATGGCGTTTTCGAATATCCGACAGCGCTACGAACTGGCCTATGGTTCAAAGGCCACAGTCGATGTGGTGGAGACGGACCACGAGTACCGCGTAATCCTGGTATTCCCGTATGACGAGTCCGCGGCGTGAAGATACTGATCGTTGATGATGAAGCGCCTGCCCGTGACCGGCTACGGCAGCTGATTGACGATTCTGGCGGGCACGAAATTTCCGGCGAAGCGGCGCACGGCCAGCAAGCCCTGGAAATGGCGGCGAAGGTCACGCCGGATGTCGTATTGCTCGATATTCGCATGCCCGGCATGGATGGAATTGAAACCGCACATCACTTGCATAAATTCGAGTCAGCGCCGGCGATAATATTCACTACTGCCTATGACGAGTACGCCATTGACGCTTTCGAGGCCAATGCGATCGGGTACGTACTTAAACCTGTCCGTCGTGAGCGACTGGACCGGGCGCTCCTGCAAGCCGCACGCCTGACCAGCGCCGCTCTTTTCGAGGTCGGAAGGCAATCAGGAATTTCGGAGCAACGCCAGCATGTCTGTGTCCGCGTGCAGGGCGAACTGAAATTGATTCCGATCAAGGATGTTTTGTATTTTATTGCGGATCAGAAATATGTCAGCGTAGTGCACACCAACGGTCGCGACCTGATCGACGACGCGTTGATCGCGCTGGAAGAAGAATTTGCAGATCGATTCGTCCGCATTCACCGAGGCGCACTTGTCGCGGTGAAAGCAGTGAATTCGTTAAAGAAAGACGAAGAAGGACGCACTCAGGTTATGCTACGTACTTCCTATGACGACGATCTTATTGTCAGTCGTCGTCATGTCGCCGACGTGAAGCGCCGCCTGAAAAAAGGATAATTCTGTTTTGGAAATTCGAATCGCCACGCGAAAAAGTGAACTCGCATTGTGGCAAGCCAGGTATGTCGCAGGAAAGCTTGAAGCGCTGCCTGGTGTTACCAGGGTGACGCTGCTGCCGCTGTCGACCCGTGGCGACGAAATTCTCGACAAAAGCCTGCAGAAAATCGGCGGTAAAGGTCTTTTTATCAAGGAACTGGAGATCGCGATGCAGGCCGGTGAAGCCGATGTCGCCGTGCATTCAATGAAAGACGTCCCGGCGACGATGCCCGAAGGATTTTGCATCGCCGCAGTCCTCGAACGGGCAAACCCTCATGACGCCTTTCTTTCGGCTGACGGCACAAAGTTTTCGGATCTGCCGTACGGCGCGAGAATTGGCAGCTCCAGCTTGCGACGACAGGCACAACTGAAAGCCCTTCGCCCCGATGTGGAAGTCGTAGCGCTGCGAGGCAATGTAAACACACGTCTTAAAAAGCTGGCTGATGGTGACTACGATGCCATCATTCTCGCCAGTGCCGGACTCGAACGATTGGGCTTGCACTCGCACATCACCAGCGAATTCGAGGTCGATGTAATGCTGCCGGCCGCCGCACAAGGCGTTGTCGGTATTGAGTGCCTTGAGAGCCGTGAAGATCTTTGTCGTATTATTGCAATGCTTGAAGACCCGACGAGCAAGATTACGACGACGGCAGAGCGCGCTGTTGCGGCGAGGCTCGACGCAAACTGCCAGTCTCCTGTGGCCAGCTTCGCCACAATTGACAACGACACGCTCACGATTGAAGCGCTGGTTGCAAGTCCGAACGGCAGCAGAATTATTCGCGAGCGAGTATCAGGTCCTCTCAGCAATGCCGGGGCTCTTGGGCGGCTGGTTGCCGATAAATTGCTTGCAGAAGGCGCGGGCGAACTCCTCGCCCTGGACGGTCAATGAGTGACGGTCCACTCGCGGGTTATCGCGTTCTCGTTACGCGTCCGGCGTTGCAGGCGGACGAACTGGTTGCGGCAATTGAAAGTGCTGGTGGCGAGGCGATTCGTTTTCCCGTTATTCAGATAATCGGACACGACCCTGACGTTATTTCGGGGGAGTTTGCGTCCATGCCCAGGCCGGACATTGCTATTTTCGTCAGCGTGAATGCCGTGCTGTATGGTCTCGATCCGGTTCGTTCATCCGGCGCAGCGATCGCCGCAGTTGGTCCAAGCACGAAAATGGCGATTGAAGCTGCGGGCGTTGCCGTTTCAATCAGCGTCGACGACGGATTCGACAGTGAGAGCCTGCTGGGTCATCCGGCGCTGAATGATGTCAGTGACAAAACAGTTACGATTGTTCGAGGCGAAAACGGTCGTGAAATTCTTGGCAATACACTGAGGGACCGTGGAGCCGACGTAAATTATCTGGCCACCTACCGCCGAAGCATTCGTCAGGCCGCAGAGGATGAATTTCAATTGCTGGAAGAGCGGTGGGATCGCGGTGAGATCGATTGCGTTACTGTTTTGAGCGTCGAAACGCTCGAAAACCTGCTCCTTCAGCTACCGTCAGCATCTCTCGAAGCGCTGCGGCGTACGCTACTGGTAGCGCCGGGCGCTCGTGTGATACAAACGGCGAAGGAGCTGGTACCGGGCATATCGGCAGTAATGGCGTCAGGGCCGCGAACGGCAGACATCTTGAACGCGCTGATCAAAGCGCGCCAGTCAGGACAACCATGATGAACAAGAAAAAGACCGCGAAGAAAGACGCTCCGCCCGACGACGCGGCAGATGAACCGCGCGTCCACCCTGACCTGGGGGCCGCCGAAGAACCTGCGGAGAAACGCGCTCGGAAATCGACAGGATCAGCGGCGAATTCCGCGGGCAAGAAAGGATCAGGAGTTATAGCCTGGCTTGCGCTGATCGTATCGTTCGTCGCTGTCGCCGCGTTCGCAATCGATTTTTTGCGTGATCGCAGTTCCGCAGGGGACGCGCTGCAAAGAACCGACACAATGCAGGCGCTTACAACGTCGATAGGATCCACGCAGGAGGCGATCACCGCTCTTGAGCGAAAAGTCTCTGCGCTTGGCGATCTCGATGCGGAGCGAAACGCGCAAATTGAATCGATTGGTGCAGAGCTGGACGAGCGGTCGCGGCAACTTCAAGCCCTGCCCGGTCGACTGGCATCTGTCGAGGCATCGATGTCGTCGATACTGGGTTCTTCGGCCGGCACCAGAGATGCGTGGTTGCTCGCCGAGGCGGAGTACTACATGCAGATCGCGAACGCGCAGCTGCAGCTGGCCAATAATTCGGAACTGGCAAGACTCGCATTGGCACAAGCCGATGACCGAATGCTGCAGCTGGCAGACCCACGACTGACCAACGTTCGACAGGCATTATCCGATGAAATTAGATCTCTGGACGCCATCGCTGTGCCGGATCTTGCCGGCATTACACTCACACTCGCCAGCCTGGCGGGTGATGTCGACTCATTGCCATTACGTCAGGTAGTGGTCGTTCGCGAAGATCAGCCGGTGGAAGTCGACCCCGATCTGTCGGGCATGGATCGCGCGATGGCTTCTTTGAAAAGTGCCGTCGCCGGAATCGTGTCCGTGCGGCGGGCCGACGAGGCGATGCAGCCATTGATTGCGCCTGAGGCGCAGTATTTTCTACGTGCGAACCTGGCATTGCAGCTGCAGGCGGCAAGGCTCGCGTTGTTGCGCGGCGAGGAAGGTATTTTTCGGCAGAGCCTGGCTGACGTCGATTCCTGGCTGGACGAATATTATGATCCGGGCAGCACCGCTGTAAGAAATGCGCGGGAAACAATTACGAAAATTCGCGCCAGCCTGTTTTCGGTTGCGATGCCCGACATCTCGCAATCACTACGCCTTCTCAGGCGATTCAATACGATGGCAAGAAGCGAAGAGACTAACGACGCAGAGCCGGATCAATGAAATTCGGTTTGCTCGTCATTGTTGCGCTGATCATCAGCGCCATTGGTGCCAACTTCCTGTTGCAGGACCCGGGCTACGTCGTTATCAATTTTCGCGGTTATCTCGTGGAAATGTCAGTCCCTGTTCTCGTTGCCCTGGTTGTGAGCCTCTTCCTGTCGATATGGCTTGTCGTGAAACTCTTTCACGCGCCGCGAAAACTCGGCGAAGCGGCAGCCCGATATCGGGCAGGCCGGGCAGGCCTGAGACTGACACGCGGTGTCATCGAGGTTGCAGAAGGAAATTTTGCGAAGGGCGAGCGGCTGCTCGCCAGGGCCGCCGGCGTCAGCGAGGCGCCGCTTCTGAATTATTTGCAGGCGGCCAGGGCAGCGCATCTCCTGGGGCAGAGTGAACGACGCGACACCTGGCTCAAGCAGGCATACGAAAACCTTCCGGGCGCGACGAATGCGGTACTTCTCACACAGGCGGAATTTCAACTCGATCAACAACAGTATGAGCAGGCGCTGGCGACTTTACGAAAAATCGAAGAGAACACACCAAATCACAGCCATGCGCTGATGCTGCTCGGCCGCCTGTACTTTCGCCTCGAAGACTGGAAACACCTGTCCGACCTGCTGCCGAAACTGACCAAGCTCGGGCGTCTCGACCCGGCAATATTGGAAAAATGGTCACTGCGGGTTCACCAGGAACACCTGGCGTCGGCGGCGGACGGTGACGCCGTTAATGCCGCCTGGAAACAGATTCCGAGGCAGCTTAAACAGAACGTTGCCCTGCTGGAAAGCTACTACACGAACCTGATCCGCACCAACATGCATGAGAAAGCCGAAAAAGAGCTTGAGGCAGAGTTGAAGCGCGGCTGGCGAGCCCCTCTCGTTCGGCTTTATGGCATCGTCGAGGGCAAGGATGCTGCGCGCCAGCTAAAAAAGGCGGAGGGATGGTTAACGGACCACGGTGATGACGCGGACCTCTTGCTCTCTGCGGCAAGACTTTGCCTGCGAGCGGAATTGTGGGGCAAAGCGCGCAGCTATCTTGAAACCGTGATCGGGATCCGTCCGACGCCGGACGCCTATCAGCTGTATGGCCGGTTGCTGAGACAGCTCGGCGAGGGCGAGGCGGCGGCGGAAGCTTATCGCACCGGGCTCGGCCTGGTCGCACAAACCCGGCTACCCGCCATACCACATCTCAAACCGGATCCTGGATAAATCAGGTCGTGCAATATGTAGTCGCCGGGGTCGGATATACGGGGCGCCGGGTTTGCACGCTACTTTCAGATTTCGAGCCTGTCGGGATCAATCGTTCGCCGCTGCGCTCGCCGCCGAAGGGCACAACGATCGTACCGGTCGATCTCGACGAAGCGGAACCCGATCTCATTCCGGTTCAATCGCTCTGCACAATTTTGTACACGATTCCGCCGGCAGGGGGCGGGGCAGTTGACGAGCGCCTTGGCCGCTTTTTGTCGATGCTAAAGGCGGAAGTTAGCCGCGTCGTGTACCTGAGTACCAGTGGTGTGTATGGAAACCGGGGCGGCGAGCGGGTATTTGAGAAGGACGTCCCTCTGCCTGAAACTGAACGGGCAATACGTCGATTGGCGGCGGAGGATCGGTTGCAACGCTGGGTCGCGAATACCCGAACCGAACTGGTCATTCTTCGCGTACCTGGTATTTACGGGCCGGGTCGTCTCGGGATCGACCGAATCAATGCCGGTGAGTCACTCGTCAGCGAAGCGGAGTGCATTCCTGGCAATCGCATCCATGTAGACGACCTGGCTAGCTGTTGCGTCAGGGCAATGATCGCGTCCATTCCATCCGGTGTTTACAACGTCGGGGATGGCGATCACCGGAGCAGCACCTGGTTTTCGCAGTCGGTGGCTGCGATGCTGAAGTTGCCGCGAATACCTGAAGTCTCACGCGCGAGGGCAGCGGAGACATTCAGCGATTTACGCTTGTCCTTCCTGGCCGAGTCACGAATAGTGGACACCACGAAAATGCGGAAAGTGATGGGATTCACCCCCGGCTACACAGATCCAATCGACGGGATTAGGGCCAGCCTGGCTCGATGCCCTGAATGAAATGCAACAGCAACAACGGGCGACGGTCATCCGCCCATTGAAATCAGGGCTGGCTCTTCTTCGAATCGACCCAGGAAATCAACGGATCCCACTGTTCCCAGTCCGGCCATGCGAGATACTCCGGCAACTCGTAGATGCCCAGACCGCGCGTGTATGCCCTGACATAATTTTGCGCCTCGCGAAGCGACGCGACGTAGGGCACTCGCAGCCTGGTGAGATATTCATCCAGTTCATCGAAAATCAGTGTGTATTCCCGAACGCGATTGGCTACCACACCGATTTTGGCATTCTTGCTGGCTACTTTACCGACCGCCTGAAGCTCCTTAATAAAACGATCCGAAGCCTGCATATCGATTGTCGAGGGCAGCACCGGAACGATTATCGTCTCCGCGTGGCGTACGAGCTCGGTGAGCTCCTTGCCGTGTGACCGTGCCGGAGCGTCGATGACCAGGATATCGGCACTTCGCGGTACGTGCCGGAGTCCGTCGTCGAAACCGGCGATTCCAGCAATTTTAGGCCGGTTGTCCGGCCGGCGATCCAGCCAGTCGAGACTGGATCGCTGCGGATCATAGTCGGCAAGCGCTGCCGCGTAGCCGGCATCCGCGTAATAGGAAGCGAGATTCGTCGCCAGGGTGCTCTTACCGCAACCGCCCTTGGCGTTCATAACTATAATGTGCCGCATTGGGAATCCTTGGAGGAGATGTCTTTATTAGTGTTTTGAAGTTTATGTAAAGTACCGGCGCGAGGACAAAATGTCCATCCGGAGTTGATATGGAACGGATTTCTACTTCTGCAGCAACCGGCTGATTACCGCGAGTCGTGTTAAGCTGCGCGGGACAATACAGTCGATTGAACAGCGGAAACTCGACCTTATGAGCACGCAAAGAAAGCCAGATTTTGCCGGTAACGCGCTGTCGGAAAGCGCTATTCATGATTATTTGGCGGCGAACCCTGATTTTTTCGAAAAGCACGCGTCGCTTTTAAGTACTTTGCGCTTGCCGCATGTCGCCGGCGGCGCCGTATCGCTGGTCGAGCGTCAGGTCTCGGTTCTGCGGCAGAAGGACGTGCGACTCGAACGCAAACTCAAGGATTTGTTGCAGGTCGCGCGTGCCAACGAAGCGCTTGGTAACAAGATTCATCGCCTTACGCTGAAAATGCTCGCATCCGCCGACCTGACCGCGACGCTTGTCAGTATTGAACAGTCGCTTCGTACAGATTTTGATGCAGATCACTCGATCCTGGTTTTATTCGGCGACCCGGAATCGTTCAGCGACATCCACGTGGGCAGATTCTTTTTGTCGGTACAGCGAGATGACGACGCTATCAAGACCTTCGACACGTTTCTGAACGGCAGCGGGCCGCGTTGTGGTCAGGTACGTGACGCGCAACGCGATTTCCTGTTTGGGAAGGAAACCGACGAAATCGGCTCAGCAGCGCTTGTACCTTTAGGCGACAAAGCCGGGTACGGCTTCCTCGCCATCGGAAGCGCCGATACCGATCGCTTCCATCCCGGTATGAGCATCGATTTTCTGACACGACTGGGTGAGCTCGTTACGGAGGCGTTGAAGCGTTTCTAGCGGTGCATGATGCCGAAAAAGCCTGGATAGACAAGTTCATACGGCATCTTGCGTATGAACGGCGACTTTCACCGCTGACCAGCAAACACTACCGTCGCGATCTTGACAGCCTCCTCGCGTATTGCGACAAAATCTCGCTTTCGTCGTGGTCCGACCTGGACGACGAGCACGTTCGGTCGTTCTCCGCGCAGACCTATCGCAGGGGGCTTTCACCGCGCAGCATTCAGCGACAACTTTCGTCGGCCCGGTCTTTCTTTCGCTACCTGCAACGGGAGGGGCACGTTAAGAAAAATCCGGTGCTGGGGATCACTGCGCCTAAATCCGGGAAAAGACTGCCGGGTAATCTGGACGCAGACCGGATGGCGCGACTGCTTGATATCCCGGGTGACAGTCCGCTGGTCGTTCGCGACAGAGCCATTCTTGAATTGCTGTACTCCTCGGGCCTGCGCCTGGCGGAGCTGACCGGCTTGAACGTCGGCGATGTCGACCTTTCCGACAAGACCGTTGCGGTAACGGGAAAAGGCGGAAAGGACCGGATTATCCCGGTTGGCCGATTCGCGGTTGAGGCGCTTTTAGCGTGGAGGAAAGCACGAGGCACACTGGCCGGTCCTGACGAAACGGCGCTTTTCGTCAGCAACCGGGGAACGCGAATAAGTGGACGTTCCGTCCAGGCCCGCGTGAATCACTGGGCAAAACGGCAGGGCATCGACGTTCACGTTTACCCGCATTTGTTCCGACATTCATTCGCGACTCACATGCTGGAGTCCAGCCATGATCTGCGCGGCGTCCAGGAGCTGCTCGGGCATGCCAATATCAGCACGACGCAGGTCTATACGCACCTTGACTTCCAGCATCTGGCCCAGATATACGACAAGACCCATCCGCGGGCACGAGCCAAGAACAAGACCTAGATGATGCATCGAACAACAGGGTCAGAGCCGGCTTTTGACCCCCGATTAGTTTAAGGAAACAGTCGCATGGAACAATTTCGCGGGACGACCATCGTCTCGGTAAGACGCAATGGCAAAGTGGCCATCGGAGGCGATGGCCAGGTCAGCATTGGTAACACGATCATGAAAGGCAATGCCCGCAAGGTTCGGCGCCTCTCAAACGGACGCATAATTGCCGGTTTCGCGGGCGGAACGGCAGACGCGTTCACGTTGTTCGAGCTGTTCGAAAACAAGCTGGAGCAATACGGCAACCTGACCAGGGCAGCCATTGAGCTCGCCAAGGACTGGCGCACGGACCGGCGCCTGCGGCGCCTCGAGGCGTTGCTGTGCGTTGCCGATGAAGATAACTCGTTCATCATCTCGGGCAACGGCGATGTAATCGAGCCCGAGAACAACCTGATGGCGATCGGATCCGGTGGACCTTTCGCTCAATCGGCCGCCCTCGCACTGCTGCAGAATACAGACCTTGAGGCTGTCGAGATCGTCAGGAAAGCGCTCTCGATTGCCGGTGATATCTGCGTGTATACCAATCAAAACATTGCGGTCGAAGAACTCCCCGCAACCAATTCCTAACGGGCCCACTTAAATGTCACAAATGACACCCAGAGAAATCGTCCAGGAGCTGGATAAACACATCGTCGGGCAGAATGCGGCCAAGCGATCAGTCGCGATTGCGCTAAGAAATCGCTGGCGGCGAGTTCAGGTCGATGAGCCGCTACGAAGCGAAATAACGCCTAAAAATATCCTGATGATCGGACCGACCGGTGTCGGCAAAACGGAAATTTCACGGCGCCTGGCCAAGCTCGCCAAAGCACCTTTCATCAAAGTGGAAGCCACAAAATTTACCGAAATCGGCTACGTTGGGCGTGAGGTAGATAGCATCATCCGCGATCTCATGGATATCGCAGTCAAAATGACACGTGAACACGAGATGACCAAAGTCCGTCATCGTGCTGAAGATGCTGCAGAAGAAAGAATTTTGGATGCGCTACTGCCACCGCCGCCATCGAGCACTGGATTTACGACGGTCAGTGATTCCGACAATCGCAACACTGAGACGCGGCAGAAATTTCGCAAAATGTTGCGTGAAGGGAAACTCGATGACAAGGAAATCGAAATCGACGTTCAGGCGATTCCGATAGGCGTGGAGATCATGGCGCCACCGGGAATGGAGGAGATGACCAGTCAGTTGCAGGGAATGTTCCAGAACATCGGTGGAAGTCGACAGAAAACAAAGAAGCTCAAGGTCAAAGAAGCGGTCAGATTGCTGACTGATGAAGAGGCCGCGAAGATGGTGGATCAGGAAGAGCTTAAGTCGAAAGCACTGGAGGCTGCCGAACAGCACGGTATCGTTTTCCTCGATGAGCTCGATAAGGTCGCAAGACGGTCAGAGACTATGGGCGCCGACGTGTCGCGTGAAGGCGTTCAGCGTGACCTGTTGCCGCTGGTGGAAGGGTGCACGGTCAATACCAAGTACGGAATGGTCAAGACAGATCACATCCTGTTTATTGCGTCGGGCGCGTTCAATGTTTCCAAGCCCTCGGATCTTATTCCCGAGTTACAGGGCCGATTTCCGATTCGGGTCGAGCTCAAGTCATTGACGACTGAAGACTTCGTACGCATCCTGACCGAGCCGGATGCATCACTGACGTCACAGTACAAAGCGTTGCTTGGTACTGAGGAGTTTAATCTTGATTTCACCGAGTGCGGCGTACGCCGCCTCGCCGAAGTCGCGTTTCATGTCAATGAGAACACTGAGAATATCGGCGCGCGACGCCTCCATACCGTAATGGAGCGCCTGCTTGAAACGGTATCTTTTGAAGCATCTGACCGGAGTGGAGGTGGTGTAGAGATCGATGCGGCCTACGTCGATGAGCATCTCGCTGAATTGTCAAAGAACGAAGATCTGTCCCGGTACATTCTCTAGGTTCAAACGGCAATTGACGATGGATTACCACCCCAGTGAAATTCGCCTGCAAAAGAAGTCGCGACAAATTGCCATTGATTTCGACGACGGCAGTCATTTTGAATTGCCGTTTGAATATCTTAGGGTGTATTCACCGTCCGCCGAGGTGAAGGGGCATGGACCCGGCCAGGAAGTCCTGCAAACCGGCAAAGAGATGGTCGGAATCACGGCGCTGGAACCGGTAGGGCACTATGCCATTCGCATCGTGTTTGATGACGGCCACAACACGGGTCTCTATACCTGGAATTACCTTTACGAACTGGGCGCGGGGCGCGAAGCGCGCTGGCAGGCTTACCTCGACCGGCTGGGTGCGGCAGGGTATCCTCGTCGGCCCGTTTAAGCTCCAGTGATTGATGAGCAAAGAAACCACACATTTCGGCTACGAAACCGTAGACATCGACGACAAAGCCCGACGCGTCAGGGGTGTTTTTGACTCGGTCGCAGGCAACTACGACCTGATGAATGACCTGATGTCGGCCGGACTGCATCGACTCTGGAAACGCTTCACGATCGAACAGGCAGCCGTACGCCGGGGACAGCACGTCCTCGATCTGGCGGGCGGCACCGGTGACCTCGCAAAAACGTTCGCCGGCAAAGTAGGCTCAAACGGTCGTGTGGTTCTGGCCGATATCAATGTCAGTATGCTCAAGGAGGGGCGGCGGCGCCTGACGGATGCCGGCGTCGCCGGCAATCTTTCGATTATCCAGGTAGATGCCGAAAAACTGCCGTTCGCAGAATCAAGTTTCGACTGCATCACGATCGCCTTTGGCCTGCGAAACGTCACCGACAAAAACGCCGCGCTGACATCAATGCTGCGCGTCCTGAAGCCGGGTGGGAAAGCACTGGTTCTCGAGTTTTCAGAGCCGTCCGCAGCGCTGAAGCCAGCGTACGATCTTTACTCTTTTAAAGTGCTCCCGCTTATCGGCAAACTTGTAGCAAACGATGAGTCGAGTTATCGGTACCTGGCGGAGTCCATTCGCATGCATCCGGACCAGGAAACCCTGCTCGACATGATGGCGGAGGCAGGCTTTGAGAAATGTCGCTATCACAACCTGGCAGGCGGCATCGTTGCATTGCATGTCGGGTACAGGATCTAGGCCGCCGTCGATGAGCACACTTGAGGCACTCCTGCGACCGGCGGCATCGATGATAAACCGACAAATCAGAGCAAAAACCCCCGCTCGTGAATTGTGTGCACAATTAAACAATCGTGTGATGGCACTGCGGGTAGCCAACACGACGCTGGCAATCTACTTGACAGTCGATGGCGACCAGGTCCTGCTTGCAACAGATTACTGCCAGGAGCCGGACGTAGTGGTATCAGGATCATTGCTCGCCCTTCGTCGCCTGGCAGGACCTGACGGAGATGCCTCGATTCGCGACGGAGAAGTCGAATTGCAGGGCGATGCCATGATCGCTCAGAAGTTTCAGAAGTTGCTCGGTTACGGCCGCCCCGATTTCGAGGAGGAACTGTCGGTCATCGTTGGCGACGTCGCTGCGCATGGCATCGGAGAGTTTGTCCGCGGCGTTGGTATGTGGGGCCGTGAAGCTCGGGCGACGATGCAACAAAACATCGGGGAGTATCTCCAGGAGGAAAGTCGTATGGTGCCTTCACGCGACGAAGTCGACGCCTTTCGCGGCGAGGTAGACACTTTGCGTGATGACGTTGCCCGATTCGAGGCAAGACTCAAAGCGCTCGAGCCGAAATCTGACTCGCAGGAACACGTCTGACCGATGTCGCGTCGAAGAACATTGTTGCGCCTCATCAGCATTCAGCGCGTGCTGGTCCGCCACGGCTTGGATGAAATCATCACCTCGGCACATATTCTGCGGCCGCTGCGTTTTCTCTTTTATCTATTTCCACGCGCAAAAGACGTGTCCGAGCCGCTCGGCATGCGTATCAAAATGGCGCTGATCGAACTCGGTCCGATATTCGTCAAATTTGGCCAGGCCGTCTCCACACGACGGGACCTGTTGCCGCCTGACATTGCTGATGAGCTCGCGCAGCTGCAGGACAGGGTCCCGCCGTTTCCAGCCGATGAGGCGATTGCTATTCTGGACAAGGCCTACGGCAAATCAGTCAATGAGGTGTTCGCGAGATTTGATGATGTACCCTTTGCGGCCGCGTCCATTGCGCAGGTTCATACAGCGGCGCTGCAGGACGGCACGGAAGTCATCGTCAAACTCATGCGCCCCGGCGTCCGTGCGCTGATTGAACGCGACCTGGAAGTGCTCTTCGCCGTTGCAGGTCTGGCAGACAAATACTGGGCCGCCAGCAAACGTCTGCGGCCACTGGAAATCGTTGCCGAATACGAAAAGACGATCATCGACGAGCTGGACCTGGCGAGAGAAGGTGCCAACACCGCGCAGCTGAAACGAAATTTTGAGGGCTCGGACCTCCTGTACGTTCCCGAAGTCTACTGGGACTATTGTCGTCCCGAGGTTCTGGTCCAGGAGCGGATTTACGGTATATCGATCAGCGATATGGATGCTCTCCGGAAATCGGGTGCCAATATCCAGGTACTCGCAGAGAACGGTGTTGAGATATTTTTCACGCAGGTTTTCAGGCACAACTTCTTTCATGCCGACATGCATCCCGGGAATATTTTTGTCATCGTCGAAGATCCGGAAAGGCCGAAGTATGCTGCCGTCGATTTCGGCATCGTCGGTACCTTAAGTCCTTCCGATCAGAAATATCTCGCCGGCAATTTCCTTGCGTTTTTTGACCGTGATTACCATCGCATCGCAAAACTTCATCTCGAATCCGGGTGGGTACCCGCCGGCACACGAATCGACGAGCTTGAGTCTGCGGTCAGGAGTGTTTGCGAACCGATTTTCAACAAACCCCTTTCCGAGATCTCTTTTGCCCAGGTCATGATTCGTCTGTTCGAGACCGCGCGCCGATTTGATATGGAAATACAGCCACAGCTGATTCTGCTGCAGAAAACGCTTTTTAATATCGAAGGCCTCGGACGCGAACTCTACCCGCAACTGGATTTATGGAAGACTGCACATCCCATCCTGCGGCAGTGGATGAGTGAACAACTCGGTCCGCGCGCGGCATTCGACCGATTGCGTGAGGACCTGCCTCACATCCGTGACGCGTTGCGTGAGCTTCCGGGCGTCGTTAAGTATTTGTCAGCGCAGATTGCGAACGATGACCTGAAATTCAATTTGCATGCACCCGAGCTTAACGAGATACGAGAGCAGCTCAAGAGTCAGCAGAAACAACAGTTCGCACTCGCCATCGGGATCAGCGCAATCGTATCCGGCACGCTTGTCGTGTTGTCAGGCGATTCAGAACTGCCCGGCTGGCTGCTGGTTGGTGCCGGAGTGCTGATGGCTTTGGTTGGCCGGCCGCGAAAATAGCGTATCGGCTTGGCAATGAGTGGCCACCCTCAGGATCGACGAACCATTCGCAGCTTCGTCAGACGCACCGGGCGAATGACGCCATCCCAGGAACGTGCAATTAGTGAACTCTGGCCTCAATTCGGCATCGAGTATCGCGCTGCCAGCCTCGATCTGAAAACCCTGTTCGGGCGCAGCGCGAACACCGTTCTGGAAATAGGATTTGGAAACGGTGACACGCTGGTTCAAACGGCCGCCGATCATCCGGAAATTAACTACATCGGTCTTGAAGTGCATGAGCCTGGCGTTGGTCACTGCCTCATCAAGGCAAGAGATTCAGGTATCAGCAACCTGCGCATCATTGTTCAGGACGCAATGGATGTTCTGCGTGATCAGATTGACGATGGCACGCTTGCCAGGATAAATCTCTATTTTCCCGATCCCTGGCCAAAAAAACGCCATCAGAAACGTCGCATCATAAATCCGCCCTTTCTCGAACTTGCGGCGAAGAGTGTCTTCCCGGGAGGCGCGCTCTATGTCGCCACCGACTGGGAAAACTACGCCGAACATATCGACCAGGTAATGTCTGATTCCGCAGAATTCGAGTTGGTCGAACGGTGCAGACATTCGGGCGACCAGCCACTCGACCGCTATACGACGAAATTCGAAACGCGTGGCCTGAAAAAAGGGCACCACATCTGGGACTGGCATTTCGACCGGGTGGATCGATTGTCTGGTTAGACATGCCGCCGGCGAACTTGCGCTATCCACGTATTGTTCTATAACTAATCTATAGCCAGTCTGTTTGGAGGAACTTGGAAGCCCCTGGAGGTTCTCAGATGTCCGACGTTAGAGTCATGCCTGTTCCGAATCCCTCGATCGGCCAGTGGTATCGGCGTACCAACGGGCAATTGTTTGAGGTTGTCGCCGTCGATGAAAAAGACGCGACGATCGAATTGCAGTTTTTTGACGGCACGATTGATGAGGTCGATGTTGATACGTGGTCGAAACTTCTGATCGAAAAAGTCGCGGCACCCGAGGACTGGTCGGGATCGGTCGATATGGATCCGGAGGATTTTTTCGGAAATGAGGAAGGTGAAATTCCTGCTGGTTACCACGATCCGCTGGCGTTTCTCGACCGGACAGATTAAGAAATCATTACTGTTCGCTACTTCTCAGGATCAGTTGGAGCCCTCACGACCACATTGCCATCCCTGATCTCGACCGGAACTCTGTTGAGGGCCTTGCCCGGGCACGGCCCTGAAATACAAATGCCGGTGTCAATCTCGTAAAGCGCACCGTGCGACGCACACATGATCAGGCTGCCGTCTCCGTTCAGGAACCGATCTGGCTGCCAGTTCAATGGATGGCCGACGTGCTTGCAGAAATTCTGATAGGCGAATACATCGCTGCCCCGGCGCACGATAAAGCCTTTGAATGGCCAGTCGCCCTCACCGATTCGAAATTCCCTGCAACCTGGATCGGCGAGTTCGTCCAGTTTCCCAACAACGATTTCATTTTCAGCGCCGCTCATCGATCAACGTCGTTCCATGGCGCAACCCTGTACAACAACAACATCCCGGGAATGGCGAGCCCGGTACATAGCAAGAAGAATGTTGTCCAGCCTGTTTGCTCGACGATCACGCCGGTCACTGCATTCGCGACTGTTCTGGGCACAGAAGTCAGCGCTGTAAATAGTGCAAATTGCGTCGCAGCAAATACGGGGTTCGTGTTCTTAGCAATAAAAGCGGTGAATGCTGCGGTGCCCAAACCAACCCCGAGATATTCCAGCGACACAGTCACGCCGAGCATCCAGGGATTGGCTCCCACCTCGGACAACAGCGCAAATCCCAGAATACTCACAACCTGAACAACGCCGAAAATCCACAATGCACGGTTGATGCCCAGCTTTATCATCATGATGCCGCCGACAAGACCACCGACGATGGCGGATATCAATGACGCAAACTTCGCGATAGAACCAATCTGGGTCAGGCTGAATCCGACATCTACATAAAAAGGCGTCTGCAGCGCAGTAGCCATGTTGTCGCCAAGCTTGTACAGGAACAGGAAAGCCAGAACCAGGCCGGCACTGGCAGGACCCTTGCGCTGGACGAATTCGATGAAAGGCTCTGTGATTGCTTCGCGCATCGACTTCGGCGGACTTGGATCAGCAATCGCCTCCTGGATGACGAGCGTCATTATCAAACCAACACCCATAAACAACGCAACAACCATAAACACCGTTTGCCACGGAATGTGGTCGGCGAGAATTAACGCGAGCGAACCGGGTACGAGTCCGGAGAGTCGGTATGCCTGCACGTGGATCGAGTTGCCAATTCCGAGTTCGACATCCGGAAGCAATTCCCGGCGGTAGGCGTCCAGCACGATGTCCTGGCTCGCGCTGAAGAACGCGACCGCGGCCGCAAGATAGGCGACCGTCCATATCGACAGGGCGGGATTGAGAAAGCCCATGCTACCGATTGAAAGGAACAACGCCAGCTGCGTGACCAGCATCCAGCCGCGGCGATGACCGAGGAATGGCAGCGTGAAGCGATCCATCAACGGGGACCAGATAAACTTCCATGTATAGGGAACGCCAATCAGCGCGAAGAAGCCGATTTCCGCAAGCCCCACGCCTTCCACTCGCAACCAGCCCGGAACCAGCTGGATGAGTACATAGAGCGGCAGGCCGGAGGTAAAACCCGTGAACACGCAAATCAGCATTCGCTTGTTCAGGAGGGCTTCTTTGAAAGACTCCTGGCGGCTGCGCTGTTCTCCGAAATTAGTCTCCACAGGTCCAGTCGTAGTCCATCGTCAGAGGCGCATGATCTGAAAAACGCTCGTCTTTATAGATGGCTGTTCGTCTTACCTTGTCGCGAAGTCCAGGAGTCACAACCTGGTAATCGAGACGCCACCCAACATTATTGTCCCAGGACCGACCACGATTTGACCACCACGTGTATTGCTCCGCTTCGTTGTTGACGACTCTAAATGCATCGACGTACTTTTGTGGCCCGAATAATTCATCCATCCACGCACGCTCTTCCGGCAGGAAACCTGAATTTTTCTGGTTGGACTTCCAGTTCTTAATGTCGATTACCTTGTGCGCTATGTTCCAGTCGCCGCAGAGAATACATTGCGTGCGGCGCCTCATTAATTTCTGCAAATGCGGCTTGAATGCATCCAGAAACCGGAATTTGGCTTCCTGTCGAATATCACCCGACGATCCCGATGGAAGATACAGGGAAACCACACTCACATCGCCCAACTGAACCTCGAGATAGCGCCCTTCGTCGTCAAACTCCGGGACGCCGAATCCGTGTATCACGCGCCCGGGCTCAACTTTCGAATAAATGGCCGTACCGCTGTAGCCCTTCTTCCGCGCATCCTCATAAAAACAGTGATACCCCTTCGGCCTGAAACAATCATCAGTCAACTGATGCTCCTGGGCTTTGGTTTCCTGGATGCAAACGACATCTGCATCCTGCTTCACCATCCATTCAAAAAAGCCTTTTCTGGCTGCGGAACGGATGCCGTTTGCATTAAGGGTAATGACACGAAACAAAAGAGTGACTCCGAATTGTTAATTGGTAAATATCAGGACAACGTACTTACGGAAATTGGTGTATCCCTATGGCATACTTGTTTGAGGTATTACAGGGTCACTCCTGTGATCTCAACGCGGGCCATCATACCGAAGCTGAAGACAAGTCCAACAATATGCGCGCTTACAAACAGGAATTTCTTGAACTGGCCCTTGAACTGGGCGTACTGCGATTCGGTGAGTTTACGCTGAAATCCGGACGGGTCAGTCCATACTTTTTCAACGCCGGGCTTTTCTCGAGCGGCTACGCGGCCGCGAAACTCGGTCGCTACTACGCCTCGGCAATCGCGGAATCAGGCATTGAGTTCGATATGCTTTTCGGACCGGCCTACAAGGGTATCCCGCTAGCGACTCTGGCGGCAGCAGCTTTGGCCGAACATCATGACATCGACGTTTCTTACGCATTTGACCGAAAGGAGTCAAAAGCTCATGGCGAGGGCGGCAACATTGTCGGCGCTCCGTTGGCCGGCAGAGTGTTCATTGTCGATGACGTGATCACCGCGGGAACCGCTGTTCGTGAAGCGCAGAAAATTATTACTTCGGCTGGTGCAGAGGTCGCCGGTCTGGTGATTTCACTCGACCGACAGGAAGTCGGCAAGGACTCAAGATCTGCCGTGCAGGAACTCGAACAGACGGCCGGCATCCCGGTGGTCAGCATAGTCAAACTCGAGGATCTGATTGATTTGCTTGAGGAAACAAGCGAGTACAAGGAGTTCCTTGGGCCAGTGGTCAGTTATCGCGAAAAGTATGGCGCCAGCGTATAACTCGTTGATTTAAAGGATACTTATCAATTCGTTTACAGTGGGGCATCGGCCGACTAAGCTTGGATTCCGCGAACCAGTCCCTCTTTGTGCCCTGTAAAGTATGTGATATTTAGGCAATGAAATTATTCACCATAGCAATGCTAGTG
>JAQCAD010000007.1 GCA_027621915.1 Pseudomonadota bacterium
TTGCGAGTGGGACCATACCGAATTTTCCGGCAAACTTGGCCTTGCTGAAAGAGGCCAGCATTGTCGGCGCCTGGTGGGGCACGTGGTCAGCGAAAAATCCGCAGGAGCAATCTAGGAATGTTCAGGAATTGGCAGCAATGATTGCTGACGGTCGATTGAAACCAGAGATTACTGCGACCTATAGACTGGATGAGTTCAAAGAAGCATTTCGGTCTATCTCTGAACGAAAGGTAACGGGAAAGATCGTATTCACATTGGTGTAACGCCTTGAACACTTCTACACACAACGTTCGAGCTATCGACTGATGCGACTCGATCGCGTAAACATTTTGCCCAATCGACAATCTCCACCGACATTTTGTGGTATTCGCGAAGTCGGTCCATGTTTGCCTCGAACCGTGGAAGCAATTCTTTTCCATCCTCGTCATAGAATCCGGCACTTCCGGTTTTCATGAGGGGAAGCACGTCCGACTCGGTGAATTCCGCGTAACGCACATAGCGGTCGCCCAGGCCAGATAACTCATTGTAGTAAAACCCCAATTCATATAGCAGGTTTGGCTCAAGCAATTCTGCGAGTTGGGCCTGGCTAACGACCTGCCATGTCGTCAATGGCGGTTTTTCCGCGCCAAATATTCGAAAGACGTATGGTGGTTCTTTTTCGCCGTGTTGCCGCGCTTCGTCCCATTTCTGCAGCCCATCCTGCATGTACTCATTGAACGAACCGCTGACGTCGATCAGGTCAGTGAGATCCTGAACCAGCACAGCAACAACTTCCGCTGTTCTGTCCTTGCGGTCAAGTTCATCGCGATAATTGTCAACCCAAAATGCACCGTATACACCGACAAATACAACCACCAGTTCCGCGAGCAATATTTTCCAGGTACGAACGATGTTCAGAAATGATTGACTCACAAGTTTCCCCATTTACAGTTTAATCAAAGCCCGCTCCGCCTTTGGTAGCCCGTCCGTTCGGACCAGCGCCGTCACAATATATCAGCACATGAGGAACCTTTCTTCATAACCGAGCGTGTTAGCCATAAGAAACGCATCGACGGCAGATGTGAGTGCTTGCAGGAGGCAACCCGATGAGATGCAATCCGGTGTGGAAAATTGAGGCGTCATTCGATAATGAATTACCGAGCAATGGGAACCGTAAAGGGCCAATGGAGAGCTCAATCGTGCCAGGCGTCGATCCGAATGCGCCGGTAGCGAAAATCGCTGTCCCGTCAATTATCGATCAGTCGTCACCAACCATTGACAGGTTTGTGGGATTCAATCCATACGACACTGCAGTTCTGCAGAACAAATACGGCAATAACTAGCCGCCGATCCGGCGTCGAAATCGCTGCATTCCGGTGATCCATCGATCGCGGTCACTGGCTTTGCGTTGCACATAATTTACGACTTGTGGATGCGGCAAAATCAGGAATGTCTTTTCGTAAATCCCGTCAACAATACAATCCGCAACCTGTTTGGCGGACAGGATCCCATCGACATCGTTGCCGCCGAATCCGCCGCCTGTCGACACCGAGTCATCTTCAATTCCTATCATCCTCGTGGCAACGGCCTGAGGGCAAACAACAGACACGTTGATGCCCTGCTCTCCGTGCGTAATCGCGAGCGACTCTGCAAACGCAACTGCGGCATGCTTGGTCGCCGAATAGGCTGCATCATCAATTTGACTGAGAAGACCGGCCGCAGATGCGACACTTGCGATGTACCCCCCGCCGCGCGCGATCATCCGTGGCAACAGGTATCTCGCGGCATAGACGTGAGCCATGACATTGACGCGCCAACAAGCGTCCCAACGATCGTCAGTCGAACGAATGCCGCCGCCTTTTGAGGCTGCACCCTCCTCACCGTCGCCAAAGCCAACGCCTGCGTTGGAAACGAAAAGATCGATAGCCCCGATTTCAGCTTCAACTTTTTCGATCAGATCTTTTACAGCAATTTCAGCACTGGCATCGAGCGCAAATGCATGCCCGTCGAGGCTACTGGCTACGGTTTTCGCCGCCGCTGCATCGATGTCGACGACTACGGCTGTAACGCCGTCTTCGTGCAGCCGCCTGCAAAGCGCACGACCGATACCGTGGCCACCGCCAGTAACGACCGCAGTTCTTATCGGCGACGTCACTCCCGTTATCTGCTGATGCGGAGCAGTTCAGCGAATCCTTTTGGCGCGTCCGACTCCTCGTTCGTCAACGCGTAAAGGGCGCCGTCCGGTCCCTGGCGAAGTTCCCTGATGCGCTGGTTGCGATCGACGAGCATTCGCTCTTCACCAATGACGTGGTCCCCATCCAGGACCAAACGCGTGATGTGCTGACCCGATAATGACGTGACGAACACGTTACCCTTCCATTCAGGAAACATGTCGCCCGTATAAAACATCAGGCCGGAGGGTGCTATCGAAGGCCTCCAAAAATAACGAGGCTGCTCCATGCCATCTTCAGCCGTGTTTCCGTCGCCGATCGGCTTGCCGTCATAGTTGGTCCCATAAGAAATAACCTGCCAGCCATAGTTGGCACCAGCTTTGACGATGTTAAGTTCATCGCCACCGCGCGCGCCATGCTCGGTCATCCAAACGTCCCCGGTCTTCGGGTTCGTTGCCATGCCAGAAACATCCCGATGACCTAGCGTATAGATTGCCGACGACACACTGGGATCATCACTCCAGGGATTGTCGTCAGGGATGGTACCGTCGGAATTGATTCGCAGGATTTTGCCAGCGTGCGACGTCATGTCCTGAGTTGCAGTCATCGGACCTGCGCCCGCGACCAGGAGTTTGCCATCCGGTGCGAAGTGCAGTTCCTGTTGCCCGTTACCCTCGAGAATTACCTCAACATTTTCGAGCCGGTGTCCATCCCGATTCAATCTGGCGCGTGCGACCCGTGGAGAATTCGGAGATTCAGCATTACCGGTAGCAACGGTATATGAAAAGTAGATCGTCTGGTTGACATTAAACGCAGGATCGATCACCAGATCAAAAAGCCCGGCCCAATCTTCGTGTGATATGTCCGGCAATCCCGACAAGGGAGCGGACATTTTTCCGCTCTTCTCCACAATCCGCATGGTTCCTGTGTATTCATTTATGAGCATGGATCCATCTGGCAGAAATGCGAGTGCCCACGGCACACTGAGGCCTTGTGCAACGCTTTCGACGCGGTAAGTCGACCTTGACGCTGCAGGTGCCCTTGTCTGGCCCGCAAATGCAGGTAGCGAAGGGATACGATCGAGCTTGATTACCGGCGGATTATCACCATCCTGCGCGACGACCGGCAGGCAAACTGCAATTGCCGAAACCAACAGTGAAATCGATCGAAATAATGTCATTTTTCACCTCCACCATGTGTAATGGCCACAGTATATAGATGTGCGGGGAAAACGAACCATAGTTCTGGCGCCTCGGTTACAATATGCGAAAAGATTCACCACCAGACATCGATCATCGGGGGTCCGTTTCATGAAAAAGCTTTTATCGCAGGAAAACTCGCTGGAAGCGCTTGCAATTTTGTTCGCGATAGCTGCGATGCTTGGAGTAATGCAGACCTTCATAATTGGGAAACATTTCGTCATTCCGACGATGATTCTTGTACCGGCGATATTCTTTGGAAACCTCGCGCGATTTGGTATTAGCGGCCAACGTTGGGCCAAGCACGCGCTCTTCTGGGTTTTCTTTGTGATGGCTTGTCACGCGTTTTTCGCGTTGTTCTGGGCGGCCACGCCGAGGGAAATTCTTGGCGATTTGTTCTTTCCGATTTACGGCATGGTATTTTTGGTGCTGACAACACTCTGCTCAATCTACGCAAAGAAAAACAAGTTGTTCTGATCGAGTGACGGTTTCTTTCGCAAGTGAACAGACTGCCAGTCGTTTTGACTTTGATCGGCTATGACAATTGATCCAAGTGCCGTGAAAATAAGGACTTTGATATTTGATCTCGACGGCACGATCAGTGACCCGTTCGAGGGTATTTCGAAGAGCGTAAATTACGCGCTGGGCGAACTGGGTTACGAAACAGTGGATCCCGAGCAGGTTCGACCCATGATCGGACCACCATTGACTGAGATATTCGCATTCCTGATCGGGGATGTGCCCGAAGGTCACATGCAATTGCTTGTGGATAAATATCGTGAACGTTATGCGAGTATCGGCTACCGCGAAAACCTGATTTATGACGGAATTCCGGAAACCATTGCCGCGTTATCGACGGCTGGATATCGTCTTGGCATCTGCACTTCAAAGCGCGCTGACTACGCGACCAGCATTGTGAAAATGTTTGGCCTGTCAACACACTTTAGGTTTATCAGCGGCGGAGACGTCGGCGTCCACAAATCAGAACAGCTCGAAGAACTCGTCGCCAACGGGGTCGATGCGAGGACCGCTGCCATGATTGGGGATCGACATATTGATATCGAGGCGGCTAAATCGAATGGCATTATGTCGGTTGGCGTTGACTGGGGTTTCGGCGCCGACGAGGAACTCAATCTGGCTGCGCCGGATTATCGTGTACGCTCCCCACGGGAACTTCTGGATCTGTTCGAATGATAAAGTCGATCGTGACATTGTTTGTGCTGACATTTACCGCTACCTGGTCGCTCGCCGAAAACCAGAGCTACACGGTTGACGGGCTGGAACAACCGGCAGAAATAATCGTAGACGAGTGGGGCGTGCCGCATATTTATGCGAGCACACATTATGATACCTTCTTCGTACAGGGATTTAACGCGGCGAGGGACCGGCTCTGGCAAATCGATACCTGGCGACGCCGTGGCCTGGGTCAGCTCTCAGAAGTGTTTGGTGAGCAATATTTGCAGCAGGACCGGGCCTCTCGCTTATTCCTGTATCGCGGCGACATGTACCGCGAGTGGCTTGCATATGGATCCGATGCGAAACTGATAGCCGGAGCGTTCACATCCGGCATCAACGCCTACATCGATCAGATCGCCGAACATCCGGATCTGTTGCCCCCTGAATTCGAGTTGTTGAATTACAGCCCTGCCCGATGGAGTCCAGAAGATGTCGTCAGGATTCGGGGTCACGGATTGTGGGGGAATGTCGCGCGAGAAGTTGAACGCGCGCTGATTGTTTGTAAGTCGGACCTTGAAACGGCCGCGTATTGGCAAACACTGGAACCCGAATGGAAGACCGTTGTGCCGACGGGCCTCGACCCGTGCCTGATCCCTGCCGATGTTCTGGATAATTACTACCTGGCCAAGGCCCAGGTCCGGTTCGATCAGCCTTCGATGGCACTCACGGACAGCATGGTGACGTCATCTGATCGAAGCCTTGGCAGCAACAACTGGGTTGTTGCGCCGTCGCGAACGCGGACCGGCCGACCCGTACTGGCGGATGATCCGCACCGCACTCATGCAGTGCCATCACTCCGCTATATCGCACACCTCGTAGGACCCGGCCTGAATGTCATCGGGGCGGGTGAACCCGGGTTGCCGGGCATATCTATCGGCCACAATGATCGGATCGCATTTGGACTGACCATTTTTCCGATCGATCAGGAAGATTTGTACGTGTATGTAAAGGTGGACGGTGGCTACCGTTATCAGGATGGTGTGAAGCCATTCCAGACAGTTATAGAAGAATTTGAGGTCCGTGGCCGCGACGATGTGGACATAGAACTGACGTACTCCCATCACGGCCCGATAGTCTACGAAACAGAAACACATGCTTTTGCGGTTCGTGCCGCCTGGCTTGAACCGGGAATGGCACCTTATTTCGGCAGCGTTGAATACATGCGTGCATCGGACTGGCGGGAGTTCCTCGCGGCCCTCAACCGTTGGGGCGCGCCCCCTGAGAACCAGGTATTCGCTGATGTTGAGGGCAATATCGGTTACAAGCCCGCGGGACTTTTTCCACGTCGAATCGGTTGGGACGGGTTGCTGCCGGTTCCAGGTGACGGCCGCTACGAATGGCAGGGTTTTTTTGACATGGACGTATTACCTGTCGAGTTCAATCCGGGCCGGGGATTCACCGGAACAGCGAATTCAATGAATCTGCCAGACGATTATCCAATCAGCCGTTATCCGGTGGGCTTCGAGTGGAGCACGCCGTGGCGCTACCGGCGCCTCTGGCAGGTATTGCAACAACAGGATGACCACTCAGTCGGTGATTCTGCAGCGCTTCAGCGAGACTACCGGTCACTCTTTGCGTTGGAAGCAGTCAGCCGGATACCTGACGGTATCGGAGGGGCCGGCGCAGAAATATTGCGCGCCTGGGATGGGGAGCTCGGACCTGATTCGAGCGCAGGCGCTTTTTTTGCGGTCTGGTATTACCGGCACCTGCAACCTGCGTTGGCAACAGTTTTGCTGTCCGAGGAGCCCCAGCTGGTTGCAGGTATGGACACATTGGGTGCGCTGCGCCTGATGTCAGAGGAAAGATCGCACAAGGCGATCGCCCTTTCCCTGGATAGTGCGTATGCAGAAACGCTCTACCTGCTGGGCGAAAATGCACAAGAATGGCGTTGGGGTGACTTGCACCAGATTCAGTTTGAGCACCCTCTGCAGCACGCTGCCGCCAACGAACTTGCGGCGACGATGCGGTTTCCGGCGTATCCCCGGGGTGGTAGTGGTAACACAACGAATGCCACCGGTTTCAGCGCGAGCGACCTGTTGGTCCGCGCTGGCGCCTCCTATCGCCAGGTTATTGACGTGGGGAACTGGGATGCCGCGACAATGACGAACGCGCCGGGCCAGTCCGGTGATCCACGCTCCCCTTTCTACGGAAATTTGCTCAAAGACTGGGCCGAAGAAAGGTCCTTTCCACTGATTTACAGCCGTGAAAGAGTCCTCGAACACGAGGTTTTCCGCATCAAATTACAGCCGAATTAACGGCCACACGGCCCATCGACGACTGTTAACCGTTGTTTTTATTATCCTTTTCTCCCATCAGATGTCCTACACCTTGTCGTCAGCAAATCTTTCGGCAATCCACAACGAATCTTCATTAAGTCTCTCGACCTGATCTCTACATT
The DNA here is from genome assembly GCA_027621915.1 of Pseudomonadota bacterium. Classification (GTDB taxonomy): domain Bacteria; phylum Pseudomonadota; class Gammaproteobacteria; order Steroidobacterales; family Woeseiaceae; genus SZUA-117. The sequence goes on from JAQCAD010000007.1 coordinate 6,984, forward strand.
CTGTTCCATCGACACGGCTACGGCCGAAATGGAACCGGAAAAGGAGACAGGACATGACAATTGCAAACAGAAAAACTACAAACATCGCGCCCGCCCTCATCGCTGGCCTTCTTAACGCCTGCGCTGCTAACAATCAGCTCGCTGTCAGCGAAACCGTTGACGCGTCGCCGAACAGCCCGTTGGTCCGGCGTAGTGTTACTGCTGTGCAAGGCAGCTATCTGCTGGCGCGATCCTTTCATGTCGATCCTGTCAACCGGCCGGTATCAAATGCCATGTCGCTGGGTTCTTACGCAATCAAATCAACGACCGGCTTTCTGCAGCGTATAGCGATCGGTACAGTGCAGTTTCCTTCACTGGAAACACAACCAATCCCTGCAATCGCTTATGCCGATGGCATGGATCTCGACCAATGGGAAAGGGATCTGGATCGAATCAGTGGGCGGAAAAGCAGCCTTGGAACGATCGAGTTCCTGGTTGACGGCGATGAATACTTCCCGCGAATGCTGGCAGCTGTCAAAAGTGCCCAGGAATCCATCGACATTCGCACTTACATTTTCGACAACGATGACTTTGCGGTGACAGTCGCAGACGAGCTGAAAACAATGTCCGATACAGTCGATGTCCGCGTCATGTTCGACGGCATTGGCAATCTGGCCGCACTGCAAGCGAATCCGAGTTTGATGCCACTGAATTTCAGGGCACCTGTCTCCATGGAACGCTATCTGGAACGGCAATCGAATGTCAGAGTACGAACATTATCCAATCCCTGGCTGACTGGAGATCACACCAAAACAACGATAATTGACAAGAAAATCGCGTTTATCGGCGACATGAACATAGGTCGTGAATACCGTTATGATTGGCACGATTTGATGATGGAGGTACACGGTCCTGTTGTCGATCAACTGCAATATGACACGAACAAAGCGTGGGCAAGGGCCAGCATATTCGGCGACGTTGCCAATTTCTTCGCGTTTCTTTCCGGCAGGGAAAAACATGCGGATCAAACAGGTTATCCGGTCCGGGTTCTTTACACGCGAAACTTTAACTCAGAGATTTACCGCGCTCAGTTAGAAGCCATTCGAAGGGCCCGTAGTTACATCCTGATCGAGAACAGCTATTTCTCGGACGATGCAATCCTTTACGAATTGGCAAGAGCACGCCGTCGCGGAGTTGACGTGCGCGTAATCCTGCCGGCACAAGGCAATCACGGATCACATGATGCCAGCAACCTGGTGGCGATAAACAAGATGCTGGATAACGGTATTCGCGTCTATAGATTCCCGGGTATGAGTCACATCAAAGCAGCCGTTATTGATGGCTGGGCGTCGGTTGGAACCGCCAATTTCGACAAACTCAGCCTGCAGGTCAACAAGGAGGTAAACCTTGCGACGTCTCACGGCCCGACTATCGTTGCGCTTCTTGATCGGGTATTCATTCCGGACCTGGAACGATCCAGGGAGATCAACGAAAAGGTCGAAATCACGCTACAGTCCCGTTTGCTCGAGATTGTTACCGATGAATTTCTCTGAACAGTCCTGCGGAGCAGTACGCCTGTGCGGAACAACTGCACGATTCGGCGTGCGAATTTTGCGCCGGCAAGCTACAGTGGCAAACACGAATCGTCCTACGGGTTGAGGGCCGTTTATGAAGATATTTATCGGCATTTTCGTTGTTGTCGTTCTGCTTCTTTATTACGTATTAGTGCATCGACCGAAATCAGCGCCAAAGACTCGTCCGGTCGAGCGTCGGCCGGCCCTGACGCAACCCGATTCGTCTTTTCATGCTGTCTCACTGAAATTCCCTCCAACGGCCTGTGAGGCCGCGAAAGCGATGGATGGCAGGCGATTTCTCTCCACTGCGGCGCCGCGACTTCCATTGCCAGAATGCAAGTCTTTGGAGTGCAAATGCCGGTTTGTGCATCACAAGGATCGACGACTTGGTGATGATCGTCGCAATCCGTATGGAGAGGGATTCGGCGGTGCCAGCACAGGCAATTATGAGGAAGAGCAGCGAAAGCGAAGCGAGCGTCGAGATGACCCGCCTGATGATTTTTCCTGACTGCGGAAGAGAAAGTCGCAGCCAGCTCCCACGACTTGTTCGAATCTGCCGACCTAATTAGTAGCTGGCATTCGCAATTGTCTGCTCGTAAGCGGCCAGTTGTTGTTCATAAACGGCTCGGTCTTCAACCAGACCGACAATTTCAGCTTCAAGCTGACCGGTACGCTCGGAAAGGTCTTTCAATTCTGCGAGTAAGAGAATTCGATCTTCGGTAGTTGTTTCCCGACTGATCAAACCCAGTTCCGCCTCTGTGATTCGTTTTTCAGCGCGATCGAGCTCCGCCTTTTTCGCACTGATCTGATAGCTGGCCGAGTTCACGCTTGCGCGGAGATTGTAGAGCGTATGTCCGGTGTTGAACGCGTCAACAAAATCGGGCTCCAGATCGCTCGGGCAAACACCATTGTAACGGCCTCCGGCAGTGCCGAGGTTATAGCCTCGCGACGGTTGGCAGAACTGCCTGAGACCCTCGTTTCGGCCGGCCTGGTAAGCCTCGAAATCCGGCGCAACCCCGTGTTTCGCACAGGCCTTGCGATGATCACCCAATCGGTCGGCTGTGTACCCCTGTGCACCATCCTCGAAGCCGATCGTTCGCCAGTCGCTCATCGAGCATTCATCGGCGCTCATAGACGCGCATCCGCTTACGCCAAGCATTATGACGATCGACAAAATTGCTGCTGGTCTGTTGTTCATTATTCGCTCCCGTGCGGGCTGTCCGATTGCACTTTCCAGAATTTTCGCTGTTACTTAACAGTCGGCGCTCATGTTGAGCCGTGACAGAATTCACGTAACCAGGGAGGAATCAGGGAGACCAGCAATCACGCGCTCCGTGGAACCAGACCAGTGTGATCCAGATCACGGTCTTGTAACGTTTCTCGCGGCTAAATAGTGTCTTGACTGAAGTTCGCCGCAGGACGGCCCATAAATGGACTTAACGGCTCTAAGCGGCGCAGTGACTATCGCCCTGGCAAGTACCATCGTCTTTCTGCTCGTCATAAAGTCCTGGGCCCTATTCGTGAAATCGACAACGACTACTCGTTTTCCCGAGAGCATCATGTTGGAAGCCGCTCAGAGAATTCGGGACAAATTGACGAAAATGAGCCACGACCAATCCGTATACCTTGTATCAGTACTGGTTTTCACTGTCCTGTTTTGTATCTTCTATTTAATTCCCCCACAGGGGTTGTTCGACGACGTGCCAAAGTGGCAGTTAGTCGCAATTCTGGTGCTGTTGGGAATCGCCGCGGTTATTCTTGTATACAGATTGCTTCAATTGGTGATCGCAAAACGCAATCTGCTCTTCTGCCGCGACGCCAGTATGGCAACTGGTCACGCACTACAGAAAATTACGGCCAATCAGAACAGGGTTTTTCACGACGTACCGTGTGACGCTGGAATCATCGACAACGTCGTTGTAGGCCTCCATGGCATTTACACGGTTAGCGTAATCGCGAGGCAGTCCGGCAAGAACAGTCGAGCAATACTAAAAGACGATCGATTGACCTTTGGCGGTAAGAATGCGATTTCCGTGCGGCGAAGCGCAATCAAGTCCGAGCAGCTTGCAAGGGAGCTTCGCGAAGTAACTGGTCACGAAATTCGTGTACGATCGGTTATCGCAATTCCCGGGTGGGAAATCGAATCGCAACAAAGCAACGAATTTCTCGTCGTCAATGAACGCAACCTGACCATGATTACCGGGTGGAAGGATCCAAAAGAGTATCTGATGAACGAGGATATAGAAGCAATACACGGACTCCTCACCAAGCGATGTACTCGTTTCGGATGATAGCCAGACTTCAATAATTCAACTTGATCCGACATTGAACTGATCACTCGTGCCAGAGAACTGTATCAGCGCTTTTCTCAGGTAGGCGCGGGCAGGATCCGGAAACTAAAGCCGCATGCAAGGGCAAGCTGGGGTCTGATATGTACGGGATCTTCGGAACCTCTGGTAATATGCACAATCTTATTCAGGTGCCTGACCTTTCAGACGCTTAGCCGGTATAGTAGCGTTTGGCTGAATCTCTGATCTGTTAGGAGACGACAAAAATTGAATCCGAAGAGCAAGCATTATGCCATTTTGTTGCTATCGCTGATCGGGATCGGGTGTGGCGGCAGTGGCGGCAGCCCAATTACCGCACCACCGCCACCACCGCCACCACCGCCACCGGTGGGCCTCAGTACGGGTCCGGAAAGCTGTATTGGCGGTATGGCCGGTAACTTCACCTGTTCCGGATTGTCCCTGCGCAAAAGAGTGCCTAACGACGCCATGGGCGGCGGCGACGGCAACGATATCTGGGGCTGGGCGGATCCAGTGAATGGAAACGAATACGCACTGATGGGGTTAACCAACGGTACGGCGTTCGTCGATGTGACAGATCCCGACAACCCAGTGTTCCTGGGGCACCTTGCAACCAACACGGTAGAATCGCCGTGGCGTGACCTCAAGGTCTACATGGACCATGTTTTCGTTGTAGCTGACGGCGCGGGCTCACACGGCATGCAGGTTTTTGATCTGACACGCCTCCGAGGCGTCACATCACCTCAAGTCTTCACAGCCGACAACATATACATTGATTTCAGAAACGCGCACAACCTCGCTATCAACGAAGCAACAGGATTCGCCTACGCGGTCGGCACCAATACCTGTAGCGAGGGATTGCACATCGTCGATATCTCAACACCAACCAGTCCGGTATTCGCCGGTTGTCATACCGATGCCGATACTCATGATACGCAGTGTGTCATTTATCAGGGCCCGGATCCGGACTACACCGGCCGTGAGATCTGTTTCAGCTCAGCTAAAACAAATACCGCAAACACGCTGCCCGTTAACACACATCATGTGGGCATTGCAGATGTCACCGATAAGTTAGCACCGGTGACCATCTTCGAGCGGAATTACCCGGACGCGGGATTTGCCCACCAGGGTTGGCTGACTGAGGATCATCGGTTCTTCCTGCTCGGTGACGAGTTGGATGAAACTACTTTAGGTGTGCCGACACGTACGCTGATATTTGATATAGCGGACCTCGACGCACCCGTATTTGTCTCGGCCTATCAAGCGACCGCTGATTCGATCGACCACAATCTTTACGTATTGGGGAATCGCGTATTCCAGGCGAACTACACGTCCGGTGTGCGCGTACTCGAATTCCAGGACTTATCGAACGATGAAATCACGGAAGTTGCCTTTCTGGATACTTTCCCGAACAGCGATATCGCGGAATTTGATGGCGTCTGGAGCGTCTATCCATACCTCCCGTCAGGAAACATCATTGCCAGCGATATATCGAATGGACTTTTCATCCTGACGTTGCAATGAGCACTCAGTTAAATGGATTGCGTTTGATGATTGTCTGTTCCCGATCGGGACCCGTCGAAATAATATCGATCGGAGTTTCGACCAGCTGTTCGATTCTCTCCAGGTAACTCCTGGCATTCTTCGGAAGTTGATCATAGTTCGTTACACCCACTGTCGATTCCGACCAGCCGGGAATATCCTCATACACCGGAAGACAGTCAGCGAATCGATCGACGACGACTGGCAAGCCGCTGATTCGCTGCCCGTCAACTTCATAACCAATACAAATCCGTACGGTTTCAATTCCATCAAGCACGTCGAGTTTCGTGACACAAAGTCCCGACACGCTACTGTTTGTAATTGAACGCCGCAATGCGACAGCATCAAACCAGCCACAACGCCTGCGCCTGCCGGTTGTCGCACCGAATTCTGCCCCCACGGACCCCAGATGCGCACCGGTATCGTCGAACAACTCGGTGGGAAATGGCCCGGCACCAACTCGAGTCGTGTAGGCCTTAACGATACCCAAAATATAATCGAGGTTTCGCGGGCCTACACCGGTTCCGGTGCTTGCGGCCGCTGCGACAGTATTCGAGGATGTGACGAAGGGATAGGTGCCATGATCGATATCCAGAAAAGTACCCTGTGCGCCTTCGAAAAGAATGCTCTTGTCGTCGTCCATCAGATCCTGAAGAATCTGCGTAACGTCGGCTGTAATCGGGCCGATCGTTTCCGCTGCCTTTAGCGACGCATCCAATGTCATTGAAAAGTCGATCGGCTTCGTTCCGAAATAATTTTTCAACAGGAAATTGTGATAGTCGAGAACTTCGCCAAGCCGGGCTGCGAATTTCTCCCGAACGAACAAATCCGACACACGAAGCGCCCGTCGTGCCACCTTGTCTTCGTAAGCGGGGCCAATACCACGACCGGTTGTGCCTATGGCCGATGCGCCGCGGGCTTTTTCCCTGGCCACATCCAGCGCCACGTGAGAGGCCAGGATTAGCGGACATCCAGGACTGACTTTCAGGCGCTCATAAACCGGCACACCACTCGCAATCAGTCCATCGGCCTCTTCAATCAAAGCGTCCGGCGACAACACCACGCCATTGCCGATCAGGCAGTTAACACCATCACGCAATATTCCGGACGGGATCAGGTGAAGCACGGTCTTCTTGCCACCTATAACCAGCGTATGGCCTGCATTGTGTCCGCCCTGAAAACGTACAACAGCCTCGGCTTTATCGGTCAGCAAATCGACAATTTTTCCCTTGCCCTCGTCGCCCCACTGCGTGCCAATTACAACTACATTTTTGCCCATTTTTTCCTACCGAACGATGTACAGCATAATTATTCCGACGGATGCGACGCTCAGCCCGGTCAGCCGCAAACCATTGTCATCCATTTGTGCGACCCTCTGGACCGTCTTTCGAAACACGCCCGGTCCCACGAAAGGAATCATTCCTTCGATGATCAGATACAGAGAAATCGCCGTTAGAATATCTTGCCACATTGTCTTCACCCAATAACGACCTGCCGCGAATTACTAATTGCTGCACGGTTCGAATACTCTCAACGAGTTGTTAGTTTTGTTCGCCGCTCGAACTATTGAGGTACCGGAAAAATTCGTTGTTCGGGTCGAGAACCAGAATATCACCTGCTTTGCCCAGCGATTTCTTGTAGGCGTCTATACTGCGGTAGAAGGCGTAAAATTCCGGATCCCTGTTGTAGGCGCCAGCGTAAATTTCTGCCGCCAGCGCATCTCCTTCGCCGCGAATTATTTGTCCATCTCGATACGCGTCAGCGAGAATAATTGTCCGTTGTTTGTCCGCCTCCGATCTTTTCTCTTCGGAAGTCTGGCGCCCTTGCGCCCGCAATTCGGCAGCAACACGCGCGCGTTCTTCACGCATTTCGCGATACACAGCATTTTTCACATCGTTCGGAAACTCGACCTGCTTGATTCGTACATCGACCAACTCTACACCCAGGCCCGTCGCCGTCATTGATGCGGTAACCAGCATGTCACGCATCAATGCAGCACGCTCAACTGAAATAGCCTCTTCGACCGAACGCTTGCCGAACTCCGTAACAATCGAGTTTCTAATTATTTCTGACAGTCGGTCATTTGCAATCTGCGCCGATCCGCCGGTCGACGTATAAAACGTTACTGGATCGACGACTCTCCACTTGACGAAGAAATCCACCTGCAAAGCCCTGCGCTCGGCAGTGAAGATACGTTCGGGTTGATCACTGATTGTCAGTATCCGGCGTGGGAACTTACGCACATTTTGATATATCGGCCACTTCCAGTGCAGACCCGGTTCGTAGTTTGCCTCGACGACCTCACCAACCTGAAGTTTAATGGCCATTTCTCGCTCGTTAACAGTAAATGCCGAGAGACCAATGACAACGAACAAGAGGCCTGCGGCTACGAGAACAGCAAATCTGGAATTACTCATCGCGGCTCCCTCCTGCTTCTTTCCCGGGTTTCATCAATAACTTCTCGCTCAGGCATTTCTGCAGTATCTGTCGACTGGCCATCGGCAGCGCGATTGGTTTCGGAACCAGGATTAGGACGATTGACGCCGCGCGTCAATTGATCCAATGGCAAATATATGAGGTTTCCGGCACCGCCCTCCGAATCGATAATGACCTTGTTTGAATTGCCGTAAACCTCCTCGATGGCCTCGAGATAAAGGCGGTCACGGGTTACTCGCGGCGCTTTCTGATATTCCGTCAGTAACGCCTCGAAACGTGACGCTTCACCTTCAGCATCCCGAATCACCCGGTCCCGATAAGCTTCCGCATCAAGCCGAACCCTCGCGGCACTGCCTCTTGCTCGTGGAATGATGCCTTTCTCGTAAGTGTCAGCCTCAAGGACGTAACGGCTGGAATCATTTTCGGCCTGCTGTGCATCGTCGACCGCTTCCTGCACAGCACTGGGATAATCAAGGTCCTCGAGACTGATCGAAGTGACCACGATCCCGGCTCCATACATATCCAGTGTGCTTTGCACTATTTCCTGTGTTCGCGGTGCGATCTGGTCACGTTGCTCGGTGACCAGTCTGATAAGCGTGCTGGTACCGACGACTTCACGAAGCGCGCTTTCGGTAACATCCTGAAGTGTTGACTCGGGATCGATAACTTTGAAACTGTACGCGACCGGATCTGTACGTCGATACTGAACGACCATCTGAATGAAAACGTAATTGCGGTCCGCCGTCAGCATTTCCGTCTGGAATGGAAAATTGTCGACCGCGTTTACGTTAACGATGTCGACTATCTCAACCGGATAAGGAATATGCCAGTGCAGACCGGGTAACGTTGTCAAGGTATAAGCGCCAAAGCGTTGTTCCACGCCGCGCTCAGCTGCGTCAACGCGGTAAAAACCCGTCAGTCCCCACGCTACGCCCAGCATTACAATCAACACATAGGCACCCGCCGAACCGGAAGTGGAACTACCTCTCCCCTCGCCGAGTACACCGGACAATTTCTTCTGCCAGCCCCTCACGATGCTGTCTAAATCGTTCGGTTTCGCATTATCGTCATCCCAGGGGTCTTTCCCGTTACCAGAATCATTCCAAGCCATAATCTTCTTCATCTCAAATTAACGCCGCCGACTCTTCCGTCTGAGGCACTTCCAAAAAATCGAATGAGAGGTTTTCTCGCTTTATAAATCGGCGAAAATCCCGCTCAACCAAGTTCAACTCAAGCATCCAGCCACCGTCATCCGCAGGCTCTTCCCGGACCACAGCACCCAGATCAAAAAGTAATGCTCGCTGGCGACCCTGACCAGGCTGTAGTCGAACCACACCATGTATTTTTTTCCGGATGAGGCGACTTCCGATCGCGTCCAGCAACAAAGAGATGCCCTCGCCCTTCACGGCAGACAGCCAGACTGCGCGTCCCTGCCCGTTGCGATTATTCGTCAGGCGAGGCGCTCGGTCCAGTTTGTCGATCTTATTGTACACCCTAATCTGAGGCACACGATCCGCATCCAGCTCTTTCAGTACCCCATTGACCTGTCGGACTCGATGCCATCGATTGGGATCGCTGGCATCGATCAGATGCAGGATAAGATCCGCCTCTCTGGCTTCCTGCAATGTCGACCGAAATGCCGCTATCAGCTCGTGCGGCAGGTCTCTGACAAACCCGACGGTGTCCGCGACAACACACTCACTACCATCTGCCAGCATCAGTTTTCTAACGGTCGGGTCCAGCGTCGCGAATAACTTGTCCTCGACATAAACACCGGCATTGGTCAACGCATTGAACAGTGTCGATTTTCCGGCATTTGTATATCCGACCAGGGCAACGGTCGGGATCTCAGCACGAATCCGATTCTGCCTGTTCATCGTTCGTCGGCTATCCACGTGGACCAGCCTCTCATTCAACTGCCTGATTCGTTTGCCGACGAGTCGCCGGTCCGTCTCCAGCTGCGTTTCGCCCGGACCTCTAAGGCCAATACCGCCTTTCTGGCGCTCGAGGTGGGTCCAGCCCCGCACGAGGCGGGTAGACAGGTGTTGGAGTTGAGCAAGTTCGACCTGTAACTTGCCCTCAAAACTTCGCGCACGCTGGGCGAAAATATCCAGAATGAGACCAGCGCGGTCGAGGACGCGGCAATTCAACGCCTTCTCGAGGTTTCGTTCCTGGCTCGGGCTTAATGACGCGCTGGATATAACCAGTTCGGCGTGGTGCTCAGCAATGCGATTCGACAGTTCACCCAGCTTTCCCTTTCCGATGAAATATCTCGAGTCGGGGCGCTTTCGGGAGCTACTCAACTGATCGACAATGATCGCCCCCGCTGAAACAGCCAGCTCGGCGAATTCTTCCTGTTCGTTGAGTTGCGGTGTTCGGCCCGGCGCTGCGTGAAGCAGAATAGCTCTTTCGCCGCTCTTCGGTCGCTCAAACAATGGCGACCTCCAGGATCACATACCTAGTCGTCTGAATCACCTGTTTCGTCTTCCGGCAACGGCAAACGAATATTGCGTGCCGGCACGATGGTGGATATAGCGTGTTTGTAGACCATCTGATTGACACTGTTCTTCAGCAACACGACGAACTGATCGAATGAATCAACCTGCCCCTGTAGTTTAATGCCGTTGACCAGATAGATGGAAACAGGAACTTTTTCCTTCCGTAAAATATTGAGGAACGGATCCTGCAACGATTGCCCCTTAGCCATTTTCTGGGTCTCCTTATTATTATTATTTGCTTCTTTTTACTAAGCAAAACATCTGTAAAACAGGGTATTCCGGTGGCGCCGGTCGCTCATATGCCCTGATTGCCCTAGCGATGAAAAATTCTATCACAAGCCCGAAAAACCATTGTCGTTATTTGTAACGCCCTTCCTGATGATCGATCCGGCAGGCGACATACGTCGATATGGTTGCCAAAGCGTCGGATTCAAGAGGATTGACGGCCAATATATCCTTCTCGCTTCGAAGCCATGTCAGCTGCCGTTTCGCCAGTTGCCGGGTCGCTGCCAATGCCCTCGAGCGGGCCTCCGTCAGGCCAAATTCACCGGTCAAATGCAACCAGTACTGTCGATATCCGACCGCTCGCATCGACGCATGTTCCGCCGTCAACCCAACCCGATTCCGCAATGACTTCACTTCGTCGACAAAGCCTGCATCCAGCATCAGGTCCAGGCGGGCAGCAATTCGCGCATGCAATTTGCTGCGTGGCTCCGGGATCATGGCAATTTTGACGAAATCTTGCGGATTTCGGGTGGCGAAGGTTTCTGCCTGCCATTGCGACAAACATCGACCGCTGAGTCGATAAACTTCGAGTGCTCTCTGAATTCGCTGCGCGTCATTGGGATCAATTCTGGCAGCGGCGACGTGATCGATTGCTGCGAGTTGGCGATGCATGCCAGGCCAGCCGGACGCGGCTGCTTCATCGTCAATGGCGGCCCGAACAGACGGATCCCTCCCGGGCAGGATTGCGATTCCACCGACTAACGAGCGAAAGTACATCATCGTTCCGCCGACAAGGAGCGGAACCCGTCCGTTCGCGTGTATGGCGTCGATTGCAACGTTGGCATCGCGCACGAATTCGCCCGCCGAATAACTCTGTTCAGGATCCCGGATATCAATGAGTCGGTGCGGGTAACGACGCAGCATATCGGCGGTCGGCTTTGCAGTGCCAATGTCCATGCCCCTGTATACGAGCGCCGAGTCCACGCTGATCAGGTCGATTGGGAATTTGTCTGCCAGCATCATCGCGACCTCAGTCTTGCCAGAGGCAGTAGGACCCATAAGGCAAATGACTGGCTGGTTAGCCATCAATAACTACTGCCCGCGAAGAAAAAGGCGGTCAAGCTCGGCGAGGCTGATGCTGGTCCAGGTAGGCCTGCCATGATTGCATTGATCGGCGCGGTCGGTTATTTCCATTTCTCGTAACAAAGCGTTCATCTCGGGAAGCGTCATTGCCCGATTTGCGCGCAGCGAATGATGACAGGCCATTGTTGCCAAAATCTCGTGGCAGGTTTCTTCGATGCGATTGCTCGTGCCGGACTCCATCAGATCCGAAATGACGTCCCTCAACAAGGCCTCTGCATTGCCCTGCTTGAGCATTGCCGGCACTTCACGAATCAGCAAGCTTGATGGTCCGCTTCGGGTAATCCCCAGACCCAACTGCTCGAACATATCGCCCGATTCCTCGGCAAGCGAAGCTTCCGCTTCCGAGACAGAAACCGTGGTTGGAACGAGCAGCGGCTGTCGCGTGATCTTCTTATTCGAAAACGACTTTTTCAGCTTTTCGTAAACAATTCTTTCATGAGCCGCATGCATATCGACGACTACAACTCCGTTGGCATTTTCGGCAAGTATGTAAACACCGGCGAGCTGTGCGATCGCGAAACCAAGGGGTGGAGTCGTTGCGGATTCCGGCAATCCTGTCTCGGTCATTGGCTTCGCCGCTAAAGCCTGATAAGCGCCGATGGCCTCAGCAACAGCTGACGAACCTGCGTATCCCGATGGCAATGACATTGTTGACTGCCGTATCACCTGACCACGCAATAGGGAGACCGGCGCAGCGTCGACATCGTGACCGCCTGGTCGGGTTTCGCGCAGACAATGTTCGATCGCCTGCGAAACGAATCCGTGCACCATTCGACCATCACGAAACCTGACTTCAAGCTTTGCCGGGTGTGCATTGGCGTCGACCATGGATGGATCCATTGACACGTGTAAAACGTACGCTGGATATCGACCGTGAAAAAGCACATCTCGATAAGCGTGCCTGGCCGCATGTGTGAGCGTCTTGTCACTCACGCTGCGACCGTTTACAAACCAGAATTGCATATCCGCCTGGCTGCGATTAAAGGTGGGCAGCCCGATCCAACCTGATATCGCGATCATTTCAGCCGCTCCGTCTATCAGCATCGCCTGAGACGCGAAAACTTCTCCACAAATTTTGCCAATGCGTTGCAACCTGGACGCATCATCTGTCGCCGCTTTCAGGTTCAGTGTTACATGTCGATTGTGCGATACAGAAAATGCGACGTCCGGTCGCGCCAAGGCCAGTCGGCGAATCCACTTGTCAATGTGGCTGAATTCGGTTCGTTCCGTGCGGAGAAATTTTTTGCGGGCCGGCGTATTGTAGAAAAGGTCGTTTACCTCGACAGTCGTGCCAATCGGATGTGCTGCGGGTGCCAGTTCGCCAAGCCTGCCGTTGTCGGCCTCAACCTGCCAGGCACCATCCCCGTGTCGCGAAACAATGGTCATGCGCGCGACAGAGGCAATACTTGGCAGCGCCTCGCCGCGAAATCCCAGTGACACGACAGCTTCCAGGTCTTCAAGACTGGCGATCTTACTCGTCGCATGGCGTGACAATGCCAGCACTATCTCGTCTTTCGGAATGCCGGCACCGTCGTCACGAACGCGAATCAACTTCTGGCCACCGGCGATTACGTCAATCGATATCGCGTGAGCGCCAGAATCGAGGCTGTTCTCGACCAGTTCCTTGACGACAGATGCCGGACGCTCAACGACCTCGCCGGCAGCGATCTGATTGACTAGGTGGTCCGGGAGTTGACGAATAGGCATGCGAAAACTGCAGAAAGCGAGGAATCCGCCATTCTTCCAGATGATCGAGGTGATTTGTAGCTAAGTATTAAGGACTAGGTGCCCGCATAGACAGGAATTGTCAGAGTCTGGCCGACGCGAACGTTGTTGTTCGACAGCCGGTTCGCGGATTTGATCGCCGACATACTGACGTTATACCTTGCGGCAATCTCACTTAACGTGTCACCGCGAGAAATCACGTGCCTTACAGGGTCCTGTGGCGCGCGCTTCTGATTCAGGGCGATCAGCGTATTCTGCGGCGGATTGTCATGGAAATATTTTCGTACGCCCTTGAGTATCGCGTTGGCGAGCTCGCCTTGATGCGCACTGCTCCTGAGTTTCTTTTCTTCGTCCGGATTAGAGATATAGGCCGTCTCAATCAGAATCGACGGAACATCTGGCGACTTTAATACGAGGAAGCCTGCCTGTTGCACTGCGCTGCGATGCACCTTGCCAATTCGGGCAAGCTGCCCGATGACCTCACCGCCGACATCAAGACTCGCGCTGAGTGCCGCGTTCTGCGACAAATCGAGTAAAACGGATGCCAGTACCGGGTCTTTATCGGCGAGTGATACGCCACCGACCAGATTCGATGCGTTTTCGCGTTCGGCCAACCACTTGCCTGCCTCATCGCTCGCACCCTTCAGAGACAGGACATAAACCGACGCACCACTTGCACGACGATCATCCACAGCATCGGCGTGAACGGAGATAAACAGGTCCGCCTGGCTGCGACGAGCTACCTCCATGCGGTCACGATGATCGACGTAGTAGTCGCCGCTTCGAACGAGCACCGCCTTCATCCCCGGTTCCGCGTTAATTTTGTTTGCAAGAAGCTGCGAAATACTCAGTGCGACATCTTTTTCGCGAGTCTTGCCTCTGCCAACGGCGCCCGGGTCGTGTCCGCCATGCCCGGGATCAACAACAATGACGATGTCGCGGCCTGCAACATGCGCTTCCGATGCGCGCTTGACGGTTTGCACTTTGCCCTGCTGCTGCAGGTCTATGACAAGACGATCTCCGTACTCGTCATTCGGTCCCGCTGTGAAGCTTCTCGAACGAACGGTCTCATTGAGGTCAAAAACAACCCTGAGCTGCCCGTTCGATCGCACACCCGTACGAATGGATCGAATGGCTCCTCCGACCGGTAATTTGTTTACCGAATTGGCGAGTCGGCTGTCCTTAAGGTCGACAACCAGCCGGTCCGGTCCTCGTAACGTAAATATAGTGTGTTCGGCCGGCCTGCTGAGATCGAGAACGACTCGCGTACGGCCATTTTCAGACCACAGCCGAACGTCTTCCACGGTCGTTGCCGCGCCAGCGACTGCCGAGGCCGGCAGTAGCATTGCGATGAGTGTCAATCTTCCAATGAAGCCCATGCGAGGCCTAATTCCTGCGAAATTGGGATTATGTTGGATGAGTATACGATTTCTGAAAAAAATGCCAATATTTTTCTGAAATATTATGAGGATACGAGAGTTTGTTAAGGCTAATCAGAGAGGTGTTACGCGAGCACAATATTTCCTGCCTCGATCCGTCAATCCGGTCAGTTCGGCAGCGCGCCCATTGCCCGCGTAGCGAAGCTCGACCAGCACATCGGCTTGCCCGGCAAGGTCAGGTACCCGCTCCGGCCATTCGATAAGGCGCAGTCCATCTTCCATATCCGACCAGCCCAGGAAGTCGAGATCTTCCGGATTGACAATTCTATATAAATCAACATGATATATGGTTTTTTTCGATAACTGGTAGGGCTCGACCAGGGTATAGGTAGGGCTGGGAACAGTGCCCGTGTGGCCGAGGGTCCTTAGCATTGCTCTTGCCAGCGTCGACTTCCCGCTGCCCAGTTCACCCTGCAATAACACGATCCAGCCCGCCACACTTTCAGGCAACGCCCGGGCCATTGCGGCGCCCAAGCGGTCCGTGTCACTTCGGTCGCCCAGTGACAGATCCAGAGTCACTTGTTCACCTGTTGCCTGATTTGGGCGATGAGGTCTGACGCGATCATGCCTCGCTCGCCACTGATCGCCGCGCGATCCCCGGCAGCCGCATGGATCTGTACGCCAGCGACCGCCGCGGTTTCGTCACCCAGGCCCTGAGCCAGGAATGCCGCAATAATCCCGGCCAAAGCATCTCCCATCCCGGGACTCGCCATGCCCGGGTTTCCGGAACTGCAGAGCCAGGGAGCCCCGCTTGCCGACGAAACCAGCGTCCCGGCTCCCTTCAGGACAATCGTGCCGCCATACTTGGCGGAAAGCGCCACCAGCGTTTTACGGCGCTGGGCTTGCACGTCGCTGGCCTTTGTACCGAGCAATCTCGCAGCCTCGCCTGGATGTGGCGTCAGAATCCAGTGCCGGCCAGGCTGGCCACCCTTGGCGATCAGGCTTAACGCATCCGCATCTGCGACAACGGGACGATCGCTGGCCAATACAATCGCAAGCAACGATTCAGCCCAGCTGTCAGTGCCCAACCCCGGGCCGATCACCACCACCGTGGCCTTATCGACCAACGGCTCAAGGTCCCCCGGCGTTTCGATGCCGTGACACATCAGCTCAGGTCGGCTGATCGGGATCAAGGTACTGTGTGATGGGTGAGTCGCTATGGTTACGAGCCCGGCCCCGCTTCGAAGCGCTGCCTCACCGCAAAGAGTAACGGCACCTGGCATGCCGGGACCGCCACCAACCACCAGGACATGTCCGAAGTCTCCCTTGTGTGCATTCCGCGGGCGAGGAA
Organism: Pseudomonadota bacterium; assembly: GCA_027621915.1. Lineage (GTDB taxonomy): Bacteria > Pseudomonadota > Gammaproteobacteria > Steroidobacterales > Woeseiaceae > SZUA-117. Next base: position 23,142 of record JAQCAD010000007.1, read on the forward strand.
GCAAGAGTTTATGAACGCTGTCATCGTCGATTCGGCGCAATATTGGTTCTTCAGTCCTGCGACAATCATCGGGAATAGCCAGGTCCGAATACCGTAACGTTCCAGTATGATCCGGCCCGCTGGCGAGGAACAAACCACTTTTGAGGCCAACAAACGTCACCGTCAAATCAGCGCTGACTGCAGCACCCATCACTGCTCCGGTATCGCCATGAATTCCGGACGGGATATCGAGTGCGACGACAGATGCCGGATGATCATTCATGGCATTGACCAGCTCGGCGAACCGGCCTTCCACCGGCCGCTCCAGCCCGCTACCCAGTAATCCGTCAAAAAGAAGTTCTGCATCGATGTCGAGCGTTCCGGCAAACTCGGCCGACTCGCCCCCCAGTGCAGCAAAGTCCATGTAAGCTTTCGCCGCATCGCCGGTAAGATTCGCGGGAGATGAAACAGAAATGACGGATACTGCAATTTCGCGTTCGGCTGCCAATCTCGCGACAACGTAGCCATCCCCTCCGTTGTTGCCTGTGCCGCATATCACCTGCCATCGCTTTGTGCCGGGATACGCATCCAGCGCTGCCGTGACTGCAGCCTCGCCTGCACGCATCATCAAGGCGTAACCACCAATTCCGGCATCATTGATAGCCGCCTGATCGATACTTCTGACGCTCGCTACTGAATAAATCTCGGTGGGTAGATTCATAATTGCAAGGACAGTGACGTCGACGACGGAAGGATGCAATTATACTGACAGATCACCAAGGATCAGAATTTTGCATTCAAATTACCCGGACAATGAAACGGACCTTGTCGCCCTGGTTGGCGACATTCGCCGTTGGGGAACCGAACTTGGTTTTCAACAAATCGGCATTTCGGATATTGAATTGTCAGTAGCCGAGGGCAGGCTCGCCGAATGGCTGCAAAAGGGCCATCACGGAGAGATGGATTACATGGCACGCCATGGGCACAAGCGAAGTCGGCCCGATCAGCTGGTGCCCGGCACAGTCAGTGTGATTGTAGCGCGCATGGATTACCTGCCATTCGAGACACCGCCGCCGGACACCTTGCTCGATCATCCGAGCAAAGCGTATGTATCCAGATATGCTTTGGGTCGCGACTATCATAAAGTCATGCGATCGCGCCTGAAGGCGCTAGGGCAGAAAATCGTTTCCCGCATTGGCCCGCATGGTTACCGGGTGTTCGTCGACAGCGCACCGGTTCTTGAAAAGCCGCTTGCTGAAAAAGCGGGCCTCGGATGGATTGGAAAACACACTAATCTGATAAACAAGAACTCAGGCTCCTGGTTTTTCCTTGGTGAGCTATACACAGATATTCGTCTGCCGCCGGACGAATCGGCAAGCGCGCACTGTGGTACGTGCCGTGCTTGCATCGACGTTTGTCCAACCAAAGCCATCATCGGTCCCTATGAACTTGACGCGACACGCTGCATTTCTTATCTGACTATCGAGCTGAAAGGCGACATTCCTGTTGAGTTTCGAAAAATGATTGGCAACAGGGTTTACGGTTGCGATGACTGTCAATTATTTTGCCCCTGGAACAAGTTCGCCCAACCGACTGACGAAAAGGATTTTTCACCGCGCCACGACCTCGACTCAGCCGAGCTCGTTACACTTTTTTCTTGGACGGAAGCAGATTGGCAGGAGAAAACCGAGGGCAGCGCAATTCGGCGCATAGGATACGAGCGCTGGCAACGCAACATCGCGGTCGCACTTGGTAATGCGAAAAGCAGCCAGGACGTAATCGATTCCCTGGTGAAAAAGCTGAACACAGATTCGCAAATGGTCAGCGATCACGTAAAGTGGGCGCTCGATCAGCATTGTCAAAAATCACTTCAGTAAAAAAACGGACTTTTATATGTTTAAAGCACCTGCGTCTGAATATCTCGTGCCGTTCGACGGAAGTTTTCGCGTCGACAACTCGCCGACCCGCGGCGCGAACCCGCAGATCAGCAAGGAACATCTCAAGCACTGCGTCAGAAAATTGAGCACTCAACAGCAAGCGTTGCAAGCCTCGGACCGGCACGCCGTACTGCTGGTTTTTCAGGGAATGGATGCGGCTGGCAAAGACGGGACAATTCGTGCCGTCATGAGGGGGGTCAATCCGGCTGGGTGCCAGGTTTCGAGTTTCAAAAAACCGTCGCTTAAGGAACTCGACCACGATTTCCTGTGGCGAACCAGTTGGGCGATGCCGGAACGCGGACAGATAGGTATTTTCAATCGAAGTCAGTACGAAGAGGTACTCGTCGTTCGCGTGCACCTGGATATTCTGGAATTCCAGCAATTGCCGAGCTCAGTCAATCGAGAAACCATTTGGCGAGACAGGCTTGAGTCGATCAGGGACCAGGAAAAGCATCTGGCACGAAATGGAACGATTATTCTCAAATTCTGGCTCAATGTTTCGAGGAAAGAGCAAAAAAACCGATTCTTGGCGAGACTGGATAACGCAGATAAGCAATGGAAGTTTAACCCGCGCGACGTCCGGGAACGGCAATACTGGAACGAATATATGCGCGCCTACGAGGACGCTTTGAACAGCACATCAAGGGAATGGGCCCCCTGGTACGCCATTCCTGCGGACGACAAACGCTTTATGCGCGCCACCATTGCCGGAATTGTTGTCGCCGCATTAGAGAGCATCGGCCTGACCTATCCTCTGCCAAACGAGGACGATATGGGCAAATTCGAGGAATCGAGAAGGATACTAAATGAACCAGATGGAAACTAAACTGATCGCATCACGGCAACTCCCGCAAGCGTAGTTGGTCGATTCCGGATTTGCGATTCATTGCGTTGTCATAACAATTGATTTCGCGTACAAGGTTTCAGAATAATTTAATTCTCCCCTGGTGATATTCAACACTAGGCCACATCGTATCGGGATATTTGTGTCCGGCCAGCTAAAAAATGTCAATTCAGATTACAAGAAATCCCTTTTGGCCGGGCTGGATCTTTTTCATGGTGTTCGCCCGGACGATGTACAAACTTTGTTACAGGAATGTGACCGACGCGACCTTTCCGCCGGTGAGCTACTGCTGTCTCCCGGGGAGAAAAACGAAAACGTATATGTTGTACTGTCCGGGGAGCTGAACGTTCACGTCGGGTCACCGGACTCGCCTGTCCTCGCAACAATGGAAGTCGGGGCCTGTGCCGGCGAAATGTCGATTATTGCAGATCGCGATCCATCGGCCTACGTGATCGCAGCGCAACCGACGCATTTGCTTGTCATCCACAAGGATATATTGTGGAACATGGTCGACGCGTCGCACGAATTTTCAAAAAACCTGCTCATCGTATTATCCGAACGAGTACGAAGTCATAACAATTTCATTGCCGCCAGCATTGGCGACTGGCGAAAACTTGAAAAGCATGCGACAACGGATGCATTAACCGGACTGGGCAACCGGCACGCTATGGAAGAATCATTTCCCCGTGAGGTCAATCGATGTCTTAAAGACGACCTTCCGGTGTCCCTGATTATGGTTGACGTCGATAACTTCAAACCCTTCAATGACAAGTTCGGACACGTCGCCGGAGATCGGGCGCTTTCCGCCGTCGCGCATATTCTCGGCAAACAGTTTCGCCCACGTGACCTTCTTGTTCGTTTCGGTGGCGACGAATTCGCCGTACTCCTGCCAGCGGTGTCAGTCAAAGAGGCTGTGATCGTCGCCGAGCGTGTTCGTGTTGCTGTTTCCGGCGGCACAGAGTCGAGTGATGACTCTCTGATCCAGATTCCAATCAAAGTCTCTATGGGCGTTGCCCAGATCGATAGCCATGGAACGTTTGAATCTCTGCTCAAGGCGGCCGATGCGGCGCTTTATCGAGCAAAGGATGCCGGTAGAAATACCGTTTCCGACTAATCGTATTTCTAGATATGCACAATAAGATTGTCGATAAGGCGAGCGTTACCCAGGTACGCCGACACAAGTACGACCAGTTCATCAGAATCCCTGTCAGGGACATCCAGATTTTCAGCGCGTCTAATACTGACGTATTCCGGTTTAAAACCGTGCGCCAAAAGTTTGTCCAGTACGGCTGATTCCAGCTCCAAGTAATTTCGCTGCCCGGCAGCCAGACCACGACCGACCTCATCTATAAACGCATACAGCTTTGGCGCGGTAGCTCGCTCGTCGTCAGTCAGTAACCGGTTTTGCGAACTCATTGCAAGACCGTCTTCCTCTCTCTTGGTCTCACCACAGATAATTTGAATCGGCAAACTTAAATCAATTGCCATTCGCCGAATGACGAGTTGCTGCTGGTAGTCTTTTTGACCGAACACGGCAACGTCCGGCTGCACAATACTGAATAGACGGCTAACCACGGTCGTCACGCCATCAAAATGTCCGGGCCGGAGCGCCCCGCAAAGATCATTCGTCAATGCAGGTACAGTGACGGAGGTAGCATTGTCCACGCCAAACGGATAAATCGTGTCTGTATCAGGTGCGAAAATCAGGTCAGACTTCGCCTGCTTCAGACGACGCTTGTCCCGCTCCAGGGTCCTTGGGTACCCATCGAAATCTCCACTATTTGCGAAATGAGTTGGATTTACAAACACGGATACGACCACTCTTTCGGCATGTTCGCGGGCGATCTTTACCAGGCTCATGTGACCGTCATGCAGATTCCCCATCGTCGGGACCAGTGCAATATGCTCACCGGAATGTCGCCAGTCAGCTAGTTGCTCGCGTAACACTTTTACATCGCCTATTGCTTTCACACGTTTCTCAACGAATTCGAAATCCGACTAAAATAATTAAAAATTCAGGGAAAGCTATGCTCGGCTTCCGGTTACTGCTTGTCTTTGACCGTCCTGACATAACTTCAGGTCGCCGCAAATGGCAATTCACTGCCAGACTGCATTTCTTGACGACATTCGACATTCTTCCAAGTGCAAATCCAGACTATGCCACGATTCTGAGCGTGTTTCCGGTGCCCGTATGTCAAACTTTTTTGAACGTCAGGCAAACGCGACTGCAGCTGCAGGATTGAAGAAATGTCGGCCGCCGGTTGTTCGGCGAACCTGATCGAACAACGCGTCATAGTCTGCGTCGTTTCTAACTGGATCGATAGCGGACGCGTTAACAATCAACAATGGTGAATCATCATAATTGTAAAAGTACCGAGCGTAAGTATCTGCAACTTTTTCCAAATAAGCGCGATCGATCATTCGTTCGTATTCTATACCTCGGCGCGCAATTCGAGACATCAACGCATCGACCGACGCTTGCAGGTATATCACCAGGTCAGGCCTTGGTACTTCAACATCCAGTTTGTCGTAAATTTGTTCATACAACTTCATCTCGTCCTGACTTAGATTTAATTCGGCGAACAGCCTGTCTTTCAGAACGTGGAAATCGGCGATACGAATTGGCGCGAACATGTCGGACTGTCGCAATGATTCGAGCTGCCGCGTTCGTTGAAACAGGAAAAACAACTGGGCCGGCAGCGCTGTCTTTCGACCTGATCTGTAAAACTGCTCAAGGAAGGGATTTTCGACCGTACCTTCCAGCACCAGCTCACCGGAAAAACTTTCCGCCAGACGTTTTGCCAAACTGGTCTTGCCAACACCAATAGGCCCCTCGACTACGATGAATCGCGAGTGCGGCCGATCGGCATTGATATCGTCTGGTGCTGTTGTTGTATTCAGTTCAATCTCTTTATTTGCGGATTGTTGATATCTACCAGGCGAGCCAGTTGTGCGATCGTGGCGAGGCCCGGAACGCGATAGTGAGGTGTAATCTCACACCAGGGTAACAATACAAAATTTCGATTTGCAATACCTGGGTGCGGCAGCGTCAGATCGTCACTTGATAACCTCATCGCTGAATACGCAAGCAAATCCAGATCGATTGTCCGCGGGCCCCATCGTTCCTCACGGCGATCCCTGCCGTGTTTCATCTCGATGGCCTGCAGGTAAGATAACAATTCCTGCGGGGAGAGTTCGGTCATTATTGCGATGACGCCGTTTACAAAGTCTGGTTGATCATGTGGCCCCAGCGGCGCAGATCGATAAAGTCCCGATCGAAGGACCACTACAGATTGCGGCAACTCCTCTAGATGATTAACCCCCCGTCGAATCTGTTCTTGTGGTTCATCGAGATTGCTCCCGAGGCCAATATACGCAGGCCGCCAAAGCGGCGATGTCATGCGGAACCGGCCCCGGACTTCCGGCGTTTGCGCGGACGGCGACGCTTCGTTGACTCGACTTGAGTTCCGAGTTCGAAACTACGCGCCCGCTCCTCGGAGTTCTGATGCTGCACGTCGGTCCAGAACTTCGCGAGTTCCTGATCAAAATCCCCGCACTTCGCTCGCAACAACATGAAGTCGTAGGCAGCACGAAATCTCCGGTGCTCAATAAGATTCAGAGCACGCTTGCCACGTTTGACGCCGAACCTTGGTTGCATGGCCAGCATCTCGCGCATCGGTGTCGTAAATCGACGAGGAATGGCAATGCGTGACTGTTGTAGTCCCGCCATCTCATAGGAAGCAAGACTCAGTGACTGCGATGCAGACATTTTTTCTTTCACAGACAGTTTTTCTGCCAGCGCTTTGATCGGTGCCCAAAGAAATACGGCAAGCAAGAACATCGGCGTCACCGACTGATCTGCGGCTACGCGACTGTCCGTGTCGGCGAGCGCTGTTCGTGCGAATTTGAGAAAGCTCTCGTCGTCGTCCAGCGCCTTATCAGTCTCGGGAAATAGCAATCGAAAAAGTTTGTAATCACGTAACTTTTCGAAAGTCATGGCGGCATGTCCCGCCTGAAACATCTTCATGAATTCGTCGAACAGGCGTGCCGGTGGAACGTTACTCAGCAGCCCTCGATTATTGAGAATTGATTTCTCGACTTCTTCGGCGATTCGAAAATCCAGCTTTGCTGCGAAGCGAATGGCACGCAACATTCGTACCGGGTCTTCCCGAAAACGCGTATCGGGATCTCCGATAAGCACCAGGCGACGGTGCTCCACATCTTTAACGCCGCCAACATAGTCCCAGATGCTGAAGTCGGCAATATTGTAGTAGAGGGCGTTGCAGGTAAAATCCCTGCGCCACACGTCTTCATCGATACTGCCGTAGACATTATCGCGGAGGATGCGGCCCTGATGATCGTGCTCAACGTCGCCTTGATTCTCACTGCCATCGGCAGCACCGCGAAAGGTAGCTACCTCAATGATTTCGCGGCCGAAGCGCACGTGCGCGAGCCGAAAACGCCTGCCAATCAATCGGCAATTGGAAAAGAGTGACCTGACCTCGTCCGGACTTGCATTCGTGGCAATGTCAAAATCCTTGGGATGCAGGCCCAACAAGGCGTCCCGTACACCTCCTCCTACCAGAAAGGCCTGAAATCCGGCCTTGTGCAGCCGGTAAAGGACTTTGAGCGCGCTCCCGGAAATCTCGTCCCGGGACACGTTGTGGGAGGGGCGCGGAATGATGGTGGGCTTTGATTTATTGGTATTCCCGCTGTTCTTCAAGTCGTCTTCCGCAGTCAGCTTAGTAATCGCGGCCGTATGATAGCAGCACCCGCACGGCCGAGGCAGGAAAAGACACGTTCGACACAAAGACCCGGAATTGAGCTTGAGCATTGCCACGACCCGCTTATAATAGCGGCCCGGCTCAGGCGGCAAGACCAACTCAGCTCCCTTCGTCTAGTGGTTCAGGACGCTGCCCTCTCACGGCGGTAACAGGGGTTCGAATCCCCTAGGGAGTACCAAACAAAGACAATAGAGGCCCCCACGGCCTCTTTTTTGTCGAGCGTCATGGCGTGAATGCCTGTATACTTCGCCGTTCGCAACGGATCCCACAGACTGGTTCCTTCATCCGCGCTGACGGGTGAGAACATTCGCGAGCCGTAATCATATTGGATCCCGGACCGCCACACCTGGCTCGACAAAGAATGCACTGATAGTCGCAAATCGCGCAATTCAATAATTGCGTTAACCACCAACCACCAGAGATCAACTATGAACAGCCAGTCGTCACTAATGGGAAATCCCTACGAGATCGTATCGATTCAACGTGCGGAGACGCCCCCCGATGGTGAAGGGGCCGATTGGTACGACTACGAGATTGTGCAGGGACAGCACACCATCAATGGATGCCGACAGGGAAAACTGAAGGCTGTCACCGAGGCGGTCGAGGTGATAGTCGCTCAGTTGAATGAACGACGGTATGGAAAACGAGGGCGTGCGCCGTCGGCGGCCAAGACCAAGAAATAGATTCAGCCAAAAATATACTCGCACCATTCCTTGATCTTTCGATAGTTAAGGTCTTCCGGGCCGGCGACTTTTTTGCTCGCATCACGACGCTCGGAATAAGCATTGCGAATATCCCTGGCGCACCGAGAATCACCGGACATCAATACATTCAACTCAGCGAACTGGTTAAGAGCACGCCTGTTAAAATTTGCAGATCCTATTAGTATCGACCGGCCGTCAATATCCATCATCTTCGAGTGCAGCATGTCAGGCGACAGATAGATTGACGCCCGACCGTTTGTGCGGCAATAAATGTCATACATGGTTTTCAGATTCCGTTCGTTCTGAATGTTTGCCCATGCAGGTACGACGATTTCAACTTCAATACCACGCTTTGCAGCATCGATGAGACCGGCAGTGACATCGGCGTCGCCGAAATAGGCCATTTCAATACGGCACGTTTCTTTCGCACAATTGAGAAGATTCAATACACAGGGTTTTATCTCAAATCGATGCTCGCCTGAATGGTCATTAAGGACAAACTCTAAATCTGATATTTCCCTCGCACCACCTGATAACCGCTCCTTGAGACGCATCACATGCTGCTTGCCTCGACACTCAAGCAAATAGTCTCTCCAGATTCTGCCGTTTGCGTCTCTTGATATGATTCGTTCTTCAAAATTCATGCCGCCAACAAACAGATATTCGCCATCGATAATTGTGAATTTTGAATGATCGTTCCTTACGATGTGGTCGAAGATTTTGACGTTCTCATGGTTCCGTAGTCTCTCTACCAAATCATTAGGTTGCTGAATGGTCCAGGACATCAGATCCGGTTTCGAGGAGTAAGCGTTGATGACGCGCTGCTTGACCGCAGTAGTGAAATCGTAATCCTTATGGAAAAAACTCTGTCGATTTTCTTCTCCCAATTCGAAAATCGCGCCGAGCTTGTCTTTGGTGATCGTGATCTCCACACCGCGGTCGGCGGCGCCCAGCAAAGCCTGGCCAATGCGATTACCGGCCGGGTCATCGCGCCAGATAAACATATTGACAACAATCGATTTTGCGGAGGAATCGACACATGCGACCAGGCGATCCAGCGCGTCTTGCCCATCGGACAAAACGAATACATTTTGTGCCATTGTCTGGTGTTAGCTCGTTTGCCGGATCATGTCGATTTTCATGCGAAAAGTGCGCCACACAACCCAACTCGAAGGCATGGTAAAACATCGATCGCCAGAACGTCGCTTGCGCATAAATCTCATCCAAGCAACTTCAGGCATGAATGTAGGCGACAGCATTACCGATCTCCGGAACCGGGGGGCGTAATTGCTTGTCCACGATCGCGCCACAATCCTGGCACCTGAATTTTGTTTTCGTTAGCTGTCGCCCCCCCAGGCCACTGGAAATGAGACTATCGATATCTGCCTCACCCCAGCGATTGCACCTGATGCAATGGAGTCCAAGCGTGTGTTGCTGGTCCTGCAAGTCGATGAATGTAACCAGCCGTGGCACGGTGTCAACCCATCGACAGATGTGTCATAACAACCTCATAACCGCACCAACCAAACCGCCAACCAGGAGGACCATCATGGCCAATGCACCAACGCTGAATCCGACCGTTCGTTTACCAGGATCCTGAAGGTAAGCGCTGCGATATATTTGCCTTCCGACGATGAACACGATGCCCAGACCTGCCGCGATATCGGCGCGGACGTAATTGGCAAACATCCACATTGACGGTATCAATATTATGAGCTGCTCTATGGTGTTCAGATGAACCCTGGACGCCCTCTCAAATTCGGGAGCACCCGACATCGCTGGCGCATTGATTCCGGTTTTGATCCGGGCCTGCCCTGCCTGAAATGAGAAAACGAACACTTGCAGTAGCGCGAGCGCTGTAACAATTGCGACTAATTCCACGACATATCTCCTTTATTTTTCTTACTCTGTATGATGCCGGCTGGCGGGCGCAATACAGTTAGGACAAGATGCGTACGCGCCGTCGGTCGATAATACATTAAACACGCCGGCTCATACGCTCGCCTGCAAGAATAAAGAGACAACGTGACGCCAGAAGAACCAACAACGCCGTCCCGACAGAAAATCATCGCATGGATTTCGCGCGCGCTGGGTATTGAACCTGGCGAATTTGCTGCGGTCGCGTGGTCTTTCGTCTATTTCTTTTGCCTCCTGTCATCTTATTACATGCTGCGCTCGGTGCGTGAAGCGATGGCAATTGTCAGTGGCGTCAGGAACATCCCGTGGCTGTTCACGGGCACGTTCATACTGATGCTTCTTGCGACGCCGGTCTTTGGCTGGATAACGTCGAGATATCCACGGCGTACGTTCCTGCCCTGGATTTATTACTTCTTCATTTCAAATATTCTGGTTTTTTTCGTCGTATTCACTTACGCCCAGAACAATGAGATCAGCCAGGTGTGGATCAGTCGCGCATTCTTTGTCTGGCTGAGCGTTTTCAATTTATTCGTTGTGTCGGTCTTCTGGAGCTTCATGGCGGATATCTATTCCCGGCAACAAAGCAGGCGACTCTTCGGCGTGATCTCGGCTGGCGGCAGCACCGGCGCGCTTATCGGCCCGATTATTACCAGTTCTTTGGTTACGCGCATAGGATTTCAAAATCTTTTGCCACTGTCTGCTTTGTTGCTGCTTTTAGCGGTTTATTGTGTCTATCAGCTTCGTTACTGGGTTAGAGGGCGCGAGACAAATACTGCCGAGACAAAGCAAATTGGTGACGACTCGCAGTTAATTGGTGGCAGCGCATGGGCGGGCGTCAGATTTGTGCTGACAACTCCATACTTCGCAGCCATCGCGTTTGCACTTGCGTGCGCCAATTTCCTCGGCGGTGCGACTTACATGTATATGGCCGAAATGGTCAGTATTACGTTCGAGGGAACGGACCGGCAAACGCAGATTTTTGCCATAATGGATGCAATGATTAACGCTTTGTCCTTCATCGGACAACTATTAATCGTCAAATATTCAGTAAAGAAACTTGGCATCGGTGGCACGTTGTTTTTATTGCCACTTGTGTCTGTTGTCGGCTTTGCTCTGCTCGCTATCAACCCTGTATTTATCATTATTGCAGGCCTGCAGGTTTTACGTCGTTCACTGGGTTTCGGATTCTCCAAGCCAACCAGTGACATGCTCTATTCGGTTGTCTCGAAGGAAGCGAAATACAAAGCCAAAAATTTCATTGATACTGCCGTCTATCGTGGCTGGGATGTCGTTTCGACGTGGACAATTCGATTCATTGGGGGCATTGGTTTGAGCGGAGTCGCGATGGTATGTGTGCCGATTGCCGTGATCTGGGGCCTGGTAGTGATCTGGATTGGACGAGAGTACAAGCGACGCGATCTCGAATTGTCGCCCAATGCTTGATGCTAGCCTCGCTCGAAGACTCGGCGCGGCGCTGTATGACGGCCTGCTCGTGTTAGCACTTATGTTTCTTGTCACGCTGCCATTTATTGCTATCCGGGATGGCGAGCCGGTCGAACCTGGGCAGGGCCCATATCGAATCGCCCTGTTCGTTACCGCCTATTTTTTCTTCGTCGGCTTCTGGTCAAGATACGGACGAACACTCGGTATGCAATCGTGGGGTCTGCAACTTGAAACAGCGAAAGGCGAAAAACCGGATATCGCGCGCTCCAGTTTGCGTTTCTTCGCCGCCGTGCTATCGCTGATCCCGTTGGGTCTGGGATTCTGGTGGCAACTATGGGATAAAGATGGTCAAACCTGGCATGACCGAATATCCGGCACTCGGCTCAGGTTCTATCCCAAATCCGGCGCCGAATTGTAGTTTGAATTTGCAGTAAGCGTGACTGTCTTAGCGCACGCGTGTCAACGCAAAACTCGTGACACCAAGTAAAGCCACGGAGGGCAACCAGGCGAAAACCGCCGGGTTCAGTCTGAAAACCTGGCCTGAGTTTGCGAGCATCTCGCTGGCCAGAAAATAGGCAAGTCCAATGAGTACGCCCAGCATAAGGCGCCCACCAGACCCTGCTGATCGCAATGATCCGAAGACGAACGCGAGTGCGAGCACCGGCATAATAATTACTGTCACGGTCCTCGCGATTCTTGACCACAATTCCGTCTCATAACGTTGCGAATCAAGTTCGTTTCTCTTCAAGTAAGCGATGTAGGTAAGCAGGCCACGCGCTGACAAACTGACCGGCTTAACCAGTGTAATACCCAACATGTCTGCATCAAGATCGAATGACTCCACGGCTACGGAAGATTCCACAACCTGCACAGAATCATTTTGGAACCGGGTTTCCTTGACGTTTTCAAGAATCCATTTATCGGAATCGTCGATTCCGGAATTCTCCGCCCTCGCGATCGCACCGAGTGAATTGTCATCGTTAAAACGAAACACGTAGAGCGTTCCAAATTCGAACTCTGAATTTATTTTCTCCAGGTGAAGAATGACGGGACCGTCCTTTACCCATGTTGCACTGCCGAAATCTCGATCCTCCTGCTCAAATCTCGCCTCGTCGCGCATAGTCCTGGCGAAATAATCCAGAGGCGGCCCGATGTATTCACCGACCAGCGCCATCATAATCATCAACACTGTGCCTGAAAGCGCAACCATTCCCGCAAGCATTGCTATGGAGAGACCCGCTGTGCGCATGACAACCAGTTCACTGTTGTTTGCCAATGCGCCAAGCCCCAGCAATGCGCCAATGAGTGCGGCTATCGGAAACATCTCGAACGACAACTGCGGCAATCGAAGTATAGTGAACAGGAGCGCCTCCGGGATCCCGTAGGCCCCCTGGGTCGATTCGAGTTGCCCGATAAACTCGAATAAACCGGCGAGCGCGAGCAGAACGAGCATGACCAGCAAGGTGCTGCTCAATATCGCTCGCATTAAATAGTTGGCTAGAAGAGTCAATTTCCAGCCGTCCGAGAAAAAATGCGTCGATGTACGCCATTTTGCAACGCGAGCAAAGTAAGCGCCGCAGAAAACATCAATCCGTGAACCCACCAGAGACCGAGCTGTACCGGAACCACTTCCTGCTCCAGCCAGGCTTTTCCTGCGCTAAGGAGATTGAAGTAAATGATGAAAACAAGCAGGCCAATCGCGAGGCGTCCGTAACGCCCTTGCCTGGGTTGGCTTCGGCTAAGCGGAACGGCGAGCATCGCCAAGATAATTGTTGCAAGCGGAATCCCGATGCGCCAGTGCAATTCCGCAAGCTCAAGTATTGCAGTCGATGCAATAAGGTCGGCAGTTCGCATCGCCCTGGGTTCAAGATTCGGATCTTCCATGTCCGGCAACCTATAGGGAATGCCGTGTTCTGCAAATTCCATTACGCGAAAGTCTGCGGTTCCGGGGACGCCTTCGTACCGGCGTCCGTCATGAAGTACAAAAAAACGTGTATTCGGATCGTCCGATTCGACCTGCTCTCCTCGTTCGGCAATTACAACCTCAACCCCGTTATCCGTTCTGCGCTGCAAGAACACGTTCTCGATAGCACCGTCTTCGGAAATATTTTCGGCATAGACGACGGAACCCTGCCGACTGTCGCTGGTAAATCGCCCCGGCTCGATACTGGATAGATCAGCCTGACGTCGCGCCTCGAGCCCGATACGTTCAATCTCGCTCAGCGCCATGGGCGATACGTCTGTCGATAGCCAGCCGACTGCCAGCGCGAGTGGAATCAGGAGCCATGAAAGTGGGCGATAAATATCAATCGGCCCGACCCCGCACGCCATCATCGCGGGCATTTCGCTGTCGCGATACAGTCGGCCCAATGCAAGCATGATCGAAAGGAAAAGCCCGATCGGGACAAGAATCGTCAGGTATTGCAACGCGGTGAGGCCGATGATCTGGAATATGGCCTCTTTGGGCAATTTGTCTTTCGCTACGTCGCCTAAAACACGGGCAAACTGGTTCGTCAGCAAGATGGCAAGCAACACCATTGTAACCGCCAGCCAGGATTGGGCGATTTCACGAAATATGTATCGATCAAGAATACGAAACATGGCTATACCGGTGATTTTCCTGACTTTTGGACATCTGGAATCGCGCCATGTTCGGCGGGATCGGGTAGACTACCGCTTTTGATTTGTCTGCGACAGCCTTTGGGCCCACGGCCCGCTAGCGGCGACCAACAATAATCAGAGGCGGAGCCTCCAACGCAGTTATGCCCACGGATTCAATGCCTAAGGCGTACCGATAATCGTGGACGAACCGACTGATCCAGGAGTCCTTCCGTATGGAATTGTTAACTACCACCGGTGCCGCATCCCGCAAAACAGGCGACTGCATAATTGTCGGAGTTTACGAGAATGGCCATATCGGGGTTGCGGCATCGAATATCGATTCTGCCAGCAATGGCGCGATCAGCAAGCTTGTGCGGCTTGGCGATGTAACCGGCAGTCCGGGTAGCAGTATCCTGATCAGCGATCTTCCCGGCGTTCGTGCCAGGCGAGTGCTGATCGTTGGTCTTGGCAAAAAAAGTAATTTCAATGTAAGCCAGTTTCGACGTGCATTGGGGACCGCAGCGGCCAAAATTCAGGACAGCAAGATTCGAGAGATCACCAGCTACCTGAGCCTCGAGGACGTCTCCGGCACGAACCATTACTACCTTGCGCGTTATACGATTGAAACATTTTGCAATTCGTTATACCGATTCACTGAAACCAAGAGCATCAAAAAGTTACGACGTCCCGCACTCCGCAAATTTTGTATTGCGACGAGCTCGCGGTCCGATGCGATCAGAGTGCTAAAAGGCGCGGAGCACGCCCAGGCTATCGTCGCTGGAATGTCGCTGGCGAAAGATCTTGGCAACCTTCCGCCGAATGTTTGCACTCCGGCGCACCTTGCCCGGACTGCACAGTTGATCGCGAAAAAACACAAAAGCATAGCGACCAGGGTGCTTGGTGAATCCGAAATCAAACGGCTGGGGATGAATTCCTTCTTATCCGTAACCAGCGGCAGTGCTTTACCTGCAAAACTGATAATCATGCAATACAAGGGCGCAGGAAAAGCCAGACCACTCGTGTTCGTGGGCAAAGGAATCACATTTGATGCCGGCGGAATTTCGCTGAAACCGGGCCCGGGCATGGATGAAATGAAATTTGATATGTGCGGTGCGGCTGCCGTCATCGCGACGATGACAGTTGTTGCGAGCCTGAAACTACCTATCAATCTTACTGTTGTTGTCCCCGCCTGTGAAAACCTTCCCAGCGGCACAGCAACTCGGCCTGGCGACATCGTAACCAGCATGTCAGGCAAGACGATCGAGATTCTCAATACTGACGCTGAAGGTCGTTTAATCCTGTGCGACGCGCTGACCTATGCGCGGCGCTTTAAGCCGGAAACCATAATAGACGTGGCCACATTGACTGGAGCCTGCGTTGTCGCGTTGGGGCACCATCGTACGGCGGTAATGAGCCGTAGCGACGATTTGGCCGGACAGCTAACCGCAGCAGGGATCGGTGCGGATGACCGTGCCTGGCATATGCCGCTTGCTGACGAATACGCACAGCAGCTCGATAGTAATTTTGCGGATTTTGCGAATGTCGGTGGTCGTGACGGCGGCGCCATTACTGCCGCGTGCTTCCTCAGTAAATTCACCGAGGGATTGAACTGGGCACATCTGGATATTGCCGGCACCGCTTGGCGATCTGGCAGCGCCAAAGGCAGCACCGGCCGGCCAGTTCCCTTGCTGTCAGAGTTTATTCTAAGGCGCGCGCGCGCTATTCCTTAATCGTGTCAAAAGTCGATTTTTACGTACTACCCGGCAGCGGGGAAATATCACGGCAGCAGTTTGCCTGTCGGCTGGCTGAGAAAGCCTATCGGCTCGATAACAGCGTACACATTCATGTTGCTGATCATGAGAGCCTTCAGATACTCGACGACCTGCTGTGGACTTTTCGTGACGGCAGTTTCGTACCGCACGAAGTCATCGATGCGGTGCATAGCAAAGCTGGTACGCCGGTGACCATTGGCTGTGTCGAGTCGTTGCTGCCCGGCTGTGATCTGCTGATCAACCTAAGCCATTCGATTCCGAAATCCGCATCGTCTTTTCCGCGCGTGGCAGAAGTTGTAACCTCAGACGAAGAAAGCAAGGCCGAGAGCCGGAAACGCTTCGTTGATTATCGAGATCAGGGACATTCACTCGACACCCACAAACTTTGACCAAAACGTATAGACACTTTTAGCTTTGCGCGAGGCAGAGACAAAAGTGGAGGTTCCATGGATAAATCGTACCGCCCAAAGGACATAGAACAGCGCCAGTATGAGCGCTGGGAAAATAATGGCTGGTTCGCGCCGGCTGGCGATGGCGAGCCCTATTGCATTGTCATCCCGCCGCCCAATGTCACTGGAACCCTGCATATGGGCCACGCATTCCAGGACACGATCATGGATGCACTGATCCGCTACAACCGCATGTCAGGGAAGAAAACGCTCTGGCAACCCGGAATGGATCATGCGGGCATCGCGACTCAAATGGTCGTTGAGCGCCAGCTGAATGGTGAGGGCAAGTCACGCGTAGAGCTGGGGCGAGAGAAATTTGTAGAACGCACGTGGAAATGGAAGGCGGAATCCGGCGGCCAGATCGCCAATCAATTTCGGCGGATGGGCGCGTCACTGGATTGGGGGCGCGATTGCTTCACCATGGACGACAAACTGTCGGCCGCGGTAATAGAAGCGTTCGTTCGACTTTATGACGACGGTCTGATCTATCGCGGCAAGCGGCTGGTCAACTGGGATCCGGTCTTGCATACCGCGTTATCCGATCTCGAAGTTTTGCAGACCGAAGAGCCCGGAAATCTCTGGCACTTTCGTTATCCACTCGCTTCTGGCAAAGGCTATTTGGTCGTCGCCACCACGCGCCCCGAGACGATGCTGGGCGATAGTGCAGTTGCTGTTCATCCTGAAGATGATCGATACAGAGATCTGATCGGTCAGGAAATAATCCTCCCATTGGTCGGTCGCCGCATTCCCGTCATTGCCGACGACTACGTCGACCCGGAATTTGGTACCGGCTGCGTCAAAATCACGCCCGCGCATGACTTTAATGATTACGAAATCGGCAAGCGCCACAACCTCACCGAATACAACATTTTGAGCGAGGACGCAGCCATTAACGATCTGGCTCCGGAACCCTATCGCGGCATGGATCGCTTTGACGCACGCAAGAAGGTGGTGTCAGATCTGGACGCGTTGGGATTGCTCGACAAGGTGGAGGATTACGAACAGAAATTGCCGCGCGGCGATCGTAGCGGCGCGATCATCGAACCATTTCTAACTGATCAATGGTATGTCGATATCAAGCCGCTGGCCGAACCGGCTATTAAGGCAGTCGAAGATGGCCGAATTAAATTCGTGCCGGAAAATTGGTCGAAAACGTATTTCGAATGGATGTACAACATTCAAGATTGGTGCATCAGCCGCCAGCTCTGGTGGGGTCACCGCATTCCGGCGTGGTATGACAATGACGGCACCATCTACGTCGGTCGCGACGAGCAGGAAGCACGCGATAAGCATAAATTAGGCGACGACGTCGTTCTGCGTCAGGACGATGACGTCCTGGATACCTGGTTCTCATCAGCCTTGTGGCCTTTCAGTACACAAGGATGGCCTGAAAATACCGAGTCACTAAATGCGTATTACCCCGGCAATGTCCTCGTAACAGGGTTTGACATCATTTTCTTTTGGGTTGCCCGCATGATTATGATGGGTCTCAAGTTCATGGATGACGTGCCCTTTCGCGAAGTCTACATTCACGGTCTGATCCGGGATCCCGAAGGCCAGAAAATGTCCAAGTCCAAGGGCAATGTACTCGATCCGCTCGATCTGATCGACGGCGTCAATCTGGACACATTGATCAGGAAACGCACTACCGGCCTGATGCAATCCCATCTATTGCCAAAGATTGAGGCGGGTACCAGGAAACAATTTCCGGACGGCATCGAAGAGTTCGGCGCTGATGCGCTGCGTTTCACGTTTGCATCATTGGCAACCACCGGCAGAGATATTCGCTTCGACGTTGGTCGGATCGATGGCTACAAGAATTTTTGCAACAAGCTTTGGAATGCGTCCCGCTACGTGATGATGAATACGGAGGCGCTCGATGATGGTGAGGTCGAATTCAGTACGGCTGATCGCTGGATTCGATCGCGAATGCAATTAACCGCATCGTCAATGGAAGAATATTTCAATACGTATCGACTCGATCTCGCGGCCGCAGCCATTTACGATTTTACGTGGCACGAGTTTTGCGACTGGTATCTCGAACTGTCGAAACCTGTTCTGCAATCAGATGAATCGACGGACGCGGAGAAGCGCGGCACCCGGAGGACCCTCATCGAGACCCTTGAATCGATCCTTCGAATGCTTCACCCGCTGATGCCCTTTATTACCGATGAAATCTGGGGACAGGTAGCACCACGAGCGGGAGTCGCCGGCGACACTATCATGTTGCGACCGTTTCCCCAGGCAGACGTCGCGAAGCGCGACGCCGCTGCGGAATCGGAACTGGAATGGGTTAAACAGTTCATTCTTGGAATCCGGCAGATTCGCGGCGAAATGGACATTTCTCCGGGTAAAGCAGTACCGGTATTGTTAGAACAACATAGCGAACTGGACGTTCAGCTTGCAAAGCGAAATTTGCGACTGCTGCAGCGCGTAGGACGAGTTGAATCTGTACGGGTTCTTGCCGACGGAGAAGAGGCGCCACTATCGGCGACTGCCTTGCATGGCAATATGCGATTGCTGGTGCCAATGGCAGACCTGATCGACACACAGGCCGAAATTCAACGCCTTGAAAAGCAGTACGAGAAAGTCGCTGTAGATCTTGCACGCAGTCAAAGCAAACTGGAAAACGCCAATTTTGTGAACAATGCGCCAGAGGCCGTGGTCATACAGGAAAAGCAACGAGTAACGGACTTCGGGCAGCAGTTGGCGCAGCTCGATGAACAGTTGGCCCGGCTTCGTACACTCAAGTAACGGTATTTTGGGGAACAGTTCACAATCCTGACCCCACCGGAGTGCATTGCGTCGTGCTATTAGCGACTATTGGTCATAATTCAGCTGGGCTAAGGAAATGATCATGCAGCAGGGCAATACCCTGGAGAAACTGCCACTGAGCGGCGATAAGCTAAAGGTTGCACTGGTGGCCGCTCGCCAGTCGCTGGGCAACATCATACTGGGCAAGAATAGTGAAATTGCGCTCGCCCTCGCCTGTCTGCTGGCCCGCGGACATTTGTTAATTGAAGACTTGCCTGGTCTGGGCAAAACCATCCTGGCACAGTCCCTGGCCCGCGTGCTGGGACTCAGTTTCCAGCGCATACAATTCACCAGTGACCTGTTACCCGCTGACATCGTTGGAGTGTCTATTTTCAGGCAGGAAAGCGGCGAATTTGAATTTCAACGCGGACCGATCTTCGCGGAGCTGGTTCTCGCGGACGAAGTGAACCGTGCAACACCAAAAGCCCAAAGCGCCCTGCTCGAAGCGATGGAAGAGCGCCAAGTGTCGGTGGACGGACAAACTCATAGTCTGCCCTCGCCTTATTTCGTTGTCGCTACTCAGAACCCTTCTGATCAGATCGGAACATTTCCCTTGCCAGAATCTCAGCTGGATCGATTTCTCATGCGACTGGAACTCGGTTACCCGAACGAAGAAAACGAGCGCGCGTTACTGACCGGAACTGACCGGCGGCAACTTCTCGCAGAGGTCGGGCCGGTACTGAATCCCGAGGTGCTCGCAGCACTGCAGGATGCTGTGGCAAAAGTACACATGACAGACCCGCTTATCGACTACATTCAGGCACTTGTGCGCTTCACGCGCGAATCCCCTGATATCGAAACAGGATTGTCGCCGCGCGGCGCACTTGCATTGGTCGCGGCGGCCAGGGCGCATGCCTATGTGGAAAGTCATTCCGGTGTCTTCCCTGATGACGTACAAGCCGTCTTTGCATCCGTCGCCGGGCATCGCCTGAAACCTGCCAGTAGCTCGGCGTACCGAACGCCGGCGGAACTGAGTCGGTATGTCCTCGACAACGTCCACATACCTTGATCTTCTGAAGTTGCCGGCGTTTCGCGATGCCGCAGAGAAACGCGTCCGTCGGTGGGCCAGGAAGCGTCAGGGGACTGACAAGCCGATAACCCGTTTGTTGTCGAGGCGTATCTACATTTTGCCAACGGGCGTTGGCCTCGTTTTCGGACTAATGACTTTCACTATGTTGTTAGGATCGATGAACTACAACAACAACCTGTCGTTCGTCCTGACATTCCTCCTGGTCGGTCTGGGCTTCGTTTCCATGCATCAATGCCAGCGCAACCTGGTCGGACTGGAAATTGCGTTCGCTGGAATTGATCCTGTCTTCGCGGGTCAAGCGGCAGAATTCAAGATTGCTATTACCAATCATTCGAAAAACCGACGACCAAACCTGCGGCTCGGTGTTGGCAGCGTCAACAGCCTCATCGATGATCTGGAACCTGGAGAAAGCCGGGTATTTCGTCTCGAACTTCCAACCACTGCGCGGGGTCGGATTCACCTGGAACGATTCAGCGTCAGAACGATGTTTCCATTTGAATTATTTCGCTCCTGGGCCTGGTTATACATGGATCTCTCGGGACTGGTCTACCCCAAACCTGCGAAGAACGCGCCAGACCCACCACCGACTCAATCTGCGCACGGCCACCGACAGCACGACGCCCGAGGTGAGGAGGACTTCGCCGGTTTACGCAGGTTTCATTCGGGCGACTCGCCACGCCACGTCGCGTGGAAAGCGTATGCACGAACGGGAGACCTCCTCTCCAAACAATTTTCGGGCGCGGACACGAGCAGCCAATGGTTCGACTTCGATCAGGTTGACGCAACAGACATTGAAAAAAGACTTTCGATCCTGACTCGCTGGATTATTGATGCCGACAGAACGCAGCGCGACTATGGCCTTCGCCTACCCGGTGAGGAATTTCCTCCGGCACACGGTGAAAGTCACCGACACAGGTGCTTGAAGGCGCTGGCATTTTTCGATTCAGCGGCCAGGGAAACGAAAGCCAGCAGAGAAATCTCGTGAGCAAACGGATCGGAACTGATGGATCCTTGCTGCACAGCCTTCCATGGACGCTGGGCGCCCTGGCCTTTTCAGTCGTGCCTCACCTGCAATTTTTGCCAATTTGGGTAACGGCGATATTTCTGGCTTGTTCGGCATGGCGATGGCAGGTCGAACGGAAACGATGGCGCCTCCCACCGACCTGGATTCGGATCGTCCTGTCACTCCTGTGTTTCATTGGCGTCCTGGCATCCTATGAGTCGGTCAGCGGCGTTGGCCCCGGCTCAGCGCTGCTGGCCGTTATGGCGGCACTCAAGTTGCTGGAAACGAAAGAACGGCGTGATCAGTTCGTTTTGCTGTTCATCTCCATATTTCTGATCATGTCCTCGTTGCTGCGAGAGCAGTATCTATGGTCGTTGCCATACCTGATGTCAGGCGTGCTTTTCACGATGACTGCATGGCTACGCATGGCCGATGCACGAAAAATGAGCGTCGTCCAGAGTTTGCGTACGGGCGGTCGACTGATGGCCTATTCCGTGCCGCTTATGATTGCCATGTGGATCTTCTTTCCACGCATCGCAACGCCATTCTGGGCCGTTCCGATCGACACAAGCGGCGCAACATCAGGACTGAGCGATCAAATGAGCCCAGGAGATATCAGCTCGTTATCATTGTCAGACGCCGTAGCATTTCGCGTTAACTTCCCGGGCGCCATTCCGCCACCACAACAACGCTATTGGCGTGGCCTGGTTTTGCACCGCTTCAACGGCCGAACGTGGACCGGAAACGATCCATCATTCGACACCCGGGCACGTGACGACGTCGATTATCTGGGCGAATCGGTCAAATACCAGATAACCATGGAACCTACTCGCCAGCACTGGATACTTGCGTTGGATATGCCCTCAGAGTGGGATCGCAATCAGCGCATCTTCATGGCATCGCAACAACAGCTTGCACGTATGCAACCAGTGGATCAGAGGATTACCTACAGCGTGACATCGCACCCTTCGTATCGGCTGAATAATCAGTTGTCGCGATTTAGCAGCGACTATTACACGCAGCTTCCGGGAAACTCGAACCCACAATCGGTCGAACTGGCGCGGGAAATGCGAGCATCTGCCGATTCGAGCGAGACATATATCAATCAGGTTCTCCGAAAATTCCATCAGGAAGAATACTTTTACACGCTGCAACCGCCACCGCTTGGAAATGACCCGGTCGATCGATTCCTGTTCGATACGCGACAGGGATTCTGTGAGCATTATGCTTCGGCATTCGCGGTGTTGATGCGGGCAGCCGGTATCCCAGCAAGGGTTGTACTTGGCTACCAGGGCGGGGAGATCAATCCAATGGGTCGATACCTGATCGTGAGGCAAGCCGATGCACATGCCTGGAACGAAGTGTGGTTGCCTGAGCGAGGTTGGTTTCGCGTTGACCCGACCGCCGCTGTGGCACCGCAGCGTATCGATGAAGGCCGATCCGGTGCGATGTTCGACGGCATCGGTGCCAGCTGGGGTCTCGACGCCCCTTCAGAATTCCTGTATCAGATCACAATGACGTGGGATGCGTTGAATACAAAATGGAACGAATGGATTCTCGCCTATGGCCCGGACAACCAGAGCAAGTTCATGGAATGGTTGGGAATGGACGATCCGGACTGGCAAAAAATGATGTTAACGCTGGTCGCCCTCGTCATCTTGCTGATCCTGATCATTAGCGTATTACTTATCATGCGGTACCGACCACCGCCGAAAGACGAAATCGCACGGCTCTACCGCAAATTTACCGTTGCAGCAGGCGTCGATCCAGCTATTGGTGAAACACCGCTTTCGTATTTCGCCCGACTGACTAAAGAAATCCCGGAACTGGCGGGCGCCGCCGACGACATTACATCGTTGTATCTGGACGCTCGTTACGGTCCCTCGGAAATGGCATCGGTAAAGGCGCTACAGTCAGCTGTCACCGGTTTTGCCAGGCAGCGCCACTGACCACGACTAATATTCCCGGGTTTCTCTGAACTCGATATCCGGCCAACGTTCCTCGGTCAATGCCAGATTGACTTTACTCGGAGCGATATACACGAGGCTGTCGCTATGGTCGAGCGCAAGATTATCATGCGCTTTTCGTTTGAATTCCTGCAGAATTTTTACATCGCTGGTTTCGACCCAGCGAGCCGTCGCGACGTTGATTGCTTCGAATTGGCACTCGACTTTGTACTCGTCTTTCAGACGGTGCGCGACAACATCAAATTGCAGCGGACCGACGGCACCGAGTATCAGGTCATTATTTCGCATCGGCTTGAACAGTTGCGTCGCTCCTTCCTCGCACAATTGAGCGAGTCCTTTTTGCAGCGCCTTTAGCTTCAGCGGATCCTTTAGTACCGCGCGTTGAAAAATTTCCGGCGCAAAACTTGGGATGCCTGAAAATTTAAGGTCTTCGCCCTCTGTAAAACTGTCCCCGATATTGATCGTGCCATGATTATGCAGGCCGATTATGTCGCCAGCGAACGCGGAATCGGCATGCTGGCGATCTGCCGCCATGAAAGTAATCGCGTCTGCGATTTTCATTTCCTTGCCGGAGCGCATGTGTTTCAGGCGAATGCCTTTCTCGTACTCACCGGAACAGATTCGCATGAACGCGATGCGATCGCGATGACCTGGATCCATGTTCGCCTGAATCTTGAAAATAAAACCCGTCATCTCTGCCTCATCCGCCTTCACGATTCGCGTGCCGCTTTCTCTCGATCCCGGCGACGGTGCGTACTCGACAAATGCATCAAGTAGCTCACGCACGCCGAAATTTGAAATAGCGGAACCGAACAGAACAGGTGTCTGCTTCGCCGAAAGGTAGGAATCAACGTCAAGTTCCGGGCAGGCACCTTTAACCAGCGCGATTTCTTCACGAAACCGATCCGCATCATCACCAAGAATTTCTGTGGCTTCCGCAGATTCCAGGCCATCAACCGATTCAATGATGGACGCTCTTTGCTTTCCCGAACTTGAATAAACGTAGATGCGATCCTCCAGAAGATGGTAAACGCCCTTTAACGCCCGACCCATACCGATTGGCCATGTCACGGGCGAACATTCAATGCCAAGCACTGTCTCGATTTCGTCCAGCAACTCGACCGGCTCGCGACCCTCACGATCCAGTTTGTTTATGAAGGTCATAATCGGCGTGTCTCGGAGACGACACACTTCCATCAATTTGATAGTCCTTCGTTCAACACCCTTCGCGCAATCGATCACCATGAGCGCCGAATCCACCGCAGTCAGTGTCCGGTAGGTATCCTCGGAAAAATCTTCGTGTCCAGGCGTGTCGAGGAGATTTACCACCCGATCCCGGTACGGAAACTGCATTACCGAAGATGTTATCGAGATACCACGTTGCTGTTCGAGCGCCATCCAGTCGGACGTAGCGTGCCTTGTCGCCTTGCGCCCTTTTACCGTGCCGGCCATATTGATGGCACCACCGAAAAGCAACAGCTTTTCGGTGAGCGTTGTTTTGCCTGCATCGGGATGAGAAATAATGGCGAACGTGCGCCTCTTGCTCACTTCCTGCTGAATCGTCGACATGGGATTAATTTTTACTGCGGGTTGGAATTCGCCCGGAGTTTAACGGTTGGCGGCGTGCCCGGCTAGCCGGGATTCTTGTTTAATTGCTTAGAGAACACTGCAGCGTCTTCCCTGCCGTCGTTAGCCTGATAATAGGCAGGCCGGTAAGCGATATTGCGGAAACCCTTCTTCAGATAAAGGGCAATGGCTTTTTCGTTCGACGGGCGGACCTCAAGGAAAATTTCATTGACTCCATCCCGTCGCGCAGCGCTGAGAATGTCATCGAGAAGCCGCTCGCCGTATCCCAGTTCGCGATAAAGCGGGTCGATACACAGATTGAGAATATGCGCGTCACCCGCCGCAATCGAAAGCACACTGTAACCAACAACGGCGCCTTCACGCTCTACGACGGCGCAATGATATCCGGCCAGCAGGCAATCCCGGAAAACCCCATGACTCCAGGGAAACTCATAGCTGCGACGCTCGATATCCGACACTTCCGCAACGTCATCGTGAATCATCTCCCTGGTATGTGCGGGTATTTCCCGGATCGGCGTGATCATTCCCGTAGCTCTTCCATCACTTGACGCGCAAGACACAGATCCTGCCACGCTTTTCTTTTTTGGGTCGGGCTGCGAAGCAGATAGGCTGGATGATACGTCACGATGACTGGTATCCGTCCAGTACCCAGTTGGTGTTTTTGGCCACGCAGGTTTCCCAGCGGGGCATCTGTATTCAGCAAACGCTGGGCGGCAATTCTTCCGACAGCGAGAATGATTTTCGGCGAGACGAGCTCTATCTGACGATCAAGATGGCTTCGGCAAGACGTCGCCTCATCATTCGCCGGATCCCTGTTGTTCGGCGGACGGCACTTCAGGATATTGGCGATAAATACGGAATCGCGGGACAGATTAACTGCACGCAACATTTCATCCAGCAACTTCCCGGCGCGACCAACAAACGGTTCTCCCCGGCGATCTTCCTCGGCGCCGGGCGCCTCGCCAATGATCATCCAGTCGGCTAACTGGTTGCCGACACCAAAAACAGTCTGTGTGCGTGTTCGATGCAAAACACAGCGGGTGCAGGCAGCAACTTGCTGACGCAGTTCGCCCCAATCTGGTGCGCCGGAATCAGATGGATCCGCATCGGTCGAATCCTGACTGCCATCAGGAAGACCGTGACCTCGCATTGTGTAGACGTCAATTTCGAGCGCTTTCAGGTAAGCGCGACGTCTGGCTTCTGCGGATGTCATTGGCATCTTCGATTTCGACAGGCGATCAACCTGATTCCTTGGTCAGTTGATTTCTATTAAAATCACGGGTGAGGCAATTTCGCCAGCACATCCACGCCCGCGAATACCTTCTGGCCTTCCTTGACCAAAAGGCGGCTATTGATGGGCAATTGTACTTCGGCGATACGGGTCATGCGCAAATACGCACACCGCTGACCTTGCCCTATCCGATCGCCGTATCCAGGAAACGCCAGTGGCGCCAGACCGAACCGATGGCCGTGAAACTGGAGAACCACATCATCACCCTCATCAGTACGAACCCATAGGCCGCTGCACGCCCCGACCTCAGCGCCATCAAGCAGGGTACCTCGAAAATCCATGATCTTTCCCTCGACCGGGCATCGGGCAGAGTATGCGCCCAGGCTTTTTACGCGAATAAAAATCCTGTGCGCATCACCGCTCAATGCACCATTGGCAGTCAGGCTGACTTCAACAACCGTACCGTCAACGGGACTGACCACTCCGAGTGGGACTGCAGGAATAATCCTTCGGGGATCACGAAATACCAGTAACAGCCAGGCAAGAATAACGCCCGGTACAATTGCGTACTCGTACCCAATCAATTGCCAGCATGCGACGGTGGCGACCAGCGCAAGAAACAGGAGTGGTATGCCCTCCTTGGCTACAAATGGAATACGCCTGCCCTTCAAACCGACCAGTCCCTATACTTTTCGCGCGAGATACCGCAGAAATTTTCTTGACGTCACCGGAATGGGCCGCAAGCATAAAGTCTCGTGTAGAATACGCCCGCCACCGCCACCGCAATCGGGATCAGACTATACATGCGTTTCACGAAGTTTGGACTAACTACTTTACGAGATACTCCCTCGGAAGCCGAAATTGTCAGCCACCAGCTGATGCTAAGAGCAGGCCTCATCCGCCGACTTGCCTCAGGGCTGTTCACGTGGATGCCGATGGGGCTGCGAATCCTTCGTAAGGTCGAAACAATTATCCGTGAGGAGATGAATAAAGCCGGGGCGCTGGAGCTGCTGATGCCTGCGGTACAACCGGCAGAGTTATGGCAGGAGTCGGGACGATGGGATAAGTACGGCCATTTGCTGTTGCGCATGAAAGATCGGCATGAACGCGAATATTGCTTCGGCCCGACACACGAAGAAGTCATTACCGATATCGCCAGACGCGAACTGCGTAGCTACAAACAACTGCCTGTTAATTTTTATCAGATCCAGACGAAGTTTCGCGACGAAATCAGGCCGCGCTTTGGCGTCATGCGAGCGCGTGAGTTTTCGATGAAAGATGCGTACTCCTTTCACGTCGATCAGGCTTCGCTCGAGGAAGGCTATCAAGTCATGCACGAGGCCTACACGGCGATATTCAACCGCCTCGGCCTCGAATTCCGTGTTGTTGACGCAGACAGCGGCGAAATTGGTGGCAGCCGGTCACAAGAGTTCCACGTACTGGCCGATTCGGGTGAAGACGCGATTGCCTGGAGTGACGACGATGATTTCGCTTCCAACGTTGAAACCGCCGCGACACTCCGACCGAATGGCAAACCTGCGGCACCGACACTGCAAATGGAAAGAATCAGTACACCGAACACGCGAACGATTGAGGATCTGACGACGCTTTTGAAGGTCAATTCTTCACAAACGCTCAAGACATTGATCGTCGAGGGCGACGACCAACCTGTTGCGCTGATCCTGCGGGGTGATCACGAACTCAATGCGATCAAAGCAGCCAGACTCGAAGGAGTCGCCGCGCCATTGACGATGGCGGACCCGGCGGCGATTCGTATGGCAACTGGTTGTGAACCTGGATTCGTTGGACCAATTGGCCTTGATATTCCGATTTATTTTGACCATGCAACCAGCGCGATGTCAGATTTCGTTTGCGGCGCAAACGAAATCGACACGCACCTGACCGGAGTGAACTTCGGACGCGACATCGATACGCCGCAGACTGTCGACATCAGGAATGTTATTGAAGGCGATCCCAGCCCCGGTGGCAAAGGCACGCTCAGTATCGCCCGCGGTATAGAGGTCGGCCATATTTTCCAGCTGGGCACGGCCTATTCTGCGGCCATGAATGCAACAGTGCAGGACCAGGATGGTAAAGATGTTGTGATGGCGATGGGCTGCTACGGAATCGGGGTAACTCGAATAATCGGCGCGGCCATCGAACAGAACCACGATGAGCGCGGCATCATCTGGCCGGAACCACTGGCGCCTTTCGACGTTGTGCTGATACCGATCAATATGCACCGGTCCGATACATTGCGCGAAGCCGCGGAAGTGCTTTATACAGAACTCCAGGAACGTGGCCTCGAAGTTCTCTTCGACGACCGCGACGCGAGGCCTGGTGTGAAGTTTGCCGATGCGGAATTGATCGGCATTCCACATCGACTCGTTATCAGCGATAGAGGCCTCGAGGCCGGGGAGTTAGAGTATCGACATCGACGGGACGACGACTCGCGTGTGATGAAACGTGATGACGCTCTCAATTTGCTATTTGGGTCAACGTTAAAGTTACAATCCGCCGATTCCTGACAGGCTGCTTCTCACCGGATGAATGAATGCGACTCCCGTTTTTAACCGCCGCATTGCTGCTTGCGTTGCTGCCACACGAAGTGCATTCGCAGGATGCACCGGATCCTGATCTCGTTGCGCTGCTACGCATTGCGGCCAGCGAAGTCGACAGTTTTCCGGATCATTTCGATGCACAGGTCTGGCTCACCGACATGTCGGCAAGACTGGCCAGGCAGGTGAAGAATCCTGGGGAAAGGATTGAGATCCTGCAGCGCGTTCATCGGGAAGCGACTCGCGCGGGACTCCCTCCCGAACTGGTTCTCGCTGTCATAGACGTGGAAAGTAATTTTGATCGCTTCGCGATTTCCGGTGCCGGTGCTCGCGGCCTGATGCAAATCATGCCGTTTTGGCTGAACGAGATCGGACGCCCTGACGATAATCTGATGCAGATCGAAACGAATCTGCGCTTCGGCTGCACGATTCTCAAGTATTACCTGGATCTGGAGAAGGGCAATATTCCCCGCGCCCTTGGTCGTTACAATGGCAGCCTTGGCAAAAGAAAATATCCGAACAAGGTGCTCGATAAACTTCGGCTTAAATGGTTTCGGGCCTGAGCTAACCGTTACTCAAGACGCCGGCCCAGACTGAAGTCTTCTGGGTTCGAGCAACTTACGTCAATTGATTTTACGGCGGTAACCGATGCGAGTCTCGGTCCCTTTCGCAACCATTCACCCAACTGCTTGATTGCGACGGCCGAACCACAAGCCCGTACCTCCACACTGCCGTCTGGCATGTTAATGGCGTGTCCTTTCAGATCCATTGATTCGGCAATATCGCGCGTACTGGCACGGAAGAAAACGCCCTGCACTTTGCCGGTTACAACGAATAGCTGACACAACTCAGGAATTTCCGAAATATCGAATTACGGCTGCGGATCGTCCAGGTCAACACTTTCGGCATTTTCCAGTGCGTCAATGGCGCGGTTTTTAGCCTGGATGGCATCACTACGTGCCTGAGCATACGAACGCTCAGAAAGTTTACGTTGCGCACTGTCCAGATAGGACTGCGCTGCCCGCATGTCATCCGGTGCAAGGAGTTCAGCACCGGCCTGTCGCGCAACTGCGATGGCCTGACGGGCGTCGCTCATTTCCTGTACAGGCGGACCAGTTTCGCAGGCGGCCAGGCCTGCCAGCACCAGCAGCAACAGGACTCTGCGCAAGAAGTCGCCCACCCGACACACGAATTTTTCGATTATGTTTTTCACGCGCACGACAGAAAGCTAGCAAGGGCCGATACGGGTCGTCAAGCAGTGCTTTTCAGACTGACTGACGCGTTGTCTGCTGCTAGAGTTACCGGGTCGCCGGAAATGATCAGGAAACAGCGAGATCTGATGAGAATTACCATTTATCACAACCCGGGATGCTCCAAGTCAATGAAAACATTAACATTATTAGAGTCCCATAATATTGCTCCGACAATCGTTGAGTATCTGTCGGCACCGCCGGACGCGGCTACGCTCCTGCGTTTGGCTAAATTGCTCGACGTACCGCTTGCCAGCCTCCTGCGGCGTGGGGAAGCGGCCTATCAAGATGCAGTAAATGCGATCCCGCTGCACGACGATCGATCTCTCGCCGAGTGGCTGCATGAACATCCAAGCGTGCTTGAACGACCGATCGTTGTGAATGAGGAAAGAAATTGCGCGGTCGTTGGCCGGCCGCCGGAAAATGTACTGAGCCTTTTGCACGATGACTGAGATACTCGTTTTGTACTATTCCCGCACCGGTGCTGTGGAGGCACTGGCACGAGAGGTGTGTCGCGGCATCGATGCAGTGAACGATGTCGAAGCGCGATTGAGAACGGTGCCGCCCGTATCTGCGATTACAGAAGCCACTGCAGACACGATTCCTTCCGCGGGACCGCCGTACGTCACCCATGCAGACCTCAATGAGTGTGACGGTCTCGTTATGGGCAGCCCAACCCGTTTCGGCAACATGGCCGCACCGCTGAAGTATTTTCTCGACAGCACGGGTAGCGAGTGGCTCGGCGGAACGCTAAGTGGAAAACCTGCCGGCGTTTTTACCTCCACATCCACGCTTCATGGTGGACAGGAAAGCACGCTGTTAACTATGGCCCTGCCATTAATTCATCATGGAATGTTGCTGGTCGGAATTCCCTACACCGAACCGGAATTATCCACGACGACGACTGGTGGCTCGCCGTATGGGGCCAGTCATGTCAGCTGGAACAGGGACACTGACGGATTGTCAGCGGAAGAAAAAAAACTGGCGCAGGCGCTTGGAAAACGAGTTGCGCAGATCGCGGTCAAGCTCAGGGCGGTCAGGTGATTTCTAACACCTCTTTGACGAACGGTATCGTCAGTTTTCTCTTGGCGATCATCGCCTCCGCGTCGAGTTTATCCAGCATTGCATAAAGACTCGCCATGTCGCGAGGACTCCTGTTGAGCAAAAATCCCGCCGTTTCCGTTGGCATTTCGAGGCCCCGGTGTCGCGCGCGCAGCTGCAGCGCTTCGATCCGCTGCGATTCCTCCAGCGAATGAAGATTGAATGTTGGTAATCGCGAAAAGCGGCTGGTCAGGTCAGCCAGGCCAAATCCACAATCACGCGGCGCTGAAGCCGCAGAACAAATGAGCACGCCTCCCGATTCGATCAATGAGTTGTACAGGCTGAACAGCGCCAGTTCCCAGTCTGAATCACCGCTAACCGCATCAACATCGTCGATGCAGATAAATTGCCGAATGGCCATCCCTTCGAGGATCGTCGGATCTGCAGTGACAAAATCAGCCAGCGGCAGAAATTGCGCCTGGTCCCCGGCTCGTTCACAAACCGCCTGCAGCAAATGGGTCTTTCCGGTCGCATGCGCACCACGAATCCAGCCACCCGGGCTATTCGCCGTCGCTACGGTACGTTCGAGAAACGCAACCAGCGCCTCGTTGCCGATGGGCAGGAAACTCTCAAATACGGCGTGATCCTGAAGTTTTAATGGCAGTACCAGCTGACTCAAGATTCGACATCCGGTCGAGAATCTTTATGGCCCGCATTCCCGGATCCAGCATCCATGTCGAAGAATGGGGGATGCTCCGCAAGGTATGTGGCATAGGTGAAGCGAACCAGCACAGACAAGACGGCTGCCGCGGGTAGAGCCAGCAGGATGCCAAAAAATCCGAACAACTGTCCTCCTGCGGCAACCGCAAATATCACCAGGACGGGGTGCAGGCCGATTCGATCACCAACCAGTTTTGGCGTCAGAACGGATCCTTCAATCATCTGTGCTATCGAAAATGTCGCAATGACACCGGCAAGATGTAGTAACGGACTCGGCTCAAGCACTACAGTAAGCCCGGCCAGTGCGATTCCGAACACGAAACCCAGGTATGGAACAAAACTCACCAGCCCGGCCACTACGCCGATAGCGATCGCGAACTTCACGCCGACAATGGTGAGACCTAACGAGTAGATTACCGCAAGCGCGAACATGACCATTATTTGGCCGCGGAGAAATGCACCGAGCACCTCATCGGTCTCGCGCGCCAGTCGGAGCACTGTTGCACGCTGTCGACCAGGAATCAGCGCCGAAATTTTTCTGCGAATGGGATCCCAGTCGCGCAACAGGTAGAACGTCAGGATAGGAATCAGGAAAAAACTGATTACAGCAGTTGCAAGCGCCCCGCCCGATCGACCCAACGACAAAAACAGCGTGGTAGCCCAACTGCCCGCCATATCGCTGTATCGAGCGATAAACGCGCCGAGCCCTATCTGCTCACCGGACTCAACGCCGAGAAATTCCGTAATCGTCGGTAGCCATACCTGCTCGGCCCGCGTAACGATATCCGGCAAAGCAGATAAAAATGCGGATACCTGCGCGGTGATAAGCGGCACCACCAGCAGGACCAGCAGGCCAAGGCCCGCGAAAGTTAAAAGAAAGACGATAATCACCGCGACGGTACGCGGGAGTTTCAGCTTTTGCAGGCGATCTGCCAGCGGGTCGCCGATATATGCGAGCAATGCAGCCGCAACGAATGGCGTCAGCACAGGAGCAAGCAACCACAGCACCCATCCGATCAAGGCGATCGCAATCATCCAACTGTTACGAAAACTATTGCCGGTCATCTACGCCGCATCCCCTGATTGTTCAGTTTGTGCCCTGGCACGTCTTGCCCATGACCACACATAGTCGATTCCGCTAATGACAATTGTTACAACCACGCTCGCACCAATAATCGTAATCGCGATCTGATCCGGCCAGCCGTAGCCCGCACGGCTGAGCACAAAAACCACGAACAACAGTTGCAACGCAGTATTAATCTTGCTTATGCGGGTTGGTTCACCTTCTATTGGCTTTATGAAAAAGTTGTAGATCGTGGCACCGCCAACGATCACCACGTCTCTGACAATTACCAGAACCGCGAGCCAAACGGGGATCAATCCCGCAATGACAAGCATGATAAACGTGCCACCAACCAGTAACTTGTCAGCCACCGGATCGAGTAACGCGCCTACCCGTGTATGCCAGTCAAATCGTTTGGCAAGCAACCCGTCGAGACCGTCCGAAAATCCCGCCACGAAAAACAAAATGAGTGCCAGCCCATATCGGCCCTGCCCGATATACAGGAGGATCGGCGCAATCATGGCGATGCGCATCAGCGAAATGGCGTTTGGCAGCCAGCGCAGTGACATCAGTTCAATTGTCCTGCGAGCGATACAGGTATTCCAACGTGTTGATCTCGTTTCGCATACCAATGTCGGTTCCCAACGGTTGTCCATTCAACCGGTATGACGTGGTGTCGATAACGCCGCTCGATTTCACAGGTTCAAGCATGCCTGTGGACTGAATCGCGTTTTCAAGTCGCCTTGTACCGCCCTGCACCTTGACAGTGTAGGTAATTGTGTTACCCGCCACTTTGGTGATCAATAGTTCATCCAGGACCCTTAGATTCTCCATAAATCGTTGCACCCGCCCGTACGCGCCGACTGAATCAATTCCGGCAATCGTAAGATGGATCGTGTCAACGGCCTGGGTGGAATCGATGACAAACCTGGCCGCCAGTGCGTCCGCCAGCACGCCTATCGAATCTTCCGGCTCACCTGCCCAGTCCAAACGGTCGGCAGGTCCGAAATACCAGGTCCAGCGGTCCGGCTGCGGGTCATCCGTGCGAATTCGCCCGATCAGTACCGATGTTGCCTGGTAACGGGCAGATGCAAATTTGAGCCGGTCGTCGAATCCGCCCCAGACATCGCTAAACCCGACGTTTTCAAGATCCTCAGCGTCCAGCAGCGGAAAAGCCACAGGTATGCCGCGTCGACGGGCAATATCGAGCACTCTTTCACGCAACAAACGGTTGCGGTCTATCGACCTTGCATCGCCAGGTAAACGGTCCGCATCATCGGCGCCAACAATCTCTCGTTCACCCAAACCCCAATCCACGGCGAGCCAGATCAGTGTCAAAGGCCGGTCCGCGCCCCAGATGGGCGCACCAGCCTGTCGTAATACGCGCTCTATGGCATCGCCATCGAGCGTGACAACCAGTGTGCCGTCCTGACCGGGACGATATTGCATGACAAATTGAGCAGGATTGGGAAACGATGTTGCTGCCTCCTCCGAC
Source organism: Pseudomonadota bacterium (assembly GCA_027621915.1). Taxonomy (GTDB): domain Bacteria; phylum Pseudomonadota; class Gammaproteobacteria; order Steroidobacterales; family Woeseiaceae; genus SZUA-117. The sequence goes on from JAQCAD010000007.1 coordinate 57,331, forward strand.
GCCACCACCGCCGTTGATCCGGTTACTCGAACAAGCACCTCGATTAAAGCCGTTCTATAGGCGTCCGCCTGGGCATCTGCGTCGGTCGAATCGTATGGCACTTCAACCGTATAAAGCGCTGCCATTTCAATGCCATGCGCGGCAGGGGCAAGCCAAAACAGCGAACACGCCAGAACGAGGGCAAGCCGTCGGCAAGTTGTCACCGCTGGATCGCAAAGGCGTCCCTGTTTCTGCATAATTCTTTGCATGGTTTTCTATCCAGCCAGCGAAGCGTGAAAAGAGAGTTTCACGATACCTGTTGAAGATCTATTATATCGCCCTCACAGAAATTGCCACTTAAATGTTGCCAACACATACGGCCTGACCCATGTGGCACCCAACTCAAGAAAAGGCGATAGCCAAACCAGCATGACGACAAAACCCCTGACATACAAAGATGCCGGCGTTGATATCGATGCGGGTAATTCCCTCGTTGAGCGAATCAAACCGATGGTTGCCAAAACACGGCGTCCGGAAGTTCTGGCAGGACTGGGTGGATTCGGCGGCCTGTTTGCGCTTCCGCCGGGCAGATATAGAGAACCCGTGCTGGTATCAGGCACTGACGGCGTCGGCACGAAACTGAAACTCGCGCAGATCACGAATCGACATGACACGATCGGTATTGATCTGGTCGCGATGTGCGTGAATGACGTACTGGTTCAGGGCGCAGAACCGTTGTTTTTTCTCGATTATTTCGCGTGCGGGCGTCTCGATACCGACCTGGCGGCTTCCGTCATTTCCGGGATCGCCGACGGCTGCCAGATGGCAGGTGCGGCGCTGATCGGGGGTGAGACCGCCGAAATGCCGGATATGTATGTGCCAGGCGAATACGATCTGGCCGGCTTTTGTGTCGGTGCGGTCGAAAAGAGCCGGATTATCGATGGAAGCTCGATCAGGCCGGGCGATTCGATTATCGCGCTCGCATCCAGCGGCCCGCATTCAAATGGATATTCACTGATCCGACGGGTTCTTGATATCGCCAAGAACCACGATATTGGCGGCGCGCGGGCCGAAGAACTACTCATGGAGCCAACCAGAATTTACGTTCGCTCCGTCATGCAGCTGATGGAGTCAATAACCGTCAAAGGACTGGCGCATATTACCGGTGGAGGCATTACCGAAAATGTCCCTCGTACACTGCCCGACAATATGCATGCATCAATTGATACCGGCAGCTGGCGGCAAGGACCTGTTTTCGACTGGTTACAGGCATCCGGTGGAATCGAAACCGACGAAATGCGACGAACTTTTAACTGCGGCGTTGGCATGATTGCCGTCGTCGACAGCCGCGATGCGAACTCGGCCATTGAGATTCTCACCGCCGCCGGCGAATCCGCATGGAATCTCGGCCAGGTTGTCCCGGGCTCAGGGCCGGTCGAGTATCTATAATCAATAAACGCGTCCATCGGCCAACAGTAAATATATTATGAGTCGGAGAACGCCACGTATTTCCGCCGCGGTACTTATCTCAGGTGGCGGAACCAATCTGCAGGCCTTCATTGACGAGACCGTTTCCGGCGAACTGGATCTCGACCTCAAAGTTGTGCTGAGTAACAAACCCGACGCGGCTGGCCTTGAGCGCGCACGCAAAGCAAACATCAAGGTGGAATGCGTCGAGCACAGAGACTTCCGGGAGCGGGAGCAGTTCGATGCGAAACTGGTTTCAGTGCTGAACAAATATGCGCCGGACATGATCATTCTTGCCGGATTCATGCGAATCCTGTCGCCGGTTTTTATAGATCGGTTTGCAGGAAAGATCCTCAATATTCACCCGTCCCTGCTGCCGAAGTATCCGGGCCTGAATACTCACCAACGGGCAATCGAAGCCGGTGAGTCATGGCACGGGAGTACCGTACATTTCGCGACCGCAGAACTTGATGGCGGACCACGAATCATCCAGGGACGCGTGCCGGTATTGCGCGATGACACAGCTGAATCGCTTGCCCTGCGCGTTCTTAAAGTCGAACACCAGATTTATACGCAAGCAGCGGCTTTGTTGGCGTCGGGGCGGCTGGTGTATCGCGACGGGCAGGCGTGGCTGGATGGCGTACCGATGGACGAGCCTCTGCAATACACACCGCCCGGCAAATAAGAGAAACGACGTCAGGCCTTGGGCAACGTGACCCCCCGCTGGCCCTGGTACTTCCCGCCGCGATCCTTGTAGGAAATTTCACATTCTTCATCTGACTCGAAGAACAGCATCTGCGCGACACCCTCATTCGCATATATTTTCGCGGGCAATGGCGTCGTGTTGGAAAACTCGAGCGTCACGTGCCCTTCCCATTCCGGTTCAAGTGGCGTGACGTTTACAATGATGCCACAGCGGGCATAGGTCGATTTTCCGAGACAGATTGTCAGTACTTTTCGAGGAATTCGAAAAAATTCAATCGTGCGGGCAAGCGCGAAGGAATTTGGCGGGATGATGCAAACATCGCTTTGCCTGTCGACGAAACTGGACTCATCAAAATTCTTGGGGTCAACGAATGTAGACTCGATATTCGTGAAGATTTTGAATTCATTGGCGCATCGAACGTCATAGCCGTAACTCGACGTGCCGTAAGAAACGATTCGTTCGCCATCGCGCTCGCGAACCTGGCCCGGCTCGAACGGATCAATCATGCCGTGTTTTTTGGCCATCCGGCGAATCCAGTGATCGGCTTTGATGCTCATTGTTGTCGTTTACTCCACTTAGGGTTTATTCACAGCCATCAGGTATCCTCAACAACAATCCTGGGGAATCGCGCGCTGTAGTCCCGGCCCTGCATCGCGAGCCGTGCAGCAAGACGCTGAGCCGTCCTGCGGTACGCCTGTGCCGGGCCTTCGTTCGGCTCCGCTATTACGCTGGGTAGCCCACCATCAGTCTGCTGACGAATCCTTAGATCGAGCGGAATCTGGCCAAGCAAGTCGACATCATAGTCCAATGCCATCTGCGCCCCGCCACCACTGCCGAACAGGTGTTCTTCATGGCCGCAATTGGTGCAAATATGAGTGCTCATGTTTTCAATAATGCCAAGCACGGGCACATTCACCTTGCGAAACATCTGCAAACCTTTCCGGGCATCGAGCAATGCAATGTCCTGCGGAGTGGTTACGATGACCGCGCCGCTTACCGGGACCTGCTGTGAGAGCGTCAGCTGAATATCGCCGGTCCCTGGCGGCATATCGACAATGAGATAATCGAGTTCTGACCAACGTGTCTGCTGCAACATTTGATTCAGCGCCTGCGTCACCATTGGGCCGCGCCAGACCATCGGCTGATCCGGGTCAATGAGAAATCCGATAGACATGACCTGCATTCCATGAGCAACCGGGGGCGTCATCGACTGCCCGTCAGCGCTGGTCGGTTTTTCACCAGATACGCCCAGCATTAGCGGAATGCTCGGTCCGTAAATGTCGGCATCCAGTACGCCGACTTTGGCCCCTTCACCGGAAAGGGCCAGCGCCAGGTTGACGGCGGTTGTCGATTTTCCAACGCCCCCCTTGCCTGATGCGATCGCAACAATGTTGCTCACATTGGGCAAAGGCTTCAGATTTCGCTGGACACCGTGGGCGGTTACTTTCGTCACAATCCTGACCTCAATTTTCCGTGGACCATATTCATCCAGGATTGCGGCACGAATCCGGGCTTCAAGCTCTGCGAACAGCCCGGCAGCAGGGAAGCCAAGTAGAATATCAACCTGCGCGCGTTCGCCGTCGATCGAGGCCACGGACACTCGCCCGACGTCGGCCAGCGGTCGATCGACGCCGGGTACGACAATCTCGCTTAAGGATTTCGATAGGGTGTTTTCTGCAGACACTGTCACAATTCACGACTCGGTATTAGGTTAAATTGCTGGGCATGTCGCCCGAATCTGCGACCGCGGGCGGTATTGTAACCACAGATGATCCCAATGATTGCAAGGGATTGCGGAAATATCGGAGATGCAGATAATCAGCAGTTCACATTTTGGGCGCGAGGCGATGTGGCATAATGCCGGATCGGGTACGTACGGATGCGATTATTGGTTTGCCATAAGCTGGCAGATCCGGCAAATCGCCTGGGCAAGAGCGATATCGGTATTGATGGCGTTTGATATCAAGGATCAAATTTCACGACAAGCAGGCGAGGCACTGGCCTGCACAGGATTCGTACATCTGCCACTTCCGTCCGTCCCGCAGTCGACGCCCGTGACAGGCGTTTCCTGATGGCAATTCTCGGCGGATTCAGGGCCGATCAGTTGATCGGCCAGTTGACCAACGAAGCGGATACCAATTCGCGATCGGCGCAAAAAACCATCGAGCGCCTCAAGAACATCGGGCCAAAGGTGATTCCCCGGGTCATAGACGCACTGGCCATGAGCGACAAAAGCCATACGATGGTATTTGTCGATATCCTCGCAAGTTACGTCAGCGACAAGACGCTGAAATTTTACAAGGAAGGCCTTGCTGATGGCGGCGAACGGGTCGTGGCCGGAACGGCATGGGCACTTTCCAGCAGCAATAATTTCAATGCCAATAACCTCCTCGAATTCTTTGACGACAAAGAGGTTTCCAAACCGGCTCTGGTTGAGGTCCTGAAAGTACACAAGAAAGACCTGAGTGTGCACGAACTATTGCGGCGCGCGTACGAACTGGAACCGAAGGAGAAGGCCGCCCTGTTCGCGATCATCGAAGAAACGCTCTCGATCGAAATGGTTCCTGATCTGATCAATCGCATGGGCGGAAAGGATCCTGCCGTAAAGATACATTTGATGCAATTGCTGACCAAGTTCCAGCGAGACGACATCAATCGAGCGTTCGAAATGCAGCTCGGTGATACGAACAAGATGGTTCGAAGTGCAGCACTGAGTGCACTGGCAGGCCGCAAGGGTCCGGTGAATATCGAGAAGATTACCAAGCTGTTGCTGGATCCCGATCTTGAGGTACAGGGAAAAGCAGTGGACGTGATCGTTAAAATGAACCATCCGGATACGATCAAATACCTGGTTCCTGCGTTGAAGGACGAATCCGAATATACGCGACGCTCAGCCGTTGAAGTGCTGAACGAGATATGTAATCCGGAATCTGTCAAAGACCTGTTAGCCGCCATTAAGGATGATGACTGGTGAGTCCGCGCGCGTGCCGGTGACGCGCTCGCCGAAATTGGCGGCCCGAAAGTTGTCAATTCGGTACTCGAGCTGATCAAGGACAAAGACGAAGACATTCGTCGGACAGCAATTGAAATTCTCAATGCCACCAAGGATGAAAACGCAGTTGACACACTGATAAAGGCCACCGATGACGTAGATTGGTGGGTACGTGAAAGAGCTGTTGACGCACTGGCGCACATAGGCAGCAAAAAGGCACTGCCAAAACTCATCGAGATGCTTGGCAAAAATTCGAAGTCCGACACAATCATCGTTCGTGCCATCGGCAAGCTGGGTGATGCCGACGTTATTTCCAAACTGTTGCCGATGCTGAATCGGCCGGAACGTGAAATTCAGGTCGAAGCAATCAAAGCGATCGCGCATCTCGCCGATCAGAGCCATGCCAATTCGATTCGCGGCGTCCTTCAGAAAATCAAGCAGTCGGATGACAAGACGATCATTAACAGTGCGGACAAGGCATTGAAGGAACTTGATGCCAGGTTCTCCGAAAGCGTAATCCTGGAAAACATCCGCGCCGAAAAGATGTCAGAGCACACTAAAACGTTGCTCCTTGATAATGAAGAACTCAAAAAACTTATCGCGACTCAAAAGCCGACCGAGCAGGCCGTCGCTGCTGCGGAGGCGCCGCGAATTCTGGACATCGCGAAACTCGAGCCCGGCGACGTTATCGACGGACGCTACAAATATATTGAGAAGATAGGCAAAGGTGCATTCGGCACCGTGCTCCTGATGCAGGACCAGGTTGTAGACGAACGACTCATATTGAAGTTCCTCAATCCGAATGTTTCATCTGACGAGGAAATGATGAAACGATTTGTTCACGAATTACGTTACTCGCGCATGATCACGCATAAGAATGTCATACGTATTTACGATTTCCTGTACCTGCAGGGTGCGTACGCGATATCTATGGAGTATTTCCCGTCGCACACGCTTAGCGGAGAAATTCCGGACAGCAAACCAATGCCCTTTCGCAGAGCACTGCAGTTTTCGATGGACATGGCGACTGGAATGGCGGTTGCGCATCAGGCAGGAGTCATTCACCGCGATCTCAAGCCGGCCAATATCCTTGTAAACAGCGATGGGTTGCTGAAAATCGTGGACTTTGGTGTGGCCGCGGCTGCCAGCAGTGGCGACACTCAGCTGACCAAGACCGGCTACGTCATCGGGTCGCCGAAGTACATGGCGCCCGAGCAAATTCTTGGCAAAAAAGTGGATGAAGCAGCAGATATCTACAGCATCGGCGTGATCATGTACGAAATGGTTACAGGTATTCCGCCCTACAGCCGTGGCGATCACATGTCCGTCATGTATCAACACGTGCAGGGTCAAGCCAAGTTGTGTCAGGACGTCAATCCGAATGTTCCGGACGACTACGCGGCGTTGATTGCCAAAGCAATGTCCGTCGACAAGTCGAAGCGTTACCAGACGATGGATGAGTTAATCGACGCTCTTAGCGCAATCCAGGTATAAAAAACACGCATCTCCAAATAGTGTGCCAGCGCACTGGCGCCAGCGAGTGATTACGCCTAGGATACGGCCAAACCTATGATTTTTAGCGCAATTAGTCTCATATACCCCGGATTGACATGCCACGAATAGACTCCTTTCTGAAGCTTGGGCTCGCGCAGGGTTGCTCTGATGTTCATCTTGCGGTCGGTATTCCACCGATGCTTCGCATGAATGGCGACTTGTTGCCGATTAAATTCCGCGACCTGGCCGACACCGAACTTGAAAGTTACGTCATGGAAATCCTGAGCGATTCGCAGAAAGACGTTTTCTACGAAGGCAGGGACCTCGACTTCTCGTACGTAGCCGAGGAAGGCGGCCGTTTCCGCGTCAATCTCTTTCACAAAGACACTGGCGTTGGGGCCGTGTTCCGGCATATACCCAACGAAGTACCGACACTTGCAAAGCTTGGCGTACCCGCTGTCCTGGAAAGATTCTGCGATTATCACCAGGGCATGGTCCTCGTTACCGGTTCGACCGGAACGGGCAAGTCAACGACGCTGGCTGCGATGATCGATCACCTGAACACGACCCGCAGTTTGAATATCATCAGCCTGGAGGATCCGATTGAATTCGTGCATCCGAGCAAGAAAAGCCAGGTTATCCAGCGCGAGCTCGGCACACATCTGACGAGTTTCGCTGACGGCGTCCGCTCGGCGATGCGCGAGGATCCCGACGTCATACTGGTCGGCGAAATGCGCGATGCAGACACTATCTCAATGGCTATGACGGCAGCGGAGACCGGTCATCTTGTGCTCGGCACACTGCACACGACAAGCGCAGTCAAGACCATTGACCGCATTATCGACGCGTTGCCAGGCGAACTTCGAGAGCAGACGAAAAGCTTCCTGGCACAGAGCCTCAAGGCGGTGGTCAGCCAGGTTCTGTGCAAGACGCCCGACGGGCGCGGCCGCAAGGCGATCATGGAGATTCTCGTTAACAATCGAGCAATATCCAAACTGATCAAGACCGATCAGTCGCATCAAATACCATCGCAATTGCAAATGGGCAGGGATGTCGGAATGCAGCTGATGGACCAGGCACTACTGGCGGCAATCACCGCGAAAGAAGTCGACCCGGACGACGCATTTCGCCACGCTCTCGACAAGAAGCGTTTTCAACGCTTTGTCACCGATTCGTCGATCCTGCCTACAATTGATGAGGACGCGCCTCCACCGTCGGGGGATCTCTATTGAACAAGATTGATGAGTTCCTTAAAGATGCGCTGACCAAGAGCAGTTCGGATTTGCACTTTATTTCGGGCGACCCGCCGCGCGTTCGTATCCATGGATCCCTGACGCTTCTGAACGACACCACACTGACAATCGATTTCGTCAAAGAATGTCTTTACGAAATTATGACCGGATCGATGCAGCGCGATTTTGAAAAACATGACGCTGTTGATTTTGCGTATGAAATTCCCGACATATCGCGGTTTCGCGTGAATGTGATGCGCCATCTGAATGGCATCGGCGCTGTCATGCGCGCCATCCCGTCGAAGGCCCTTACGCTGGACGAACTTAACATGCCAGCCGCCGTTCGAAATCTGTGCAAACAGAATCAGGGAATGATTCTTGTGACAGGAAAAACCGGGTCCGGGAAGTCGACCACACTTGCGGCGATGGTGGACGACATCAATTATCGAATTAAGGGACATATACTGACCGTTGAAGACCCGATCGAATTCGTCCATCAACGAAAGGGCTGCCTTATCAGTCAACGTGAGGTTGGAATACACACGACTGATTTTGCCAGCGCACTGCATTCTGCTCTCCGCGAAGACCCCGATGTCATTCTCGTGGGCGAGCTCCGCGACCTCGAAACGATCTCGGCAGCGGTAACCGCGGCTGAAATGGGAATTCTGGTCATGGGCACGTTGCATACCAATGGCGCCGGCCAGACCGTTGACAGAATCGTCAACACATTTCCGTCAGACAAGCAGAATCATATCCGGACGATGCTCTCGACATCTTTACGCGGTGTCATCTCGCAGCAGTTGCTGCCGACGATAGACAAACCGGGCCGCGTGGCGGCGCTAGAGATCATGATCAATACATCGGCCGTCGCCAATATCATTCGACAGGGAAAACTGGATCAGCTTGAAACCGCGATGCAAAGCGGTGGATCAATCGGGATGCAGACGATGGATTCCGCCTTGAGGGAACTGCTCGAAAAAGGCCGGATCAGTCCACTCGAAGCCTACCAGCAGGCAAATAACAAGCAGAAGTTTCGCAGCCTGATCGACGACGACGACGCTGAGGTCGAATAACGGATTTTCGACGTCGTCGAGTCCCGATCAATATGTCCTGAATGGAGGAGCGCCGTGGCATAATGCGCCGCGTTATCCGGATATGGCTGGCCGATTAGAAATATGAGCTCAAACGTTCGAAAAATCATGGTGTCCAGCGCGCTGCCCTACGCAAACGGACACATGCACATGGGGCACCTCGTCGAGTACATCCAGTCGGATATCTGGGCTCGATTCCAGAAACTGAGGGGTCATCAGTGCACTTTCGTATGCGCTGCCGATGCCCATGGCACGCCGATCATGATCAAGGCGCGCCAGGAAGGTGTCGCACCGGAGGTGATGGTCACTCGAGTCGCCAAAGAACAGCATGACGATTTGAAGGCATTCGACGTCGCGTTCGATAATTTTCACACGACTCATTCGGCAGAAAACCAGCAGCTCGTGTACCGAATGTTCGAAGGATTGCGCGCCGCCGGCCATATCTATATCAAGACGATTGAGCAGGCTTATGACGACCAGGAAAAGATGTTCCTGCCAGATCGCTTCGTCAAAGGCACCTGCCCGCGATGCAAGACGGAGGAGCAGTATGGCGATGCCTGCGAAAGCTGCGGCGCAACCTATTCACCGAATGACCTGATAGACCCCGTCTCCGTATTGTCAGGCAGCACGCCGGTCTGGAAAGAGTCAGATCATTATTTTTTCCGGCTGAGTAATTTTGAAAGCCAGCTCAGGACCTGGATGAAGTCCGCTGAGCTTCATCAACATATCACCAGCAAACTTGAGGAATGGTTTGAAGCCGGGTTGCAGGACTGGGACATCTCCCGGGACGCGCCATACTTCGGCTTCAAAATTCCCGGCACGGAAGATAAATATTTTTATGTCTGGCTCGACGCGCCAGTGGGCTACCTGGCCAGTTTCCTGCACTACTGCAATCGGCATGACGATCTTGATTTCGAGGAATACTGGACGCCTGGTCATGATACCGAGGTGTATCACTTTATCGGCAAGGATATCGTCTATTTCCATACTTTATTCTGGCCGGCAGTGCTCGAAGGGTCAGGTTTTCGCACACCCAACAGCGTTTTTGCACATGGATTTCTGACCGTCAACGGCAAAAAGATGTCCAAATCGCGTGGTACTTTTATCAAGGCACGTACTTATATCGATAACCTCGATCCGAGCCACCTTCGCTATTACTATGCCGCCAAACTTGGCCCTGGTATGGATGACGTCGACCTCAATCTGGACGATTTCGTCGCGCGGGTGAACTCGGACTTGGTCGGCAAACTCGTCAATATCGCCAGTCGGTGTGCGGGATTCATCAGCAAGCAATTCGACGGAGCGCTGTCGCCGAAACTCGACGATCCTGAACTGTTCAGCGAATTCGTCGATGCCAGCGAAGCTATTGCCGGGCACTATGAACGACGGGAATATTCCAAGGCGATGCGGATTATCATGACGTTGGCTGATACTGCCAACCGTTACATTGAAGACAAAAAGCCATGGGTGATGTCAAAGGACAAGGGCAAGGGCGGCGAGGTACAGCTGGTCTGTACCCAGGGGCTCAATATGTTTCGCACGCTCATGGTTTACCTCGCACCGGTGGTGCCCGCGCTTGCCGGAAAGACACGCGTCCTTTTCCAGGAGGATTCCTGGTCATGGTCTTCCGCGAGCAATCCTATGCTTGGCACAGCATTAACAGAATTCAAGCCGCTCCTGACGAGAGTCGAGCCCGAACAGGTCAATAAAATGGTCGAACAATCCACAGCTACAACCGACGTACGCAACACCGGATCAGCTGATACGGACACCGACGAGATCACGATTGACGACTTTACAAAAGTTGATCTCAGGGTTGCCCGGATCGAAAGAGCGGAACCCGTCGATGGCGCCGATAAGCTCCTGAAACTGACCCTGGATCTCGGTGGTGAATCCCGGACAGTTTTTGCGGGAATCAAGGCTGCTTATGAGCCCCAGGCGCTTGAGGGCAGACTCGTTGTGGCCGTCGCCAACCTCAAACCCAGGAAAATGCGTTTCGGCATGTCCGAGGGCATGGTTCTCGCGGCGGGCCCGGGGGGCGAGGAAATATTCCTCTTATCTGCGGATGCCGGCGCCTCTCCCGGAATGCGTGTCAAATAAAAGTCGGTTTGGTCGCGCGAGGGTGCCTTAGGCCGTTACACCTTCTACAATAGGGAACCCAATGGCAGATCTGATCCTAATCCTCGTCGGTACCGTACTGGTCAATAACTTCGTATTGGTCCGGTTCCTGGGTCTTTGCCCGTTTATGGGCGTATCAAGAAATCTCGAAGCCGCATTTGGTATGTCGATTGCGACGGCGTTCGTTTTGACGCTTTCATCGGCGATCGCCTACCTGCTGCACGATTACGTCCTGTTGCCCCTCGGACTGGAATACCTGAAAACCATCAGCTTCATCCTGGTAATCGCGGCCAGCGTGCAATTTACGGAGATAATGGTCAGACGCCAGAGCCCTCTCCTGCACCAGCTGCTCGGAATATATATCCCGTTGATCGCGACCAATTGTGCGGTACTCGGGGTGGCATTGCTGAATGTCCGTGAAGCCCAGGGATTTATTCAGTCCGTGTTTTACGGATTCGGAGCAGCCGGCGGCTTCGCCCTTGTCCTCGTTTTGTTTGCGGCCATTCGTGAGCGGTTGCAGGCATCTGACATTCCCCGCCCATTTCGCGGCACCGCGATTGCGCTGATGACAGCCGGTATCATGTCGCTGGCCTTCATGGGCTTTTCCGGGATGGCGAGACTCTGACGGCCCATGTGGACATCAATCATTACGGCGATTCTGATTATCACCGGCATTGCGCTCCTGGCGGGCTTCCTGCTGACGGCGGCGTCTCGCAGATTACCCGGCGATCCGATTCAGATCGTCGACCAGATAGACGCCTTGCTCCCCCAGACCCAGTGCGCTCAATGCGGCTATCCCGGTTGTCGGCCGTATGCGCAAGCCATTGCCTCTGATGCTGCGGCAATCAACCTCTGTCCGCCGGGCGGCGCCGATACCGTTTTGCGACTCGCGGATCTGCTTGGGCGAGACCCCGAACCGCTTGCAGAGGCAGCGGCAGTTGCCAGTGTCGCGCTCATCGAAGAATCACTTTGCATCGGATGTACCCATTGCAGGGACGCGTGCCCGGTCGACGCCATCACCGGGGCGCACCAATTCATGCACACGGTGATTGCAGCTGAATGTACCGGGTGCGAATTATGCGTGCCGCGCTGCCCGGTCAATTGCATCAGCATGGTGCCAGCCAGATGAATTCGCCAGCCGCAACTTACGATCTGGGAAAGCTGCATGGCGGGCTTCGACTTCCTGCCGAGAAGGCGGCGGCAACAGCCACGCCGATACGCGACGTGCCGTTACCCGATCAACTGGTGCTTCCCATCACGCAGCATGCCGGAAAAGCTGCACACCCCATCGTTGGCATTGGCGAACGCGTTCTCAAGGGACAGTTGATTGCCGAGGCATTCGGCACACTGAGTGCGCCTGTCCATGCATCATCATCCGGAAAAATTGTGGCCATTGAACCCTGGCCGGTATCAAGACGAAGAGGCGACAATGCGCCCTGCATTGTCATTGACTGTGATGGCGAAGATCGCGCAATCGAGCTGCCCGACCAGATCCCACCCTTTCATTCGCTCGACCCCGAGTCGCTTCTCCAGAAAATTTTGCAGGGCGGTATTGTCGGCCTCGGCGGCGCCGTATTCCCGACCGGGCAGAAACTGATGCAGGCCGCAACGATGCCCCTCGACTACCTGATACTGAACGGCGTCGAATGCGAGCCCTACATCAGTTGCGACGATCTTCTGATGCGGGAGCAAGCGTCGCTGGTGCTCGGCGGTGCACAAATACTGATGCATGCGCTTCGTCTCGGTAAATGTTATGTCGTCATTGAAAGTGACAAGCCAGAAGCAATCCAGGCTATCGGCGAGGCACTGGCAACCCTTGATGACAATCGCATTACACTGAAACAGATTCCAACCATCTACCCGTCGGGAGGCGAAGATCAATTGGTGCAACTTGTCACGAATCGGGAAGTGCCGAGTGGCGGATTACCGACTGATGTTGGATGCGTCGTGCAAAACGTCGGCACCGCTGCGGCGATCTATCGGTGGATTTGCGAGGGCGAGCCGCTGATATCGCGGGTAACGACTGTTACCGGGCCTGGCGTCAACTCATCGATGAACGTCTCAGTAAGAATCGGAACGACGGTTGCTGACGTAATTTCCTTTGCCGGTGGCTATACAGAAAATGCAGACCAACTTGTAATCGGCGGGCCCATGTGCGGTAAATCCGTCACGACTGACCGCGTGCCGGTCGTCAAGGCTACCAACTGCATATTGGTTCTCAACGAAAAAAACGCTGCGACTGTCGAGCAGTCGTGTATTCGCTGCGGTGAGTGCGCCATAGTTTGCCCAATTCAATTGCTGCCACAGCAACTGTTCTGGTACGCGTGCGCGGATAACGAATCGAAGCTGCGTTCATACGGGCTTACTGACTGCATCGAATGCGGATGTTGCGATCTGGTATGCCCGAGTCATATTTCGTTGACCGCCAGCTTTCGCAATGCAAAGGCCCGCATTCATGAACAGGCAGACGAAAAAGCCCGCGCCGAACGAGCACGGCGTAGGTTTGAGTCAAGAAACGAACGACTGGAATTTGAAAAGCAGACTCGCGAAATGGAACTCGCCTTACAGAAAAAACAAGCAAAGTCCGCCGGACCATCTGCAATTGAAGAAATCCTGGAACGCCAACGGCAGAAACAGGACAAAGAAGACTAGAGATGGAATTCGAGAAAAGAGACGCACCTTTCGTAGCGCCAACGACCAACGTCGCATCGATGATGTTGCACGTGCTGTACGCGTTGATTCCTGCGGCACTTGCTTACGTCTGGTATTTTGGCTCAGGATTTGTATTCAACCTCATCATTGCCGGCATATTCTGTATCGCCGGCGAGTCGTTGATGTTGCGACTCCGGGGACGACCGGTCGAAGCCACTCTGGCCGATTACAGCGTACTCGTGACCGCGGCGCTGCTCACATTTGCAATGCCTGCTTTGACACCTTGGTGGGTCACCGCGACCGCAGCACTTTTTGCGACCGTGGTTGCCAAGCACCTCTACGGCGGGCTCGGATATAACCTGTTTAACCCGGCGATGGTTGGCTACGTCGTCGTGCTCATCGCGTTTCCCATGGATATGAATCTGTGGACCGCGCCACGCATGGGAGATATCGATTACCAGTTCATGACGATCGCGCAAACTGCACGATTTACCCTTACAGGAAGCCTGCCGGATTATTTGACATTTGATGCCATTAGTCGCGCAACGCCATTGGACATCGTCAAGGCCGGACTGAATGACATGAGGACATTCGAAGAACTACGTGCGTACCCGATGATGGGCGATTTCGGTGGGCGCGGCTGGGAATGGATCGGTAACTTTACAGCGATTGGCGGCGCGTGGTTGCTGGTGAAGAAGATCATACGCTGGCAGATCCCGTTCGGTGTGCTGATGGGATTATTGATTCCGTCAAGCCTCATGTATTTTCTCGTCCCTGGAGTCCATCCAAGCCCTGGGTTTCATTTGTTCAGCGGCGGCACAATTCTGTGCGCTTTTTTTATCGCGACCGATCCGGTCTCCGCGGCGACCAGTGAGAAAGGCCGACTCATTTATGGATTCGGAATCGGGTTTTTAATATACGCGATCCGCGAGTGGGGTAGCTACGCCGACGGCGTCGCTTTCGCGGTGCTATTGATGAACCTGGCGGTACCAACGATTGATTACCTGACCAAACCACACATTGTCGGTCACCCGATAAAACGCCGGGGTGCTCGATGACGCAGGAAGCCTTGACCTCATCAGGCTGGCCCAGCGCGTTGATACTTGCCGGCCTCGCCGCTGTTTGCACAGCAATGGTGGCGGTCACCCACAGCGCGACGGCGCCACGAATTGCCGCCAACGAACAAGCCTACCTGGAGGAAAGCCTCCAGCCGGTTCTGCAGGGTATCGACTACGACGGCAAGCTTTCGGAATCCACGATGATAATTACGCTGCCGCACAAATTGCCGGGAAATGAGGACGTGCCCGTCTATCGCGTCTATGCCGGTGGCGAGCCTGTCGCGGCGTTATTTGTCGTGCGCGCGATGGATGGATTCTCCGGCCCCATTCGATTGCTGGTTGGCGTCGATTCGACCGGCGTGGTCACCGGCGTTCGCGTCCTCGAACATCGCGAAACTCCGGGACTCGGCGACCTGATTGACAGCGCCAAATCTGACTGGATCCTGCAATTCAACGGAAAGTCACTTGTTTCGCCCGATGCACCGTTATGGGCAATCAAACGGGACGGCGGCGATTTTGATCAATTTACCGGCGCATCGATTACACCCAGGGCCGTCATCAATGCCATCAAAGAGACGCTCGCCTATTTCGGTGACAATCGAGAATACGTATTCGCAGAGGTTGATTCGAAATGACGGACGCCAAGGGTGTAATTGAAACATTTCGATCGGGCATCTGGGATGACAATCCCGGGCTGGTGCAACTCCTTGGCCTTTGCCCTCTCCTCGCGGTTACGACAAGTTTCGTGAACGGCCTGGGACTCGGTCTGGCGACGTTGCTCGTTTTAACCTGTTCCAATGTGCTGATTTCCTCGACACGGCGTTTCATACGCGCAGAAATTCGCATACCGATGTACGTCCTGATCATTTCCAGCGTGGTCACCTGCATCGAAATGATATTCCTCGCGTGGTTCCCGGCACTGGGGCGTTCACTGGGAATTTTTATTCCATTGATTGTCACGAACTGCGCGATTGTCGCCAGAGCCGAAGTATTCGCGTCACGGAATACAGTCGGCAGGAGCTTCCTGGACGGCATCGCCATGGGATCCGGATTTGCGCTGCTGCTCGCGGCAATCGGCGCACTTCGCGAGTTGGTCGGCCACGGTTCCATCATGTCACGGATGGACATGTTGTTCGGCGGCGAACCGATGAACGGCTTGAAATTGTTAGATGATGGCTTCTTATTGGCGATTCTGCCGCCGGGCGCATTTATCAGTCTCGGCTTGTTCGTTGCCGCCAAGAACGCACTTGACCGCCACGGGCACCAGACGAATCGACCGATATCGTCGAATACTCTGCGCTAGACGATTTTGACGAATGAACCAAGACAAACGAACAACGATCTATGCGCGGCTACGCGAAAAAATTCCAAGTCCGACGACAGAGCTCACGTATGTCAATTCATTCGAGCTGCTGATTGCCGTCATCCTCTCCGCTCAGGCGACTGATGTCAGTGTCAACAAAGCGACGGCCCTGCTCTATCCGGTCGCGAATACACCGCAGGGCATGCTCGATTTAGGTGTAAGCAAACTTAAAGGCTACATCAAGACGATCGGGTTATATAACGCCAAAGCCGAAAATATCATCAAGACCTGTCGATTGCTGATCGATAATTTCGGGGGCGACGTTCCGCGAACACGGGAGGAACTCGAGTCGCTCCCGGGTGTCGGTCGAAAAACTGCCAACGTAATACTGAATACTGCTTTCGGCGAGCCGACAATCGCGGTCGACACACATATTTTTCGCGTGTCCAACAGAACCGGGCTGGCCAAGGGCAATACGCCGCTTGAGGTGGAGAGAAGATTGACGAAACTCACGCCGGATGAATTCAAAATGGATGCACATCACTGGCTAATCCTGCATGGTCGATATACGTGCAAAGCCAGACGTCCGGAGTGCCCGACATGCGTCATTCAGGATCTTTGCGAATATCGACATAAAACACCGGGAGCGGCCGCATGATATTCGGCCAGGACAAACAGGAGCTCCGGCAGATGTACATAGATGCCTGGCAAAAATCGCGCGCCGGCGAAATCCTCTCGCCGCTCGAGGCGCAGATCGCACAAGTCATCGCCGACCACCCTGAATACCACTCGATGCTGACCAGCAGTATTCTCGAAGAAGAATTCACACCAGAACGCGGAGTAACGAACCCTTTTCTTCATATGGGATTGCATCTGGCGATCCGCGAGCAGATCGCTACGGATCGTCCCGCGGGGATCGCAGGCATTCTCAGCAGGCTCAGACACAAAACCGGGAATCCGCACACAGCCGAGCACCAGGCCCTGGACTGCCTGGCAGAGACACTTTGGGAAGCACAGAGAGAAAACGTACTGCCTGACGAGAACGCATACCTCGAGCGCCTGCAAATGCTCTGAACAAATTCAGGCATCACAGGTCTGTTATCGCTGTAATAATCGCGTAGCCAGGTCGGTCAGTTACGTTGAATCCGGAGAATTTGGAACAAATGATTGAGTCTTTGAACAGATTTCCGGTGACAGGTGCCGGCCTTGGCCTGCGACGCGGGCTGATGGATCAGCTCATGGCCGATCCACCAGGCGACGTCGATTTTATGGAAGTCGCACCGGAAAACTGGATCGGGGTCGGCGGCCGCCTGGGACGAAAATTCCGTTTTTTCACCGAGAGATATCCGATCCTGCTACACGGCCTGTCGCTCAGCATCGGCGCCCCATCCCCGCTCAATGTCGAACTACTCCGCGATATCAAAAGGTTCATGACGACGCATGGAATCGAATTTTACTCGGAGCATTTGAGCTATTGCGGTGACAATGGACAGCTTTATGACCTGATGCCGATCCCGTTCACCGAAGAGGCCGTCGACTATGTGGCCGGTCGAATTTGCCAGGCACAGGATATTCTCGGTCGGCGCATGGCGATCGAAAACGTTTCTTACTACGCGCCGACCGACACATCGATGACCGAGGCGGACTTTTTGCTCGCGGTGCTGGAGGCGGCGGACTGCGATCTTCTCCTGGACGTCAACAATATCGTGGTAAACAGCATCAATCACCAGTACGACCCGCTCGAATTCATGCTGAAAATGCCGATCGACCGCATTAAATATTTCCATCAGGCCGGTCACTATGTCGAATCTCCGGACCTGCGCATCGATACACATGGTGCGGCGGTCGATCAACAGTCCTGGCGGCTCCTCGGCGATGCTTATTCGCACTTCGGCGCAATACCGACATTATTGGAAAGAGACTTTAATTTTCCGCCGATTGGCGAACTGCTGGATGAAGTACGGCGAATAAAATCCATGCAGAATTCCGCAACGTCGGCTGTGGAGTCTGCCCATGACTGAGAAGCATGACTTTCGGGAAAAACAATATGCCTTCGCCCGCCACATTCGCGATCCGCAAAACCACCCCGCGCCAACGGGAATCGAAGATCGCCGCATGGCCATCTACCGGGAGTTGTTTTTTAATAATCTTCGCAGTTTGCTGAGCCAGACATTTCCTGTCCTAACAAAACTGCATACAAAGGATAAGTGGAACACGCTGGTTCGTCAGTTCATGGTACTGCACGAGGCTCAAACGCCTTATTTCCTTCGTATTCCGCAGGAATTCCTGCAATTTCTGCAGAATGAGTACGAAATGCAGCCGGACGATTTTCCGTTTCTGCTCGAGCTTGCCCATTACGAATGGGCCGAGCTCGCGTTGTCCGTATCTGACGCAGTCAATGACACAACGGGAATTGATCCCGACGGCAGCCTGCTCGATGGCATACCGGTCCACTCCGCCCTCGCCCTCACATTCACTTATCAGTTCCCGGTCCACAGGCTCTCTGCGGAATTCCTGCCTGGCGCACCCGGATTGCAACCGACCTGTTTAACCTTGTGTCGAAAGGAAGATGACAACGTCGTCTTCCTCGAGATGAACCCGGTGACTGCGCGTCTGCTGGAGATGATCAAGTCTAATGAGTCCCTGACCGGCCGCCAGCTGCTGGAACAGCTGGCGAAGGAAATGCATTACCCGGAACTCGACAAACTCATCCAGCACGGCCTGGAAGCGATGGAAGAGATGCGAAATACGGAAATTGTACTCGGAGTGAAATAAAACCTGCCAAATACCGGTCTTTCTTGCGTACTCACAACGGAAATTACATCGGAGCGCAGGATGAAGAATTTTCTCAACCGTTTGCAAGGCATGCTCAATGCGACCAGCACTGTCGACTTCCTGGGCCCGCTTGCGCTCAGGCTGTACCTGGTACCCGTCTTCTGGGTAGCCGGCACCAATAAACTGAATGGGATGGATAATGTAATCAATTGGTTCGGCAATCCGGACTGGGGTCTGGGGCTCCCTGCTCCTGCTTTAATGGCCTGGCTCGCGACCGGAACGGAAGTGCTGGGCGCGGTCGCATTGTTGCTTGGCCTGGGAACGCGATGGTTCGCGATACCGTTGATGATAACGATGCTCGTTGCGATCTTTAAGGTTCACATCGAGAACGGTTGGCAAGCCGTTGCTGATCCGATGAGTCCATTCGCGAACGAGAACGTCGCCGAGGCAGTTGTACGCCTGGACAAAGCGAAGTCGTTGCTAAGAGAGCATGGCAATTACGACTGGCTGACCGAGACCGGTAACTTCGTCGTATCCAATAGTGGCATGGAATGGGCTGCTACGTATTTCGTCATATTGTTGGCGCTGTTCTTCTCCGGTGCCGGCCGGCTCAGTATCGACCACCTTATCGCGCAGCGTCAGGGAAAATAGCCAGGAAAAAAAGGGGTCGGATCCAATTATGCGGCTGTACCGCAGCCGCAATTCGGCATAATTGGATCCGACCCCTTTTTTGTAGAGAGCCCTGCATGAAAGATACCGTCATTAGCGCACTTGGCATCGTTCAGCTTCTGTCAGCAATCCTGGTATTCCTCATCGGACTGGGCGTCTTGACGGTCATCGTCATGTACGTCGTGGATGTTAATCAGACTACTCATGCGATTCGGCGCAACTTCCCGGTGATCGGGCGTTTTCGATATCTCTTTGAAAAACTCGGCGAGTATTTCCGCCAGTATTTCTTCGCTCAGGATCGCGAAGAAATGCCGTTCAATCGAGCACAGAGGTCCTGGGTTTACCGGGCAGCCAAGGGCGTCGACAATACTGTCGCATTTGGCTCAACGAAGGACTTGCGACCGGTTGGCACGATGATATTCGTCAATTGTCCTTACCCGGTTCTCAAGACAGACGTCGCGCCAACCGCCGCGATTGAAATCGGACCCTATTGCCGGCAACCTTATGTTACCGACGCTCTTTTCAATGTGTCCGCGATGAGTTTCGGCGCAATATCCAAACCGGCCGTCCTTGCACTTTCAAAAGGTTCAGCGAAAGCCGGTAACTGGATGAACACTGGCGAAGGCGGGCTCTCGCCGTACCACCTCGAAGGCGGCGCAGACATTGTCTTTCAGATCGGAACCGCCAAATACGGCGTACGTAATCCGGACGGATCCCTGAACGACGAAAAACTACGCGAAGTTACCGCACATCAACAGGTGAAAATGGTTGAACTCAAACTCAGCCAGGGAGCAAAGCCCGGCAAAGGCGGTATTCTACCCGGAGGAAAAGTGACCGCGGAGATAGCCGCGATTCGCGGTATTGCTGTCGGAGAAGATTCCATCAGCCCGAACCGCCATCCGGAAATTGATTCGGCCGCGGAACTGCTCGACATGATCCACAGGATCCGGGAGGCCTGCGGCAAGCCGGTAGGATTCAAGGCAGTGATTGGCGCCTATGGCTGGCTCGATGAATTATTTGAACTCATTCTTGAGCGGGGGATTGAAAGCGCGCCCGACTTCATCACAGTTGATAGCGGTGATGGCGGTACCGGTGCGGCTCCGATGAGTCTGATGGACAACGTTGGCCTGCCTATTCGCGAGAGCCTTCCACTGGTCGTTGACACGCTGAACCGCCACGGTTTGCGACAAAGAATTCGTGTTATCGCGAGCGGCAAGCTTGTGACGCCTGCCGAAGCGGCCCTGGCATTGTGTATCGGCGCCGACTTCATCAACTCAGCACGTGGATTCATGTTCGCGCTCGG
The DNA here is from genome assembly GCA_027621915.1 of Pseudomonadota bacterium. GTDB lineage: Bacteria > Pseudomonadota > Gammaproteobacteria > Steroidobacterales > Woeseiaceae > SZUA-117. Next base: position 78,170 of record JAQCAD010000007.1, read on the forward strand.
CTGCATACAGGCCCTGCAATGCAACAAGAACACCTGCCCAACCGGAATAACAACTCACGACAAACGGCTGCAGCGTGGTTTACACGTCGGCGACAAGGCAGAGCGCGTTTATCAATACTCGAAAAGCATGCACAAGGAAATTGGCATCATCGCGCATTCATGCGGTGTGCGAGAACCTCGACAACTGAAAAGGTTTCATTGCCGTATTGTCCAGGCTAACGGGCGATCGATCCCGCTGGACGAGCTGTATCCCGACGTACAATTGACGACGTAAATATCAATCCCGCTGGGGACTATGCCTTTTTCCTGGGGATGTAAAGATCGGTTAGCGTCCCGTCGAACGCTTCAGCCGCAAATGCGATCGTCTCTGAGAGAGTCGGATGTGGATGAATGGTCAGGCTGATGTCGGTCGCGTCTGCGCCCATTTCAACCGCAAGCCCGACCTCGGCAATCAAATCACCGGCATTGGGGCCGACGATTCCGCCACCCAGCAGACGGCCTGACTCTTTGTCGAACAACAATTTAGTGAAACCCTCGTCGCGCCCAAGCGATAGTGCGCGACCACTGGCAGCCCACGGGAATGCCGCTTTTTCATAGTTAATACCGTTCTGTTTCGCCTCTGTTTCGGTCAAACCAACGTACGCGATCTCCGGGTCCGTATAGGCCACTGACGGAATCGATCGGGCGTCGAATGCGCTTTTTTCCCCTGCCGCTACCTCGGCAGCCACTTTGGCCTCGTGCGTTGCCTTGTGTGCCAGCATTGGCCCTCCGGCCAGATCGCCGATCGCAAAAATATGCTTTACGTTGGTTTGCATACGTTTGTCGACAGGGATGACACCGCGTTCGCCAACAATTACACCAGCCTTTTGTGCGTTCAGCTTGTCACCGTTAGCGCGACGCCCAATTGAAATGAGGACCTTGTCGAATGTTTCGGCGAAATTGCCGTCTTTGCCTTCAAGTAGTACGTCAAGTCCGCCCGAGGTGGCCTGAATACCGGCCACTTTCGTCCCCAGCAAAATCTTCTCGTATCGTTTTTCGACAATCTTGCAAAATGGCCGGACGAGATCCGGATCAGTTCCGGGCATCAGTGAATCGGTCAGCTCAACCACGACTACAGATGATCCAAGTGCACTGTAAATACACGCCATCTCCAGGCCGATGATCCCGCCTCCGACAACCAGCAGCCGTTTGGGTAACGGATCAAGTTCCAGCGCGCCGGTTGAATCGATAATGCGTGCATCCTTAGGCAATCCGGGAAGCATTGCTGGTTCCGAGCCCGCGGCGATAATGCACTTGTTGAATCCAATCGTGTCACCGTTGTCAAGCTCAAGCTGATTTGCCGATGAGAATGTCGCTGTGCCATGTACCACTTTTACCTTGCGTTGTTGTGCAAGCTGGGCCAGGCCGCCGGTGAGACGACTGACAACTTTATCTTTCCAACCGCGCAATGCCAGAGCGTCAATTTTAGGCGCCGCGAATGTGACGCCATGTTCAGCCATCGCCGCCGCTTCATCGATAACCTTCGCCGCGTGGAGAAGCGCCTTCGATGGAATACAGCCTACATTCAGGCAAACACCACCGAGCACCGGCGAGCGTTCGACCAGGATGACGTCCAGACCAAGATCTGCGGCACGAAATGCAGCGGTATAGCCTCCGGGGCCGGCACCAATCACTACCAGCTCTGCGAAATGCGTGGTCTCCGGCAATGGATCCCCGGTGGACGTGCCAGGCGCAGCGATAGTTGCCGGCGCTTTGGCCGATTGAATTGCGGGCAGCGGCGCCGTTTCTCCGGACCCGTCTGCTGCACTTGCTGCAGCTTCCGCAGACACCAGTATTGCCGCCTGCTCTTCTGGTCCGATGATGACCGTCTTTTCAATCGATTCTTCAGCGGTCGCTTCTATGATCGCGACGACATCGCCCGAATTGAGCTTGTCGCCAACCGCGACGTTGACCGACAGAACGGTGCCTGCGTGTGATGCAGGTATATCCATCGTCGCCTTGTCTGTCTCCAGGGTAACCAGAGACGCCTCAACGTCAACGTGGTCACCTGCGGCAACCAGTATTTCAATTACCTCCACATCCGAAAAATCGCCAAGATCCGGAACGACGAGTTTGACCTCTCTACCCATCAGGGAATCGCCTCTAGCAGGTCATCCACGCTGGCAAGTTTCTCGCACAGGAATGTCGTGAACCGGACCGCATAGGCACCGTCAATAACCCGATGATCATAGGAAAATGAGATGGGTAGCATCAGCCTGGGCCGAAACTCGGACCCACTCCAGACTGGCTGAATCGACGATCTGGACACGCCGAGAATCGCGACTTCCGGTGCATTGACAATTGGCGTAAATGCAGTGCCGCCGATACCTCCGAGACTTGAAATAGTGAACGACGCACCCTGAAGCTCCGTGCCTTTCAATTTACCGTCTCGCGCGGCCGCAGAAAGCGCGCCCAGTTGACTCGCGAGTTCATAAATATCCAGTTTATCGGCATCGCGAATGACCGGTACCATCAGGCCGTTTTCAGTATCTGCTGCGAAACCCAGGTGACAATATTTTTTGTAAATGAGCGACTCGGCATCGTCTGATAATGAGGCATTGACCTTTGGAAACGCTTTCAACGCAAGGATGCAGGCTTTCAGCACAAAGGCCAGTGGGGTCAGGCTGATCCCCCTGTTTTTTGCCGCAACTTTTAATTCCTGGCGTTTTGCCTCCAGTTCCGTGATGTCTGCCAGGTCATGTTGCGTAACATGCGGCAGGTTGATCCAGCTCGCCTGCAGGCGTGGGCCGGAAATCTTTTGAATTCGAGTCAGTGGCTGAAGATCGATCTCGCCGAACTTCGAGAAATCGATACTCGGCACTTTTGGCAGGGCCGTGCCTGGTTGTGACGCCGCGCCTGACAATATTGCTTTGACGAACGACTTCACATCGTCATGGAGAATGCGCTTTTTCTCTCCGGTACCGGAAACCCGGACCAGGTCGACACCCAACTCTCGTGCCAACTTTCTGACGGACGGGCTCGCATGGGCTTTCGAAAAACCTGCCTCATCGATTGGTGGCAATTGTTGTGGGGCGACTGCCGCCGATCGTTGTGCAGGCGCGGCAGGAATCGTCGTTTTCGAACGTTCAGGGGCTGCCGGCTTCGCATCGGTCGGTGTCGCCATTACCGCCGCCGCATCCATCGTGGCGATCGGTACACCGGTGGACACCTTGTCCCCAACGGAAACCAGAACTGATTCGATCGTTCCCGCCGCCGTAGACGGAATATCCATGGTGGCTTTGTCCGTTTCGAGCGTCAGGAGCGGATCATCGATTGCGACTTTGCTACCAGCAACGACGTGCACTTCAATAACATCCACATCGCCGAAATCACCAAGATCAGGGATCTCAAGTGTCAGCCGACCACCGGCGACGGGTATCGGCGTGGCGAGGACGGTGGTATCGCCCTGCATGATCTCAGCTTCAATCGCCGGCGCAACAACGACGGTGTCGCCGACTTCAACGGTCATCGTACCGATTACATCGCCGCTAGATACTTTGTCGCCAACTGCGACTGCTAATTTGACGATTACACCGTGGTTCGGTGCAGGAACATCCATCGTCGCTTTGTCGGTCTCAATCGTGATCAGTCCATCTTCCCGGGCGACACTGTCACCCGCGCTGACCAGCACTTCAATTACCTCTACATCAGAGAACTCTCCGAGATCAGGCACTACGATGTTGATTTGGTCCGCCATCAGAGCGTCACCGGATCGGGCTTCTCTGGATCGATGCCATATTTCCTGATCGCCTGAGAAACGGTTTTCTGATCGAGTTTCCCTTCATCTGCCAACGCCTTCAGCGCTGCAACAGCAATGTAGCGCTCGTCTACTTCAAAAAACTGGCGTAACGCATCACGTCCATCACTTCGCCCAAACCCATCTGTTCCCAACGTCACGTATTGTCCTGGCATCCAGCGTTGCACCTGGTCGGGTACGATTTTCATGTAATCGGTTGCCGCGATGAATGGACCCTGGTGGCCGGTAAGGCACGTTTGCAGGTAGCTTTTGCGCGGCTCACTCTCGGGATGTAGCTGGTTCCAGCGCTCTACAGACAATGCATCCCTGCGAAGTTCATTGAAACTCGTGACGGACCATACATCAGAAGGAATTCCGAAATCCTTGTCGAGCAATTCCGCCGCCGCCAGCACCTCGCGCAAAATGGTCCCCGAACCCATGAGCTGTGCTCGAATCTTTCCCTGGCTACCATTCTTGAGGAGATACATCCCTTTCAGAATTCCGTTCTCGACACCTTCTGGCATCGGTGGATGCACATAGTTTTCATTCATGCAGGTGATGTAATAAAAAATATTTTCCTGCTCGCCTATCATGCGCCGCAAACCATCCTGGATGATTACCGCGAGCTCATAGGCATAGGTTGGATCATAGGAAACGCAATTTGGCACTGTCGATGCTGCGACAAGACTATGCCCATCCTGATGCTGCAACCCTTCTCCTGCCAGCGTCGTCCTTCCCGCGGTACCACCAATCATGAAGCCGCGCGACTGCAAGTCGCCACCGGCCCAGACGAAATCGCCGATTCGCTGGAAGCCGAACATCGAATAGTAAATATAGAATGGAATCGTCTGTATATCGTGATTGCTGTACGACGTTCCCGAGGCAAGCCATGAACAGAATGCACCGGCTTCGTTGATGCCCTCCTCCAGGATCTGTCCTTTCTTGTCCTCGCGGTAATACATCAGCTGATCAGCATCCTGCGGCGTGTAGAGCTGCCCTTTGGATGAGTAAATACCTACCTGCCGGAACATACCTTCCATGCCGAATGTGCGCGCCTCGTCCGGAACAATAGGGACAATATTCTTGCCAATCTGCTTATCGCGTATAAGCGACGTCAGGATGCGAACAAATGCCATCGTGGTTGATGCTTCGCGCTCCCCTGTTCCTTCGAGTTGTGTTTTGAAAACCTCGAGCGGCGGAACCGGCAGGGGGGTTGACTTCGTTCGGCGCGATGGCAGGTAACCGCCCAGCTCCTTTCGTCGCTCGTGCAGATATTCCATTTCATCACTGTCGGCCGCGGGCTTGCAGTAAGGGAGTTTTTCGATTTCGCTATCCGAAACGGGAATATTGAATCGGTCCCTGAAGTTTTTCAGCGCATCGACGTCGAGCTTCTTCTGCTGGTGGGCTACATTTTGTCCTTCGCCCGCCGTGCCCATGCCGTATCCTTTAACCGTCTTTGCCAGGATGATCGTGGGCTGTCCGGTGTGGTTCACGGCATTTTCATATGCGGCATAAACTTTTCGCGAGTCGTGACCGCCACGATTCAATCGATAGATCTCGTCGTCAGACATGTTGGCGACCATCGCCCGTGTTTCAGGGTACTTGCCGAAGAAATTTTCGCGAACATATGCGCCGCCCTTCGACTTGAAGTTCTGGTACTCACCGTCCACACATTCTTCCATCACACGCTGCAACAATCCGTCGCGATCTTTCGCCAGCAACGGATCCCATCGTGAACCCCAGATGACTTTGACAACGTTCCATCCGGCACCACGAAATGCAGCCTCGAGTTCCTGAATGATCTTGCCATTGCCGCGGACCGGGCCATCCAGTCGCTGCAAATTGCAATTCACGACAAATATCAGGTTATCCAGGCCCTCGCGCACACCCATCGTGATGGCGCCCATCGATTCGGGCTCATCCATTTCGCCATCGCCGAGAAAGCACCACACTTTGCGGTCGCTTTTCGGAATCATTTCGCGGTTCTCGAGGTACCGCATAAAGCGCGCCTGGTATAGCGCCATCATCGGGCCAAGACCCATCGATACCGTCGGAAATTGCCAGAAGTCGGGCATTAGCCAGGGGTGTGGGTAAGACGATAATCCACCGCCGCCAACCTCTTTTCGGAATCGATTTAACTGGTCTTCGTTCAGCCGGCCTTCGAGATAGGCCCTCGAGTAAATTCCGGGGGCCGAGTGCCCCTGCATGAATACCATGTCGCCGCCATGCGATTTGCTCGGTGCGCGCCAGAAATGATTGAAACCGACCTCATACAGGGTGGCCGAGGAGGCGTAACTCGAGATATGCCCACCGTATTCAGAGCTTTTGCGGTTGGCCTGCACGACCATCGCCATCGCGTTCCAGCGAATGTAAGCCTCGATGCGGCGCTCAATCGAACGATCACCCGGATACTCGGGCTGATGCCCGGTGGGGATCGTATTCAGATACGCGGTGTTCGGCGTATAGGGTAAATATGCTCCGGAGCGACGCGCGAAGTCGATCATCTGGTTGAGCAGGAAATGTGCCCGTTCGGGTCCATGCGCTCCGAGAACGGAATCGATCGACTCCAGCCACTCGCGGGTTTCGGTAGGGTCGATATCGTTAAAACGGCTGGAATCGCTCATATGTCATCCACAATCGTGCCGCCCCTGCCTCCGCTGGGATTAACGGCGTGAATTCGGTCAGGTGTCCTGCTAGGATCACCGCTCGATCGAGTCCGGGCAGGCCGGGCAAGTTCTTCTTTATACCGTGCATTATGGCCCATGCAGGCCCAAAAAGGTTAGTACTGACATGGCAAGTCTCCTCGAACAGTTTAAAAAAACTGCCGCTCCAAAAATCACACAGTTCACGGGAACACCCGATCGTAAATCGCTTGCCAGCATTGATCAGTTACTGTTGATACTACCCGGCAAAGTCCCAGCAGAAACCTGGCGAAAAATTCCGCATGGCCAGAATGTCAAGGCTCTGTTGCGCCGAAAATCTCCTGATGCTGTTCCCGCCGCAGTAACGCGACTGGCCAACAAGCGTCAGACGGCCCTCTCCGTTGGTATCGTTGATCCGCGATCGGACGCATTTGAGCTACTCGATTTCGCGCGCAAGATGATTCCGGCCGACATGGCAGACAAAACCGGCACGCTCGGAATCTGGATAGCGGGATTCGACAACACCGATCAAACGCACCTGGCCCGAATGCTGAGCGCCGCAGCGCTAGCCGCAGCGTTTGTGATGCCGAATTACAAGTCCCAACACACACCTTCACGACTCAAACACATAAAATTTCTCGGCCTTGGTGACCGCGTTGACCTCACAAGGATTGCCGCGGAAGCGGACGGCAACAATCTCGCACGCTGGCTGACGGCGCAACCAGCGAACAAACTGGATGCAACCGGTTACGTCGAATTTCTGAAAGGCCTGTCGGCCGAAAACGATTGGCAGTTCAAAAAATACGGCGTTCGCGAGCTCACTAAAATGGGCGCCGGCGCGTTTCTCGCTGTGGCACAAGGCAACGCAGACGACAGCGCTGCGATCGTCCGGCTCCGATACCGGCCTGGCAGCAAGTCCGTTAAGCCTCTGCTGACTCTCGTCGGAAAGGGCATCATTTTTGACACTGGCGGCACCAACCTGAAGCCGTTTTCATCGATGCTCGATATGCATATTGACATGGGCGGCAGCGCGGTTGCCGTTGGCACGTTACTCGCAACATCTCAAATGCAACTCGATTTGCCCATTGATTGCTGGCTCGCGATTACCGAGAACCGAACCGGACCGACTGCATACAAATCTCAGGATGTGGTTACGGCGTTGAACGGAAAAACAATTCAGACAATACATACGGATGCAGAGGGTCGTATGGCACTGGCTGACGCCCTTGTGCTCGCCTGCGCTGACAAACCGAAGGTCATTCTGGATTACGCAACCTTGACCGGTGCTTGTGTCAGCGCCGTCACCACCCGATTCAGCGGCGTCTTCACCAACCGCCCGAACCTGCACCCGGTTCTAAAGAAGGCCGGACAAGACAGCGGAGAGCGAGTGTGGCCGTTCCCGACCGGAAAGGAATTTCTCGAGGAACTAAAAAGCGATACTGCTGATATCAAGCAATGCTCACCCAATGCCGGTGGCGACCATATTCTTGCCGCAAGTTTCCTGCAGGAATTTGTTGACGATAAATGCACCTGGGTCCATGTTGATCTGAGCGCCTGCACCAGGAAAGGTGGCCTGGGACACATCCAAACGGAGATTACGGGCTTCGGCGTCCGATTTTCGATGAACCTCATTCTCGACAAAGACATTGTCGGAAACGCTGACAATCGACAGAAGCAGTAACCGGTGACGAATCCATTCGCAATTGCCAATCGCTTCCGCGGTTTTCTTCCGGTTGTTGTTGACGTTGAAACCGGTGGCTTTAATTGCAAAACGGATGCTTTATTGGAAATAGCGGCGGTGCTCGTCGAATCGCATGAAGATGGTACGCTGACGCGCGGTCAGACTATCCGACATCATGTCAAACCGTTTAAAGGTTCGAATCTGGAGCCCGCTTCACTTGCCGTAAATGGCATCGACCCGGATCACCCACTCCGCATCGCGCTCGATGAAAAAGAAGCGTTACAGAGTATTTTTCAGGAGGTGAGGCGCGCAATTCGGGACGCCGGGTGCTCGCGGGCAATATTGGTGGGCCACAACTCATCGTTCGATCTTGGCTTTCTCAATGAGGCGATCGGACGGACTGAGATCAAGCGCAATCCGTTTCATCCATTCAGCAGTTTCGATACCGCAACACTTTGTGGCATCGCCTATGGACAGACCGTCCTTGCGCGCGCCGTGCAGGCGACCGGAATGCCTTGGGATGAAAGTAAGGCACATTCTGCCGCATACGATGCAGAGGTTACCGCGGACGTTTTTTGCGACGTCGTGAACAAATTTCAGCCGATCTATGAAATGGCGAGTCGAAAATAGCGCAACTTGTTATACAGCGACCGCCCAGTCAGCATGACAATCTAAAATGCGCTGTCACTGCCCGCCTGCGGCGAAACCGTTCGGTGTCTGAGGTTTATCGGAATTGGCATCGACTTGTTCGTGGGAACGGCCGTCGGCCGACCAATAAAATAACCTTGTGCCATATCGATTCCAAGTTCAGCCAGCAAGGCCAGTGTTGGCCCGCCCTGCACGTACTCGGCGATGGTCTTCATGCCGGCCTCGCGACCGATCTCACCAATCAGTCGAATCATCTTCTGATCGACCGGGTTATCGACCAGATCGCGCACGAAGATACCGTCGATCTTGATGTAATCGACCGAGAGCCTTTGCAGATAGCCGAATGAACTGTATCCAGTTCCAAAATCATCGAGCGCGAGTTCGCAACCGAGCCGGCGAAGCGACGATATTTGCTGTTCAACGTAGTTCAGGTGCCTCACTGCGAGACTTTCGGTGATTTCAAATATTACTGCATTGGCCGGCACGTTGTTCTTTTCCAGGTGTGACCGAATAAAGCCCGTCAGATCGTCCATCTCAAAGGCGTTGGCCGAAAGATTGATTGAGAAGCGCAAATCGGGACGATCTTCACGATACTCGGCCAGCACCGCGATGGCACGGCCAACAACCCAGGTATCGATTTCTGCCATCAGCCCGAATCGCACGGCCGCTGACAGAAACGCGTCGGGAGAAATCATCTTGCCATTTTCCCCTTTGAGGCGCAGGAGCACTTCGTGATGCGTAATTCGGCCGGTCGTGATTTGCACGATCGGCTGAAAACGCAGCGCGAAAAGATTGTGGTCAATAGCCTCGCGTAATTTACTGACCCAGCCAACATCCGCCACTATCTTCTCAGCCTCTCCCTCCGACATGCTGTAAAACTGGAGCCTGTTGCGGCCGCTTTCCTTGGCTTCCCGACACGCGATGTCGGCCTGTGCGATTAATTCGTCGTGATCGTACTTATCCGATCGAATCATCGTGATGCCGATACTGCAATGCACGTGAAAAATATGGTCGCCTTCGATGTGCGCGAGGCGTCGCATATCCACAAGAACCTTCTCGGCCATTTTCTTCGCTTCCGGCCTTCGGGCATTCGTGACCAGAATCGCGAACTCGTCGCCACCAAATCTGGCCACAACCCCTTTCCGACCGGCCGTGCGCCGAAGCTGGTCCGCCACTTTTCTGATCAGCCGGTCACCAGCCGGATGTCCGCAAGTGTCATTGACGTATTTGAACTGATCAAGATCGATAAACAGCATGGCGCTTGATGAATCGTTGACCGTCACATTGTCGATTTCTTTCTTGAGTTCTTCCACCATCCTCCGCCGATTGAACAAGCCAGTCAGGCCGTCGTGATTGGCCAGACGCAGGAGGCGGGCGTCCCGTTCACCAAGCGCAGACGCCGTCGTTTCCAGGGCTTCCACAATTTCCGAGATCTCACGGTGCTCTGCGGGTTTGAATCGAACGGCAAGATTTCCCTTCGCCAGCTCGGCGATCGGTTGCTGCAGATCCGAGATCGCTGTCAACGCTTTAGCGAGGTAGTGGCGCCCGAGAAATCCCGACGCAATTAGCAGAAGAAGCAGAATGCTGATCGCAATCTTGATGTTTGTCAGCAATTGATTGTGAAAAAGAGAAAAGTCGAGCTGCAACCCAACAAAGCCGACTAATTCGGTCTGCATATCCAGTGGCTCGGTGGATAGATCGAAGGCGAACAGGCCATCGCCCGGAATTGACTCGGTCCATACCGGCGCGAAAATTTCGAATGCCCGCGCGTTCAGAAAACTGGTTTCGACAAGATATGGTGCCTCGGCCCCAATCAGACTGGTCAACTCCAGCAGTCTGTCGTGGTCGACGATAAGCTGCTCGGAATCGACACCCACTCCGTTTTCGATGACGAACAAGATCGAACCGTCTTTCCGATAGTACGACACACGATCGATTTCAGGATATTTGTCGATGAAGCTTTCGAGGCGCAGCGCCGCCTCCTCATCATTGGGAAGATAAAGTGGAGCGCCGAGTTCGTTTAATTCCTCCGTCCATTGCATTGCCCAACGGCTATAGTTGTCCTGCAGTACCCACTGCCCGCCCCAGTAGAGGCCGGCGATAGCCAATGCCCCGATGATGGCAGTAATGATAATCTGCAATGAGAGAATTTCGTTGATCAGTACGCGTTTGCCAACGCGTCGCTTCGGCCTGAACGTTGAAAAGACGTCAGATCCCTCACCGAACATCGTCGCGAACCACTGTTTCATTGGTTGCCTGCGATGGCGTTGCCGACGGTGGATTCGTTCGTGCCAAGCCCCAGTCTGCGAAGAACTGCAGGGTTGGTACGTATCTCGATGCTGGTAAGGCGGGTGACCGGAGGAACATTCCCGATATCGCCGCTGATAATCTTTTCGAGGACGCCGTGCATCGTCGCTGCAATATCTGCCGGCACTGCGCCTGCGCTAAAGGCGGCACCATGATCCAGTAACGAATCGTTGAAGACTGCAAACTGTACCTGGTGGCGCGATGCATCGGCGATCATTTCGCTGAGCACACTACGACTCAGAATACGATTATCCGGAAACAGAACGTAACCATCGATCTCCCGTACCAGGCGGTTGAACAAATAGAGTGTTTCCCGGTCGGTTTGGGCGATCGCAAAATGAAACTTGATGCCCTTTTCTCTCATAGCGCGATCCGCATCGGCGATCAGGTCCTCGTGGCCGGGCCCGAGAATGGCGCCAACGTTTTTTAACGTCGGATCGAGTTCCAGCCAGGCATCCAGTTGCAGGCTCATCGGGGGCAAGACAGCCACCGCCTTGACGCGGTCGGACAACAACTCGTCGACTCCGATGTTAAATACCTGTCCCACCACGACGGGGACTGCGGAATACTTCGTCGCAGCCTGCGCGGCTGACAGTCCAACGGCAACCACGGCGATGGCGCCTGAATTCGCTATCTCCTCGAATGCTGCGTGAGGCGACATACTTCGATCGCTAAGATCGTATATTTCATAGTGATCCAGATACCGATCCAGAGCCGTTGATACATCGACGTACGCGGGTGTCCGGTCGCTGATTACAATAGCGACCAATGGCTTGATGACCTGCGGTTCTGAAATGGCAACCGGTTCCTGCACGACCGGTGCCGGCAACTCGGGCGCCGGTGCAGGTTCGATGGTTGGTTGAGGGATTGGGAGTGGCGGAGGTACGGTCGTTACTACCGGGTCCGTCGGCGCCGGAACAAACATCGAACAGCCAGACGAAAGAGCTAACAACACGGCAAGCGACGATCTGGTAATCATCTCTCGCAAAGGTCTCGACATGTCCATTCGAAAGCGCTCCGCCGCGGAATCGATTCTCGTTGCTGGACGACCTACAAAGGCAGACCGACCAGCACATTCGTCCTTGAAAGGCTGACTATATAGATCAACGAAAACCGCGCAGTGACGCGTGTCTCAGTTGGATTCGGACTTAACATAAGCCAGGGAGTCTCTGACGACCTGCAGGACGCAGGTGGTCACTGTTCGCCATTTATGGCGGCGGCGATGAAATGTCTTGCCGGGTCAGTCGCTCTCAGCAGCAACTTCGTCGTCGACGAGAAGACTTTTTAACTCGCCTGAGTGAAACATCTCGACGACAATATCCGCACCACCAATCAATTCACCATTGACATAGAGCTGGGGGAAAGTCGGCCAGTTCGAATACACCTTGAGTCCCTCTCGTATTTCCGGATCCTCAAAGATATTCACGTAGGCAAACGGTCTGCCAACTGATTTCAGCGCAGCGACGGTCTGACCGGAAAACCCGCACTGTGGAAAATCGGGCGTGCCCTTCATGTACAGCAGCACCGGATTTTTCTCCAGTTGATCCTTGATTTTTTCGTTGACGTTCACTTGGACACACACCTTATCTTCAATTACAGGACAGCCAGGCAGTTACCTGACGTTATGCAACACAATATGGAGCTAAAGATTCGTATTTACAACCACGCGGCTGTCAACACTCACCACGCCATGGGTATTTTGCGCAATATCGACCACCCGATCGCGAATACCGTAACTACCGACAGTACCCGTCAGCGTAACCCGACCCGACGCCGTTCTGATGCCGAGCGTAAAATTGCTGATTTCCGCATCATCGCTGTATTGCTGACGTATCTGGCCCGAAATTGCACTGTCCGAATTGACCTCCGTGGGCGTCCTGGTGGTGTCCGGAGCCACTTCGACCGACGAGTTGTTGCCAAGCAACATCGCCGTGCAGCCGGAGAAGCTCAAAATGGCTATGAGCAAGATCAGAAATCGCATCGATTTTACGGCTATCTCAGTAGTCATTGCCGTGATTGTACTGAAGTGCCTGGCGGGAACCTAGCCATCTGTCTCAAGAAGCCGGGCCGGGCGCTGAAAGCCCTGCAATCCCCTATATCAATCACTATAATAGCCAGCCTGCCTTTTGGTAGGAGAAGGCAACGCTCCCCGGATTCAGAATCCGAACAATAAACCAACAATAATCCTCCGGGAGAAATAACGAATGAACCCTTTAAAAAGCATCCCGGGAACCATCATCGCCGGTTTTGTACTCGCAATACTGATACTCCTGGCGACAGGTGATGGCCCCATCACGGCGATCGGCGCTGGAAAAGCCAATTCCCTGATTATCTGGCTGCACGTGTTTGCCGGCATCATCTGGATTGGTCTCTTGTACTACTTTAATTTCGTTCAGGTCCCAGCCCTCGGTGCAGCAGCGAGCGATGACGGCGGGCCGGGTGGTGCTGGCATTACCAAATATGTCGCACCGCGTGCACTGCTTTGGTTTCGCTGGTCCGCGGCCGCCACCTGGGTAACCGGCGCCGCATTTCTGATGCACCGTGGAGAATTAGCCAATGCATTCATGCTCGGCATGGGCGGCGAAGTCACCAATGCTTATGCGATGACGATAGGCATCGGTGCGTGGCTCGGCACGGTCATGCTGTTCAATGTCTGGGTGCTGATCTGGCCGAACCAGAAAAAAGTACTTGGCATCGTCAAAGCCAGTGCCGAAGAAATTGCCGCCTCGAAGAACGTCGCCTTCATGGCGTCCCGCGCCAACACGCTGATGTCAATTCCGTTGATCATGAGCATGGTTGGTGCCGGTCACGGATTCATCATGTAAGTCGACCAGCATATAACGCGAAGAGCCCGGCCAAGCGCCGGGCTTCTTTTATCAGTCTATTGCAGAGTTCAACGATGACAAATTCAGACAACCTGACAGCCGCTATTTCAATAAATGTCAGAAACGCGCTCGAAGAAGATCTTGGAACGGGAGATCTCACTGCAAGCCTTGTAGCGGCAGATGCAAACGCTCGGGCGATCGTAATTACCAGGGAGCCGATGACAATGGCTGGCCAGCCCTGGGTCAATGAAGTCTTCCGACAATTGAGCCCGGACGTCAATGTTGAATGGTTCTGCAATGATGGCGACCACGTCCCGGCCGATGCTGAACTTTGCATTATTACCGGTCCAGCTCGCTCTATATTGAGCGGTGAACGAACAGCTCTGAACTTTCTCCAGTTATTGTCCGCAACTGCAACGACAACCGCGCATTACGTTCAGGAGATCAAGGGAACGATGGCCCGCATTCTCGATACACGAAAGACGGTTCCCGGATTGCGGTTGGCGCAAAAATACGCGGTACGCTGTGGCGGTGGCGACAATCATCGGATTGGTCTGTTTGACGCGTTACTGATCAAGGAAAACCACATCGTTAGTAATGGCGGAATCGCAAGTGCCGTAGCTGCAGCGAAACATGATCTCCACGGCGTGCCGGTTGAAATTGAAGTGGAGTCTCTCGCCGAACTTCGTGAAGCAATAGCCGCCGGCGCGGATCGCGTACTTCTCGACAACTTTGATATCGAAGACCTGCAGCACGCAGTGGATATCAATCAGAAGGACGGCAACCCGCCTGCCGGGCTGGAGTCATCCGGTGGTATAACAATGAAAAACATTCGTGCAATTGCAGAGACCGGTGTCGACTACATCTCCGTAGGGGCCCTGACGAAAGACATCAAAGCTATCGATTTATCGATGCGTTTTTATTACGAGGATTAATCCGGTTCTACCATCGATGGGCGCCGATCGAGAAAGTCCGTGACGCTTTCGTAGGCCATCGCAAACTCGAGCACCATCTTGTCCTCTCCCATTCGGCCGACGAATTGCATTCCCATTGGCCGACCGTCAGCGTCAAATCCCGCAGGAAGATTGACGACCGGCAAACCGGCAATTGTTCCGCCAATCACCACTTCCATCCAGCGGTGATAGGTGTCCATCACTTTCCCATTTATCTTTTTGGGCCAGTGGATCTCTTTCGGAAATGGAAAAACCTGGGCGGTCGGCAGCGCAAGAATGTCGTAGGACTCAAACAAAGACAACAACGCCCGGTACCACTCTGCCCTGTCCAGTCCAGCTTTCGATACTCTCGACGCGGGCATATCGACGCTACCCTCGAATTCCCAGACTGCTTCGGGTTTCAGAAGCTTTCTCATGTCCGGATCGTCATAGAATTCCCTGAAGTCACTCATATCCCAGTGTCTTAACGTTAACCACGTTTGCCACAGCTGTGCCATATCGTAGTCGGGCTGGCATTCCTCAACCACCGCGCCTGACGACGCGACCTGCTGCAGCGCAGATTCGCAAATTTGTATCACGCCGGGTTCAGTCGCGAGGTAACCGTCATAGTCGCCCATCCAGCCGATTCTGTAGCCGGAAAGGTCTTGTTGTCGAAATGCATCGAACGCAGGAATCCTGTCACGAAGACTGAGCGGCGAGCGCGGGTCGTACCCGGACATTGTCTCAAAGAGTCGAATAGTGTCCTCCACATTTCGACCCATCGGACCATTGGTCGACAATTGCTGGTAGTAGAGGTCCGACTTGGGAACGCTGGGTACCCTGCCCTGCGTCGGCCGAAAACCAACGACATTATTGAACGCGCCAGGATTTCTCAGCGACCCCATCATGTCGCTACCCTCGGCTATCGGCAACATGTGTGTCGCCATACCACATGCGGCTCCGCCACTGCTTCCGCCAGCCGTCAATTTCGGATTGTAAGCAGAACCCGTTGCACCATGGACGGCGTTGTAACTTTGGGATCCCAGCCCAAATTCAGGTGTATTCGTTTTTCCGATAAAGATCGCGCCTTGCGAACGGATTCGTGCGACATGTAGCGAATCCTCCGTTGCGATCGTTCCCGCAAATATAGGTGAACCACTGCTTGTTTCCAATCCCTTGGCATCGGCAAGGTTCTTGATCGCATGCGGCATGCCGTGCATCCAGCCCCAATACTCATCCTTGTTCAATGCCTGGTCCGCAAGATCCGCCTGGGCAAGCAATACGTCGTCACCAGCCATGCTAACGATCGCGTTGTAAACAGGATTGTATCGATGAATACGATCGAGATACGCCTGCATGACTTCAACACACGTAACATGCTGCTGCCGGATAGCGGCTGATAATTGCGACGCGCTCAGTTCTGTCAGATCGGACGGTATCTCGTTTGCGAGCATGTCAGCCGGCAATGACATTGCGACGCCGGCTCCTGCCGTGCCACCCAGGAATTCTCGTCTGTCCAACATTATTCTCCTTCCGGGTCAGACGATTGATCTGACCATCAAAAACAAAACGGATGGCGCCAGCAGGCAGCCAACGCCTGTATAAAAGGTAGCAGTCATTGCGCCGTAAGGCACCAGCTTTGGATCTGTCGCCGCCAATCCGCCGGCAACGCCGCTCGTCGTGCCCATCAGACCGCCGTAAATCAAAGCTGCATGCGGGTTGTTCAGTCCGATGTGCGGAGCGATGAAAGGTGTTCCAATCATGACCAGTACGGACTTCGTCAGGCCTGCGGCTACGCTTAACGCGATTACGCCGGAGTCAGCGCCGAGTGCAGTGCCGGTTACCGGTCCGACGATGTAGGTGGCCGCACCTGCGCCTATCGTGCTGATGGAGACGGCGTCGGAATATCCGAATGCGACCGCGACGATCGCGCCGACGACGAAAGACAAAACGACGCCGATAACGACCGACGCAGCTCCAACAAGACCCGCTTTCTTCAATGCTTCAAGCTCTGCACCGAATGCCGTCGCTACGATTGCGAAGTCGCGAAACATCGCGCCACCCAGAATGCCGACGCCTGCAAACAAACTGAAATCGGCCAGGCCCTGCTGACCGCCTGTCAATCTGCCGCCGACGTAGGCAAGCACCAGCCCGAGCGCAATCGCGATTGCGGAACCGTGAATATGCCCTCCGGTCAGCCTGGTCGAAATCTCGTATGAGAGCCAAACCAGTATCCCAACGAAAGCAAATGCAGTTATCAGCGAATTCTTTTCAAGAACAGCAAGCAGTGACTCAAGAATCATGCCGTTCGCCGCCGCCAATTCTCGAGAGCACGGGAATCATCGCGAAGCTGACTGCGACAGCTGCAACTCCGGCAACGATCGCAAGCCATCCGCTGGAAATTGCGGCAATTACGTTTTGTTTGGCAGCCATCGCAACGACGATCGGAATATACATCGCGCTCCAGAATCCGATGCCTCTTTCAGTCGGTTCTCCCAGGGTGAATTTCTGATGCGACAGATTTGACAGGACTATCAGCATAAGCATTGCTATGCCTACGCCACCGACATTTGCCTGCACGCCAATCAAAACGCCCAGAATATCGCCGACAAACACGCCAACGAGCATGCAAAATGCCAGCAGGGCCACACCGTATATCACCATTATCGTCTCTTTTATAAGATCCGGTCTTTGGCGGTATGATGCCCCGCAAGATAGGAAAAAGCGATGTCTACTCAAGAGCGATCGATGAACTGCAACGACTTCAATCTATACACGCATTTTCGCACGCATATGGAGGCACGAGCCGGCAAGGAATTTTTGTGCACTGGTGAAGGTCGCTCGATTTCTTACGAGGAAGCCGACCAGAATGCGGCAAAGTACGCTCAATTTCTTTCTGACCTTGGCGCCGAACCCGGCGATCGTATCTCCGTTCAGGTCGAAAAATCACCGGACTGCCTGTTTCTGTATCTTGGTTGCCTCAGGGCCGGCCTTGTGTTCCATCCCCTTAATCCCGGGTACCGGAAAGGAGAGCTCGATTATTTTCTTCACAATGCAGAACCCACATTCGTCGTCTGCGATCCGACTAACCTTGACGTGATTTCACCGATTGCAAGGTCCGCAGGCGCCAGGCATGCGTTCACACTCGATGCGACCGGGCGAGGTACGCTTTACGATGGCGCGTGCAATACTGACCCGGGCTTCGACACGATCCCGCGCGAACCCAACGACCTTGCAGCATTGCTCTACTCGTCCGGAACGACCGGTGTGCCGAAGGGCATCATGCTGACGCATGCAAATTTGTTAAGGAATACGGAGGCGCTTGTCGCCGCCTGGGGGTTCACTCAGAATGATCGCTTGTTGCACGCCCTGCCGATATTTCATGTTCACGGACTGTTCGTCGCGATTGGCTGTGCGCTCATGAGCGGCGCGAGTATGCGCTGGCTTCAGTCGTATGATGCCAGGCAGGTCATTCGCTTCCTGCCGGAGTGCACAGTTTTCATGGGCGTGCCAACCTATTACACGCGACTCCTGTCTGATCCGTCATTTACAGATGAAGTGACCGCAAACATCCGGCTTTTCGTGTCAGGGTCCGCGCCGTTATTGCAAGAGACATTCGATGAGTTCGAGTCCAGAACAGGTCATCGCATCCTCGAACGCTACGGCATGACCGAGACCAACATGAACACCTCAAACCCGCTTGATGGCTTGCGCAAGGCCGGAACGGTGGGACCGCCACTGCCCGACGTTGATGTCAGGATTGTTGACGATAATGGCGTACAAATCTGCAGCGGCGAAATTGGCAATATCCAGGTACGTGGACCAAATGTCTTTATTGGCTATTGGAAAATGCCGGAAAAGACAGCGGAAGACTTTACAGAGGATGGTTTCTTCAACACCGGTGATAAGGGGCAGATTGACAATGACGGGTACGTCACTATTGTCGGCCGCGCGAAAGACCTGGTGATCACAGGCGGTCTAAATGTATACCCGAAGGAAATCGAGCAGTTCATCGATGGGATTGACGGCGTCAAGGAGTCAGCGATTATCGGCGTGCCGCACGCAGATTTCGGTGAAGGAGTTGTTGCCGTGGTAGTGCCCGCCGCGGGACATCAACTGGTTGAGCAAGACATTGTTGGTGCGTGCAAAAACGACCTGGCCAGCTTCAAAGTGCCTAAGGGTGTCGTGATCGTTGATGAATTACCGCGCAACGCGATGGGGAAAGTGCAAAAGAATGTACTGCGCGAGTCTTATCGGGATTTGCTCAGCTAGGAAGACTCTGATTAAGTTTCAATACATGGGATAATCACGCATCTTCTCAGCACGGTGCAAGCGCATGGATC